>CAJAES010000097.1 GCA_903938815.1 uncultured beta proteobacterium
AGAGGTCGACCAGGCCCAGCAGGCCGGACAGCGGCGTGCGCAACTCGTGGCTCATGAGCGCCAGGAAGCGCGCCTGGGCCTGGCGCGCATGCTGTGCTTCCTCGCGGCCGCGCTCGGCCTCGGCCAAGGCGCGGTCGAGGCTGGCGGTGCGCTGGGCCACCAGCCGCTCCATCGCCTGCAGCGACAGGCGCTCGTCGTGGATGTCGGCCAGTGCGCCGGAGACACAGTGGGTGACGCCGTCCTCGCCAGCCCAGCAGCGCGCGCGCAGCACGCACCACCGCCACGCGCTGTCGCGGTCGAGCAGGCGCAGTTGCAGCAGGATGGGTGCGCCCTGCTCGCTCGCGGAGTGCCAGGCATGGCGCCACAGCGGCAGGTCTTCGGGGTGGATGCGCTCGGTGAAGGCGGTCCGCCGGTCCGGGAGTTCACCGGGCGCGAACCCGAGCACGGAGGCGAAACGGTCGGAGAACCAGGCGTCCTCGCTTGCGGGCTGGAACTCGAACAAACCCTCTCGCGCATTCTCGGCGGCACGCGCCCAGCGGGCCAGCACGGCATCGGGCGGCGGGCTTGAGGGCGACGGCGGGTCGTGCGGTGGCATCGGGCGTTCGAGGCTGCAACCATCTTACGCCGCGCATGCCGGCGCGGCGTACCATGTGCGCCGCTACTCCGGGGGATACGCATGACCATTGCCAGCATTTATGACTTCGAAGCCTTGTCGATCGATGGCAAATCAGCGCAGCTGTCGACTCAGCGCGGCAAGGTGATCCTGATCGTGAACACCGCGAGCGCCTGCGGGTTCACGCCGCAGTTTGCCGGGCTGGAGGCGCTGTGGCGCAAGTACCGGGACCGGGGCCTCGTGATCGTGGGTTTTCCGAGCAACGAGTTCGGCGCGCAGGACCCCGGCACCAACGATCAGATCGCCTCGTTCTGCGAGCTGAACTATGGGGTCAGCTTTCCGATGATGGCCAAGGTCAAGGTCAATGGCGCCGACGCCCACCCGCTCTGGCAGTGGCTGAAGGCGCAGAAGCCCGGGCTGCTGGGCACCGAGGGCGTGAAGTGGAACTTCACCAAGTTCCTGGTCGGCCGTGACGGCCGGGTGCTCAAGCGCTACGCCCCCAACGACAGCCCGGAATCCCTGGACGCCGACATCGTCAAGGCGCTCGGCGCCTGAACCTGAACCTGAACCTGAACCTGAACCTGAACCTGAACCTGAACCTGAACCTGAACCTGAACCTGAACCTGATCCAGCCCAAGCCCTAGAACCCGACAGCGACCCACCAGCATGTTCCAGCACCTCGACCCCTACGCCGGCGACCCGATCCTCAGCCTGAACGAGGCCTTCCAGGCCGACAAGCGCCCCGAGAAGATCAACCTGTCGATCGGCATCTACTTCGACGACGAAGGCCGCATCCCGGTGCTGGGCTGCGTGCGCGATGCCGAAGCGCGACTGCTCGCGGAGAGCGCGCCCAAGCCCTACCTGCCCATCGAGGGCTCGGCGGCCATGCGGCGCGAGGTGCAGCACCTGCTCTTCGGCGCCAACCATGCCGCCGTGCGCGACGGCCGCATCGCGACGCTGCAGACCGTGGGCTCGAGCGGTGGCCTCAAGGTCGGCGCCGATTTCATCAAGCGCTGGCTGCCCGACAGCGGCGTCTGGGTGAGCGACCCCACCTGGGACAACCACCGCGCCATGTTCGAGGGCGCCGGCATCACGGTGCAGACCTACCCGTACTACGACCCCGCCACCGGCGGCCTGCGCTTCGACGCCATGTGCGCGGCCCTGCGCGCGCTGCCCCCGCGCAGCGTGGTGCTGCTGCACGCCTGCTGCCACAACCCCACGGGCGTGGACCTCACACGGGCGCAATGGGAGGCCCTTGTCCCCATCGTGCGCGAGTGCCAACTGCTGCCCTACCTGGACATCGCCTACCAGGGCTACGGCGACGGCATCGTGGAAGACGCATTCGCGATCCGCCTGCTGGCCGATGCCGGCCTCACCTTCTTCGTCGCGAACTCGTTCTCCAAGAGCATGAGCGTCTACGGCGAACGCGCCGGCGCGCTGTCGGTCGTGTGCGCGGATGCGGCCGAGGCCGCGCTCGTGCTCGGCCAGATGAAGGCCACCGTGCGCCGCAACTACTCGAGCCCCGCCATCCACGCGGCCGGCATCGTGAGCCTGGTGCTCGGCGACCCGGCCCTGCGTGCCGCATGGGAGGCCGACGTGGCGGCCATGCGCGAACGCATCCTCGGAATGCGCCAGCGCCTTCACGCCGTGCTCTCGGCCCGCCTTCCCGGACGGGATTTCGGCTACTTCCTCAGCCAGCGCGGCATGTTCAGCTACACCGGGCTGAGTGCCGGGCAGGTGGACCGCCTGCGCGAGGAGTTCGCCGTCTACCTGGTGCGCTCAGGGCGCATGTGCGTGGCGGGCCTGAACACCGGCAACGTCGAGCGCACGGCGCAGGCGATGGCCGCCGTCATTGGCTGAAGCGCGCCGACCGCTCGACGAGATCCCTCAGCCAGCGGTGGGCCGGGTCGGTGTCGCGCCGGGCCAGCCACACCATGTCGACGGTGAGCGGCCCGATGTCCACAGGCAAGGGCCGCACCACGACCGGCGTGGACACCGATGCGTCCACGAACGACGCCGGCAGCACGGTCAGCAGGTCCGACTGCGCCACCACCCGGCCGGCGATGTGGTACTGGTTGACGGTGATCACGACCCGGCGGCGCCGGCCTAGAAGGGCCAGGGCCTCGTCGACCTCGGCATAGGCGCGGCCAGAGACCGTGACCAGCACGTGGTGGGCTCCGCAGTAGCGCTCCAGGGTGAGTTCGCCCTCGGCCAGCGGGTGCCCGGGGCGCATGACGCAGACGTACTGGGTGCGGTGCAGCCGCCGATGCCTCAGGAGTGCGCGCTCACCTTCAGCAAGTAGCGCACTCAGCAACGCCGGGAAGTGCCCCACCGCGAGATCCGCCTCCTCGTCGTGCAGCAGGCCGCGCGGGTCGCGCGTGGTCAGCGGGAGGATGCGCAGGTCCGTCCGGGCTGCCTCGGCCTCCACGGCCGTGACCATGGTGGGCGCCAGGATGCCGGCAGCGGCATCGGCCATCGTGATGCGGAACTCGGCGCGGTCGTTCGCGGGGTCGAAGGCGCCAGGCGCCAGCGAGCGCTGCAGATCCTGGAGCGCCGCGCGCACCTGCGGCCACAGGGCCACGGCCCGCGCCGTCGGCTTCATGCCGGTGGCTGCCCGCTGGAACAGCGGTTCGCCGACCCAGGTGTTCAGGCGCTTCAGCGCGTGGCTCGCGGCGGGCTGGGTGATCGCCAGCGATTCGGCAGCGCGGGTCATGCTGCCTTCCGTCATGACGGCGTCGAAGACCCGCAGCAGGTTCAGGTCCAGGGTGCGGAAGTTCTTCACGGTCGGCCCTCAATAAGCGTTCCGTTTATACCTTACATGATGATTATTCATTGGAAGTGATGAGGGTTAGTACTAATCTCTGGTTGTCGCCCAAGGGTTTACCCGACACCAGGCGAACAAAGGAACCCCGCCATGAGCACCACAGTCCTGCAGACCCTCCGCCTCGCGCCCGTCGCTTCGACCGCCGCTGCCACCCCCAGCTTTTTCCAGCGCCTGTGGACGGCACTGGAAGCGCACGGCCAACGCCGCGCCGCCACCGAACTCCGCCGTGTCGCAGAGCGCCATATGCACGGCGACCCCGCGCTCGCACGCCGCCTGCTCGAAGCCGCTGACCGCGTCTGAGCCGCACGCTTGAGCCGCACGCTTGAGCCGCACGCTTGAGCCGCAGGCCTGAGCCGCGCGTCCAAGCCGCACACCCGATCACCGAATTCCAAGGAATACAGACATGAGCACCACCACCTTCAAGGTTCTTTCCATCCCCACCCCCGCCCCGCAGCGCGGCGCCCGTCTGGGTGCCGAGGCCTTCGTGGCCGTGTGGAACGCCGTCGCGGCACTGTTCAGCGCCGCCCCGCGCGCGCTCAGCCGCGCCCAGGAAGCCGCCGAAGTGCGCGAGATGGCCCGCCACCTGCAGGCCACCGACCCGGGCTTCGCCAGCGACCTGCTGGCCGCCGCCGACCGCCACGAGACGTCCGCAGCGAAGTAAGGCCCCTGCGGCGAGGCGCCGCCTAGATGCAGCGCCCGCCGTCGACTTCCATGCACACGCCCGTGATCATGGAAGCCTCGTCGCTGCACAGGAAGCAGGCGGCGTTGCCCAGATCCTCGGGCGTGGAGAACCGCCCGATCGGGATGGTGGACAGGAACTTCGCGCGGATCTCCGGCGTGTCCTGCCCCATGAAGGACTTGAGCAGCGGCGTCTCGCCCGCCACCGGGTTGAGCGCATTGACCCGGATGCCGAACGGAGCGAGCTCCACCGCATTCGCGCGCGTGGCCGTGATGACCCAGCCCTTGCTGGCGTTGTACCAGCCCAGGCGCGGCCTCGGGCTCACGCCCGCCGTGCTGGCCATGTTGAGCACCACGCCCGACTTCTGCGCCTTGAAGCGCGGCACGACCTCGCGCATCGCGAGGTAGATGGCCTTCATGTTCACGGCGACGATGCGGTCGAAATCCTCCTCGGTGACCTCTTCCAGCAACTGCGGCAGGTGCGTGACACCGGCGTTGTTGACGAGGATGTCCAGGCGCCCGAAGTGCAGCTCCGCTGCTTCCATCATGAGCCGCACGTCGGTGGCATCGGCCACGTCGACCCGCAGCGCCCGGGTGTGTTCGCCCAACTGCAGCGCGAGGTCCAGCGCGCCCTCGAGGTTGCGATCCGCGATGACGACGCGCGCGCCCTCCGCGACGAACTTGCGCACGATGCCGGCGCCGAAGCCGCTGGCGCCGCCCGTGACGATGGCAACCTTGTCCTTGAGTCTCATGGCTCGCGCCTCCTTCAGTCGTGCTTGATGGCCACCGTCTTGAGCACCGAGAAGCCGTACAGCGCCTCGAAGCCCTTCTCGCGCCCGTGGCCGCTGCGCTTGACGCCGCCGAAGGGCAGCTCGATGCCGCCACCGGCGCCGTAGTTGTTGATGAAGACCTGCCCGCACCTGAGCTTGCGGGCGCAGCGCATCGCGCGTGAGCCATCGCGCGTCCAGACGCCGGCGACCAGGCCGAAGTCGGTGCCGTTGGCGATGGACAGAGCCTCGGCCTCGTCGCCGAACGGGATCAGCACCTGCACCGGCCCGAAGATCTCCTCCTGGGCCAGGCGGTGCTGCCCGCCTGCGCCGCCGATCAGCGTGGGCGGCACCCAGAAGCCGGGCCCGTCGGGCACGGGGGGCTGCGCAAGGATGCTGACGCCGGCCTCGCCCGCCAGCGCCAGGTAGCCGCGGATGATGTCGCGCTGGCGTTCGGAGATGACGGGGCCGACATCGGGATCGTCCATCGCCGGGCCCACCCGCAGGCCGCGATAGCGCTCGGCCATGCGCGCGGCCACCTGATCGAACACACCCCGCTGCACGAGGATGCGGCTGGCGGCGGAACAGGTCTGCCCCGCGTTCTGGATGCCGGCATTGACGAGGAAGGGCAGCGCGGCGTCGAGGTCGGCGTCGTCGAACACCAGCTGCGGGCTCTTGCCGCCGAGCTCGAGCGTCACCGGGACGGCGTTGCGCGCAGCGGCGGCCTGGATCAGCGCGCCCACCGCCACCGAGCCGGTGAAGGAGATGTGCTGCACGCCGCGATGCGCCGAAAGCGCCGCGCCGGCTTCCTCTCCGAGCCCGGGCACGAGGTTCAGCGCACCCGCCGGCAGGCCGGCCTGCTCGGCGATGCGGGCGAAGGCGATGGCCGTCAGGCAGGCCTCCTCGGCCGGCTTGAGCACGCAGGCATTGCCCATTGCGAGCGCCGCGCCCACGCTGCGGCCGATGATCTGCATCGGATAGTTCCACGGCACGATGTGGCCGGTCACGCCGTGCGGCTCGCGCAGCGTCAGCGCGGTGTAGCCGGTGGCGAAGGGCAGCGTCTCGCCGTGCACCTTGTCGGCGGCGCCGCCGTAGAACTCGAGGTAGCGGGCCAGCGCCACCGCGTCGGCACGGCCCTGCTTCAGCGGCTTGCCGACGTCCAGCGCCTCCAGCCGCGCCAGCTCGTCGGCCTGCTCCAGCACGAGCGCGCTCATCTTCATCAGCAGGCGGCCGCGCTCGGTGGCCGTGAGCCGGCCCCAGTCGCCGTCCAGCGCCAGCTGGGCCGCCGCGACAGCCGCATCGATGTCCTGCGCGCTGCCGCGCGCGATGCGCGCCAGCGCCTGGCCGGTGGAAGGATCGAGCAGCGGCAGCGTCTCGCGCGCCGCCATCCAGCGGCCGCCGACGAACATCAGCGTGGAATCGAATTGCAGGTTCATGAGGCATCATAGAACGCGATGCCCGTGCTCCTGCTCCAACGACTCGCCAGCTTCGCCGCCACCCTCGCGGTGGCTTCCGCACTCGTCTTCGCGGTCCTCGAACTCCTGCCGGGCAATGCCGCGCAGATCATCCTGGGCGAGAGCGCGACCGCCGAATCGCTGGCTGCGCTCGAGAAGCAGCTCGGCCTGGACCGCCCGGCGGCAACCCGCTACCTGGACTGGGTGGGGGGCCTGCTGCAGGGTCGCACGGCCAACAGCCTGTCCTACGACACACCGACCGTCGAGCTGATCCTGGAGCGGCTCCAGGTCTCGCTGCCGCTCGCGCTGATGGCGATGGCGCTGACGGTGGTGCTGGCGCTCGCGGCCGGGGTGTACGCGGCCTCGCGCCACAACCGGGTCGGCGACGTAGGCGTGATGGCCGTGAGCCAGCTGGGCATCGCGATACCCAACTTCTGGTTCGCCATCCTGCTGATCCTGCTCTTCGCGGTGCAGCTGCAGTGGGTGGGGGCCGGGGGATTCCCGGGCTGGACGGAGGGCGAGGGCGGCGGCGTCGTCGACGGCTTCGTGGCGCTGCTGCTGCCCGCGCTGTCGCTGGCCATGGTGCAGGCCGCCATCCTGGCCCGCGTCACACGATCTGCGGTGCTCGACGTGATGCGCGAGGACTTCGTGCGCACCGCGCGCGCCAAGGGCCTGAGCCGCGGGCAGGCGCTGCGCCGGCACGTTCTGCGCAACGCGATGATCCCCGTGCTGACGGTGGCCGGGCTGCAGTTCGGCAACCTCATCACCGGCGCGATCGTGGTGGAGAACGTCTTCGTGCTGCCCGGCCTCGGGCGGCTGGTGTTCCAGGCCATCGCCAACCGCGATCTCGTCGTCGTGCGCGACGTGGTGCTGTTCCTCGCGGCGAGCGTCATCACGATCAACCTCATCGTCGACCTGCTCTACCTGCTCATCGACCCGCGCCTGCGGCGGCCCGCCGCATGAGCTTCGCGACGCGCGCCTGGCGCCACAAGAGCTTCGCTGTCGGCGCCGTGCTGACGCTGGCGCTGATCCTCGCTGCACTTGTGTCGCTCGTGTGGTCGCCCTACCCGCCAGGCGACATCGACATCCCGAACAAGCTCGCGGGGCCGACCGCGGCGCACTGGCTCGGCACCGACAGCCTCGGGCGGGACATCGCCTCGCAGCTGCTGGTGGGCAGCCAGAACAGCATCGTCGTCGGCCTGATCGCGGTAGGCATCGGCATGGGATTCGGCGTGGCACTGGGTGCGCTGGCCAGCGCGCGGCGCGGCTGGGTCGAGGAGCTCGTGATGCGCGCGAGCGACTTCACGTTCGCGTTCCCGGCGCTGCTGTCGGCCATCATGCTGACGGCCATCTACGGGCCGGGGCTCGTGATGAGCATCGTCGCGATCGGCATCTTCAACATCCCGGTCTTCGCGCGCCTCACGCGCGGCGCCGCCAATGCGGTCTGGGCCCGGGAATACGTGCTGGCCGCGCGGGCGGCGGGCAAGGGGCCGTGGCGCATCACGGTCGACCACGTGCTGCCCAACATCGCCAGCGTGCTGATCGTGCAGGCCACCATCTCGTTCGCAACAGCCATCCTCGCCGAGGCAGCGCTGAGCTACCTGGGCCTGGGAACCCAGCCACCGCAGCCGAGCTGGGGCCGCATGCTCAACGAGGCGCAGGCGCAGATGTTCCAGGCGCCGATGCTCGCGGTGTACCCGGGCGTGGCCATCGTGCTGAGCGTGCTGGGCCTGAACCTGCTGGGCGACGGCCTGCGCGACCTGCTAGACCCTCGCCTGTCACGCAGCCGATAGCGCCTGCGGAATGGCGGCGGCGAGGTAGTCGTAGACGCGCCGCACCACGGGATTGCCGCGGATCTCCCGGTGCACCGCCAGCCAGCAGGGCAACGGCGGAATCTGCAGCATGGGCAGCACTGGCTCCACCCCCGGCCAATGCGCCAGGTTGTACCGGGCCACGAAGCCGATGCCAGCCCCGGCCGCGACCAGGCGCCCGTAGGTGACCTGATCGTCGGTGCGCAGCGTGAAAGCTTCGCGCGGCAGCGCCAGCCCCAGCCTTGCGAAGCCGCGCTCGATGGTGTCGTCGCGGTCGTAGCCGATCAACCGGTGGTTCAGCAAGTCGGTCGGGAGGCGCGGCGTGCCGTTGCGCGCGAGGTAGTCGCGGTGCGCGGCAGCGACGATGGGTAGGTCCGCCAGCTTGCGTGCGATCAGCGAACCCTGGACGGGTCGCACCATCCGAACCGCGATGTCGGCCTCGCGGCGCAGCAGGTTGCTCAGCTGATTGGATGCCACCAGTTCCACCTGGATGCCCGGCTCGGCCCGCTGCAGATCGGTCAGCACCCGAGGCAGCAGCCAGGCGGCGGCCACCTGGCTCGTGGTGATGCGGACCGTCCCCCCGGTGGCGGTGGCCCGGCCCGCCACCCGGTGCGCCATCGCCTCGGCACCCGCCTGCATCTGGCGCGCGCTGTCGGCAATCGCCAGCGCGAGCGCCGTGGGCGTGACGCCGCGCCCCGTGCGCTCGAAGAGCGCGCCGCCGAGCTGTGACTCGAGCTCCGCCACATGCCGGCTCAGCGTGGGCTGCTGCGCATTCAGGCGCCTCGCGGCGCCCATCAGGCTGCCGGCATCGAGCACCGCGAGGAAGCTGCGCACCAAGGCCCAGTCGAAGTTTTTCAGGCTCATGCAAAAAAGCATAGCTCATATGGTCTCTTGATCGATTGTCGAATGGAATGGCGCGTCGAATACTGAAGGTCTCGTACTTCAGGAGCCCGCGCCATGTCCAGCCTTCCCGCCCAGGCAACCGTCCTGGTTCTCGGCGCCAACGGACGTTTCGGCCAGGCAGCGGTGCAGGCCTTCGCTGCCGCCGGATGGCGCGTTCTGGCCCAGATGCGCCGCACGCCGGCCGCGCCCTTGCCCGCCGGGGCCGAAGCCGTCACGCTGGCTCTGGGCGACACCGACGGCCTGTCCCGAGCGGCTGCCGGCGCGCGCGCCGTGGTGTATGCGGTGAACCCTGCATACACCCGCTGGACGAAGGAACTGCTGCCGCTCGCGCGGCAAGGCCTGGCAGTGGCCGAGCGGCTGGGCGCGCTCTTCATGCTGCCGGGCAATGTCTACAACTACGGATCGCGGATGCCTGCGCTGCTGGGCGAGCAGTCCCCGCAGCATCCCGACACCGAAAAGGGGCGGCTGCGCTGCGAACTGGAGGACCTGCTGTCCCGACGCGCGGCCGATGGCCACCGCAGCGTGGTGATCCGCGCCGGCGACTTCTACGGCTGCGGCACGGGGTCCTGGCTCGATCTGATGATCGCGAAGTCGATCAGCTCGGGGAAGCTCGTGTACCCGGGCCCGCTGGACGTGCCGCATGCCTGGGCCTATCTGCCGGACCTGGCCCGCGCATTCGTCGCGGTCGCGGCACGGGACGACGGAACGGCCCTGCGCCGCCTGCACTTCGCCGGGCACACGCTGACCGGCTCGGAACTGCTGGCCGCGCTGGAACGGGCCGCCCACGCCCTGGGCCTGCGCCCCGACGATGGCTGGCGTCGCGGCCGCTGGCACTGGAACCTGGTGGCCCTGGCGGGCGTGTTCTGGCCCACCGGCCGCGAGCTGTGGCGCCTGTCGTACCTGTGGCGCGTACCGCATGCGCTGGACGGCCACAGCCTGGCGCAGGCAGTGGGGCCGCTGCCAGCGACGGCAGTCGACACCACGTTCGCGCAGGCACTGCGGGATCTCGGGCATGGACCGCGCGCCGCACCCCAGGCACTCACCACCTGAGCCGAATCCATTTGCCGAGGAACCTGATGAACACAGACACCTTCGACGCCGCGCCGGACACTCGCGCTGCCCCTCCTTCACGCGGCCTGGGCTGGCTGCTGATCGCGGACGGCCTGCTGTCCTTCGCGCCGCTCATCCTGCTCGGCGCGGCCATCGGCTGGCCCGCGTCGCTGGACCGGCCAGCCGCCGAGCAGATGGCGGCCATCCATGCGGCGCCCGACGCCGTGGCGGCCGGCTACGCGGTCTATCTGCTGTACTCGATCCTCGTCGCGCCGGTCATGATCGGCCTCGCGGCTCGCAGCTTCGGCGGCCTGTCGCACCCGGTCGCAGCCACGGTGGCGGCCTTCGGCGCGCTGTCGGCGCTGGCCCGGTCCATCGGCATCCTGCGCTGGCTGACCGTGATGCCGGTGCTGGCCGCCGCCCACGCGGACGCCGACCCCGCCTTGCGAGCGCAGACCGAGTGGCTGTTCACGGCCATGACCGAGTACGGCGGCGGCATCGGCGAGATGCTGGGCGTCAGCGTGTTCATGGCGGCCGCGGTCGGCACGCTGAGCGTCGCGACCTGGCTCCGCGGCGGCATGCCGCGCTGGCTTTCGGGCCTGGGCGTGGTGTCGGCCCTGTTGCTCGCGGGCATGGCCCTTCCGATGCTGCGCATCCACGCCCAGGTGCCCGTGGCCCTGGCCGTGAGCGTGCTGTCGCTGTGGATGCTCGCGGCCGGCGCCTGGTGTCTGCGTCGACCAGTGTGAAACCGGAACTCAATTCCAAAATCGTTGCATTGATGCAGGACAAGTCCTAGCATCGCCGGCATGCCACGCGCCCGCAGCCCCGACACAGACGCCGTCAGCGCCCTGGTGCGCGGCTTCCAGGTGCTCGACTGTTTCGCGTCCGCGCTGCGCCCGCTGGGCAACGGCGATGTCGCCGCCGCCACCGGGATCCCCAAGGCCAGCGTCGCGCGGTTGATCGGGACACTGCAGACGCTCGGGCACCTGCGGCCCGCTGCCGAGCGCGAACGCTACGAACTCGCGCCCGGCGTGATGCGGCTGGCCGAGGCCTTCCTGGCCGGGCTCGACCTGCGCGCCGTGGTGCGCCCCCACCTGCAGGCCCTGTCCGAAGCCACGGGGTGTTCCGCCTTCCTGGGCGTGCGCGACGGCGCCGAGATGCTGGTCGTCGAGGCCGGCCGCGCCCGCTCGGCCGTGGCCGTGATGGGTGCGGACATCGGCACGCGCATGGCGCTGGACACCTCGTCCCTGGGCCGCGCCTGGCTGGCGGGCGTCGACGAACCGACGCGCCGTCTCGCACTCGGGGCGCAGCCCGGGCCGGCGCTGCTGGCGGCGCTGGCCCTGGCGCAACAGCGCGGCCACGCGCTGTCGCTGGGCGAATGGCACCCGGCCATCGTCGCCGCCGCCGTGCCGCTGCGCACGCCGCGCGGCGAGGTGGTCAGCCTGAACTGCGGAAGCCCCACTGCCGTGGTGTCGGCGCAGCGCCTGCAGCAGGAAGTCCTTCCCCGGCTGCACGCCATGGCCGACGCCATCGCCGCCGAGATCGGCGGGTTGGCCGGCCTGGCACTCACGAATCCCGAGGCCAGTGGGGTTTCGCCCCGATGACCCACAACGACTGGAGACCAAGATGAACCCGATGACGAGACGAGCGGCCGTGCTGGCCGCTGCACTGCTGGCCAGCACCGGCGCGCTGGCGCAGGCCGAAGCCTGGCCGACGAAACCCGTGACGCTGATCGTGCCCTTCGCGGCCGGCGGCCCCACCGACACGGTGGCGCGCATGCTGTCGGAGCGGCTGCAGGCGCAATGGAAGCAGCCCGTGATCATCGACTACAAGCCGGGCGGCGGCACCATGGTGGGCACGCAGTTCGTGGCCCGCGCGCCCGCCGACGGCTACACGCTGGGCATGGCCATCAGCGCGCACATGATCAACCCGGCGCTGCAGCCGAAGATGGCCTACGACACCGTCAAGGACCTGGCGGGCGTGGGCCTGATCGCGCAGGCTCACTTCGGGCTCTTCGCGCACCCGTCGCTGCCCGCGAACAACGTGGCGGAGCTGGTGGCCTATGCCCGCAAGAACCCGGGCGCGCTGTCCTATGCCACGCCCGGCATCGGCACCGGCACGCACCTGGCAGCCGAGATGATGGAGCACATGGCCGGCATCTTCATGGTGCACATCCCGTACCGCGGCAGCGCTCCGGCGCAGCAGGACGTGATCGCGGGCCGCGTGCCGCTGCTCTTCGACGTGCAGTTCTCCGCCATGCCCTTCGTGCGCGACAACCGCATGAAGCTGCTGGCGCTGGCCAGCCCGAAGCGCGCCGCTCAGAGCCCGGAGGTGCCGCTGATGTCCGAGACCTTGCCGGGCTTCAGCGCGATGAGCCTGATCGGTGTCATTGCGCCTTCGGGCGTGCCGCGACCGCTGGTGGAGCGCATCAGCGCCGACATCGCCACGGCGGTGCGCTCGCCCGAGATGGGCGCTCGCATGGCGCAGCTCGGCATGGAGCCGGTCGGCTCCACGCCCCAGGCCTACGACGCGATCATCCGGACCGAGATCGCGAAGTGGACACAGGTCGTCAAGACCGCCGGCATCAAGATCGAGTGAGGACACGATGAACTGGAAGATCACCCCGCTGTCGCCCTTCGCCGCCCGCGTCGAGGGCCCCGACCTGCGCCAGCCGCTGTCGGCCGAAGAAGTCAGGCGTGTCGAGACGCTGATGGACACGCACGCCGTGCTCGTGTTTCCCGGCCAGCAGCTCGACCAGCATCAGCAGATCGCCTACGCGAAGAACTTCGGCCCGCTCGACCTGGGCCTGCGCAAGCTGACGGGCGGCCCGCACCGCTTCGAGTACGCCGAGCTGGCCGACATCTCCAACGTCACCGCAGACGGCCAGGTCGCGGAGCGCGACCACCGCAAGATCGTCGGCAACGTCGCCAACCAGCTCTGGCACAGCGACTCGAGCTTCCAGCGCCCGCGCGCCAAGTACTCGATGCTGCATGCCGTGATCACGCCGTCGTTCGGCGGCGATACCGAATTCGCCGACCTGCGCATGGCCTGGGACGCCCTGCCCGAGTGGCAGCAGCGGCAGATCCGGGACCTGCGTGCCCTGCACTACGCGCTGCACTCGCGCTTCATGCTCGGAGACACGAACTACACCGACGCGCAGAAGCAGGCCCTGCCGCCCGTGGAGTGGCCGCTGGTGCAGACCGACCCCCGCACGGGCCGAAAGATCCTCTTCGTGGGCGTGCACGCCTGCGAGGTCAAGGGCATGACGCTGGCCGAGGGCCGCATGCTGCTGATGGACCTGCTGGAGCACGCCACGCAGCGCGAGTTCGTCTACCGGCACCGCTGGAGCGTCGGCGACCTGGTGATGTGGGACAACACCGCCACCGTGCACCGGGGTCGCTGGTACGACCTGTCGGAGCGCCGCGAACTGCGCCGCGCGACGACCGAGGAGGTGCAGACCTCGCCGGAAGCGATGGCGCTGGCGGCCTGAGGCGCCGCGCATCGGAAGGCCGCACGGGCCCGCGCCCGCTCAGCCGCGCATCATGTCGCCGAGGTCGAGCCCGGTCAGCTTGCGGGCGCTGCGCGCGAGCCAGAACATCAGGCCCATCATCATCACCATCGAAGGCAGGGCGATGATCGGGTAGCTCATCAGCGTGAGCTTGCCGAGTTCCTCGTTGAAGGCCTCGGTGCCGGCCGGGCTCGTGACGATCCAGCGGGTCAGGAAGTAGTTGGCCACGGCCGAGAAGAAGAAGGTGCCGGCCAGCCAGAGCGTGCCGGTGCGCAGCCTCAGTTCGAAAGGCACGGTCGTGCCGCGCTCCTTCAGCGCCGCATTGACCTTGTCGACGTCGAACAGCGTGGGGTTGAAGACCAGGATGCGGATCAGCGGCCAGCGCGTCCAGTTCGAACCCAGCACCACAAGGCCGATCAGGGCCGGCACGGCCGCTTCCTTCACCGCCAGCCAGAACGGGTCGACCTTCAGCAGCCCGATGCCGCCCGTGAGCAGCGTGCTGACGACGCCCAGCAAGGCCATCCAGCTCACCTTGCGGCGGGTCACGGCCTCGCGCAGGCCCCAGCCCACCGGAAACGCCAGCGCCAGCACCAGCGCCCAGCCGGGGCCCAGGCGCTCGGCGCCGCTGAGCTGCATCAGCACGAGTGCCGGCAGCAGGATCGTGATGACGATCTCGAACAAGGGGTTGCCGTTGGCGGCGCGGGGGGGCGGTGAGGTGCTCATTGGGTGCGAAGCCTAACCCGGCGCGGTGTCACGTTATCGTCCGGGTCATCGATGAACCCATGCCGACCGTGTCAGAACTGCTGAGCGTGCGCGATCTGCGCATCACGCTGCCCACCGCCCACGGCCCGGCCGAGGCGCTGCGCGGCGTGTCCTTCTCGCTCGACCGAGGGCAGACGCTGGGCCTGATCGGGGAATCCGGCTGCGGCAAGTCGATGACGGCGCTGGCGCTGATGGGCCTGCTGCCGGACCGTGCGCAGCTCGGCGGTTCGATCCGCTTCGACGGCCAGGAGCTGACCACGCTGGACGAGGCCGCGTGGTGCCGGCTGCGCGGCGCGCGCCTGGGCATGGTCTTCCAGGAACCGATGACGGCGCTGAACCCGCTGCACACCGTCGGCCGGCAGATTGGGGAATCGCTGCGGCTGCACCGGCGCATGGGCGGCGCCGAAGCGCGCGCCGAGGCCCTGCGCCTGCTCGAGCGCGTGCAGTTGCCGCAGGCCGCGCAGCGCCTGGACGCCTACCCGCACCAGCTTTCCGGGGGCCAGCGTCAGCGTGTCGTGATCGCCATCGCCCTGGCCTGCGGCCCTGATCTGCTGGTGGCCGACGAACCCACCACCGCACTGGACGTGACCATCCAGCGCGAGGTGCTCGACCTGCTGGCCGGCCTGGTGGCCGACACCGGCATGGCGATGCTGCTCGTCAGCCACGACCTGGCCGTGATGGCCGACCGCGTGCAGCGCCTGATGGTCATGTACGCGGGCCAGGTGGTGGAAAGCGGCCCGGCCGATGCCGTCTTCAGCCGCCCGGCGCATCCCTATACCCGGGGCCTGCTGGCCGCCCGGCCCCGGCTCGGCCTGCCGCGCGGCACGCGCCTGGCCACGATCGCGGGCCGCGTGCCCGAACTGCACGAGATGCCTTCGGGCTGCGCCTTCGCCGACCGCTGCCCCCTCGTGCAGGACGCCTGCCGGGCGGCGCCGCCACCCGTCGTCGACCTCGGCGACGGCCACCACGCCCGGTGCCGCAGGATCGGAGACGCCGGGTGAGTGCGCCCCTGCTGCAGGTGGAGCACCTCGCCAGGCGGTACCGGCTGCCGAGGGAGCATCTGTTCGCGCCCGGCCAGGAACTCGTCGCGCTGGAGGACCTGAGCTTCACGCTCCAGGCCGGCCGCAGCCTGGGCATCGTCGGCGAGTCGGGCTCGGGCAAGAGCACGCTGGCGCGCCTGGTGATGGCGCTCGAGACGCCCAGCGCCGGCAGGGTGCTGTTCGAGGGGCAGGACCTGCACGCGCTCGCGCCCGCGGCGTTGAAGCAGGCGCGCGCCGGTTTCCAGATGGTGTTCCAGGATCCCTTCGGTTCGCTGGATCCGCGCCGCTCGGTGGGGCAGACGGTGACGGAACCGCTGGCGCTGCTGGGCCTGTCCGACCACGCCGACCGCGCCGAACGTGCCGCTCGCACCGCGGAGGCGCTGGAGGCCGTGGGCCTGCGCGCCGCCGACATCGCCAAGTACCCGCACGAGTTCAGCGGCGGCCAGCGCCAGCGCATCGCCATCGCCCGGGCGCTGATCACGCGGCCGAAGCTCATCGTGGCCGACGAGCCCGTGAGCGCGCTCGACGTCTCGGTGCAGGCCCAGGTGCTGAACCTGATGCAGGACCTGCAGGACCGGTTCGGCGTGACCTACCTCTTCATCAGCCACGACCTCGCCGTGGTGGACCTGGTCTGCGACGACGTGATCGTGCTGCAGCACGGCCGCCTCGTCGAGCAGGGGCCCTCCGACACCCTGTTCCGCCGTCCGCAGCATCCGTACACGCAGCGCTTGCTCGCGGCGCTGCCGGGTGCAGAATCGAAACCATCCCGTCCTGTTCAGGAGTCCTGACGATGTCCATGCAACGCCGCGCCACGCTGGCCCTCATCGCCCTCTCTGCCGCACTCGCCGTCGCCACCGGGCCGGCCCAGGCGCAGTCCCGCAAGGACTCGCTGGTGCTGGGCATGGTGCTGGAACCGTCCTCGCTCGACCCCACCACGGCGGCCGCCGCCGCCATCGGCGAGGTGGTGCACTACAACATCTTCGAGGGCCTGACGAAGATCGGCGTCGACGGCACGGTGACGCCGCTGCTGGCGCAGGACTGGTCCGAATCGCCCGACGGCACGAGCTACACCTTCCGCCTGCGCAAGGGCGTGACCTTCTCCGACGGCAGCCCGCTGACGGCCGACGCCGTGAAGTTCAGCTTCGAGCGCGCCAAGGCCGCCGACAGCAAGAACAAGGCGAAGAAGGCCGTGTTCGACAACATCTCTCTGATCACGGTGGTGGACCCGCTCACGGTCATCCTGACGCTGAACCGCGCCGACCCGACAATGCCGTTCCGGCTGGGCGAGAACACCGCCGTCATCCTGCATCCCGCCACCGCCGCCGCGGCCGCCACCGCACCCGTGGGCACCGGCCCGTACAAGCTGACCGACTGGAAGAAGGGCTCGGCCATCACGCTGACGGCGCGTGCCGACGCTCGCGTGAAGCCCGCCATCCAGCGCGTCACCTTCCGCATGATCAACGACCAGGCCGCGCAGGTTGCGGCGCTGCTGGCCGGCGACATCGACGGCATGCCCCGCTTCGCGGCCTTCCAGAGCCTGAAGCAGTTCCAGGCCGACAAGCGCTTCACGGTGGAGATCGGCACCACGGCAGGCAAGGGCCAGCTCACCATCAACAACAAGAAGAAGCCGTTCGACGATGTGCGCGTGCGCCGCGCCATCATGCACGCCATCGACCGCAAGGCCTTCATCGACGGCGTGCTCGAAGGCCTGGCCAAGCCCATCGGCAGCCACTTCGCACCCACCGACACGGGCTACGTCGACCTCACGGGCAAGTACCCCTACGACCCCGAGAAGGCCAAGGCCCTGCTGAAGGAAGCCGGCGTGGCCACCCCGCTCAACGTGACGCTGACCCTGCCCCCGCCGCCCTACGCGCGCAAGGGCGGCGAGGTGGTGGCCGCCATGCTCGCCAAGGTGGGCATCGTCGCCAAGATCGAGAACGTGGAATGGGCGCAATGGCTGTCGGGCCCGTTCAAGGGCAACTTCGACCTGACCATCATCAACCACGTCGAGCCGCTGGACTACATGCAGTACACCAACAAGGAGTACTACTGGGGCTACAGCAGCAAGACCTTCGACGACATCGTGAAGGCACACGCCGGCACCACGAACCCGGGCGAGCGTTCGCGCTACTGGTCGCAGATGCAGCGGCAGCTGACCGACGACGCCGTGAATGCCTGGATATTCAACCCGGCGCAGGTGGCCGTGGCGAAGAAGGGGCTGAAGGGCCTGTGGGCCAGTTCGCCCATCTTCGCGAACGACATCGCGGCCGTGCGCTGGGGCCAGTGAAGATTGGCTGAACTGCATGCGCTGAGCGCCTCGGCGCTGCTGGCCCTGTACCGGCGGGGCGAGGCTTCGCCGGTCGATGTGGCGCTCGACACGCTGGCGCACATCCAGCGCTGGGAGCCCCGGCTGCAGGCGCTCT
This sequence comes from uncultured beta proteobacterium, assembly GCA_903938815.1. GTDB lineage: Bacteria > Pseudomonadota > Gammaproteobacteria > Burkholderiales > Burkholderiaceae_C > Rubrivivax. The sequence goes on from CAJAES010000097.1 coordinate 17,834, forward strand.
ACGCCTTCGACCCCGAGCGTGTGCTGGCGCAGGCCCGGGCCTCCGAGGCGCGCTGGCAGGCCGGCACGCCGCTGGCGCTGGACGGGGTGCCCTGCACCATCAAGGAAAACATCGCCACGAAGGGCACTCCGGTGCCGGTGGGAACGGCTGCCACGCTGCTGGTGCCTGCCCCGGCGGACGCCCCTCCGGCAGCACGGCTGCGCGAAGCCGGCACGGTGCTGCTGGCCAAGACCACGATGCCCGACTGGGGCATGCTGTCCTCGGGGCTCTCCACCTTCCACCCGCTCACGCGCAACCCCTGGGACCTGGCCAGCAACCCGGGCGGCAGCAGTGCCGGCGCCGGCGCCGCGGCTGCGGCCGGCTACGGGCCGCTGCACATCGGCACCGACATCGGCGGCTCGATCCGGCTGCCCGCCGCCTGGTGCGGCGTGGTGGGCTTCAAGCCGAGCAACGGCCGCATCCCCATACAGCCGGCGTACTACGGCCGCGTGGCCGGGCCCATGACGCGCACCGTGGCCGATGCCGCGCTGATGATGCGCGAGCTCTCGCGGCCCGATGCCCGCGACGCCATGAGCCTGCCCTGGCAGGACATCGACTGGGACGCCCTCGACATCGACCTGACGGGCCTGCGCCTGGGCCTGCACCTCGACGCCGGGTGGGGCCTGCCGGTGGAGCCCGAGACCCGTGCCGCCATCGAGGCTGCTGCCAGGAGGTTCGAGGCCGCCGGCGCCAGCATCGAGCCGGTGCGCGCGTTCTGCACCCGCGACATGGCCGACGGCATGGACCGTTTCTGGCGCATGCGCTCGTGGCTCGACTTTTCCGCGTTGCCGCAGGCGCGGCAGGACAAGGTGCTGCCCTACATCCGCCACTGGATCGCGCGCGGCGCCACGCTCACGGGCTCCGAGGTCTTCCACGGCTTCAGCCAGATGGGGGCGCTGCGCGATGCGGCGGTGGCCGCCTGTGCGCCCTACGACGCTGTCCTGTCGCCGGTGAGTCCGGTCGCGCGTTTCCCGGCGGAGTGGGCCAGCCCCATCAACGATCCCGAACGCCCGTTCGAGCACATCGCGTTCACGCTGCCCTTCAACATGAGCGAGCAGCCGGCGATCAGCGTCGACTGCGGGCGGACTTCCGGCGGGGCGCCGATCGGGCTGCAGATCGCCGGACGGCGCCACGATGACCTGGGCGTGCTGCGGCTGGCACGGGCATGGGAACAACTCCGCGAACCGCCACCCGCCTGGCCCAGCCCGCCAGGCTGAAGCTGAGGGCGGCCACGGTCCAGCAGATCCAGGCCGACCAGAGCACATGGCTCGGGTAGTGCGCGCCGCGCAGCCACTGCGCCGCGCCGAAGGCCGCGCCAGCCGCCAGCGTGGCGTAGAGCCAGACGCGCGCCACCGCAGGCCGATGCGGCCGCCACAGGAAGTACATCGCGAAGAACGCGAACGCGGCCACCGCGTGCCCGGACGGAAAGCAGTGGCCCGGGCCCCCGTCGGCCAGCCCGAACTGCCAGTGAGAGACATAGCTGGCCTTGCCGCCGAACTCCGCCAGGTCCCAGGGGCAGCTGGTGGCGCTGAAGCGCTTGACCGATGGCACCACGAGAAAGCCCAGCGCCACCACGCCCAGGGTGCCCAGGCGCTGTGCGCGCGACGGCCCGTCGGCGGCCCGACGAAGCGAATGCAGCACGGTGAGCAGCAGCACCACGCCGGCCAGCATGCGCCCGCCATCGTGCAGCGCGTACCGCGTCAGCCAGGCGTCGCGCCAGGGGAACCCCTGCGGGCCTGCCAGCCAGCGCGTCATCGCCAGGTCGGCGCCAGACGCGTCCCAGGCCAGCAGCAGGCCCAGCAGGCCCAGGATCAAGGCCGCGTCGAAATGCGTTCTGCGGCTCACGGGAGGGCCGTCTGCCGGGGTGTCGCACGGCACGGCGCGCTCAGGTCCCAGGCGGGCTCGTAGTCACGGGTGCTCACGCCCATCAGCCCGAGCACGGTATGGAACAGGTGGTCGTGCGTGGCCGGGGCCGCGGTGCGCGCACGCAGGCAACCGGCATCCAGCGCGGCGGTCTTCGCGAAGCCGTCGGACCACCACATCACCGCAGGCACGCGGGTCTGTTCGGGCGGTGCGATGGCCCAGGGCATGCCGTGCAGGTACAGGCCCTTCTCGCCGAGCGATTCGCCGTGGTCCGACATGAAGATCATGGCGGTGTCGACCCTGCCGGAACTGGCCTGCAGCTTCGCGACGAGGCTTGCGAGGACGTGGTCGGTGTAGAGCAGCGCGTTGTCGTAGGCATTGACGATCTCGGCCGTGCTGCACTGGCGAAGGTCGTCGTTCTCGCAGGCCGGCAGGAAGCGCGCGAAGGCGGGCGGGTAGCGCCGGAAGTACGACGGGCCGTGGTTGCCCAGCATGTGGAGCACCAGCACCTGGCTGCCTTGCGCGCGGGCGAGCCGCTCGTCGAGCCCGGCGAGAAGGCCTTCGTCCAGGCAGCGGCCATCACGGCACAGCCCGGCCGGGTTCAGCGTCGTGACGGAGTCCTGGGGCAGGCCTTCGCACACGCCCTTGCAGCCCGACTGGTTGTCGCGCCAATGCACCTGGACGCCCGCATGGTTCAGCACGTGCAGCAGCGACTCGCTGCCGCGGATGCGGGCCTCGTCGTAGTCGCGCCGCCCCACGGCGGCGAACATGCAGGGCACGGATGTCTCGGTGTTGGTGCCGCAACTGGAGAACTGCGGGAAGTTGAGGACCGGCAGCCTGGCGAGTTCGGGCGTGGTCTGACGCGGGGCGCCCGAGAGGCCCCAGTTGGCGGCGCGCGCCGTTTCGCCGACGACGATCACCAGCACCCTGGGGCGGCCACCGTCTGCATGCGTCTGCACCGCATCCTGGCCCAGGGGCTCGCGCGGCCGCGCGGCGCCGCGCGCGTCCTGGCTCAGCGCCGCCGAAGTAGACCAGAGCACGTTGGCCGGCGTGACCAGGTAGCGCATTTCCTTGTGGTTGCGCATCAGCGACGACAGCGGCTGGAAGATGGCGAGCAGGGCGCCGGCCATCAGGACGAGGACGGCCAGGATCGATGCGGTGCGCACTGCGGCGGCCCGCGGCCAGGCCGTGCGCGCGATGCGCACCTTGAACAGCACCAGCAACGGCAGCGCTGCATACAGCGCGAGGTGCGGTATCAGCGTCCAGGAGAACAGCTCCCGGGCCTCGGCGACGTCGGTGCGCAGTGCATTGCGCAGCATGCTGGGGTCCAGGTAGACGCCGAAGCTCTGCATGAAGTGCGTGGCGAAGGCCGTCACGACGATCAGGACGGCGAGCAACGGCTTCACGGTCCAGCGATTGGCCAGCAGGGCCAGCAGCAGGAAGTGCACGCCGAACAGCACCACGGCCAGGGCGGCGAGGAAGCCCCAGGTCCCGGCCTCGACCAGCGCGCGGCCTTCCAGGGCGGCTCCGAAGAACAGACGGTTGGCGGCCAGGAGCCAGAACAGGCTGGCCAGGGCAATGACTTGCTCCACCGTGGCCGAAAACGCGCGTGACATCGACCATATTAGGCGAGCCGAGGATTAAGGCCACCTGAAGCGCCGAAATGGTACCGTCCCGCCCGATGCGGCTGCTGCTGATCGAAGACGACGACATCCTCGGCGAGGGCCTTCGGGACTACCTCGGTGCCGAGGGCTACGTCGTGGACTGGTGCCGCAGGCTCTCGGACGTGGACGCCCTGCGCGGCGAACCCTTCGACGCCCTCCTGGTCGATTGGCAGCTGCCCGACGGGTCCGGCCTGATGTGGCTGAAGGCGCTGCGGGCGCGCGGCGACACCACGCCGGCCCTGATGCTCACCGCGCGCGACCGCCTGCACCAGCGCATCGAGGGCCTGGACGCCGGCGCCGACGACTACCTGGTAAAACCCTTCGCGCCGGAAGAACTGGCGGCCCGCCTGCGTGCATTGAGCCGCCGACGCGCCGGGGCTGCGGGCCCCAGGCAGCAGTTCGGCGCGGTGGAAGTCGATCTCGGCGCCAAGGCGGCCTGGGTCGATGGCAAGCGGGCCGAACTGACGGCGCGTGAGTGGGCGGTCCTGGAAGCGCTGGTGCTGCGGACCGGGCGCATCGTGCCGAAGACCGAACTGGAACGCCTGGTGCTGGGTTTCGAGTCGGAACTGGCGAGCAACGCCCTGGAGGTGCATGTCTCGGCCTTGCGCCGCAAGCTGGGCCGAGACCTCATCGAGACCGTCCGCGGGCTGGGCTATCGCCTGCCGGGCCCGACATGAGCCCGCCGGGCCGCCCCAAGGGCGAATACCGGAGTGCGCAGCACGAAGGCTCCCAGGTCAACCCGCCGGGCCGCCCCAAGGGCGAATACCGGAGTGCGCAGCACGAAGGCTCCCAGGTCAACCCGCCGGGCCGCCCCAAGGGCGAATACCGGAGTGCGCAGCACGAAGGCTCCCAGGTCAAC
>CAJAES010000098.1 GCA_903938815.1 uncultured beta proteobacterium
CCCGCGACGAAGCCGCTTCGACACGACGCAGTGCAACGAGAGGCCAAGCCTTTCACCCATGCGCGATGATGCCTCGGGCGCAGAACGCAGCGCCCTTCCCCGCATCCACACTTGGACGGACGCCACGCCACTCGCGAATGCTGTCACCGACCGCCGTATAGGAGCCAGTCCGTGATCGGCATGTAGGAGCCAGTCGCGGATCGGCGTATTGGATCCACTGCGTGATCGGCGTAATGGAGCCAGAGCCGGATCGGCGTATAGGAGCCAGCCGGCGCCGGGTTGACGGGCGTCTCGAACACCGCGACGCCGTCTCTACCCTTCGGGCCTTTGCCCGGAGGGCCAGAGATGGCGCGCAGGAGATTCGAGATGCATCACTATCGACAGGCCCTGCTGCGCATGCGCCAGGGCGACTCCGACCGCGACATCGCCGCGGCGCGCGTCATGGGGCGGCCCAAGGCCGCGCAGTGGCGAGGCATCGCCAGCGAGCGCGGCTGGCTGGATCCTGCGCAGCCCTTGCCCGACGACGAGGCCATCGCCGCTGCGCTGGGCAGCCCGCGCAAGGCCAGCACCACCATCTCCACGCTCGAGTCGCACCGCGATCAACTCGGCGCATGGATCGAGCAAGGCGTCTCGGGCACCGCCATCCACGCCGCATTGAAGCGCCAGCATGGCTGGACAGGGAGCTACTCGGCCGTGCGCCGGCTGGTCGCCGACATCCGCAGCCAGCTGCCGCCCGAGACCACCTGCCGCCTGGACTTCGACCCCGGTGACGCCGCCCAGGTCGACTTCGGCGCCGGTCCCACGCTCGTGCACCCCGATGGCCAGCCCCGGCGCACCTGGGCGTTCGTGATGACGCTGGCCTCCAGCCGTCACCAGTACGTCGAATTCGTCTGGGACCAGACGGCAGCCACCTGGCTGGGCTGCCACCGCCGCGCCTTCGAGTGGTTCGCCGGTGTGCCCCGGCGCGTGATCATCGACAACGCCAAGTGCGCCATCACCCGCGCCTGCGCCCAGGACCCGACCGTGCAGCGCGCCTACGCCGAGTGCGCCGAGGGCTACGGCTTCAAGATCGACCCCTGCCCGCCGCACGACCCGCAGAAGAAGGGCATCGTCGAGTCGGGCGTGAAGTATCTCAAGGGCAACTTCCTGCCGCTGCGGACGTTCCGCGACCTGGCCGACCTCAACGCTCAGGCCCGCGCCTGGGTCATGGGCGAGGCCGGCGTGCGCTGCCACGGCACCACCCGGCGCACGCCGCTGGCCCTGTTCGCACTCGAAGCGCCGCTGCTGCAGGCGCTGCCCGGTCAGGCGCCGGACCTGGGCACGTGGCACCGGGTGAGCTTGCACCGCGACTGCCATGTGCAGTTCGAGCGGGTGCTGTACTCCGCGCCCTTCACGCTGGTGGGCAAGACCCTGTGGCTGCGCGCCACCGACGCGGCCGTGGCGTTGTTCGAGGACTACCGGCATGTGGCCACCCACCCGCGAGGCCAGCGTCCGGGGCAGCGCGTGAGCGTGCGTGAGCACCTGCCGCCTGAGGCGCAAGCCTTCTTCGGCCGCGACCGGGTCTGGTGCTCCACCCAGGCCCGGGCCATCGGCCCGGCCTGCGTGACCTTGATCGAGCAACTGCTCAGCGACCACATCCTGGAACGCCTGCGCGCAGCCCAGGGCGTGCTGGCCTTGCTCAGGCCCTACGGCCGGGCGCGCCTGGAAGCCGCCTGTGCCCGGGCGATGGCGCACGGCTCGGCGCACTACCGCACCGTCAAGACCATCCTGGCCACCGGAGCCGACCAGCGCACTGACGTGCCTGCCGCCACGCCGCCGGCCTACGGCCGCACCCGCTTCACCCGGCCAGCCACCGAGCTGTTCGCCGACATCCCCACCACCAGCCACCCCCACCCGCAGCAAGACCTGCTGCATTGACCTTGAAGGAGAAGACCCATGAACCCCGCCCCCGAGTTGGCACCGCAGTTGAAGCAGTTGCGCCTGTCCGGCATCTTCGACTCGCTGGAAGCCCGCAACCGCCAGGCCATCGAGGCCAAGCTGGCCTACACCGACTTCCTGGCGCTGCTCATCAGCGACGAGGTGGCCCGGCGCGAGCAAAAGAAGTTCAGCACCCGGCTGCGCCGGGCGCAGTTCCGAACGACCAAGACGCTGGAGCAGTTCGACTTCGAGCGGCTGCCGCAGCTCAACCGCGCCCTGGTGCACGACCTGGCCACCGGGCGCTACCTGCACGAGAAGGCGCCGGTGCTCATCGTCGGGCCTTGCGGCACCGGCAAGAGCCACCTGGCCCAGGCGCTGGGCCACTGCGCCGTGCGCCAGGGCGTGGACGTGGTCTTCACCACCTGCACCAGCTTGACGCAAAGCCTGAACGCAGCCCGGGCCACCGGCAGCTACGAGCGCAAGCTCGCCACCTTGGCCAGGGTACCGCTGCTGATCATCGATGACTTCGGCCTGAAGCCGCTGCGCGCGCCGGCCGACGAGGATCTGCACGACCTGATCGCCGAGCGCTACGAGCGGGCCTCGACCATCGTCACCAGCAACCTGGACTTCCCCGAGTGGGACCAGGCCTTCCCGGCCAACCGCCTGCTGGCCAGTGCCAGCCTGGACCGGCTGCGTCACAACGCCTACTGCCTGGTGCTCGACGGGCAGTCGTACCGGGCGCCCAAGCAGTTGGTCGGGAACGCAAGACCCGCTGTTCAAAAGCCTTCAAAATCCACCCCGGCGTAACCCCCTCGGGACGTCCGTTTACCCACCTGTTGCTGGCTCCAATGGTCGTGTCCCAGCGCGTGGTGTAAGTCCACAGCCCAGAAGAGCTGAGGTACGCGCTACTCAGCGTGCCACTGCGGACAGCCGAGTGGGAACAGTATCGCTGAGGGATTGCAGGCCCTCAAGTTGCATGTAGCGCCGGTTC
>CAJAES010000099.1 GCA_903938815.1 uncultured beta proteobacterium
CCCCAAGGGCGAATACCGGAGTGCGCAGCACGAAGGCTCCCAGGTCAACCCGCCGGGCCGCCCCAAGGGCGAATACCGGAGTGCGCAGCACGAAGGCTCCCAGGTCAACTCGCCGGGCCGCCCCAAGGGCGAATACCGGAGTGCGCAGCATGCAGGTACACCCGCGACCCCCGGGCCCGAAGCCCCGGCGGCGAGCCGGCTGCCGTCGATCGCGCACCGGCTGGCCTGGACGCTTCTGGGCAGTGCGTTGCTGTGGAGCGTTGCGGTTTCAGCGGCAGTGTGGCTGGCAGTGCGGCACGAGGTGGGCGAGTTGCTGGACGACACGCTGCAGGGCGCGGCCGAGGCCATGCGGCCCAGCTTCGACACCGATGTCCTGCCGGCCAGTCCACTGCACGGTGGGCCGATGCCGAGTGACCGTTACGCCTGGCAGGTGGTGCGCTACGGCCCGGATGGCAGCACACAGGTGCTGTCGGCCTCCACGCGCGCGCCGGCAGCACCCTTCAATGCCACGCCGACTGCGGGCTTTGCGCAAACCGGCGCATGGCGCGTCTTCGGCACGGCGCTCGGCCGTGACAGCCGCATGCTCTATGTGGCGCAGTCGCAGGACGAACAGCTCGAGGCCGCGCTCGAGGTCGGTTTCAGCGCGGCACTGGCCACGCTGGCGGTAGCGCTGCTGGCGCACCTGTGGCTGCGCCTGCGCGCGGTACAGGAACTCGCGCCGGTGCAACGCCTGTCGGAGCGCCTGCGTCGACACGACCTGCTGGCGCCCGGCGCCACGCTGGGGCGGGCCGAACGGGAAGAACTGCAGCCGGTTCACGCCGCCATCGACGGCCTGGCGGCGCAACTGGCGCGGCGTCTGGCCAACGAGCGGGCCTTCAGCGCCCATGCGGCACATGCGCTGCGCACGCCGTTGGCTGGCATCGACGCGCAACTGGCCGTGGCGCTGCGCGAAGCGCCCGCCGGGCTGCAGCCGCGCCTGCAGCGCGTGCGGTCTGCGGCAGACCGGCTGCAGCGCGTGGTATCAGCCCTGCTGGCCTTGTTCCGCAGCGGTGTCGAAGTGCATCGGGAGCCGGTGGACCTGCCCGCCCTGCTGGCCCGGCTGCCGGTTCACGGGCTGGCGGTGCAGGTGGCGCCGGACGCCGGTGTGAAGGCCGACGCCGACCTGCTCAGCGCAGCGCTGCTGAACCTGCTTGACAACGCCGTGCGCCACGGGGCCCATGCGCTGCGCATCGACACACCGGCACCAGACACCGTGCGGCTGCATGACGACGGCCCGGGTGTGGACGCTGCGCGACGCGGCGCCCTGCAGTCCGCCATCGACACAGGCGAACACGAGGGCCACACCGGCATGGGGCTGATGCTGGCCGACATGGTGGCGCGCGCGCACGGCGGCGCGCTGAGCCTGCCACCCGTGGAAACCGGCTTTGCCGTGGAACTGAGGCTCGCACCCAAGCCATGAGCGACAGCCCCTTCAAGAGCCGCGGCGGCCTTCGGCGCGTGATGAACGCAGCCCGCTACTCGCTGGCCGGCCTGCGCGCCGCCGTGCGGCACGAGGCCGCGTTCCGGCAGGAGCTGGCGCTGGGCGTGCCGATGATCGTGATCGCCGCGCTCATCGCACCCGGCCGCTGGCACGCGCTGGCGATGATCGGCAGCGTGGTGCTGGTGTGGGTCGTGGAGCTGCTGAACTCGGCGATCGAGGCCCTGGCAGACGCGCAGAGCACCGAACATCACCCGCTGCTCGGCCGCGCGAAGGACCTGGGCAGCGCCGCCGTGATGCTGAGCCTGATCCTGGCCGCGGCCACCTGGGCCGTCGCACTCTGGCGCTGAGCTACAGTCCGCGCATGGTGCACCAGGACCGGCGCGGTCTGCCCTCGGGCAGTGGCTCCGCTGCAGCGCGCGACGCCGTCGATTCCGCGCTGTGGCGAATGATGTCGTTCTATGACGTGCCGATGGCCGACCTCGACGCGGCCATCGCCGCGGACGACGCCTGGGCCGTGCCGCCGCTGATGAAGGCCGGCTTCCTGCTGAGCCTGACCGAACCTGCCCTCGTGCCCGAGGCCGCGCTGCAGCTCGAGCGCGCGCGCGAACGCCTGCATGGCCGCTCGCCCGAACGCGAGCGCGCCCACGTCGAGGCGCTCGACCGCGTGCTGGAGGGTCGCTGGGCGCAGGCCGGGCGTGTCTGGGACACCATCCTCCTGGCCCACCCTCAGGACGCGCTGGCCCTGCAGTGGGCCCACCTCTGGGACTTCTATCGGGGCGACGCGACGCAGCTGCGCGCGCGCCCAGCCCGCGTGCTGCCCGAGTGGGACAGCGCCGACCCGCTGCACCCCTGCGTGCTGGGCCTGTATGCCTTCGGCCTCGAGGAATGCCACGAATATGCCGCCGCCGAGGACATCGGCCGCCAGGCGCTGCAGGCCGATCCGCGGGTGCCCTGGGCCATCCACGCCGTGGCGCACGTGATGGAGATGCAGGGCCGCTTCGACGACGGCGGCGCCTGGCTGCGTCAGCAACAGCCCCATTGGGCCGAAGGCAACGGCTTCGCGGTGCACCTGTGGTGGCACAAGGCCCTGTTCAGGCTCGAGGCGATGGACACGGCCGGCGTGTTGCGGCTGGTCGACCGTCACCTGTCGGGCGACGCGCTGCAGGTCACGCTCAACCGCGTGGATGCCGCCGCCATGCTGTGGCGGCTGCACTTGCTGGGCGAAGACGTTGCCGAGCGCTTCAAGGCGCTGATGCAGGGCTGGGACCTCGACCCCGGGCGCGCCGGCCACTACGCCTTCAACGACCTGCACGCCGTGCTGGCGCTGCTGGGCAGCGGCGAGATGGCGCAGGCCGAGCGCTGGGTGGCGCGCTGCGCCGAGCGCGCGCTGGCCGCGGGGGACGTCCGGCGGGACAACCACCTGATGGCGCGCGAGGTCGGCCTGCCCCTGATGCGCGGCGTGCTGGCGCTGGCGCGCGGCGACTTCGACGGCGCGGCCGACCTGCTCTACCCCGCGCGACAGCAGGCGACGCGCTTTGGCGGCAGCCACGCGCAGCGCGACCTGATCGACCTCACGTTGCTGGCGGCATCGGCGCGCGGCGGCCGCCGCAGACTCGGGCGCGCACTGGTCAACGAGCGCCGCATGGCGAAGCCGATGACGCCGCTCACGCGCTACTGGCTGGAGCAGCTGGGGGACTCCGAGGAAGCACGGGCCTGACCGGCGAACCGGCACGGGCTTGCGCCGGGAAGTTCAGGCGCACGGCAGGGCGAGCAGACAGGAACCCTGGCGAACCTGCCGACAACCTGCCGGCAACCTGTAGGCAACCTGTAGGCAACCTGTAGGCAACAGGCCCGCAAACCGCACGGCAGGCCAGCCCTGTAGGATCCTCCGCCCACCCGACTATCGGCCACCGCTCCGCCGGCTGCCGTCTGCCCACTGAATGGAAGCTTTCCTCGTCTCCACCGGCATCGTCGCCCTCGGCGAAATGGGCGACAAGACGCAGCTGCTCGCGCTGCTGCTCGCCGCCCGCTATCGCCGGCCATGGCCCATCGTCTGGGGCATCCTCGTCGCGACCCTGGCCAACCACGCCGCCGCCGGCGCGGTCGGCGGCTGGGTGGCCGCGCAGATGGGGCCGGACCTGCTGCGCTGGGTGATTGGCGGGTCCTTCCTGGCGATGGCGGTGTGGATGCTCATCCCGGACAAGATCGACGGCGACGACATGCCGGGCGCGCGCGCGCGCTTCGGCGTGTTCGGCACCACGGTGATCGCGTTCTTCATCGCCGAGATGGGCGACAAGACCCAGATCGCCACGGTGGCTCTGGCCGCACGCTTCCCGGACCTGCTGGCCGTGGTGGCGGGCACCACGCTCGGGATGATGCTGGCCAACGTGCCGGCCGTCTTCCTGGGAGAACGGGTGGCCCGGCTGGTGCCGATGAGCCTGGTGCACGGCATCAGCGCGCTGATCTTCGCGGTGCTGGGCGTGCTGACGCTGATGAACGTGGGCTCGTTCTTCTAGCCTCTGCCGGCACGGCGGCGCAGCAGGCGGCGCACGGCGTCGACCAGGCGTTCGAGCATGTCTTCCTTGAACAGCACATCGCCGATGCCGAGCGCGATCGCGCGGCGCTGCAGTTCTTCCGTCACGAGCCCGCTCGTGACGATGATCCGCATCCGGGGGTGTTCGGCACGCACGGCCTCGGCCAGCGCCAGCCCTGACATGCCGGGCATGTTGAAGTCCGTGACCAGGACGGTGTAGACCACCGGCGAGTCGCGCAGGATGTCAAGGGCGGCCCGGGCGTCGGCGGCGCAAGTCACCGTGTAGCCGGCGTTCTGCAACAAGGCCGATGCGGTCAGTGCGACGACCTCGTCGTCGTCCACGTACAGGATGCGCTCGCCATGTCCATCGTTGTGCGGGGGCAGGGCCCCCGGTTCGCTCGGCACGTCGTCGCTCGGCGCCGGCACCACCGGCAGGTAGACGGTGAAGACCGTGCCCCGTCCCGGCTCGCTTTCGACCCGGATCGCACCCGCGCTTTCGGTGACGACGCCATGCACCACGGCCAGCCCGAGGCCCGTACCCTGCCCGACCGGCTTGGTGGTGAAGAACGGCTCGAAGATGCGCAAGCGGACATCATCCGTCATGCCCTGGCCGTCGTCGGACACCCGCAGGCAGGCATGTTCGCCGCCGGCCGGCAGCCCCAGCGCCACGGCCTCGTCGGGGGTGAGCATGGCCACCGTCAGGCTGACGCGCACTTCGCCATGGGCTTCCGGCAGGGCCTGCCAGGCGTTGGTGCAGAGGTTCAGCACCATCTGCTGGACCTGCGCGCCGTCGACCCGGGCCCACAGCCGCGGCGCGGCGCCGCCGACCTCCAGCCGTACGCTCGGCGGCAGCGTGGACCGCAGCAGCGCGATGGCCTCGTCGACGAGCGGCTGCAGCGGTTGCACGACCCGCTGGTTGGGCGCCCTGCGGCTGAAGGTGAGGATCTGCCGCACCAGCGAGCGGGCACGGTCTGCGGCGCGGTGAACCAGTTGCAGCCGGCCCAGAGCCGGCGAGCCGGGGGAGATCTCCTGCTCGGCCAGCGCCACGTTGCCCAGGATGGCGGCAAGCATGTTGTTGAAGTCGTGGGCCACGCCGCCTGCCAGCGTGCCGATGGCCTCCAGGCGCTGCTTTTCCTGCAGTCGCTGCGCCAGGCGCTGCCGGTCGGTGACGTCGCGCACGATCATGCTCGTGCTGAGCCGACCGTCGCTGTCGACATAGACATTCGAGGAGACCTCGGCGTCGAACACGGTCCCATCGGCGCGGCGCATGCGCAGGGCGCCTGCCGCCCGGCCCGTGCGCCGACGCTCCTCGAGCATCGGCACGAGGCGTTCGTCCGTCGGGTCCACCAGGTGGTCGCGCGATAGCGTCTTCAGCACCGCCTCGGGCGCGCCGAACAGGGCGCAGGCCGCCGCGTTCGCGGCCAGCACGATGCCATCCGGCCGTGTGCTCAGAACGGCATCGAAGCTGTGCTCGAACAGCATGCGGAACCGGGCCTCGGTCTGGCGCAGCTGGTCGCGCTCGTTCACCAGTGCATCGGCGGTCTCCCGCAGGCGCGCCTCGGCCATCCCATTGGCCAGGACGAGGGCGCGCGTCATCGCGGCCAGCGCCAGCGACAGGCCCGCGCCGAAGACCAGCAGGATCCAGGTGCTGTCCTGCCCGGCCAGGCTGTTGCGCCGGTGGGCGGTGATGGTCCAGGACCGATCGGCCACCGCGACATGGCCTCGAAAGACCAGGCTGTCCATCGAATGCCTGCCCTCGGGCAGGCTGTCGAACAACAGGCCCGCCGCACCCGAAGACGCCACCTGCTCGTCGACGATGCGGACCCGGAGATCGTTCGCCAGACGCGGCGGCAGCACGGCGGCAACCAGCGGCTGGATGCGGAACCCGATGCCCGCCACCCCCACGGCCAGCTGCCGGCGGAGCTCCGGCGTCGCCGGTGTGGCGCCGCCCTGGTACAGCGCGGCGCGAACGACCACGCTCACCAGCGCCGGGTCGGGCGGCTTGCCGCGGTCCCGCGCCAGTTGCAGCGGGCCCGTGGCCACGTAGTTGCCGCTCCCGATGGCCCGGTCGGCGTCGGGCCGGTAGCCCTGGGCTGGATCGAACAGGTCGTAGCCGAAGGCGGGCGGGTCGTCGGGGTACAGATGGCGCAGCACCAGATAGTCGGGGCGCGAGCCGGGCGGCACGATCCGGAACCCGGGGTGCCCCACTGGCGAGACGCTGCGGTCCTGCCGGCCGCGGGCCTCGAAGGCCGGGCGCTCCGACTCGCCCACGAGTTCGGCGAGGAAGGTGATGGCGAGCCCCGGGTACCGGTCCTGCAGCGACAGCGCCTGGACGTAGTGCTGGAACTCGGCATCGGTCGGAGCCTGCCGCAGCACGCCGAAGACGCGCAGGCCGGGCAGGGTATCGATGTACGCCTGGACCTGATGCTGAAGCGCCGTGCCGAGATCGCGCGCCTCCCGCTCGAGCACGATGCCGCGCTGCTGCGCCTCGCGCTGGAAGGACCAGAGCCCGAGCCCCGCAGTCAGGGCCAGGCCGACCGCCAGGATCCAGAGCGGCAGCCAGCGCAAGCCTGCGATGGCGTGGGCCGGACCGGCTCTCGACGGCTTCATGCGGGCTCCAGGGCGGACGGCCGCCTCGTTCCCTGCGATTCTGGCGCATGGCACGACCGCCGCGCACCGGATCAGGTCGGGCGCTCAGGCGCAGTTCAGCGCATGGGCTCAGCGGGCGATCAGCACCCGGCCGCCGTGCGGCGGCAAATCGATCAGGAGATGTCCATCGCGCAGCGGGACTGGCCGCCCATCGACCGCATCGACGAAGGCGCCCGGCGCATCGGCCGGCACGGCAACCGTGACCGTGCGGGTCTCGGGCGCGTTGTTGCTCGCGGTGATGGCCATGACCTTGCCCAGCCGGCGCGGCAGCACCATCACGTTGGCGTCCACCAGCAGCGGCGCGCCGAGTTCGCCCCGGCGCAGCACCGGCAGTTCATGGCGCAGCCGGATCAGGCGCTTCACCTCGGCTTCCAGCACCAGGTCGGGCTGGCCGCCCTGGTCGGCCCAGGGGTAGGTGCGCCGGTTGTCGGGGTCGTCTCCGCCCGTCACGCCGACCTCGTCGCCGTAGTAGACGGCCGGCGCGCCCGGGTAGGTCATCTGGAAGAACAGCGCCAGGCGGAAGCGGTACTTGGCCAGGCGTTCCTGCGCCGGGTTGCGCTCGTCGTGCCAGCCCAGCACGTGCAGGCTGCGCGCCTGGTCGTGGCTGGAAAGCAGGTTCATCAGCGCATGGAAGGCCTGCGGCGGGTAGTGTTCGCGCATCAGTTCGAGGTTGTGCACCAGCCGCCGCGCATCGCCGCCCGCCGCGTAGGCGAGCACGGTGTTGCGGAAGATGTAGTTCATCGTCGAATCGAAGCTGTCGCCGAGGAAGTACTTCGCGGCGTCGAACCAGGTCTCGGCGATCGTGATGGCGTCGGGCCGGTGCGCCTTGATCGCGGCGCGCCACTCGCGCCAGAAGTCGTCCGGAACCCAGGGCGCGACGTCCATGCGCCAGCCTGCGGCGCCGCGGTCGAGCCAGAGCTTCATCACCGAGTCGGGCGCGCCGTAGGCGAAGTCGCGCCATGCGCGCGAGGACTTGTCGAGTTCCGGCAGATCGGTCACGCCGGTCCAGCCCTTGAACTGCCGGTCCGGGTTGGCCTGCGCGGCATCGAAGCTGTACCAGCCGGCGTAGGGCGAGCTGGGGCGGATGCGGCTGCCCTCGAAGGCGCCGCCGGTCCTGAAGTTGCCATAGCGGTCGAAGTACACCGAGTCCGCGCCGGTGTGGTTGAGGCTGGTGTCGGTCACGACGCGGATGCCTCGCTTCGCGGCCTCGCGCGTGAGGCGCTCGAAATCGGCGTTGGTGCCAAAGGCGGGGTCGACCTCGCGATAGTCGGCGGTGTCGTACTTGTGGTTGCTCGACGCGCGAAACACGGGCGTCAGGTAGATCGCGTTGGCCCCCAGGTCCCGGATGTGGTCGAGCTTGTCGATCAGGCCGGCGAGGTCGCCGCCGAAGAAGTCGTTGTTGAAGTGGGCGTCGGAGCCGTCGCCGCTGCCGGGGCGGTAGGGCCGGCTGTTCCAGTCGGCGTGCTTCTCCACCGTGTGCTGGTGGTAGCGGTCGCGGCCGGGCACGGGGTCGTTGGCGGGGTTGCCGTTGCGGAAGCGCTCGGGGAAGACCTGGTACCAGACGGCGTCGGCCGCCCAGTCGGGCACCTTGAAACCGGGCGCGAAGACGGTCTGGCGGAAGCGGCGGATGCTGCGCGGCGAGAGCGGCTTCTCGGTCACCGCGGCGATGCCGCCGCCGCCCTTCTCGCGCGTCCAGAACACGGCCTCCGCGTTGTTCTGCAGCACGAAGATGCGGCCCTCGATGAGCGCCTCGAACCAGTAGCCGTGGATGCCGACATCATCGAAGCGGTGGCCGGCCGTCCAGCGGTCGCCGTCGCCCGCCGTCTCGCGGGCCATGGGGATCCTGGCGGCCTCTGTGTATTCCAGCACCTCCTGGTTGCCCTCGAAGCGGCGCCGTTCCAGCACCAGGGTCAGCTGCTGCACGCCCTTCGGCGCCCTGACGGCGAACTGCATCGCCGTGCCGGCCGGCTGCGCGCCGAACGGCCGCTTGTGAGCAAGATCGCGGGAGTCGAAACGCAGCCCCAGCGCCAGGGGGTGGTCCACCGCCTTGGCCTGAGGGTCGGCGAAGCTCTTCGGCCCCACGTGCAACCGGTGGCGGCCCGTCTCGTCGAAGCTCAGCCGCACGGTGTGCTCGCCGTCGAAGACCTGCACATGGTTGCCGCCGCCCACGCCGAAGCTGGTGGCGTCCTTCCAGCCGGCGTCGGCCAGCTTGAACTCGTGCCGCCCCTCCAGTTTGAGGTTCAGGTAGTAGGCGTCGCAGTGGTACTGGAAGGCGTAGTCGTCCAGCGCCGCCCAGTTGTTCATGGTGCCGCGCAGGAACAGCACGGTCTCGCCGAACGGCGCGGGCTTCGGGCAATCGGCAATGCTGAGCACCTGCAGGCTCCTGTCCAGTGTGAAGCGGTGGGTGCCGCCGAAGCGGCGCTGCATCTCGGCGCCGCGCAGCGCCAGCGCGTCGATGCGGCCACCCAGGTCGGCGTCCGCGCTCCAGGATTCATCGGCCACCTTGAAGCGGTGCTCGCCCTCGATGCGCGTGACGAGCTCGAAGCGCGTGCAGACCCAGATGAAGCGCTGCGTCTCCACCGCGTTCCAGCTGTTGAAGCTGCCGCGAAGGTACAGGTCGCGCCCACCCAGAGGGTGGGGCTGGCAGGCCTTCGGTGCAGCCACGGCAGACGCCGGCAGCAACGGCAGCAGCACGATGAGGAGTGGCAGCAACGCTGCCGCGAGCCGCCCAGGCATCACTGCACGCGCTTGTACGCGCTGTAGCCGCCACCGGGGCTGAGTTCGGGCACCAGCACCATCACGCGGCCGGGCGGCAGGGTCAGGTCGAGCAGGCCGGTGACGATGGGCACTTTCTCGCCGGTGAGCTGGTCCACCATCATCCAGACGTTCATGAGCTTGGAGCTGGCCATCATCACCGTCTCGGTGACGGGCGCGGCGCCCGGGTTCGCGACGACGATCACGGTGTCGCGCGCGCGGTCGGTGTGGCGCTCGAAGGCCAGAAGGTGCTGCGAGGTGACGAGGCGGAAATCGCCCACGCGCAGCGCGCGCTGCGCCTTTCGCAGGGCGATCAGCTTCTTCGTCCACGCGTAGCTCGGGTTGGCGTCGCTCACCTGGTCCCAGCGCATGGGCGCGCGCATCTCGGGGTCGCCGCCGCCGGTCATGCCGAGTTCGCTGCCGTAGTACAGGTTCGGCGCGCCGGGCAGCGTGAACTGCAACACCTGTGCAAGCCGGCGCTGGGTCTCGTCGGGCAGCGCGGTCGCGATGCGGGGCGTGTCGTGGTTGTCCAGCATCAGCCAGGACTTGAGCATGGGCTCGATGCCGGATTCGCGCACCATGCGGTCGGTCATCTGCATCGCGAGCGCGGGTGTCATGCGTCGGTCGGCGGTGCGCAGGATGATCTCGCGCAGGGTGAAGTTCATGACACCGTCGACGGCCGGGAACCACTCCTTCGGGTAGTTGGCGATCTCGCCCACCACCAGTGAGCCGGGCTTCTCGGCGTGCGCGGCCTGCGTCAGGCCGTGCAGATGCTCGAAACCGATGTCCACCGCGACATCGAGCCGCCAGCCGTCGATGCCGTCGCGCAGGTAGCGGCGCACGACTGAATCCCGCCCGGCGTACACATGCTCGCGCACGGCCGGGTTCTCGAGGTTCAGCTCGGGCAGGTTCTCGGCCAGCCACCAGGTGCGCGTGCCGCTCTGGTACTGCGGGCCGAAGTAGAACCAGTCGCGCCACGGGCTCTTGGGGTTGGCCTCGGCGTCCTTGAACTTCGGCGCGTTGCGGCCCATGTGGTTGAAGACGCCGTCCAGAACCAGCTTCATGCCGCGGGCGTGCACGTTCTTCGCGAGCGCCTTCACGTCGTCGCGGGTGCCGAACTCGGGCGAGACGGCGTCGTAGTCGAAGGCGTCGTACTTGTGGTTCGTGTACGCGAGGTGGATGGGGTTCAGGTAGAGCACGTCGGCGCCGAGCTGCTGCACGTGGTCGAGGCGGCCGGCCAGGCTCTTGAGGTCGCCGCCCCAGAACTCGATCTCGTGGCTCCAGAGGCGGGCGCTCTCGACATAGGTGCCGCGGCGCGGCGTCTCGTCCCAGCGGCGCAGGATCTTCGGCGCCGGGTAGAGGTGGCGCTTGGCGTCGAGGTCGGCTGCGGGCGCGAAGCGGTCGGGCAGCACCTGGTACACGATGGCGCCGTTGCGCCAGTCGCGCTCGCGCTTCTCGAAAACGCCCTTCAGGGGCGCGTCGTAGACATTGGCGGGTGGGGCGGCGGAAGAGGTCATCGCGGCGGATCCGAGGGCGCAGGCCAGGGCGGCGAGGGTCGGCGGCAGGCGCATCGTCAGCCCTTCACGCCGCCCGAGGTGAGGCCGGAGACGATCCAGCGCTGCGCGGCGAGGAACACCAGCGTGATGGGCAGGCCGCTCAGCACGGCGGCGGCCGCGAAATCGCCCCACAGGTAGCGCTGGTCGTAGAGGAAGAACTTGGAGCCCACGGCGAGCGTGAGGTTGGGCTCCTCGCGCAGCAGGATGGAAGCCACCGGGTACTCGATGATGGTGCCGATGAAGGCCAGGACGAACACCACCATCAGGATGGGCACGGCCATGGGCAGCAGCACGAAGCGAAAGGTCTGCCAGGGCGTGGCACCGTCGACCTTGGCGTTCTCCTCGATCTCGATCGGCACGGTCTCGAAGTAGCCCTTGATCGTCCAGATGTGCGTGGCCACGCCGCCCAGATAGGCCACGATCAGCCCGGCGTGCGTCTCGACGCCCAGCCACGGCAGCGTGCGCCCGATGCCCTCGAAGATGGCGTAGATGGCCACCAGCGCCACGGCCACCGGGAACATCTGCAGCAGCAGCATCGCGTTGAGGATGAGCCCCTTGCGGCTGAAGTGCAGCCGCGCGAAGGCATAGGCCGCGGTGGTGGAGATGGCGACGATCAGCAGCGCCGAGATCGTGGCGATCTTCACCGAGTTCCAGAGCCACAGCAGCACCGGGAACGGCGGGTTCACGACGTTGCCCGACGCATCGACCGTGGGAATGCCGAGGGCCAGCTTCCAGTGCTCCAGGCTGATCTCCGCCGGGATCAGCGAGCCGGTGGCGAAGTTGCCCGGACGCAGGGAGATGGACACCACCGCGAGCAGCGGAAACAGCGTGAGCGCGAGCAGTGCCCACAGGAAGGCGTGCGCCGCAAAGACGCGCCAGCGCTGGCTGCGGCCGGTGACGATGGGCATCTCAGCGGGCTCCCTTGGTCAGGCGCAACTGCACCAGCGCCATCACCGCCACCATCAGGAAGATGAGCGTCGAGATCGCGGCCGCGAGGCCGAAGTTCGCGCCGGCGTCGGTGAAGGCGATGCGGTAGGTGTAGCTGACGAGGATGTCGGTCGTGCCCGCCGGCAGCTTGGTGTTGAGATAGTCTGGCCGCCCGTCGGTGAGCAGCGAGATCAGCACGAAGTTGTTGAAGTTGAAGGCGAAGGCGGAGATCAGCAGCGGCGTCAGCGGCTTGATGATCAGCGGCGCCGTGATGCGCGAGAAGTTCACCCAGGGCGAGGCGCCGGCCAGCGCCGAGGCCTCGTACAGGTCGCCCGGCACCGACTTCAGCAGGCCGGTGCACAGGATCATGATGTAGGGGTAGCCCAGCCAGGTGTTGACGATGAGCAGCATGGTGCGCGCCAGCACCGGGTCGGCGAACCAGGCTGGGCGCACGCCGAAAAGCGCGTCGAGGATGGCGTTGATCTCGCCGAAGTTCTGGTTGAACAGGCCCTTGAACACCAGGATGCTGATGAAGCCCGGCACGGCGTAGGGCAGGAACAGCAGCGTGCGGTACAGCGCGCGGCCCTTCAGCGCCGGCCATTCCAGCAGCACCGCCAGCGTCATGCCGATGGCGGTGGAGAACAGCACCGTGAGTGCCGAGAACATCACCGTCCAGACGAAGATCTGGACGAAGGGCCCGCGGAAATCGCTGTCCAGCAGCATGCGCTGGTAGTTCGCGAAGCCGATGCCCACCTTGAAGCCGGGCTGCAGCACGTCGCCGGCCGTGTTGCGGAAGTAGCCGGCGTCGCGGTCGGGCGCGTAGACCGTGCCACTGCCCTGCTCGAGGATGGCGCCCGCCGCGCCCGGCGTCCACAGCGGCACGCGGATGCCGAATTCGCGCAGGCCGGCGTAGCTGAGCACGGTGCCGTCGGGCAGGCGCAGCTGCAGCGGCATCAGCTCCGCACGCCGCGCGATCACGTCGCGCATCGGCAGCGAAGCGCCGAGGTCCGAGGTCGCGGGCTGCAGGACACCGTCGCCGGCCCTGGCCGTCCAGCGGCTGCCGTCGGGTGCGGTGAGAAGCAGGCGGTCGCCGGCGTGCAGCGTGAACGGGTACAGACGGTTCTCGTCGAACGTGTGCTGCTCCAGCAGGTATTCGCGCGAGCGCTCCTCGGTCAGCAGGTGGCTGGAGGAGTAGTTCGTGAAGCCGATCTGCACCGTGTACAGCAGCGGGAAGGCCACGAAGACCAGCATGCCCGCGACACCCGGGAACAGGTACTTCCAGGCCAGGCTGCGCGCGCTGGCGTAGACCGCGATCGCGGTGCCGCCCAGCACCAGCAGGCCCACGGCCGCGAGCGACTGCCCGGCCAGGTGCGTGCCGTAGACCAGCCACAGCAGGGCCAGCGACGCGACGGCGGTGACGGCGTGGCCGATCATCGGGACACCATCCGCGCCGCGGCGCCGTCCAGCGCCTCACGGGCCGACTGGCGACCCTGCGTGATGGCCTCGAGAGCCGCGTCCATCGCGGGGAAGAAGCGCTGCATCTCGGGGATGTTCGGGATGGCCTCGCCGGCCGTGGCGTTGGCCATCGTCGCGCGGATGGCGGCATCTCCCGAGAGTTCGCGGAAGTAGGCCTTGTTGGCCGGCGTGCCCAGCGGCACGTCGGCCGAGACCGTCTTCAGGTGCTCCACCTTCAGCAGGTACTGCTCGAGAAACTCGCGCGCGATGTCCTTGTGGCGGCTGGGTGCGGAGATCATGCAGCCCAGCACGCCAACGAAGGGCCTGGCCGGCTTGTCGCCCAGCGCGGGGATCGGCGCGACGACGAAATCGATCTTCGACTTCTTCGCGTTGTCCCAGGCCCAGGGGCCGGAGATCATCATCGCGACCTGCCCGCTGGCGAACTGGGCTTCCATGTCGGAGTAGCGCGCGCCGCGCGGCATCACGCCCTGCCCCACCAGGCGCTCCAGCAACTGAGCGCCCGCCACGGCGCCGGCGTTGTTCACGCCCACTTTCATCGGGTCGAAGTCGCCCTTGGCGTCACGCAGGAAGACCTCGCCGCCCGGGCCGGCCAGCAGCGGCCACGTGAAGAAGGACTTGTTGTAGTCCCACAGGATGGCGCGCTTTCCCTGCGCCTTCAAACGCTGGTCGAGCGCGATCACGTCGTCCCAGGTGCGGGGCGGCTCGGGCACCAGTGCACGGTTGACGATCAGGCCGATGGCCTCGATGGCGATGGGGTAGCCCCAGAGCCTGCCGCGGTAGGTGAAGGCCTTCCAGGCGGAGTCCTCGATCTCGTCGCGCAGTTTCGGCCCGGGCCGCACGGGCACGATGAGGCCCGACTTGGCCCACTCGCCCACGCGGTCGTGCGGCCAGCAGAAGACATCCGGGCCCTTGCCGGCGGCGGCGGACGCCTGGAACTTGTCCGGCGCGCCCTCGGGGTGCTGCACCACCACCTTCACGCCGGTGGCCGCGGTGAAGGCATCGCCCACCTTCTGAAGGCCGTTGTAGCCCTTGTCGCCGTTGATCCAGACCAGCAGCTGCGGTGACTGCGCCGCGGCAAGGGTGCTCAGCAGCGCCAGCGCCGCGGCGACGAGAGTCCGTCTCATCTCAGGCGGCCTGACGGCGCAGGGCCCGGCCCTCGGCGTCGAACAGGTAGGTGCGCCCGGAGGGAATCGACAGCGAAAGCGGGTCGCCGGCCTTCAGGCGCAGCGAACCGTCGAGCTCGACCGTCAGCGCCTCGTCGTCCTTCACGCCGGGAAACTGCGCGTAGGCGAAGGTGGTGCCGCCGAGGGATTCGACGAAGGTGACCTTCGCTTCGAGCCGGTTGGCCGCGCCGCCCACGATCAGATGCTCCGGCCGCAGGCCGAGCGTCAGGGGCTGGCCGGGCTGCACGCCGCTGCCATCGACCGCGCAGTCCACCAGCGCGCCGTCAGGCAGCCGCACGCTGACCTGCTGCGAGGACGCCGTCACCGCCTGCGCGGAAATGAAGTTCATGCCCGGCGAACCGATGAAGCCCGCGACGAACAGGTTGCAAGGGTGCTCGTACAGCTCCAGCGGCGCGCCCACCTGCTCGATGCGCCCGGCCGACAGCACGACGATGCGGTCGGCCAGCGTCATGGCCTCGACCTGGTCGTGCGTGACATAGACCATCGTCGTGCGGAGCTGCTCGTGCAGCTTCGCGAACTCGTAGCGCATCTTCACGCGCAGCGCGGTGTCCAGGTTCGACAGCGGCTCGTCGAACAGAAAGACCTCGGGCTGGCGCACGATGGCGCGCCCGATGGCCACGCGCTGGCGCTGCCCGCCGGACAGATCCTTCGGCTTGCGCTTGAGCAGGTGCTCGATGTGCAGGATCTTCGCCGCGCGCATCACGGCGCTGTCGATCTCCGGTGCGGGCATCTTCGCGAGCTTCAGGCCGAAGGCCATGTTCTCGTACAGGTCCATGTGCGGGTACAGCGCGTAGCTCTGGAAGACCATGGCCACGCCGCGCTCGGCGGGGGGCACGTCGTGCACCTCGCGCGGGCCGATCCAGAGCTCGCCCCCGGTGATGTCCTCCAGCCCGGCAATGGTGCGCAGCAGGGTGCTCTTGCCGCAGCCCGAGGGCCCGACGAACACCATGAACTCGCCGTCGCGGATCTCCAGGTCGATGTCGCGCAGGACCTGCACGTCGCCGTAGGCCTTCTGCACCCCCACCAACCGGACCTCTGCCACCGCGCACCGCCTTTGCGAACCCAGGATGTAGAGAATATACAAACGTTGGGTCATTACGACAGCGGGTTTTCCACCACAGTACAGCGGTCAACTTCATAAGAATCAACAACTTATGAAGCTTGTCGCGACTACACGTGTAGTACAACTACACAAACAACGGTGTCATGGCGATACTTCCGCTCCGAGGAGAGACCCCATGCACACCACCGACACCGTCGAGACCCCGCCAGCCGGCGCCAGCACCCGCGAGCGGGCCGAGTTCAAGGCTCTGGTGCGCCGCGAACTGGCGCAGCGCAGCGACGGCCCCACGCCGTCGGCCGCGCTGCAGGCCGTGGCCGTGGCCACCCGCACGGTGCTGGCCGAGCGCTGGGCCGCCACGCAGCAGGCCGACGCGAAGCGCCACGGCCAGCGCCGGGTGCACTACCTTTCGATGGAGTTCCTGATGGGCCGCGCGCTGGACAATGCGCTCGCGGCACTGGGCCTGCGCGACGAGGTGGTCGCGGCCGTCGGCCCCGGCGCCCCGGCGCTGCAGGCGATCCTGGACCACGAGCCGGATGCAGCGCTGGGCAACGGCGGCCTGGGCCGCCTGGCCGCGTGCTTCCTGGACGCCTTCGCCACGCTGGGCCTGCCGTCCTTCGGCTACGGCCTGCGCTACGAGCACGGCATGTTCGCGCAGTCCATCCAGGACGGCCGCCAGCTGGAGCTGCCCGACCCCTGGCTGGAACACGGCAACCCCTGGGAGCTGGTGCGCCCGGAGCTCGTCTACACGGTGGGCTTCGGCGGCATGGTCTCGCACGCGGGCGGCACGCGGCGCTGGGACGCGGGCGAAACCGTGCTGGCGCAGGCCTGCGACTTCATCGTGCCCGGGCAAGGCACCACCCGCGTGAGCACGCTGCGCCAGTGGCGCGCCCGAGCCGCGCGGCCCATCGATTTCGCGGCCTTCTGTCGCGGCGCGCACGAGGCCAGCGGGCAGCACAAGCAGGAGGCCGATGCGCTGAACTGGGTGCTCTACCCGGACGACAGCACGCCCGCGGGCCGTCGGCTGCGTCTGCGCCAGGAGTACTTTCTCGTCAGCGCCTCGCTGCAGGACATGCTCGCGCGCCACCTACGCGAGCAGCCCGACGTCGGCAGCTTCGGCCGCCACAACGCCGTTCACCTGAACGACACGCACCCGGCGCTGGCGCCGGGCGAGCTGATGCGCCTGCTGATGGACGAGCACGGCCTGGCGTGGGACGCCGCCTGGAACATCACGCGCCAGGCCACGAGCTACACCAACCACACACTGATGCCCGAGGCGCTGGAGACCTGGCCCGTGCGCATGCTCGAAGAGCTGCTGCCGCGCCACCTGGAGATCCTGTACGAGATCAACCGCCGCTTCCTGGAGGAGGTGCGAAGCCTGTACCCCGACGACGAGGCCCTGGTGCAGCGCGTCTCGCTGATCGACGAAGGCCACGGCGGCCACGAACGGCGCGCGCGCATGGCCACGCTGGCCATCCTGGCGTCGCACCGCGTGAACGGCGTCTCGGCGCTGCACTCCGAACTGATGGTGCAGACGATCTTCGCCGACTACGCCCGGCTGTGGCCCGAGCGCTTCGGCAACGTCACCAACGGCGTGACGCCGCGCCGCTGGCTGTCGCAGGCCAACCCAGGCCTGGCGGCGCTGCTGGACCGCCACATCGGCGACGGCTGGCGGCGCGACCTGACGCAGCTGCAGGCGCTGTCGAAGAAGGCCGGCGGCAAGCGCCTGGGCGCGGAGTTCGCGAAGGTCAAGCACGCCAGCAAGGCGGCGCTGGCCGAGCGCATCGCGCGCGAGACGGGCATCCGCGTGGACCCCGCGAGCCTGTTCGACGTGCAGATCAAGCGCATCCACGAGTACAAGCGGCAACTGCTGAACCTGCTGCACGTGGTGGCGCGCTACCAGGCCATCGTCGAGCACCCGCACGCCGACTGGACGCCGCGCACCGTGATCTTCGCGGGCAAGGCGGCCGCGGCCTACGTGGCGGCCCAGCAGATCATCCAGCTCATCCACGACGTGGCGCGTGTGGTCAACAGCGACCCGCGCGTAGGCGACCGGCTCAAGCTCGTCTTCCTGCCGAACTACGGCGTCAGCCTGGCCGAGGCGATCATCCCCGCGGCCGACCTGTCGGAGCAGATCTCCACCGCCGGCACCGAGGCCTCGGGCACCGGCAACATGAAATTCGCGCTCAACGGCGCCCTGACCATCGGCACCTGGGACGGCGCCAACATCGAGATGGCGCAGGCCATCGGCGAGGAGCGGCTCTTCATCTTCGGCCTGCGCGCCGAGGCCGTGGCGCAGATGAAGGCCCTGGGCTACGACCCGCGGCTGTACGCCGAGGAGAACCTGCGGCTGCGCCAGGTGCTGGATGCCGTCGGCAACGGCGCGTTCTCGCCCGCCGAACCCGAGCGCTACCGCGCCCTCGTGCAGTCGCTGCTGCAGCGCGACCCCTACCTGCTGCTGGCCGACTTCGCCGACTACCTGCGCACGCAGCAGCGCGTGGACGCGCTGTACCGCGACCCGGCGGCCTGGCACGCGACGGCCCTGCACAACATCGCCGGAATGGGCAGCTTCAGCGTGGACCGTACCATCGGCGAATACGTGCAACAGGTCTGGGGTGCCGCGCCCCGGTGACGATGCTCTCAGACCCCGATCTCCAAGCCCTGCTCGAAGCCCGCCACGGCGACCCGTTCGCCGTGCTCGGCATGCACTCCGACGCCGAGGGTCGGCTCTGGGCGCGCGCCCTGCTGCCGGGTGCTGCCAGCGTGGCGGTGCACGACACGAAGACGGGCAAGCGCGTGGCGGCCCTGCCCCTGCGCCACGCCGACGGATTCTTCGAGGGCGAGATGCCGCGGCGCCGGGCGCACTTCGACTACCGACTGCAGGTGGCCTGGGCCGACGGGCGCGAGGGCCGCTACGCCGACCCCTACCGCATCGGCCCGCTGATCGGCGAGCAGGACCTGTACTACCTGGGCGAAGGCAGCCATCTGCGGCCCTTCGAGGTGCTGGGCGCGCACCCCATGACGCTCGGCGACGGCGTCTACGCGGTCGACGGCGTGCGCTTCTCGGTCTGGGCGCCGAACGCCAGCCGCGTGAGCGTGGTGGGCGACTTCAACGCCTGGGACGGCCGCCGCCACCCGATGCGCTCGCGCGGCCCGAGCGGCGTGTGGGAGCTCTTCGTGCCGCATGCGGCGCGCGGCGACTGCTACCAGTTCGAGATCCGCACGCGCGACGGCGCCGTGTTGCCGCTCAAGAGCGACCCCTACGCGCGCGCCGCCCAGACGCGCCCGGCCACCGCCAGCGTGGTGCCGCCGGCACTGCCGCCCCGGCATGCCCTGCCGGCCGGCCGCGCGCAGGCCAACGCCCGGCACGCGCCCGTCAGCATCTACGAGGTGCACCTGGGCTCGTGGCGCCGCCACCCCGACGGCCGCTTCCACACCTGGGACGACCTCGCCGGCGCGCTGCCCGCCTATGCGGCCGACCTCGGCTTCACGCACCTGGAACTGCTGCCCATCACCGAACACCCGTTCGACGGCTCCTGGGGCTACCAGACGCTGGGCCTGTACGCCACGACATCGCGCTTCGGCGACGCCGAGGGCTTCGCTCGCTTCGTGGCCGCGTGCCGCGCCGCGAACATCGGGCTCATCCTCGACTGGGTGCCGGCGCACTTCCCGAGCGATGCCTTCGGGCTGGCGCGCTTCGACGGCACGGCGCTGTACGAATACGAAGACCCGCGCGAGGGCTTCCACCACGACTGGAACACGCTGATCTACCACTTCGGCCGCAACGAGGTGCGCAACTTCCTGGTCGGCAGCGCGCTGTACTGGGTGGAGCGCATGGGCGCCGACGGCCTGCGCGTGGATGCCGTGGCGTCCATGCTCTACCGCGACTATTCCCGCAAGGCCGGCGAGTGGGTGCCCAACGTGCACGGTGGGCGCGAGAACCTGGAAGCCATCGCGCTGCTGCGGCGCGTCAACGAGGTGCTGGGCAGCGAATGCCCGGGGTCGGTGACGCTGGCGGAGGAATCGACGGCATTCCCCGGCGTCTCGGCGCCCACCTTCGCGGGCGGCCTCGGCTTCCACTACAAGTGGAACATGGGCTGGATGCACGACACGCTGCAGTACATGGCCGAGGACCCAGTGAACCGCGCCTGGCACCACGACAAGATGACCTTCGGCATGGTCTACGCGTTCAGCGAGAACTTCGTGCTGCCGCTCTCGCACGACGAGGTGGTGCACGGCAAGGGCACGATCCTCGGCCGCATGCCGGGCGATGACTGGCAGCGCTTCGCCAACCTGCGCGCCTACTACGGATTCATGTGGGGCCACCCGGGCAAGAAGCTGCTCTTCATGGGGCAGGAGTGGGGTCAGGCGCAGGAGTGGAACCACGACACCGAACTGCCCTGGGGCGACCTGCAGGACGCGCGCCACGCGGGCGTGCAGGCGCTGATGCGCGACCTGAACCGCCTGTACCGCGACATCCCCGCGCTGCACCGGCTGGACTGCGAGAGCGCGGGCTTCGAGTGGGTGCTGTCGGACGATCGCGCGCAGTCGGCCTTCGCCTGGCTGCGCAAGGACGAGTCGGGCCGCCCGCTGCTGGTGGTGAGCAACATGACGCCCGTGCCGCGCACCGCGTGGCGGCTGGGCGTGCCCGAGGGCGCCACCCGCTGGCGCGAGGTCCTCAACACCGATTCCGCCCACTACGGCGGCAGCAACCTCGGCAACGCGGGCGAGGTGGCCGTGGAACCGGTGGCCGCACACGGACGCGCGCAGTCGCTGGCGCTGGTGCTGCCCCCGCTGGCCACGATCTATCTGGTGCCCGCATGAGCGCGCCGGGCCGTTCCCAAGCGCTCATACCGGAGTGCGCAGCACGAAGGTTTGGTCCAGTTCACGCGCCGGGCCGCTCCCAAGCGCTCATACCGCAGTGCCCAGCACGAAGGGTCGTCCAGTGAACCTGCCTGAACTGCTGGAAGAGGGCCGGCACGAGCCCTTCGGCGCGCTGGTGCGCGACGGCGGCGTGAACTTCGCCGTCTTCTCTGACCACGCCACCCGCATCGAGGTCTGCCTGTTCGACACATCAGGCTCGCGCGAGCTGCGCCGCTACGCGCTGCACGGCCCGCACGACGGCGTCTTCCACGGCTTCCTGCCGGGCGTGGGCGCCGGCCTGGTGTACGGCCTGCGCGCGCACGGCCCCTACACGCCCGAGCAGGGCCACCGCTTCAACCCCAACAAGCTGCTGCTCGACCCGTGGGCGCGCGAGATCGTCGGGCACCACCGCTGGCGGCCGGAGCACCATGGCTACGAAGTCGGCCACCCGAGCGGCGCGCGCTCCTTCGATGCACGCGACAGCGCCCCCGTCGCCCTGAAGGCGCGCGTGCCGGCGCCGGTGGGCGTGTCCGCCGGCTGGCACAACGCGCCGCGCCGGCCCACGTCGGAGCTGGTGCTGCTGGAGTTGCACGTCAAGGGCTTCACGAAGCTGCACCCGGACATCCCCGAGGCGCTGCGCGGCACCTACGCGGGCCTGGCGCACCCGGCGGCCATCGCGCACTTCAAGGCGCTGGGCGTGACCACGCTGTCGCTGCTGCCCGTGTTCTACGCCCTCGACGAGCCCGCGCTGGTGGAGCGCGGCCAGGTCAACTACTGGGGCTACAACACCCTCGGCTTCTTCTGCCCGAACCCGCGCTACGCCGCCTGCGGCGACGACCCCACCGCCGTGGCGCAGGAGTTCCGCGAGATGGTGGCCGCGCTGCACGAGAACGGGCTGGAGGTGGTGCTCGACGTGGTCTACAACCACACGCCCGAAGGCGGCGAGACCGGCGCCACGCTCAGCTTCCGCGGGCTCGACCACGCCAGCTGGTACCGCCTGGTGCACGACGACCGCAGTCGTTGCGAGAACCTCACGGGCTGCGGCAACACCGTCAACGTGGCGCACCCGCGCGTGACGCAGTTCGTGCTCGACTCCATGCGCTACTGGGTCGAGCAGATGGGCGTGGACGGCTTCCGCTTCGACCTCGCGCCAGTGCTGGGCCGCACGCACCACGGCTTCGACCCTCAAGCGGCCTTCTTCACCGCGCTGCGCCAGGACCCGGTTCTGGCCCGCGCGCACCTCATCGCCGAACCCTGGGACGCCGCCTACGACGGCTACCAGGTCGGGCGCTTCCCCGGCCGCTTCCTGGAGTGGAACGACAAGTTCCGCGACAGCGCGCGCCGCTACTGGCTGCATCGGGGCGTGCGGCGCGGCGAGTTCGCGCGCCGCTTCACCGCGTCGAACGACCTGTTCCACCACGGCCAGCGCCGGCCCAGCGCGTCGATCAACTTCATCTCGGTGCACGACGGCTTCACGCTCGCCGACCTGACCAGCTACGACACCAAGCACAACCTCGCCAACGGCGAGAACAACCGCGACGGCCGCGACGGCGAGCCCTGCGCCAGCTTCGGCGGCGAGGGGCCCACCGAGGACGCCGCCATCCGCCGCCGGCGCGACCGCGCCCGACGCGCGTTGCTGGCCACGCTGGTCTTCGCGCAGGGCACGCCCATGCTGTGCGCCGGCGACGAGATCGCCAACAGCCAGCAGGGCAACAACAACGCCTACAACCAGGACAACGCCACGGCCTGGCTGGACTGGGCCCACGCCGACGCCGACCTGCGCGCGTTCACGGCGCGCTGCGTGGCGCTGCGCCGCGCGGAACCCGCGCTGCGGCATGACCGCTGGTACGCCGCCGGCCCCTGCGGCGCCGAGGATTGCGCCATCGTGTGGCTGTCGCCCGCCGGGCGGCCCATGCACGACGGCGACTGGCACGACCCGGCCGAACACGCCTTCGCGTGCCAGATCAGCCCCGGCGCTGGCGGCCCACGCCTGCTGCTGCTGTTCAACCCCGAAGAAAGCACCCTGCACTTCGGCCTGCCCGCCTACCGGTGGGAAGTTGCGCTGGACAGCAGCGGCGAGTTGCCCGCCGGCCCGGTGCGCCCGAACCTCCCGCTGAGCGTGCCTTCGGGCTCGCTCGTCGTGCTGCGCGAAACCCTCTCACCCATACCCACATGAACCTGAACCAACGCGCCGCCGGCGTGCTGCTGCACCTCACCTCGCTGCCCGGCCCGCACGGCATCGGCGATTTCGGCCCCGGCGCCTACCATTTCGCCGACTGGCTGCAGGCCGCCGGGCAGCGGCTGTGGCAGTGGCTGCCCACCACGCCCATCGGCCCGGGCGATTCGCCCTACCAGAGCGTGTCCGCGTTCGCGGGCAGCCCGCTGATGGTGGCGCTGGAGCCGCTGGTTGAACGCGGCTGGCTCGACACACCTGCCTTGCCCGAAACGGCCTTCGACGCGCGGCGCGTGGACTTCAGCCGTGCCGTGCCCTGGCGCATGGCGCAACTGCGCGCCGCCTGGGCCGGCTTCAATGCGCGCGCCACCGCTGCCGACCGGGCCGCACTGGGCGGCTATGTCGCCGCCGAGGCGCACTGGCTCGAGGACTACGCGCTCTTCATGGCCCTGGAGACTGCCCACGACGGCCAGCCCTGGTGGCAATGGCCGGCGCCGCTGGCATCGCGCAAGGCCGCGGCCATGAAGCAGGCACGTACCGCGCACGCCGCGGAGATCGGCTTCTGGGAATGGGTTCAGTGGTGTTTCGACACCCAGTGCGCGGCGCTCAAGGCCTACTGCAATGCGCGCGACATCCACATCATGGGCGACCTGCCCATCTTCGTGGCCCACCACAGCGCCGACTGCTGGGCCCGGCCCGACCTGTACCTGCTCGACAAGCACTTCCAGCCCAGCGTGGTGGCGGGCGTGCCGCCCGACGACCTGGGCCCGGAAGGCCAGCGCTGGGGCAACCCGCTGTACCGCTGGGACCGCATGAAGAAGGAAGGCTACGCCTGGTGGACGGCCCGTGTGCAACGCGCGCTGCATCAGGCCGATGTCTTTCGCATCGACCATTTTCGCGGCTTCGCGGGCTACTGGGAAATCCCGGTGACGAGCCCCACTGCACAGGAAGGCCGCTGGCTCAAGGGCCCGGGGCAGGCGCTGTTCGACGCCATCGCAACCGCGCTCGGCCCGCTGCCCATCGTCGCCGAGGACCTGGGCTTCATCACGCCCGACGTGCACGCGCTGCGCGAGGGCTGCGGTTTCCCCGGCATGAAGATCCTGCAGTTCGCGTTCGGCGGCGGCGGCGACCACGAATTCCTGCCGCACATGTACGAACGCGCCACGGTGGTCTACACCGGTACGCACGACAACGACACCACGCGCGGCTGGTGGGATAACGCCCGGGACCAGGAGCGCCGTTTCGCCGGCACCTACCTGGCCTGCGGCGGGCACGACGTGCACTGGGCCATGATCCGCGCCGCGCTCAATTCAGTGTCCAACCTGGCCGTGATGCCGCTGCAGGACGTCCTGGGCCTCGGCAGCGAGCACCGCATGAACACGCCCGGCACGCTGGGCGGCGACAACTGGACCTGGCGCTTCGACTGGCCCATGGTCGGCCCCGAGCCTGGCCGCGTGCTGGGCCTGCTGACGGCTGCCAGCGGGCGCGGACCCTTCACGCCCATCGGCGTGGCGCCGCCGAAGGGCGAACTGCCCAGTTACTGAGGCCCCCAAGGTCCGGGCGCTGCCCGTCCCGGCCCCCCAAGGGGGCACAGGAAAACTTGGGGCGGCCCGGCGTTTTCTTAGAGCGCCCCCAAGGTCCGGGCGCTGCCCGTCCCGGCGTTTCTTGAGGCCGTGCGGTCAGGCCGCCGCGACGAGCCCGCTGAAGAGCGGGTCGTGCCGCGTGCGCGGCCGATAGGCCGAGACCTTCTGCGCGATGGCCGCGATGTGCTCGGGCGTGGTGCCGCAGCAGCCGCCGGCGATGTTCAGGAAGCCGCTCTTCGCGAACTCCTCCATCAGCCCGGCGGTGACCGGCGGCGTCTCGTCGAAGCCGGTCTCGCTCATCGGGTTGGGCAGGCCAGCATTCGGGTAGCAGCTGATGAAGGTGTCGGCCGCGACCTTGCTCAGCTCCTCGATGTAGGGCCGCATCAGCGCCGCGCCCAGCGCGCAGTTCAGCCCCACCGCCAGTGGGCGTGCATGGCGCACCGAATGCCAGAAGGCGGCCACGGTCTGGCCGCTGAGGATGCGGCCGGACGCGTCGGTGACGGTGCCGGAGATGATGACGGGCAGGCGCTCGCCGGTGTCCTCCATCAGTTCGTCGAGCGCGAAGATGGCGGCCTTGGCATTGAGCGTGTCGAAGATCGTCTCGACGAGGAACAGGTCGCAGCCCCCCTCAAGCAGGCCCTCGGCCTGCTCGCGATAGGCGGCCTTGAGTTCGTCGAAGCTGACGTTGCGCGCGCCGGGGTCGTTGACGTCGGGGCTGATGCTCGCGGTGCGCGGCGTGGGGCCGAGCGCGCCGGCCACGAAGCGCGGGTGGTCGGGCGTCGCGGCGGCGTCGCAGGCCTCGCGCGCCAGCCGGGCGGCGGCCACGTTCATTTCGCGGGCGATGTGGCCCAGGCCGTAGTCTTCCTGCGCGATGGAAGTGGCGCCAAAGGTGTTGGTCTCGATGATGTCGGCGCCAGCGGCCAGGTAGGCGGCGTGGATGTCGCGCACGACGTCGGGCCGGGTCAGCACCAGAAGGTCGTTGTTGCCCTTCAGGTCCTTGGGGTGGTCCTGCCAGCGCGGGCTGCGGAAGTCGGCTTCGGTGAGCCGGTGGCGCTGGATCATGGTGCCCATGGCGCCGTCGATGATGGCGATGCGGCGGGCGAGCAGCGCGGGCAGAGCTGCGCCGCGGGTGTAGGCAATGGCTTTCATGCGGGCATCTTACCGGCCGGTCGCGCGGCCGGCAGGGCGCCTGCTCAAGGCGCGGGCCGGGTGTCCTGGAACAGCGAGGAGCTGAACTCGGGCCGGTGCGAGAACTCGTCGTCCATCGCCCAGAGGCCCAGCGCGGCCGCCGACATGGGCTTGGCGAAGAGGAAGCCCTGCAGTTCGTCGCAACCCATGCGCACCAGCAGGTCCCGCTGCTGCTCGGTCTCCACGCCCTCGGCCACCACGCGCAGGTCCAGCGCATGGGCCAGCTTGATCACGGCCTGGGCGATGGCGCGCGCATCGGCGCTGGTGGCCAGGTCGTTCACCAGCGACATGTCCATCTTCAGCTCCGACGCGGGCAACTGCCGCAGGTAGGCCAGGCTGGTCTGCCCGGCGCCGAAGTCGTCGATGGCGACATGCAGCCCCGCACGGCGCATGGCCTCGAAGGTGCGCTGCGTGGTGCGGGTGTTCTCGAGCGCCAGCGACTCGGTGATCTCGACGGTGAAGCGTTCGGGCCGCAGCCGGTTGCTGGCCAGCGCCGACTCGATGCGCTGAACGAGGTCGTCCTGGCGCATCTGGTAGGCCGACAGGTTGATGGCCACCCGCATGCGGAAGCCCGCGGCGCGCCAGGTGCCGGCCTGGCGGCAGGCCTCCTCGATGACCCAGTTGCCGATGTCGCCGATCAGCCCGTTGCGCTCGGCCAGCGGAATGAACACGTTCGGGCTGATGACGCCCTTCTGGGGATGATGCCAGCGCAGCAGTGCCTCGGCCGCCGTGACCTGCAGCGTGCGGGCGTCGACCTTCGGCTGGTAGAACAGCTCGAACTGGCGGGACTGAGCCGCGACGCGCAGGTCGGCCAGCAGCGCCGCCTGGGCGCGCTGGTCGACCGCCATCTGCGGATTGAAGCTCGCCCAGGCGCCGCCGCCGGTCTGCTTGACCGTGCGCATGGCGGCATGGGCCTTGGAGACGAGCCCGGCGCGCGCGCCGTGGGCCGGGTAGGCGGCGATGCCGATCGACGCGGACAGCCGGAATTCCCGCCCCTGGCGCGCCACCAGCGGCCGGGACAGGGCCTCGAGGATGTGCTGGGCCTGTGCCTGCGCCACGGTTTCGCCGACGGTCAGGAGAACCAGGAACTCGTCCCCCGCGACGCGCGTGGCGGACCGCTTTGCCGGCGTGGCGGCATGCAGCCTGACCGCCACCTCGTGCAGCACCTCGTCGCCGGCTTCGTGACCCAGCGCGTCGTTGACATCGGAGAAGTCATCGACATCGATGAACAGCAGGCACACCGCCGAACGCTGCGCATCGCAGCGCGCCACCGCCTTGTCGAGCGCGCGCTCGAAGTCCTGGCGGGAGATCAGACCCGTGGCGACATCGCCAGCCGGAAAGGCCGACGGCACGGCATCTGCCTGGCCTTTCAGGGCGGCAGCCGATTGCGCGCTCGCGCGCCGCCATAACGCGACGGCGGCCAACGCGAGAACGAGGCACACCCCGAGAAGCCCCAGGGCTGCCCACAGCGCGCCGTCAGGCGACAGGCCAAGAATCGTGCTCATGGCCCATCTTATCGGCCATCACCCTCCTGTCTTGAGGGAACGGGGGCGGAGGCGGGCGAGGGACGAGGAGCGACCCTCGAAACCGCGCCACAGTTGGCGCTGGGGTGGGCCGCGTCGCGACTTGGGGAACCGCCGGCGGCCGTCCCGGCGGTCCTCAGTGCATCGTGAGCGGGCTGTACGCCAGCGTGCAGTAGCCGCCGATGAACTCGTCGAAGTCGTCTTCGCTGGGGTGGGTGTCGGCCAGCGCCTCGACGCCCTGCTTGAAGCTTTCCGCCAGCAGGCCCTCGAGGAAGATCTCGCGGCGCGCGTGCTTGTCGACGATCTCGTAGCCGCCGCGCGCCAGCGGGCCGGAGCTGGCGTCTGCCGGGGGTAGTTCGAACTGGACGACGACGAAGTGGTCCGAGTCGTAGAGCATCTGCATGGGGGTACTCCTTCATCCCCACGTGGGGCGACGAAGGCGGTTTTCAAGGCGCGACGGGGGCTGGGCCTCAGGGCGCCAGCAGCAGTTCGGTGCTGTCGCCGCCTTCGGCCGAGCCGATACGCGCGCGCACCGGCAGGTGGCCGCGAGCCGGGTCGAGCCACGCCTCGGCGCGGGTGTCGTAGGCCTTTCGAGGCGCGCGCAGCAGATGGATCGCGTCGGGCACGGGCCCCGCAGGCAGGGACAGGGATTCGCGGCCCTGGACGACGAAGGTCCAGAGATCGGCGTCGCCCCGGGCCCCGGTGACGAACAGGACGATTCTCTGGCCCGGCTCCCGCAGCGCGGGGTTGGCCTCCAGGATGGCGGGCAACTGCACCATCCAGCTCAGCCGGTCCTGCGCGCCCGGCGGCAGCGGCACCTCCACCGGCGGCCCGGAATAGCTGATGAACCCGTCCTTGCGGCGGAAGTTCGCCGCCTGCTCGCTGCGGTTGCGGCGGCGGTCCGTGAAGCGCACGGGGGCGATGCCGTTAGCATCGATCGCACCGCGGCTGGCCCAGGCAAGCACCGACAGCCCGAACGCCTGGCCCTCCAGCGACATCTGGTAGCCGTCGGGCGTGAGCTGCCAGACCAGCGCGCCACTGCCGCCCAGAAGGCCGCGGCGCAACTCGTAGTCCAGCCGCGCCGGTGGGGGCAGGCGCGTGGCGTATACGGGCACCGGCTCGCCGGTGGACGCGGCGGCAACGCCCAGGGCCTCCCCGGCCTTCGCACCGGGTGCCTCGGCCGACGTCTCCGCCCGGGGCCTGGATGGCACGCTCGCAGCCTCTTCGGCCGATAAAACGGCCGATACAGCGGCCGATACAGCGGCCGGCCGCTCGGCGGCCACCGGCGCGGGCGGCGGCTCCAAGGGCGCGCTCGCTGCCGGGGCTGGCTCCGGGGCCGCCGCAGGCGCCGGCTGCGGGCGGGGGGCTTCGACGGGCGTGGGTGGAGCGAGCGGATTGAGCGGGGAAGTCGGGGCGGGAGGCACTTCGGCCACCACCGTCGGCGTCGCCAGCACGATCTGGCGCGTCTGCAGCACCGGCCGGGGGACTGATTCCGATCGCCCCCCGAAGCCCACGGGCGCCACGCCCAGCAGCACGGCATGCATCGCCAGCACCAGCGCCAGAAGCAGCGCGGCCACGACCCGGCGCCGCCCCGGGCCGGCGGTGGCGCTGGAATCGGCGGGGGCGGGGTGAGGGGAACCCAAGGGCTGCGAGGTGTCGATCACCGCACAATACTGCAATCATGAAGCTCGCAACGTACAAGGACGGTTCGCGGGACGGCCAGCTGGTCGTCGTCTCGCGCGATCTGGCCACGGCCCACTTCGCCACGGGCATCGCCACCCGCATGCAGCAGCTGCTGGACGACTGGAATTTCATCTCGCCGCAGCTCGAGGAGCTGTCGCAGACGCTGAACCACGGCAAGGCGCGCCATGCCTTTGCATTCGACCCGCGCCTTTGCATGGCGCCGATGCCCCGCGCCTACCAGTGGGCCGACGGCTCGGCCTACCTTTCGCACGCCGAGCGCGTGTGGCACGCCCGCGGCAACGAGATCCCGGCCACGCTGCGCAGCGACCCGCTGATGTACCAGGGTGGCAGCGACGATTTCCTCGGGCCGGTCGAGGACGCCGTCTTCCGCGACGCGGACGCCGGCATCGACTTCGAGGCCGAGCTGGCCGTCGTCACAGGCGACCTGCCCATGGGCAGCCCGCCGGCGCAGGCGCTGGAATCGGTGCGCCTGCTGATGCTGGTGAACGACTGGACTCTGCGCCACCTGGTGCCCGCCGAACTGGACAAGGCGCTCGGCCTGGTGCAGAGCAAGCCCGCAACCGCCTTCGCCCCAGTGGCCGTGACGCCGGACGAACTGGGCGCGGCGTGGCAGCACGGGCGCGTGAACCTGACGGTGTCCGTGGCCTGGAACGGCAGGACGGTGGGCCTGCTCGATGCCGGCGACGGCATGCACTTCCATTTCGGGCAACTGCTGGCGCACCTGGCGCGAACGCGCAACGTGCGCGCCGGAAGCATCGTCGGCGGCGGCACGGTCAGCAACCCGGACGCCAACCGCGGCTACGGCTGCATCGCCGAGAAGCGGGCCCTGGAAACCATCGACACCGGCGCGGCGAAGACCGGCTTCATGCAGTTCGGCGACACCGTCAGGATCGAGGTCAAGGGGCTCGACGGCATGAGCGTCTTCGGCGCCATCGAACAGCAGGTCGCCGCCGCCGACTGAGCATCGGCGCGGCAGGCCCGCCAACCTCGGCCTTGCCGCTCGCCATGCCCTGCCCAGGCTGACGTCCAGCCCACCGTCCAGTCCACCGTCAGGCCCGCTCATCCCGACGCAGGAGCGGTTCGTCGCGCTGCGCGACGGGGCTGCGCGAAGAGGACTAGAGTGCGGTCATGCTCTCCATCCAGCACCTGACCCACACCTACCCCAACGGCACGCGGGCCCTCGACGACGTGTCGCTGGAGATCCCGCCCGGGATGTTCGGGCTGCTGGGGCCGAACGGCGCGGGCAAGTCCTCGCTGATGCGCTGCCTGGCAACACTTCAGATCCCGTCCTCGGGCAGCATGCACTTCGACGGCATCGACATCGTCGCGCAGCCGGAAGCCCTCAGGGGGACGCTCGGCTACCTGCCGCAGGATTTCGGCGTCTACCCGCGCGTGACGGCCGCAGACCTGCTCGACCACCTGGCGGTGCTGAAGGGCATCACTGCCCACGCCGAGCGGCGCGAGACGGTGGAATCGCTGCTGCAGCAGGTCAATCTCTGGGACGTGCGAAAGAAGGCCGTGGCCAGCTTCTCGGGCGGCATGCGGCAGCGCTTCGGCATCGCGCAGGCCCTGATCGGCAACCCGCGACTGCTGATCGTCGACGAGCCCACCGCCGGCCTCGACCCCGAGGAGCGCAACCGCTTCAACACGCTGCTCTCGGAGATCGGGCAGAACGTGGTCATCATCCTGTCCACCCACATCGTCGACGACGTGGCCGACCTGTGCCCGCGCATGGCCATCCTGGCGGGCGGGCGCATCGTCGAGCAGGGCGTGCCCGGCGAACTCATCGACGACCTGCAGGGCCGCGTCTGGCAGCACCAGGTGGCACGCGCCGACCTCGACCGCGCCCGCGCGGAGTGGCCGGTCATCTCCACGCGCCTGCAGGCGGGTTGCACCGTGGTGCGCGTGCTCGCCGACCAGCGCCCCACCGCCGCCTTCGAGCCCGTGGCCGTCGGCCTGGAGGACGTCTACTTCGCCACGCTGCATCGGGTGCGAGGCCGCTGATGTTCAGGCATGTCGCATCGTTCGAGCTGCGCTATCAGCTCAGGAGTCCGGTCTTCTGGGTCGGCTGCGCCATCTTCTTCCTGCTGACCTTCGGCGCCGTCACGGTCGACCAGATCCAGATCGGCAGCACCGGCAACGTCAACGTCAATTCGCCCTTCGCGATGCTGCAGACGCTGGGCATCATGAGCCTGTTCGCGGTGTTCGTGCACGTCGCCATGGTGGCGGGCGCGGTCATCCGCGACGACGAGACCGGCTTCGCGCCGCTGATCCGCAGCACGCGGCTGGGCAAGGGCGCCTACCTCACCGGCCGCTTCACGGGCGCGGCCACGGCGGCGTTCCTGGTGCTGGCCTGCATGCCACTGGCGATGCTGGCGGGTTCGGCCATGCCCTGGCTGGACCCCGAGGAAGTGGGCCCCTTCCGCGCCGGGCACTACCTGTACGCGCTGTTCGTCTTCGCGCTGCCGACGATGCTGGTGGTGGCCGCCGCCTTCTTCGCCCTGGCCACGCTGACACGCTCGATGATGTGGAGCTATGTCGGCGCCGTGGCGCTGCTGGTGGGCTACTTCGTCACGCGTGGCCTGCTGCGCGACCCGCAATACGACACCTGGGCCGCGCTGGCCGACCCCTTCGGCCTGTCGGCGCTGGGCATCGCCACGCGCTACTGGACGGCCGCCGAGCGCAACACGCTGCTGCCGCCGCTGGCCGGGCTGCTGCTGGCCAACCGGCTGCTGTGGCTGGGCGTGGCGGGCGTGCTGTTCACGCTGGCGTTCAGGCGCTTTCGCTTCGCGGAGCCCGGTGGCGCGGAGGGCGGCAGCGCCAGGCCTGGCGCCATGGCGCCCGAGCGCCCGCCCGTGACACCCATCGGCGCGCTGCCCGTGCCGCGCACGGGTGCGGGCCGCGCGCAGCTGTGGGCCCTGACGAAGCACGACATGGCCTTCGTCTTCCGCAGCCCGGCGTTCTTCGTGCTGCTGGCCATCGGCGTGCTGAATGCCGGCGGCGCAGCCTGGTTCACCGGCGAGTGGTACGGCTCGGGCTCCTGGCCCGTGACGCGGCTGATGGTGCAGGCGCTGCAGGGGCGCGTTCACGATCATGCCCATGATCATCGCCATCTACTACGGCGGCGAGCTCGTCTGGCGCGACCGCGAGCGGCGCCTGCACGAGATCGTCGACGCCACGTCGGCGCCCGACTGGGCGCACCTGCTGCCGAAGATCGCCGCCATCGCGCTGGTGCTGGCGGCCACCGGCGCCGTCGCGGTATTGACCGGCATGGCGGTCCAGCTGGCCAAGGGCTGGACGCAGCTCGAGCCCCTGCGCTACCTGCTGTGGCTGTGGTGGCCCACGGTGGCCCTGGCGCTGCAGCTCGCGGTTCTGTCGGTCTTCGTGCAGGTGCTGGTGCCGCAGAAGTTCATCGGCTGGGGCGTGATGCTGCTGCAGCTGGTGGCGGGCGTGGCCATGGCCACCACCGGCTTCGAGCACAACCTCTACAGCTTCGGCGGCACCTCGCCGGTGCCGCTGTCGGACATGAGCGGCATGGACCGCTTCTGGATCGGCGCGGCCTGGTTCCAGTTCTACTGGACGGCCTTCTCGCTCGTGCTGGCGGTGCTGGCCTACGCGCTGTGGCGACGCGGCGTGACGACGGCGCTGCGGCCGCGGCTGCGTTACGTGATGCCGCGGCTGCGCGGGCCGGCCGGGATGCTGGGCGTTGCCGGGCTGCTGGCCTGGGCGGGCAGCGGCGCCTGGATCTTCCACAACACGAACCAGCTCAACGCCTACGTGCCCACACCTGTGCGCGAAGCCGCTCTCGCGCAGGCCGAGAAGGCCCTGCTGCCGCTGGAGAAGCTGCCGCTGCCGCGCATCACGGCGGTCACGCTGGACGTGCAGCTCTACCCACGCGAGGCGCGCGCCGTCACCACCGGCCGCTACACGCTGGAGAACAAGGGTTCCGTGCCCATCGACCAGCTCGTCGTGCAATGGGGCGACACGCTCGTGATGGACCGCCTGGAACTGCCCGGCGCCACGCTGGAGCAGACCTGGGGCCCGCCAGACAGGCCCTGGCCGGTGCGCCGCTACCGGCTGCAGCCTGCGCTGCAACCCGGCGAGGTGCGGGAGATGCGGTTCCAGACCACGCTGCAGGAGCGCGGCTTCCCGAACGGCGCGCCGCTGACGCGCATCGTCGCGAACGGCACCTTCCTGGACAACATGGAAATCTCGCCGATGCTGGGCATCGACCGCAACGCCTTCCTGAAGGACCGCGGCAAGCGGCGCCAGAACGGCCTGCCGCCCGACCTGCGCCCGCCGACGCTCGAAGACGAGAGCGGCCGCAGCCGCAGCATGTTCCGCGGCGACGGCGACTGGGTCCAGGCCGAGATCACCATCACCACCGACGCCGACCAGACGCCCGTCGCACCCGGACAGACGGTGTCCGACACCGTGAAGGACGGCCGTCGCACCGTGCACTTCCGGCCCGACGCGCCGATCAACCACTTCTTCTCGATCCAGTCGGCGCGCTACGAGGTGCGGCGCGACACGCTCGGCGACATCGAGCTGGCGGTGTACTTCCACCCGGGCCACGACCACAACGTCGAGCGCATGCTGAAGGCGATGAAGGCTTCGCTCGCGCTGTTCGGCGAGGTGTTCTCGCCGTACCAGTTCAAGCAGGCGCGCATCCTCGAGTTCCCGTCCTACGCTGACTTCGCGCAGTCCTTCGCCAACACGATCCCGTACTCCGAGAACATCGGCTTCCTGGCGCGCCTGACCGACCCCGAGAAGATCGACATCGCCACCTACGTGACCGCGCACGAGATCGCTCACCAGTGGTGGGGGCACCAGCTCGTGGCCTCGAACCAGCAGGGCGCGTCGATGCTGGTGGAGAGCTTCGCGCAGTACTCGGCGCTGCTCGTGATGGAGCAGATCTACGGCCGGGAGCAGATGCGCCGCTTCCTGAAGTACGAGCTCGACCGCTACCTTCGCTCGCGCGGCGGCGAGGTCGTGGAGGAACTGCCGCTGGCGCGGGTGGAAAACCAGCCCTACATCCATTACCAGAAGGGCACGCTGGCCATGTACTGGCTGAAGGAAGTGGTGGGCGCCGAGGTGGTGAACGCCGCCATGGCGGAGATGATCCGGCGCCATGCCTTCCAGCCCGCGCCCTACCCCAACACGCGGGACTTCCTGGCGATCCTGCGCGAACGCGCGGGCCCACGGCACAACGCATTGATCGAGGACCTGTTCGAGACCATCACGCTGTGGGACGTGAAGGTCACCGAAGCCCGCGCGCGCAAGCGCGCCGACGGCCGCTTCGACCTGACCCTCAAGACCACGGCGCGGAAGTTCCGCGCCGATGGGCAGGGCAAGGAAACCGAGGTTCCGCTGGACGAGGCGTTCGACATCGGCGCTTTCCTGGCCGAGCCGGGCCGGGCCGGCTTCGACGCGGGCGCGGTGATCACGATGCAGCGCGCCGTGGTGAAGAGCGGCGAGCAGACGCTGACCCTGGTGGTCGATCAGGCGCCAGCCTGGGCCGGCGTGGACCCCTACAACAAGCGCATCGACCGCAACTCCAGCGACAACCTCGTGGCCGTGCAGCTGGATTGAAGCGGCAGGCCGCTCAGCGAGGTGAGCCGGAAACCGTGGCGCTCGCCGGCTGCGGCGCCGGCTGGGGCGTTGTCAGAGGCGCAGGCATGGCCGAAGGCGACGCAACGGGCCCTGGCAGAGGCGCCGAGTGGTCGTTCGCCTGCCCCGCCTGGGGCATGCTGCGTGACTCCTCCGCCGCCGTGAGGCCGGAGTTGTCGCGCTGGCCGGCGGCGGCCTGGGTCAGGGTGGGCGTCGAGGCGGGTGTCGCGGCGGGTGTACCGGGGTAGACGGAACCTGCCGCGGGCACCGAGGTGTCGCCCATCGGCGTCGCGGAGGTGCGGGGGAACGGCATGCCTTTCTCGAGCGCCGTCGCCGGCAGTTCGGCGGGCCGGGGCGAACAGGCACCGAGCAGGGTGCCGAGAAGGGCGCAGGCCAGGATCGGCAGCGCGGCCCGTGTGAATCGTTCTTGCATGGTGGACCTCCGGTGCGGCTGACCGCAC
Organism: uncultured beta proteobacterium; assembly: GCA_903938815.1. Lineage (GTDB taxonomy): Bacteria > Pseudomonadota > Gammaproteobacteria > Burkholderiales > Burkholderiaceae_C > Rubrivivax. The sequence continues at coordinate 34,725 of CAJAES010000099.1, forward strand.
TTGACGGAGCATCATGCGGGGTTGTCGCGCCGCTCTCAGTGCGCTGTCCCACGAAGACGCTACGCTGCGCACCATGAACGAGATGCCGCGCACCCTCAAGGTGGTCACCGTCTGGCTGCTGCTGGGCACGGTGCTGTTCCTGGCCGTCCAGGCCCTGATGGCCGACCAGCGCAAGCCGCGCTTCGACACCGACAGCGGCAGCATCACGCTCTTGCGCTCGCCGGACGGCCATTTCCACTGGCCCGGGCAGGTGAACGGCCAGCCCATCGAATTCCTGGTCGACACCGGCGCCACGCGCACTGCGCTGCCGGGCTCGCTGGCGCGCAGGCTGGGGCTGGAATCCGAGGGCGAGGTGCGCTCGTCGACCGCCGGCGGGGTGGTGCGTGGCTACGAAGCCCGCGCCGACCTGGTGCTCGAGGGCGGCGTGGCGGTGCAGCGGCTGCGCGTGACGGTGCTGCCCGAACTGGCCTCGCCGCTGCTGGGCATGGACGTGCTGGGCCGGCTCCGGTTCACCCAGCAGGACGGGGTGCTGCGTGTCAGCGCCGGCCAATGATCCCGGCGCACAATGCCCAGCCAACGCCTGCCAACCCAAGGAGAGACCCCATGGCCGACCCCGCCGCCTTCGCCAAGCTCGTCCCCGGTTTCGATTTCCTGCAGGGCCTGATCAAGGGCGCCGGCGCCAGCCTGCCCGGCATGGGCCAGTGGATCGCACCCTCGCTGGACCCCGAGGAACTGGAAAAGCGCATCAACGACCTGCGCACCGTGCAGTTCTGGCTGGAGCAGAACGCGAAGCTGCTGGGCGCGACGATCCAGGCGCTGGAAGTGCAGCGCATGACGCTGGCAACATTGAAGACGATGAACGTGCCGGTCGATGCGATGCGCGAGTCGATGAAGATGGCCACCCGCGAAGCGCCTGCTGCGCCAGCCCCAGCGCCCGCACCTGCAACCGCACCCGCGCCGCCGCCTGCCCCGGCCGCGTCCGCGAAGGACGGAGCGGCCGGCAGCGCCGCGCCGGCAGCGCCCGGCGTCGACCCGATGCAGTGGTGGAACGCCCTCACCCAGCAGTTCGGCGAACTGGCCGCCAACGCCATCAAGGACCTGCCCACGCCGGCAGCCGCGGCTGCGAAGCCCGCCCGGTCGGCCGGGTCTGCCAAGTCCGCCCCCGCGAAGAAGTCGGCCAAGGCCGCGCCGGTCAGGAAGTCCGCAACGCCCCGGAAGCCGGCACGCTGAGTGCAGCGGGCCACCCCGCGCACAATGCGCTTCGAGTTGCACCCTGATCGGCACTCCGCCCCCCGATGACCCGATTCACCTGCGGCCATGCCGCCCACCCCGACTGGCGCATGGCCCTGACCATGGCGGCAGCACAGCTGGACGCGCAGGCCTCCGGCCCGCCGCCCACGCTCGGTTGGTGCTACCTGACCGACGCCTACGCGCCGCAGGCCGAGGCGCTGCTGGCCGCGCTGCGCGAGCGCTGGCCGGGTGTCAGCTGGGTCGGCTGCGTGGGGGTCGGCGTCGCCGCCAGCGGTGTCGAGTACTTCGACGAGCCCGCGCTCGTGCTGATGCTCAGCAGCCTGCCGCGCGGCCGTTTCGAGGTGTTTTCCGGCGCGAAGCCGCTGGCGCGCGGCGATGCCTTCACGGCGCTCGTGCATGCCGACCCGGCCACGCCCGACCTGGCCGAACTCATCGCCGAGATGAGCGACCGCACCGAGAGCGGGTATCTGTTCGGCGGCCTCGCTGCCTCGCGCAGCGCCACGCTGCACATCGCCGACGGCGTCTGGCGCGGCGGCCTGTCGGGCGTCGCCTTCACGAAGGACGTGGCACTGCTGTCACGCGTCACGCAGGGTTGCCAGCCCATCGGCCCGGCGCGCCACATCACGGCCGCCGAACGCCACATCGTGCTCGAGCTCGACGGCCAGCCGGCCCTTCAGGTGCTGCTGTCCGACCTGGGCATGGCCACGCTGGACGACCCGCGATCGGCGCTGCCACGGCTGCGCGGCACGCTGGTAGGCCTGTCGGATGCCGACGAGCCGCTGCTGGGCCGAGGCGGCCAGTTCGGCACCGACACGCGCATCCGCCACCTGATCGGCCTGGACCCGGGGCGGCGCGCCGTCGCGGTGGCCGACAACGTGCAGGCCGGCATGCGCCTGGCCTTCTGCCAGCGCGACGTGCAGGCCGCGCGGCGCGACCTGGTCCGCATCTGCAGCGAGATCCGCGAGGAACTCGGGGAATCCGCCGAGCCGGGGGCGGGTTCGGCTGCGGTCGAGGGCAGCAGCCCGCCCGGGGAAGGCAGCCGCATCGCGGGCGCCATCTACGTCAGCTGCAACGGGCGCGGCGGGCCGCACTTCGGCGGGCCGTCGGCCGAGATGCAGATCATCCGCCACGCACTGGGCGACGTTCCGCTGGCGGGCTTCTTCGCGGCGGGCGAGATCGCCCGCCACCATCTCTACGGCTACACCGGGGTGCTGACGGTCTTCACGCAGGCTTCGTGACGGCGGGCGAGCCCAGCTCGTAGTGGGCCTGGCGCGCCTCGATGGCTTCCCAGCCGATCACGTGCTTGAAGGCGGCCATCGGAACCTGCCCGCAGGGCATGCCCTCGACGCTGCCGCTGCGGCGCGCAGCCAGCGTGGCCAGGTTCTGCTGCAGCGCGTGCACCACCGACATCAGCGGCACCACCGGGTAGGTGGCGAACGCGGCGACCGACTCGATCTGCTCTCGGCTGAGATCGGCCATCCACAGGCCCTGCATCAGCTGCAGCGAAAGCCGCCTGCCGGTGACCTGCCTGAGCTTGACCAGGTCCTCGTAGCACTTGAAGCTGCGCGAGATGGGCTGGATCAGGTCGGCGCCGGCCTCGGCGTACTGCGCGGCACGGTCCAGTGCCTCGTTGGGGTCGATCGCATCGGTGCGGGCGACGATGATGAAGTCCGGGTCGCGCCGGGCATCCACCGCGGCGCGGATCTTGGCGACGGCTTCGTGCACGGCGATCAGCGGCATCGTCGATGCGGCCGCCGGGCAGCGCTTGGGGCTGAACTGGTCCTCGAGGGAAATGGCGGCAGCGCCGGCCTTCTCGAACTCGCGCACGGTGCGCTGCACGTTGATGACGTTGCCGTAGCCGGTGTCGGCATCGGCGAAGACCGGCTTCTTCACGACGTCGACGATGCGGCTCACGACACCGACGTTCTCGGTCAGCGTGTAGAGCTCGACGTCGGGCTGGCCGAGCATCGAGGCCGCGATGCCGAAGCCGGTGCTGAAGATCCCGTCGAAGTCGGACTGGTCGATCAGCAATGCCGACAGGGCGTCGTAGGCGCCGGCCATCCAGACGGTTTCGCCGGCGTTCACGCGCTGGCGCATCAGTTGGCGGGGGGTGGTCATGGCGTTCCTTCCGTTGGAGTCCCGCCCGGCGGTGCCGGGCGGGCAAGGCGCTTCGATCAGCGCTGCACGGGGTCGATGTAGCTGCCCAGCGCGACGAACTTGCTGTCCTTGAGCTCCATCATCACGATGCCGGTCTGGCCACGGCGGGCGTAGGGCCCGGCGGCCACGGGCTGGAAGGTGATCTTCGGTCCGATCTTCTGGTCGAAGCCCTGCATGCCGTCCATGGCCGCGACCAGCTTGACGCGGTCAGGCTGGTTGCCCGCGCGCTTGAGAGCTTCGGTCACCACGGCAGCGGCGGAGTAGCCCATCAGCGCCATCGACGAAGGCTTGGCGCTCGGGTACAGCTGCACGTAGCGCTGGTTGAAGGCCTGGATCGCCGGGTTGCTGCCGTCGATGGGGTCGTAGTAGGACGCGACAAACAGCTTCGCGTCGGACTTGCCCAGCAGTTCCACGAACTTGGGGTCGTTCAGGCCGCCGGCACCGAAGACCGTGGGCTGCCAGCCGAGCTTCTCGGCGCCGCGGAAGAACAGCACCGCCTCCTGGCCCAGCGCGTAGACGATCACGACGTCGGGGTTGGATTCCTTGAGCTTGAACACCTGCGAGGTGATGTCGGTCGCGAAGCGCTCGAACGACTGCGACTCCACCAGCTTCATGCCGTGCTTCTCGAGCTGCTTGGTGGCGATGTCGAAGGCAGGCTTGCCCCAGCCGTCGTTCTGGTAGAGCATGGCCACGCGCTTGGCCTTGAGCGTCTTGACCGCGTGGTCGACGTAGGCGGCGGTCTCGGTGGACTGCGGCGACGGCAGCACGTACAGCAGTTCGCGCGCCGGGTTGGAGGTCAGGTCGGAGATGCTCAGCGCGCCGATGGTGGGCACGCGCTTGGACGACGAGTACTCGTAGGCGCTCATGTTGGTGGCGTGGCCGATGTTGCCGACCATCGCCAGCACGTTGTCGCGCTCGACCAGCAGCTTGGCGTTGGCCACCGACTTCGCGGGCTTGAGCTCGTCGTCGTACGTGATCAGCTTGATCTTGCGGCCGTTCACGCCGCCCGCGGCATTGACCATGTCGAAGTAGGTGCGCATGCCTTCGTCGACCGCCTTGCCCATGTAGGCCAGCGTGCCGGACAGCGGCTGCGAGGAACCGAGCACGATCTCGGCGGCGAAGACGCCTTCGTCCTTCTTCTCGAAGGCCTGGGCGAAGGCTCCGCCGGCGACGAGCAGCGCGGCGGCGCCGGCGATGAGGTGGCGGCGGGTGGGGAATGAGGTCATGGTTCTGTCTCCAGGGGTGAAAGTGGGATAGCGAAGGGTCATGCGGGATGCTCAGCCGCCCAGATAGGCGCGGCGTACATCCTCGTTGTCGGCCAGCTCGGCGGCCGGGCCCTGCATCACGATGCGGCCGGTCTCGATGACGTAGCCGGTGTCGGCGATGCCGAGCGCGATGTCGGCGTCCTGCTCGACGATCAGCAGCGTGAGCTGCTCACGGTCGCGGATGTCGCGCAGGGTGTCGAAGATGAAGTCCTTCAGGATGGGCGCGACACCCATCGAAGGCTCGTCGAGCATCAGCAGGCGCGGCTTGGAGAGCAGGCCGCGCGCGATGGCCAGCATCTGCTGCTCGCCGCCCGACAGCGTGCCGGCGCGCTGCGTGAGCCGCTCCTTCAGGCGCGGGAAGTAGCCGAGCACGCGCTCGAGGTCGTGCTTCACCTCTCGCACCGGGCGCGTGTAGCCGCCGAGCATGAGGTTGTCGCGCACGCTGAGCTGCCCGAAGACCATGCGGCCCTGCGGCACATGGGCGATGCCTCGGCGCAGCACGTCCTCGGCCTCCAGGTTGGCGATGGCGCGGCCGTCGAACGTGGCGCTGCCCGAGGTGAACGGCAACAGACCCGAGATGGCACGCAGCAGCGTCGTCTTGCCGGCGCCGTTGGCGCCGAGCACGCAGACGATGCTCGCCGGCATCACGGCCAGGTCGACGCCATGCAGCGCCAGGATCTTGTCGTAGCCCGCGCACAGGCCCTTGACTTCCAGAAGCGGTGTGTTCAACGTCGTTTTCCACTTTTGCCGCCGCCGAGGTAGGCCTCGACGACGGCGGGGTGCCGCTCGATCTCGCGCGGCGTGCCTTCGGCCAGGAATCGGCCGTTGTGCATCACGGTGATGCGGTCGGAGATCGACATCACCAGCGGCATGCTGTGCTCGATCAGCAGCAGCGTGGCGCCGGTGCGGGCCTGCAGGTCCTTCAGCGTGCGGCCCAGGGCCTCGATCTCGCGGTTGTTCATGCCGGCCGCCGGTTCGTCCAGCAGCATCAGCCGGGGCTGCAGCGCCATGGCGCGGGCCAGTTCCACCAGTTTCTGCGTGCCGTAGGGCAGGTCCCGGATCTGCACCTGCGCCTGCGCCGCCAGCCCGAGCTCGTCCAGGATGGCCATCGTGCGCTCGCGCTCGCTGCGCTCCTCGTGGCGCTGGCGCGGCAGGCGCAGAAGCGCCTCGACCAGCGTGGCGCGCATGCCGATCGAACGCGCGATCAGCACGTTGTCGAAGACCGTCAGCTCGCCGAAGAGCTCCAGGTTCTGGAAGGTGCGCGCGATGCCCAGCGGCGCGATGCGGTGCGACTTGCGGGACAGCAGGTCATGCTCGCCGGCCTCGTCGCGGAACATCACGCGGCCCTGCTGCGGGTTGTAGAAGCGGCTGATGCAGTTCAACACCGTGGTCTTGCCGGCGCCGTTGGGGCCGATCAGCGCGTGCACGGTGTTCGGCTGCACCTCGAAGCTGACATCGTCCACGGCGACAATGCCGCCGAAGGCCATGCGCAGGCCTTGCACCGAGAGTTGGGCGGTGCTCATCGCGGGGCTCCCGCGCCGGGCTTGCGCCGCAGCAGGCTGGCCAGCCCTTCGGGCAGGAACATCAGGGTCAGGATCATGGCCACGCCGTAGAGCGCACGCTGGAACTGGTCGAAGCCGATGTAGGTGAGGAACTGCGGCGCGCCGACGACGAAGATCGCACCCAGGACCGAGCCCACGATGGAGCCGAGCCCGCCGACGATGACCATCGACACGAAGCTGATCGACACCATGATGTTGAACACCGAGGGGTCGATGAAGCGCACCAGCGGCGCATACAAGGCGCCCGACAGGCCGGTGTAGAAGGCGCAGATGCCGAAGGCCACCATCTTCAGGTAGACCGGGTTCAGGCCCAGAGACCGGGCCGCGATCTCGCTGCCCTTGAGCGCCAGGAAGCCCCGGCCGAAGCGGCTGTCCGACAGGTTGCGGGCCAGCCACAGCGCCACGCCCAGCACCGCGGCGATGAACAGGTGGAACCAGCGTTCGGTGAGCGCGAAGCCGAACAGCGCCGGCCCGGCCGCGCCCATGCCGTTCTCGCCGCCGTTGAACTCGCCGCCCGACTTCGCGATCTCGGTGGAGATCATCACGAAGCCCAGGGTCGCGATGGCCAGGAACACCTCCTCGAGCCGCAGCACCGGCACCGCCAGCAGCAGGCCGACCACCGTGGCGATGGACGCGGCGATCAGCATCGCGGGCAGCAGCGGCACGCCCTGCGCGGTGAGGATGGCCACGCCGTAGGCGCCGATGCCGAAGAACACCGCGCCGGCCAGCGAGATGAGGTTCGTGTAGCCGGTCAGGATGTTGGTGCCGAAGCTGGCCAGCGAATAGATCAGCACCAGGCTGAAGATGTAGAGCACGTAGCCGCCGGGGATCAGCGGCAGCAGCACGAAGGCCAGCACGAACAGCAGCGGGCCGAGCCAGGGGCGGGAGTGGAGCAGTTCTCTCATCGCGGCCTCAGACCTTCTTCACGTGGCTCTTGGCCAGCAGGCCGTGCGGCCGCAGGATCAGGATCGCCAGCATCACGATGAAGGGCACGACGTCCTTCCACTGCGAGGACACGTAGGCGCCGGTCAGGTTGGCCGTGACGCCGATGATCATGCCGCCGAGCAGGGCGCCCGGCATGCTGCCGATGCCGCCGAGCACGGCCGCCGCGAAGGCGAAGTGCAGTGCGTGCTGCATCATGGCCGAGTGCAGGAAGGTCAGCGGCGCGATCAGCAGCCCGGCCAGCGCCGCGATCATGTGCGACAGCGCCCAGGACAGCGCGTAGATGCGCTTGATGGGTATGCCCATCAGGCGTGCGGCGCTCGGGTTCTCCATCGTCGCCTGCATCGCCAGGCCCAGGCGCGTGAAGCGGAAGAAGGCGAAGAGCAGCAGCGCCAGCGCGGCGCAGACCGCCAGGATGCCGATGTCGATGCCCGACACCACCACGCCGCCGCCGATGTCGATGGGCCGGCTCGGGAAGATGCTGGGCAGCTCCTGCGTGTCCTTGCCCCAGACCCAGATGGCCAGGTCGCCGAACAGCAGGAACAGGCCGAGCGTGGCGATGGCCGAGGACAGCAGCGGCTTGCCGATGAAGCGCCGCAGCACGAAGCGCTCGATCGTCAGGCCCATCAGCGCGCCGAAGGCCAGCGTGAGGATCACCACCGCCCAAAGCGGCAAGCCGAGCTTGATGAGACTGAAGGCGACGAACGCGCTGATCATCGCCGCCTCGCCGTGCGCGAAATTCAGGATGCCGGTGGCCTTGTAGACCATGACGATGCCGAGGGCGATCAGCCCGTAGATCGCCCCCAGCGCGATCCCGCTGGTAATCATCTGCCACATGCGGGGCTGTCCTTCAGGAGTTGCCGGCGGTCGCCGCGAGGCGCGCCTTCAGGTAGGGAATGAAGCCGCCGGCGGCCAGCATGCCGCGGTCGGCGGTGGCCAGCGGCTCGAACGGCAGGGCCGTACCGGGACGGGACAGGTTGTTCACGGTGTGCGCGTCCCAGTCGACGCTGAGTTCGTCCCAGCGCGAGACGGCCTGCAGGATGCCGGGGCAGGTCATGAGCGGGAAACCCATGCTGATCTCGCCGCGGAAGAACCCGGGCGAGAACGACTCGGCGATGACGCCCGAGATGCCCAGGTGGCGCATGGCCTTCATCGCCGGGTAGTGCGGGTGGCCGTAGCCGAAGTTCGGGCCGCCCACCAGCAGGTCGCCCGGCCGCACGTGCTGCCGGAAGTCGGGCTCGTAGCTCGTCATGGTGACGGCTGCAAGCTCTTCCAGGTTGCTCAGCTTGATGTTCTTGATGCCGATGATGAGATCGATGTCGTAGTTCTCGTCGGCGAAGATCCAGGCCACGCGGCCGTGCAGCGCGGGCAGCTTCATGCCGCGGCTCCCGTCAGGTAGGGCCGCGGGTCGGCGATGCAGCCTTCCAGCGCGGAGGCCGCCACCACTGCGGCGTTGCAGATGAAGATCTCGGAATCCGGGCTGCCCATGCGGCCCGGGGTGTTCAGCGTGCCGGTGGACACCGCGCGCTGTCCGTCGCTCATGGTGGCGATTCGGCCGTAGCAGTAGTCGCAGCTCGAGCTGCTGATGAAGGCGCCGGCATCGACCAGGATGCTGATCAGCCCCTCGCTGGCGGCGGCCGAGAAGATGGCCTGCGACGTGGGCACCACGTGCAGCTGGAAGCCGGGCTTGATCTTGCGGCCCTTGAGCACCTGCGCGGCGATGCGCAGGTCCTCGAGCCGGCCGCTGGCGCACGAGCCCAGGTAGCCGGTGTGCACGGGCAGGCCGGCGTACTCGGCCAGGTCGCGGGTGTTGGCCGGGCTGGGCGGCGCCACGACGATGGGCTCGAGCGCGCTCACGTCCACGGTCAGCACGCGGTCGTAGACGGCGTCGGCGTCGCTGTAGACGGGGGGCAGCTCGATCTTCGAGCGGCCCTTCATGTAGGCCAGGGTCTTGGCGTCGGGCGCGATGATGGCGGTGGTGGCGCCGAGGAACATCGCCTGGCCGCAGATGGTCTGGCGACCCTCGATGCTCATCTCGTCGATGACGGGGCCGCACAGCTCCAGCACCTTGAAGCGGCAGGAGGCAGGGCCCATGACGCGCACCAGGTGGTGGAACACGTCGCGCGCCATCACGCCGGGCTGCAGACGGCCGGTCACCTCGACCTTCACGGTCGCGGGCACGCGGATGGCGAGGTCCTCGCTGACAAAGGCCTCGAGCACGCCCTTGCGGGCGCCGATGGCCAGTGTGCCGAAGGCGCCGAGCTGGCTCACGTGGCCGTCGAAGTGCACCGCGAAGGCGCCGGGCGTGCTGTAGCCGAGTTCGGCCGACACCTGGTGGCCGATGCCCTCGCGCTCGTGCACCGGCACGCCCTGCGCCGCGCCCCACTTGCGCGTGACCTGGTGCAGTTCCTCTTCCTTCGGGCTGGTGGCCGGCACCATGTGGTCGATGAAGAGCACGAAGCGCTCGGGCTTGACGACCTTGTCGACGCCGAACTCTTCCTTGGCTTCCTTGAAGAAGACGTCGGTGTAGCCGGGGAAGTCGTAGGCGATCACGAAATCGGGCTTGGCCAGGATCTCGTCCCCGGGCCGGACGGTGTCCCGGCCGCAGGCGCGCGCCAGGATCTTCTCGGTCATCGTCTGCCCCATGGGCTTGTCTCCGTGTTATCCACTATGTGGGGACATTTCCCGCGCAAGTGTTCTTGCTTCGTTTAAGAATAGTCCTCCATCGGCAGGCAGCACAATTCGCACGGGCGGCTTGTGTCCACATTGTGGATTGATTTGATGGCATCGAAGACAGTCGAAGGCGAGGCCCGCAGCGGCACGCAGAGCATCGAGCGGGCCGTGACGCTGCTGCGCGTGATCGCGTCGCGCGGGCGGCGCGGCATGCGCATCGCCGAGGTGGTCAGCACCGCAGGGCTGGCGCACGCCACCTGCTTTCGCATGCTGCAGTGCCTGCAGCAGGAGGGCCTGGTGGACAAGGACGACCACACCCGCAAGTACTACCTGGGCCCGCTCGTGCACGAGCTCGGCCTGCTGGCGCGCCCGCGCTACCGGCTCAGCGAGCTGTGCGACGGCGGCCTGCGCGAGCTGGCCGAGCAGACCCAGGACACGGTCTACCTGAGCGAGCGCAGCGGTCTGGAGGCCGTGTGCACGGCGCGCCACATGGGCGACTACCCGATCAAGGTGCTGCCGCTGGACGTCGGTATCCGGCGCCCGCTGGGCGTGGGCGCGGGCGGGCTGGCGATCCTGGGCGCGATGGACCCGGCCGAGGCGGAATCGGTGGTCCGCCTGAACGGCGCGCGCTATGCAGGCTTCGGCGGCCTGACGCCGGAGGTGATGCTGCAGGCCGTGGCCGAGACGCGCGTGCGGGGCTTCTCGTTCCTGGACAGCGTCGCCACGCCGGGCAGCGCGGCGCTGGGCGTGGCCTTCCCGGCAGAACACCCGGTGGCGGCCATCAGCGTGGCGGCCATCAGCGGGCGCATGTCGGAAGCCCGGCACGCAGAGCTGGCGGCAGCCGTGCGCAGCCAGGTGGCCACCATCGCCAGCGTGCTGGCGACGCTGCGGGATATCGCGCCGGCCTGAACGCGGACTGCGCCGCGGCGCCCGAACCGACCCCAAACCGCAGCGGGTGATTCAGTCATGACCAGAATGCGGACACGGCGGTCTCTCCGCAGCCGGTACAGTGCGGCCCATGAATGCCCCCATGCCGGCCCAGATCGACCGTGCCGCACGCCAGCGAGAGGCCGTGGCCGCGCTCTCCGCCGTGCTGCCCGCCCATGCGCTGCTCTGGCAGTCCGAGGACACCACGCCCTACGAGTGCGACGGCCTGACGGCCTATCGCCAGCGGCCGCTGGTCGTGGCCCTGCCCGAGACGGAGGCGCAGGTGGCCGCGGTGCTGAAGGCCTGTCACGCGCTGCAGTTGCCGGTCGTGGCGCGCGGCGCCGGCACCGGACTCAGCGGCGGCGCGCTGCCCGACGCGCTCGGCGTGACGCTCTCGCTGGCCAAGTTCAACAAGATCGTGCTCGTGGACGCGCTCGCCCGCACGGCCACGGTGCAGTGCGGCGTGCGCAACCTCGCCATCAGTGAAGCCGCTGCACCGCACGGCCTGTACTACGCGCCCGACCCCAGCAGCCAGATCGCCTGCACCATCGGCGGCAACGTGGCCGAGAACTCCGGCGGCGTGCACTGCCTGAAATACGGCCTGACGCTGCACAACGTCTTGCGCGTGCGCGGCTTCACGGTCGAGGGCGAGCCGGTCGAGTTCGGCTCGGCCGCGCTCGATGCGCCGGGCCTGGACCTGCTGCCCATCGTCATCGGCAGCGAAGGCATGCTCGCCGTGACGACCGAGGTCACCGTGAAGCTCGTGCCCAAGCCACGGCTGGCGCGCTGCATCATGGCCAGCTTCGACGACATCCGCCGAGCGGGCGACGCCGTGGCGGCCATCATCGCGGCCGGCATCATTCCGGCGGGCCTCGAGATGATGGACAAGCCGATGACGGCCGCCGTCGAGGACTTCGTGCACGCCGGCTACGACCTGAACGCCGTGGCCATCCTGCTGTGCGAGAGCGACGGCACGCCAGAGGAAGTGGCCGAGGAGATCGACCGCATGCTCGACGTGCTCTCGGGCGCGGGCGCCACGCGCATGGAAGTCAGCCGGGACGAGGCCCAGCGCCTGAAGTTCTGGAGCGGGCGCAAGAACGCCTTCCCCGCGAGCGGCCGCATCAGCCCCGACTACATGTGCATGGACAGCACCATTCCGCGCAAGCGTCTGGCCGACATCCTGCTCGCCATCGCCGAGATGGAGATCAAGTACGGGCTGAAGTGCTGCAACGTCTTCCACGCGGGCGACGGCAACCTGCACCCGCTGATCCTGTTCGACGCCAACGACCCCGACCAGATGCATCGCTGCGAACTCTTCGGCGCCGACATCCTGGAGACCAGCGTCGCGATGGGCGGCACGGTCACGGGCGAGCACGGCGTGGGCGTGGAGAAGCTCAGCAGCATGTGCGTGCAGTTCAGCCCGGCCGAGCGCGAGCAGATGTTCGCCGTCAAGCGCGCCTTCGACCCGGCCGGAACCCTGAACCCGGGCAAGGTGATTCCGACGCTGCAGCGCTGCGCAGAGTACGGGAAGATGCACGTGAAGAAGGGCCTGCTGCCGTTCCCCGGGCTGGAGCGCTTCTGATGGCGGACACCGCACTCGACACGCTCATCGCACGCATCCAGGCCGCACGCGCCGACAAGACCCCGCTGGACATCCGCGGCGGCGGCACCAAGGCCTTCTACGGCGAAGCGCCGGCGGGCGAGCCGCTCGACGTGCGCGCCCTGACGGGCATCAGCAGCTACGAACCCAGCGAGCTCGTGGTCACGGTGCGCGCCGGTACGCCGCTGGCCGAACTGGAAGCCGCGCTGGCCGGCCAGGGCCAGTGCCTGCCCTTCGAGCCGCCGCGCTTCGAGCCCGGCGGCACGGTGGGCGGCATGGTGGCGGCGGGCCTGGCGGGGCCCGCCCGCGCGGTGGTGGGCGGCGTGCGCGACTACGTGCTCGGCGCGACGCTGCTGAACGGCCGGGGCGAGTTGCTGAGCTTCGGCGGCCAGGTGATGAAGAACGTGGCCGGCTATGACGTCTCGCGCATGCTGGCGGGCTCGATGGGACTGCTGGGCGTGATCTGCGAGGTTTCGCTCAAGGTATTGCCGCACGCGCCGGCCACGGCCACGATCCGGTTCGAGATGGACCAGGGCCAGGCGCTGAAGCAGCTCAACGTCTGGGGTGGCCAGCCGCTGCCGCTGTCGGCCAGCGCCTGGTGGGACGGCATGCTCGTGCTGCGCCTGGCCGGCGCCCGCGCGGCCGTCGAGTCGGCGCAGCGCCAGCTCGGCGGCGAGCTCATCGAGGCCGGCGTCGCCGCGGGCTTCTGGGGCGGCCTGCGCGACCACACGGACGAATTCTTCGCCGGCGCCCGCAAGGCCGTCGAGGGCGGCGCGGCGCTGTGGCGCCTGTCGGTGCCGCAGACCGGCGGCCCGCTGAAGCTGCCGGGCGAACAGCTGCTGGAATGGGGCGGCGCGCAGCGCTGGCTGTGCACGGCCATGCCGGCCTCGCAGGTGCGCGAGGTCGCGGTGGCCGCGGGTGGCCACGCGACGCTGTTCCGCGCGAACGACAAGTCCGCCGGCGTGCTGACGCCGCTGAAGCCGCCTCTGGACCGCATTCACCGGGAACTCAAGACGGCGTTCGACCCCGACCGCATCTTCAACCCCGGGCGTCTGTACCCGAACCTCTGAGCACGCCGGCCCAGCGCCGCCCGCACACCCAACTCCAGGCCCGATGCAGACCCACCTCGCTCCCGAATACCAGGGCACGCCCGACGGCACCGCCGCCGAGGCCATCCTTCGCAAGTGCGTGCACTGCGGCTTCTGCACGGCCACCTGCCCCACCTACCAGCTGCTGGGCGACGAGCTCGACGGCCCGCGCGGCCGCATCTACCTCATCAAGCAGGTGCTCGAGGGCGAGAAGCCCACGCGCAGCACGCAGCAGCACCTGGACCGCTGCCTGACCTGCCGCAATTGCGAGAGCACCTGCCCGAGCGGCGTGCAGTACGGGCAGCTCGTCGAGATCGGCCGGCGCGTGGTGGACGCGCAGGTGGAGCGCCCGCGCGGCGAGCAGTTCGCGCGCACGCTGCTCAAGGAAGGCCTGACCTCGCCGCTCTTCGGGCCCGCGATGAAGCTGGGTCAGCTGTTCCGCCCGCTGGTGCCGGCCAAGCTGAAGGGCAAGGTGCCGGCCCGGCCCGGCCCGCGCGCACACCAGTGGCCCACGCGCAGCCACCCGCGCAAGGTGCTCATGCTGATGGGCTGCGTGCAGCCTTCGATGATGCCTAACATCAACAGCGCCACGGCGCGCGTGCTCGACGCCGCCGGCCTGCAGACCCTGGTGGCCGACGGTGCCGGCTGCTGCGGCGCGATCCGTTCCCACCTCGGCGACCACGACGGCGGCCTGGCCGACATGCGCCGCAACATCGACGCCTGGTGGCCCCTGGTCGACGGCCTGACATCCGAAGGCAAGGTCGAGGCCATCGTGATGAACGCCAGCGGATGCGGCGTCACGGTCAAGGAATACGGCCATGCGCTGGCGCACGACCCCGCCTACGCCGAGAAGGCACGGCGCATCGGCGAGCTGACGAAGGACTTGTCCGAGCTGCTGCCCGACCTGGTGCCGGCGCTGAAGAAGCGGCTGCCCAAGGCCGTGTCCGGCTCGCTCGTCTTCCACCCGCCCTGCACGCTGCAGCACGGGCAGCAGCTGCGCGGGGGCGTCGAGGGCGTGATGCGCGACCTCGGCTTCGAGGTGCGCATCGCCACGAACGAGAGCCACCTGTGCTGCGGCTCGGCCGGCACCTACAGCGTGCTGCAGCCCGAGCTCTCGCTGCAGCTGCGCGACCGCAAGCTCGCGGCGCTGGCGCCGCAGGCCGGCGAGGTGGTGATCTCGGCCAACATCGGCTGCATCCAGCACCTGGGCACCGGGACCGCGGCGCCCGTGCGCCACTGGATCGAGGTGCTGGACGACGCGCTGGCGTGACGGCAGGGGAAGCGCCGGCCGACGGGTGGTCGATCGTCCGGTCATCGACCATCCGGTAGTCGATCTTCAGCCAGCCGACCGTCAGCCAACCGACAGGCACGCACTTTGCTCTGTCAGGGTCAGAGCCGGGAGTTCACCCGGCCTAACCTTGTTGGAGCCCCCATGAGAGTGCAAATCCGTGCCACGGCGCTCGCCGCCGGTGCATTTCTGATCCTTGCCGCCACCTCTTCCGCTCAGGCGCAGTCCAGCGTCTCGCTGTACGGCTTGATGGATCTGTCGGTCGGCAGCTTCCAGAACCCTGGCGCCGACGCGAGCAAGGGTGTCGTCAGCGGCAACATGACCACCAGCTTCTTCGGCCTGAAGGGCACGGAAGACCTGGGCGGTGGCCTGTCCGCGCAGTTCTCGATCGAGAGCTTCCTGCGCAGCGACACCGGCGCCGCCGGCCGTTTCGACGCCGACCCGTTCTGGGCGCGCAGCGCCTGGGTCGGCCTGTCGGGCGGCTTCGGCTCGGTGAACGTGGGCCGCAACACGACCTCGCTGTTCGTCAACACGCTGATCTTCAACGCCTTCGGCGACTCCTTCGGCTTCTCGCCTTCCATCCGCCACACCTTCACCAGCGGCACCGTCTCGGGTGACACCGGCTGGAGCGATTCCATCAAGTACAGCAGCCCGCGCTTCGGCGGCCTGAGCTTCACGGCCCATGTGGCGGCCAACGACGAAGGCGGCGCCTCGGGCCGCAACAAGGGCGTCAGCGCGCTGTACTTCGGCGGCCCGGTCGGCCTGGGCTTCGCCTGGCAGAAGGCCGAGAAGGGCGCGACGGTGCCGGACACCACCAGCTGGCAGCTGGGCGGCTCCTATGCCTTCAGCGGCGCCAAGGCCTTCGCGCAGTACGGCTCGGTCGACAACGACAGCACCGGCAACAGCTACGACATCACCGGTCTGGGCGTCTCGGTCGGCATCGGCGCCGGCAGCCTGCTGGGCCAGTGGGGCCGCATCAGCCCCGAGACCGGCTCGGCGCGCACCACCTTCACGGTGGGCTACGACTACAACCTGTCCAAGCGCACCGACCTGTACGCGGTGTACATGAGCGACAAGATCAGCGGCCTGGACACGGGCAACACCTACGCGGTGGGCATCCGCCACCGCTTCTGATCCCGGCGGGTCACAGACCGATCACAGCCCGATCACAGCCCGATTACAGCCCGTAATGGCCGGCCAGCACGAACGACAGGCCGGCCCACATGATGAGGAACAGCGGGCCACCGACGCGGACGAAATCGCGGAAGGTGTAGCCCGCTGCGTTCATGACCAGCAGGTTGGTCTGGTACGCCATCGGCGTGACATAGCAGAGGTTGCAGCCGAACAGCACGGCCAGCACATACGGCTCCGGCGGCAGGCCCAGCAGCCGCGCCACTTCGATGGCCAGCGGCGTGCCGATCGCGGCAGCCGCGTTGTTGCTGACGAAGTTCGTCAGCACGCCCACCAGGCCCATCAGCGCCGCCAGCACCCAGGGTGGGGGCCAGCCGCCCACGCCCTGCACGAACGCCTGCGCCAGGAAGCCCGTGGCGCCCGTGACCGTGAGCGCGTCGCCCAGCGCCAGGCTGGCCGCGACGATCAGCACCACGTTGACCGACAGCGAGCCCCCCACCTCGCGCCAGGCGAGCGTGCGGGTTCCAAGCAGCACCAGCACGCCCACGAGGGCGCTGAGCGCGATCGGCACGCCGCCGAAGCTGGCCGAGGCCACCACCCCCGCGAGCGTGAGCAGCGCGACCACCGACTTGCCCTGCCGGGGCAGCGCGAGGCGCTCGTCGAGCAGCAGGCCGATGCCGTCGCGCTGCATCGTCTGCAGCGACTCGGCGGCGCCCTGCAGCAGGATCACGTCGCCGGCGTCCACGCGCTGATCGGGCAGGTCGTCGCGCGAGGGGCCGCCGCCGCGCGCCTTGCGCAGGCCGATCAGGATCACGCCGTACTTGTCGGCCAGGCGCTCGCTGCGCGCGGTTCTGCCGACCAGCGACGACTCGGGCGTGACGACGATCTGCGCGGCCACCGCCTGATGCTCGGCGTCGGGCTCGAGGACGTCCTGACGCGGCAGGGAGTGCAGCGGCGCGTTCAGCCGTCCCTCGAAGGCCTTCAGGTGCTCGGCGGTGTCCTGCACGATCAGCCGGTCGCCGGCGCGCAGCGTGGCCGTGGGCAGAGGCACGGCGAGTGCGCCGTTGGCGCGGCGGATCTGCCGCAGGGGCAGGCGCCCGCCGGTGCGGCGCAGCACCTCGCGCACCTGTGCGCCGTCCATCCAGGTCTCGGCGGTGATGCGGATCTCTGCATCGAAGACCGGCTGCACCTGCGCCACGGGCGCGCCGCCCCGATGGCGCAGCAGCCAAGGCGCCACCAGCCACAGGTACAGCAGCGCCGGCAAGGCGGCCATGGCGACGAGCGGGAAGAACTCGAAGACGCCGAAGGCATGCGCGCCCAGGCTGGCGGCCAGGGCCACGACGATCAGATTGGTCGAGGTGCCCAGCGTGGTGGACATGCCGCCGATCAGCACCGCGAAGTTCATCGGCATCAACATCAGGGCCGGCGAGCGGCCGGCCCGCGTCAGCGCCGCGATCAGCAGCGGCATCAGCAGCACCACGACGGGGGTGTCGTTCATCACGCCGCTGACGCCGGCCGCCACCAGCAGCACGGCCAGAAGCGCGAGCCGGGGCGACTTCTCCACCAGCCACGCGAGCCGCCGCGCGGCGGGCTCCAGTGCGCCGGTGAGCACGAGCGCGTGGCCCAGGACCATCAGCGCGCAGATGGCCACCAGCGCCGGGTGGCCGAAGCCGCTGAAGAAGCGGAACGGCTCCACCTGCGGACTCGGGAAGACGAAAAACAGCGCCGGCAGCAGGATCAGCACGGCAAGGCAGACCGAGCCGAGCTGAAATCGGTCCCAGGCGAAGACGGCGAACACGACCGCCGCGAAGACGAGCATCAGCACGCCATGACCCGACAGGCCGGCCACGGC
Source organism: uncultured beta proteobacterium (assembly GCA_903938815.1). Taxonomy (GTDB): domain Bacteria; phylum Pseudomonadota; class Gammaproteobacteria; order Burkholderiales; family Burkholderiaceae_C; genus Rubrivivax. Next base: position 52,461 of record CAJAES010000099.1, read on the forward strand.
CAGAGCATCCAGCGATAGATTCATCGCCGGAGACTATCAGCGCGCGGGGCGGGTCCCGAGCCAGTTGCCAGCGATGACGGCGGCCAGACCGAAGGCGTGCCAGACGGTGAGCGGCTCGCCGAGGAACAGCGCCGCGAAGCCGACCCCGAAGATCGGCACCCAGTACTGGAACTGCGCGGTGCGCGTGGCCCCCAGGACCGCAATGCCGCGATTCCAGAGCAGCGCACCCCAGGCCGTGGCCATCGCGCCGGAGAAGACGATCAGGCTCCACGGCCCGACGCCCGGAAACACCTTGCCGGCCGTCAGGCTCACCGGGCTCAGCAGGAGGTGCAGCAACAGCAGCGCGGCGCCGAGCGTGTACATGCTGCCGGCCAGCGCCAGCGGCGTCATGGCACCCGACAGCCGCTGCACGATGAGGCCGCCGGCGCAGAAGCTGGCGATGGCGGCGAAGACCTGCAGGTCGCCGAGGCCAGCCTCCGTCCAGCCCGCTGCGGGGCGCGACAGCGTGACCGCGGCGACACCGCCGAAACCCAGCACCAGACCGGCCAGCCGGCGCGGCGTGAGCCGTTCGCGCAGGAAGATGGCCGCGAGCAGCATCGACACCAGCGGGCTCAGCGCCATGATCAGCGCGGCATTGCTGGCGCCGGTGCGCACCAGCCCGTCGGCCAGCAGGATCTGGTTGCCGTAGACCATGCAGACCGCGCAGGCGCACAGCGCCATCACGCGGCGGACCGTGAACACCGGCCAGGAAGTGCGCTGCCACAGCATCGCCGCCCACAGCACGAGGCAGGCCACGCTCATGCGCAGCACGGCCACCAGCAAGGGCTCGAAATGCCCGGTGAGCACCTTGATGGCCGAGAGGTTGAGCCCCCAGACCGCCATCATCAGCAACAGCAGCGCCCGGGCTCGCCGCGCCTCGTCGGTGTCAGGCACGGAGCGCCGGCGGCATCAGCTGCCCAGCAGCACGGCGGGCAGCCACAGGACGAGCTGCGGGAACGCGATGGTGAGCACCAGGCCCAGCAGCTGGATCAGCACGAAGGGCACGATGCCCAGGTAGATGGTGCGCGTGCTCACCTCGGGCGGCGCCACGCCGCGGATGTAGAACAGCGCGTAGCCGAAGGGCGGCGTCAGGAACGAGGTCTGCAGGTTCACGGCGAACAGGATCGCGAACCACAGCATCACCTGCTCGGGCGGCAGGCCAAAGTCCAGGCTGGCGATGATGGGCGCGACGATCGGGATCACGATGAAGGTGATCTCGACCCAGTCCAGGAACATGCCCAGCACGAAGATGAACAGCATCACCACGGCCAGCACCTGGTAGGCGTCGGCCTGCCCGTCGCTGACGCCGAGCGCATCGGCGATCATGCCGTCGCCGCCGAGCTTGCGGAAGATGACGCTGAAGACGGTGGCGCCCACCATCACGAACATGATCATCGCGGTGGTCTTCACGGTCTCCTGCAGCGTGGCCGTGAAGTCGGCCCAGCGCAACTGGCGCGACAGCAGGGCCAGCAGGAAGGCGCCCGCCGCGCCGAGCGCCGCGGCCTCGGTGGGCGTGGCGATGCCGGCGATGATGCTGCCCAGCACGGTGAGGATGAGCAGCAGCGGCGCGAGCAGGTCGCGCGCCAGACGCCACAGCGCGGGGCCGAGCGGAATGCGCTCGCGCGCCGCCAGCGGCGGCATGGTGTGCGGCCGGAAGACGGCCAGGAACACCAGGTAGACGATGTACAGGCCACCCAGCATCAGGCCCGGGACCATCGCGCCGGCGAACAGGTCGCCCACCGAGATGCGCATGGTGTCGCCCAGCACCACCAGCATGATGCTGGGCGGGATCAGGATGCCCAGCGTTCCGGTGGCGGCGATGATGCCGGTGGCGAGCTTGGGGTCGTACCGGTTCTGCAGCATGGCCGGCAGCGCCAGCACGCCCATCAGCACGACGCTCGCACCGATGATGCCGGTGGATGCCGCCATCACGATGCCGATGACGGCCACCGCGAACGCATAGCCGCCGGGCAGCGTGCCCATGATGCCGGCCAGCGAGCGCAGCAGGCGCTGTGCGATGCCGGATTTCTCCAGCATCAGGCCCATGAAGACGAACAGCGGCACCGCGATCAGCAGCCAGTTGGCCAGGATGCCCGAAAAGACGCGCGAGACGCCGGTGGACAGGAAGATCAGCGGCACACCTGCGGCGAACGCCGTGAGCACGCCGATGCCGGCCAGCACGAAGGCCACCGGGTAGCCGAAGAAGATGCCCACGAGCAGGGCCGCGCACATGGCCAGAGGCCAGAAGTACTCCATGGATCAGCCCCGGTGGTTCAGCAGTTCGCCCGTGGTGCGCAGCGCGCGGGCCACGCCGAAGACGACCAGCAGCCCGAATCCCAGCGGCATCACGGCCTTGATGATCCAGCGCTGGTCCAGGCCGCCGTAGGACGAGCCCTCACCCGAGGTGTAGGCGGCCATCATGTAGTCCCACGAGAACCAGGTCATGACTGCCGCGAAGGGCAGCAGCAGGATCAGGTCCCCGAGAAGTGTGACGAGCAGCTTGTTGCGCGGCGAGAAGTGCGTGGCGATGAAGTCCACGCAGACGTGGCCCTTCTCGTGCAGCGTGTAGACGCCGCCGAGCATGGTCATCACGGCGAACAGGTGCCACTGCAGGTCATTCAGGCCGCCCGCGGTGAGGTGGCTGCCGAACAGCGGCAGCACCACACCCCACTCGAACAGCACGTTCAGGCGCAGTTGCGCCAGCAGCACGCTGGCGCACACGCTGACCACCAGCAGCGGCACGGTCCAGGCGCTCGCGCGCCCGAACCATGCGCAGCCGCGCTCCACTGCGGACAGGAAGCTGTTCACGATCGATCAGTTCGTCGTGCCGGGCAGGGCCTGCAGCTGGCCCCAGCGGCCCACGCGCTTCATGTAGGCCGTCAGCGACAGGTAGGCTTCCTTGAACAGCGGGTCCTTGGCGGCCTCTTCCTGCATGACTTCATGCGAGGCCTTGCGCAGCGCCTCGAGCACCGGCGCCGGGAAACGCTGCACCTTGACGCCCGCGGCCTCGACCTTCTCGATCGCGTCCACCTGCGCGTTGATCTGGTCCACCGTGTTCCAGGTGATGTTGGCGTAGCAGGCCTCCACCATCGCCTGCTGGTGCTTGACGGGCATGGCCTTCCAGACGTTCATGTTGACGATGATGCTGTCCCAGCTGGCCGGCTGATGCCAGCCCGGGAAGTAGTAGTGCTTCGCGATCTTCTGCAGGCCGAGGCCGAAGTCGAGCTGCGGTGCGGAGAACTCGGCCGCCTCGATGCGGCCGCGCTCCAGCGAGACGAAGATCTCGCCCGCCGGCACCAGCTGCACGCTCGCGCCCATCTTCTCCATCGCCTTGGCGCCCAGGCCGGCGATGCGCATCTTCAGGCCCTTGAGGTCGGCCGGCGTCTTGATTTCCTTGTTGAACCAGCCGCCGGCCTCGGGCACGACGAGGTGGCACGGGATGATCTTGACGTTGTGCGGGTCGTAGGCCTTCTGGATGATCTCCAGGCCGCCGCCCTTGAACATCCACGCCATGAAGAGCTCGGGCTCGGGGCCGAAGGGCATGGAGCCCACCAGGTTGGCCACCGGGATCTTGCTGGCCCAGTAGCCGATCCAGTCGAAGCCCATGGCCAGCGCGCCGCTGGACACCGCGCCGAAGACCTCGAACGGCGGCACCACCTCGCCGGCGCCCATGACCTTGATCTTGACTTCGTTGTTCGTCATCAGCGCCACGCGCTCGGCGAACTTCACCGGGCTCTGGCCGATGGACGGCACCTGCAGGCCGAACACGCTCTGCAGGTCGTAGTTCTTGGCCTGGGCCAGCGCGCCGGTGGGCAGCGCGGCGGCGGCAGTCAGGGCCGCGGCGGCGGCGATGCGGCGAAACGTGGGCTTCATGGTGTGTCTCCGGTTGTGTTCTCTGAGGACATTGCGGCTCATGCCGCGAGGAAACCGCCGTCCACCGGCAGCGTGACGCCGGTGACGTAGGTGGACAGGGCGCTGCTGAGAAAGACCACCGGCCCGACGAGCTCGTCGGGCTCGCCGACGCGGCCCATCGGGATGCGCGTCATGAAGGCGGCCAGGCGCTCGGGGTGGGCCCGGGTGGGCTCGGTCATGGGCGTGGCGATGACGCCCGGCGCCAGCGCGTTCACGCGCACGCCGTGCGGCGCGAGTTCAGCCGCGAGCGACTGCGTGTAGAGCTTGATCGCCGCCTTGGACGGCGAGTAGCCGAGGCTGCCGCCCTGCCCCGCGAACGCAGCGATCGACGAGATGTTGACGATGGTGCCGCGCGTGGCGACGAGCGTCTCGCGCAGCGCCTGCGTGATGTTGAAGGTGCCGTTGAGGTTGACGTCGAGCGTGCGGCGCCAGTTCTCGGCCGCGTTCGGGCTCGCGCTGTTCTCGCGCAGGATGATGCCGGCGTTGCTGACCAGCAGGTCCACGGCGCCGCAGTCCTGCGCCACGCGCGTGGCCAGCGCGTTGCAGGCGCCGGCATCGGTGACGTCCAGCGTCCAGGACCAGGCCTCACCGCCCTCGGCGCGCACCAGCGCGGCGGTTTCGGCGGCCGTGGCCGCGTTCAGGTCGGTGGCGACCACGCGCGCGCCGGCCCGCGCCAGGCCCAGCGCGATGGCGCGCCCGTTGCCCTGCCCGGCCCCGGTGACGAGGGCCAGACGGCCGGCCAGCAGCCCGGCCGTCATGCGCCGCGCTCCAAGGCCACCGGCTCGTGGCGGTGCAGCGGCACTGTCAGGGCCACGGGTTGCGAGAGCTGCCGGCCGCAGACATAGCCGAAGGTCACGGCCGGCCCGAGCGTGATGCCGGCGCCGGGGTAGTTGCCGCCCATCACGCTGGCGGCGTCGTTGCCCACCGCGTACAGGCCGGGGATGGCCTGCCCCTGCGCGTCGAGCACGCGGGTCTGTGCATCGGTGGCCAGGCCGGCGAAGGTGCCGATGTCGCCCACCACCAGCTTGATGGCGTAGTAGGGGCCGGTTTCCAGCGGCGCGACGCAGGGGTTGGGCCCCTCGTGCTGCGCATCGCCCTGGTAACGGTTGTAGGCCTTGCTGCCCTTGCCGAACTCAGGGTCCTCGCCTCGGCGGGCGGGCTCGTTGAAGCGCTCCACCGTGGCCTGCAGCGTGGCCGGGTCGACCTCGATCACGCGCGCCAGCTCGGCCAGCGTGGCGCCGCGCTTGAGATACCCGCTCTTCAGGTGGCGCCCGAGCGGCATCGGGAACGGCGGCACGCACCCGAGCCCGTAGCGGCGCAACGCGCGATGGTCGACCAGCAACCAGGCGCTGACTTCGGGCGTGCCGCGGCAGGCCGCCACCATGGCCTGCACGAAGTCGTGGTACGAGTTGCCCTCGTTCGTGAAGCGGCGTCCTTCGCGCGTGACGGCGATGACGCCGGGCTTGGCGCGGTCGATGAAGTGCGGCATGACGCCCGCGCTGCCGTCGGGCCGGCGCGTGACCGAGGTCGGCACCCAGGCCGCGGCGTGCGGGATGGTGGGGTCGACATGCGCGCCGACACTTTCCGCCAGGCGCAGGCCGTCGCCGGTGTTGGCGGTGGGCGACGGCGTATGGTGTTCGGTGCCCGAGGGCGCGTGCGGAAAGAGCTGCTTGCGCCGCGCGATGTCGTGCGGGAAGCCGCCACAGGCCAGCACCACGCCGCGCCGGGCGCGCACCGTGACGCGCTTGCCCTCGCGCTCGATGATCACGCCCTTGACGCCGTCGTGCTCGACCAGCAGCTGCCGCACGGGCGACGACAGCCACACCGGGATGCCCAGGTCCATCGCGGCCTTGGCCAGCCGCCCGGCCAGCGCGTTGCCGTTGGTCAGGTTCATGCCGCGGCCGAAGCGCATCACGTCCAGAGCATGCCGGCTCAGGCGCTTGGCGACATAGGTGAAGGATTCCAGCGAACGGAAGAACCGCATGAAGTGCCAGATCTCCTTGCCGGAGCCGAGCATCATGCCGAACACGGTGAGCTCGGGCAGCGGCGGCGCGAGCAGGCGCACGCGCTCCCCGAGTTCGCGGCCGTCGAAGGGCCGCGTCACCATCGACCTGCCGCCCGGCAGGCCGCCCGGCGCCTCGGCGTGATAGTCGGGAAACACCGCCGGCATGTCGAACTGCACGCAGGTGCGCTCGGAAAAGAAGCGGATGGCCTCGGGGCCGTACTTCAGGAAGGCGTCGGCGCGGCCGGCATCGAAGTGCGTGCCGGCCTCGTGCTGCAGGTAGGTTCTCGCCGCCCCATCGGGCTCCGTGATGCCCTGCTCCGTAGCCAGGTGGGTACCGGGTACCCAGAGCCAACCGCCGGAGCGCGCCGTCGTCCCGCCGAACTGCGGCTGCTTCTCGACCACCAGCACCTTCAGGCCGTCGTTGGCGGCCGTGATGGCGGCCGACATGCCGGAAGCCCCGGTACCGACCACCACCACATCGAATTCTTCGCTGTCCATTCGGCGCAGTGTAGGAACCTGATTGAAGATCGTCAACGCATTCGATATGCTCTAACGATCAGGGTATATCGCATGAGTCTCTCTATGTAAGTAGAAACCCGATGCCTATACTCGTTTCGTCTTCGCAGTACGGACACCCTGGCATGAGTTCCCCCGAAAAGCCGCGCCGCGGCATCCAGTCGGTCGAGATCGGCAGCCAGCTGCTGCTGGTGCTGGCGCGCCACGTGAGCCCTCTGGCGCTGCGCGATCTGGCGCGCGGCGCCAGCATGTCCACCGGCAAGGCGCACCCCTACCTGGTCAGCTTCCTCAAGGTCGGCTTCGTGACGCAGGACGCCGCCGGACGCTACGAACTCGGCCCGCTGGCCCTTCAGCTCGGCCTGTCCAAGCTGCAGCGGCTGGATCCCGTGAAGGAGGCCTCGCCGCTGGTGGAGGCCCTGGCCGAGGAGACGGGGCAGAGCATCGCGCTGGCCGTCTGGGGCAACCTGGGGCCGACCATCGTGCGGCTGGACGAACCCGTGCAGCCCATGCACGTGAACCTGCGCACGGGCACCGTGATGTCGCTGGCCAACACCGCCACCGGGCGGCTCTTCTCGGCCTACATGCCGCCCAAGGTCGTGGAGAAGGCCATGGGCGACGATGCGCTGCGGCGCGGCGGCGACGCCGCCAGCATCACCCGCGCCGAATTTGAGGCCCTGCTGGCCGAGACGCGCGCGCACGGCCTGTCGCGCACGCTGGGCCAGCCCATCGCCGGCATCGACGCCTTCTGCGCGCCGGTGTTCGACCATGCCGGCAACCTGGTGCTGGGCATCACGGCCATGGGCCCGGCGGCCACCTTCGACAGCAGCTGGGAAGGCGCCGTGGCCGGGCCGCTCAAGCGCTGCGCGGTGGACGTGTCGGCGCGGCTGGGGCGCATGGCGGCCTGAGAGCGCTCCGAGGAAGGGAGGCTGTGGCAGAGTCACAGCACAACAAGGAGACGATTCCCATGCCCCGCGACCACCTGCTAGCCCTGGACCAGGGAACCTCCAGCTCGCGCGCCATCGTGTTCCATCGCGACGGCCGCATCGTGGCCAGCGCGCAGCGCGAGTTCACGCAGCACTTTCCGCAGCCCGGCTGGGTGGAGCACGACGCCGACGAGATCTGGGACAGCCAGCTCGCCGTCGCGCGCGAGGCGCTCGCCGCCTCGGGCCTGCAGGCGCAGGACATCGCCGCCATCGGCATCACGAACCAGCGCGAGACCACGGTGCTCTGGGACCGCGCCACCAGCCGCCCGGTGCACCGCGCCATCGTCTGGCAGGACCGCCGCACGGAGCCGCTGTGCGCGCAGCTGCGTGCGCAGCCGGGCGCACTGGACCTGATCCGCGCCGACACCGGCCTCGTGATCGACCCCTACTTCTCGGGCACCAAGCTGCGCTGGCTGCTGGACCACGTCAACGGCGCCCACATCGCCGCGGCCAAGGGGCGGCTGGCCTTCGGCACGGTGGACAGCTGGCTGCTCTGGAAGCTCACCGGCGGGCGCGTGCACGCCACCGACGTGAGCAATGCGGCGCGCACGATGATGTTCGACGTGCGCCACAACGTCTGGGACCACGAGCTGCTCAAGCTGCTGCACGTGCCCGACAGCGTGCTGCCCGAAGTGCACCCGTCGGCGCACGTGTTCGGGGAAACCGATGCAGCGCTGTTCGGCGCGCCCATCCCCATCGCGGCGCTGGCCGGCGACCAGCAGAGCGCGCTCTTCGGGCAGGCCTGCTTCACGCCCGGCCTGGCGAAGAACACCTACGGCACGGGCTGCTTCCTGCTGATGCATGCGGGCGGGCACTTCCGGCCCTCGGCCCACGGCCTGCTGACGACCAGCGCGGCGCAGACCGGCCCGACTCCCGAGTTCGCGCTGGAGGGCAGCGTGTTCATCGGCGGCGCGGTGGTGCAGTGGCTGCGCGACGGCCTGAAGGCCATCCAGCGCAGCACCGATGTGCAGGGCCTGGCCGCCAGCGTGGCCGACAGCGGCGGCGTGATGTTCGTGCCTGCCTTCACGGGCATGGGCGCGCCCTACTGGAACGCCGACGCGCGCGGCGCCATCGTGGGCCTCACGCGCGGCAGCACGGTGGCGCACATCGCGCGCGCCGCCGTGGAGAGCATCGCGTTCCAGAGCGCGGCCCTGCTGCAGGCCATGCAGGCGGACGCCCGCGCGATGGGCGTGGCCGAGCTGACCGAGCTGCGCGTGGACGGCGGCGCGAGCGTCAACGACGATCTCATGCAGTTCCAGGCCGATCTGCTGGGCGTGCCGGTGGCCCGCCCCAAGGTGGTGGAGACCACCGCGCTGGGCGCGGCCTACCTCGCGGGCCTGGCCACGGGCGTCTACGCGGGGCGGGACGAGCTGGCGGCGCAGTGGCGCGTCGAGCGGCGCTTCGAGCCGGCCATGGGCCGCGACGAGGCCGCGGCACGCATGGCCCAGTGGGAGCGCGCGGTGCGCCAGGCCACCGCACCCTGAAGTGGCGGCGCCGGAACGCGCCCGCCCGAGCCTCAGGCGGGCAGCATGACCGGTGAGCCCCGCAGCATTGACAAGGCCTGCAGGGGCATGGGCCGTCCGTACAGATAGCCCTGCCCGTACAGGCAGCCCATGCTCCGCAGGCGCTGGGCGTCGGCCTCGGTCTCGATGCCCTCGGCCACGGTGGGCACGCCCAGGCTGCGCGACAGGCCGATGATGGCGTCGACGATCTTCGCGCTCTCCGGCCGCTCCCGCATCGTGTGCACGAAGGTGCGGTCGATCTTGATCTTGTCGAACTCCAGCTCGGCCAGGTAAGACAGGCTGGAGTGCCCGGTGCCGAAGTCGTCCAGCGTGACGGTGAAGCCCGCCTGCTTCAGCGCGTGCATCACGCGCCGCGCGGCGTCGGTGTCGCGCACCAGCGCGGACTCGGTCAGCTCCACGTCCAGCCGCGAAGGCGGCACCCGGTGGCGGGCCAGCAAGGCCAGCAGCTGCGGCACCAGAGACTCGTCCTGGATCTGCTGCGGCGCCACGTTGAACGAGATGCGCCAATCGGGATCCAGGCAGCTGCGATCCGACAGCGCAGCACCGAGCACAGCCATCGTCATCGGCCCGATGAGGCCGGTTTCCTCGGCCAGCGGGATGAACTGCGCCGGCGGCAGCAGCCCGCGCTGCGGGTGATGCCAGCGGGCCAGCAGTTCGAGCGAATGCACGCGGCCGGTGGACAGGTCGACGATCGGCTGCGCGTAGGGGACGAATTCGCCGCGCGCGATGCCCTCTCGCATCGCCTGCTCCAGCGCGGCGCGCTCGGCGACGAGTTCGTCCAGGCCGACGTCATAGAAGCACAGGCCGCCGCGGCTGTCCGACTTGGCGCGGTACAGCGCCGAATCGGCCTTGCGCAGCAGTTCGTCCGCGTCGGTCCCGTCGTCGGGGAAGCGGGCGATGCCCACGGTCGAGCCGATGGTGATGCTGAGGGAGCCGACCTTCATCGGCTGCCCCATGGCCTGGACGATCCGATCGGCCAGGTGGTGCGCGGCCGAGGGCGTTCCTTCGTCGGCGGCCAGCACGACGAACTCGTCGCCGCCGTAGCGCGCGCAGGTGTCGCCGCTGCGGATCAGCCCCTGCAGACGTTGTGCCACCTCCTTCAGCACGAGGTCGCCCACCATGTGGCCGTGACGGTCGTTCACCGGCTTGAAGCGGTCGAGGTCGATCATCAGGACGGCCAGCCGCGTACCGCCACGGGCCGTGCGGCCCATCGCGACGGCCATGGCGTCATGCAGCGCCGTGCGGTTGGGCAGGCCCGTCAGCAGGTCGCTCGCAGCGAGGTGCTTCACGCGCTCCTCGGCGCGCAGCAGATGCCCGCGCGAGCCCATGAGGCGCCGCCAGAGCAGCACGCCCAGGAAGCAGGCGCCCACGAGCAGCAGCACGCCGATGAGGGCGTTGCGGCGGCGCATGTTGGTGATCTCCTGCCCGGCGGCGGTGACCGTGGCCTCGCTGAAATCGGCAATGGCCTTCTGGAGCAGCGCTGTCTTCTGGCGATAGCGCTCGCCTTCGAAGATGCGGCGCGCCACATCGACAGCGCCGACCTGTACCGCCTCGAAGGCGGACTCGCGCATGTCGTCGAGCTCGGCGGCAGCGGAGCCCGTGGCGGCATCGAAGCGCGCCGTCGCATCGGCGGGGGCCAGCGCGCGCGCCTCGGCCAGCAGGCGATTGAACTCCGGCAGGTGCCTGTCGAACCGCTGCACCCACTCGGCCTGGCCGCTGATGACGGCCATCTGCGCCGCCGTGGTCAGCTGCAGGTCGACCAGGCGCATGGCGCCTGCCAGCCGCAGGGCCTCGGCGTGGCGATGGTTGGCCTCGCCCTGGGCCGCCGCGTAGTACCAGCGCTCGATGAGCAGCACGCCGAGAAGAACGCCCGCGACCGCAAGCACCAGCACCAGCGCCCTGCGGGCTTCGGCCATGGTCTGCTCGACGATGGAGACGCTGGGCAGCAGGCTGGCCGCGGCCTGGGCCTGCGGCGATGGCAGGCCCTCACCGACCTGCGGGTGCAGGACATCCGGAACGGAATCGGGGCGGCGTGCCATGGACAGCGTTGAAGTGATCGAAGTGAATCTCCCTTCGGATGTCGGCCGAAGCACGCCAAGCTTGAGCCGCCGGCACCCGCCGGCGCCCGCCGGCCCCGTTGCTCAGGGCTTGCTCAGGGCTTGCGCAGGCCCGGCTGGTCGAGGTCGAACTGCGCCTTCGGCAGTCGCAGGACGCCGTCGCCCAGCGTCTTCACCGATTCGCCGGCCGCGGCCCAGTCGCCTGCGATCGTGACGCGAAGCGACTCGGGCTTCCACCACCGCGCCGCGAAATCACGCACCTGTTCGGGCGTGACGGCACGGATCTGCGCCACGCGCTGCGCCAGTTCGGCGGGGTCGCGGCCCTGCGCCACCTGCCCGGCCACCAGCGACAGCAGGCCCGAGGTGGTCTGCAGCCGGTTCGCGAAACCGCCGATGAGGGCCGCCTTGCGAGCCTCCAGTTCGGTGGCCGGCGCGGGCTCGGTCGCGACCTTCAGCAGCGCCTGGCGCATCAGCGACACCACCTCGGAGGCGCTCGGGTGCTTGGTCTGCGACTGCCCCGACCACACGCCGGCCACGGGGTGAAACTCGGCCCCGCCAAAAGCGCCGTAGCTAAGCCCGCGCTCGATGCGGATGGCCTGATTCAGGCGCGCGGAGTAGCCGCCCCCGAGCAGCGTGTGCGCCACTTCGGCCACACGCGCCTCGGGCGAGCCCTGGGGCAGCGTCGGCGCCGAGACGATGACGGCGCTCTGGCCGCTGCCGGGCATGTCGATCCAGACGGCCGGCGGCACCCGGGGCGCGGCGGCTGCGCCGACGTGCGACGGCGGCGGCGCGGCGGGCCGCACCCAGCTGCCGAGCGCCGCTTCGGCCAGGGGCCTCACGCCCGCGGCGTCCACATCGCCGGCCAGGACCAGCACGGCGCTGTCCGGGCGCCAGTGCCTGGCATGGAAGGCGCGCACGTCGTCGATGCTCAGGCGCTGCAGCGTGGTGGGCGTGGTGAGCCGGCCGTAGACGCTGACGCCCCACCAGCTGCGGCGTGCCGCCAGGTCGGCCACGCTGCCCGGCGCGTCGAGCGCCACGCGCAGGCCGTCCAGCGCCTGCAGGCGGACGCGGTCGAGCTCCTGTGGCGCCAGCAGCGGCGCACGGCTCACGTCCGCCATCAGCGCCAGCGCGGCGGCCAGCCTGGGCGTCGTCACGGTCATGCCGACGCCGGTGCTGCGCCATCCGGCGTTGCTGTCGAGCGTGCCGCCCAGGGCCTCGGCCTGGCGCGCCAGCGTGGTGGCATCGACATCGCGGCCGTCGCGCCGGGCGCCCTTGCCCAGCAGCGCGGCGGTCATGTCCGCCAGGCCGGTGCGGCCCTCGGGCTCGGCCTCGCGGCCGGCCAGCACCAGCAGGGAAGCACTGACCAGCGGCACGCCGCGGCGCGGCGCCACGACCACGCGCAGGCCGTTCGCCAGCGTGAAGGTTTCGAAGGCGGGAACGGAAATGGGCAGCGCCGGGCCGGGCTCGGGCGGGGAATCCACGCCGGGCGTTGCTGCCCACGCACTCGCGACGAAGGCCATCATCAGAATAGTGAGCGCCTGCTTCATGTCTTGCCTTCCTTGCGGGCAGACCGGGCCTGCGTGTAGCTCACGGTGACGGTGGGGCGTTCCAGCACATGCCGGCGCAGCACCCGCTGCACGTCGGCCGCCGTGACGGCCTGCAGACGTGCGATCTCGCCGTCCGCCTGCCGGGCGTCCCCGTAGTTCACGAGAGCCCAGCCCACGCCCTCGGCCTGCCCGCCGGGCGTCTGGCGCGACGCCACCACGCTCGTGAGCAGTTGCGTCCGGACCTTGTCGAGCTCGTCCTGCGGAATGAGGCGCTGCGCCAGACGCCGGATCTCGGCGAGCATCGCAGCCTCCAGCTTCGCCAGCGATTGCCCGCTGGCGGCCACGGCGTAGGCAGCCAGCATGCCGGCCTCGGCGTTCAGATCGGTCCAGAAGCCGGCCGACTGCGCCACTTGCGCGCGGTAGACCAGGGCCTCGTTCAGGCGCGAGGAATCGCCGCTGGACAGCAGCGCCGACGCCACCTGCAGCGCGGGCGCATCGGCGGCGCCCGCGCGCGGGCCCTGCCACAGGATGGCGAGCGCAGGCAGCGGCACGGCGGGGCCGGTGAGGGCCACGCGGCGCGACTCGGTGCGCCGCGGCTCGGCCACCTTCAGGCGCGGCAGGGGCTCGGCAGGGCGCCGCAGCGGGCCGAAGTGGCGGTCGACCCAGCGCGTCAGATCGGCCGGGTCGAAGCCGCCCGCGACGATCAGCACCGCGTTGTCGGGCCGGTACCAGGTGGCGTGGAAGCGCTGCACGTCGGCCAGTGTGGCGGCGTCCAGGTCCTCGATGCTGCCGATGGGAGGGCGGCGATACGGGTGGCGCAGGTAGCCGAGGCCGGGCAGCGCGTTCATGAGGCTGCCGTAGGGATCGGCCAGCACGCGTTCGCGCAGTTCTTCCTTGACGACGTCGCGCTCGCTGTCGAAGTTGGCCTGATCGACCTGCAGGCTGCCCATGCGCTCGGCCTCGGCCCAGAGCAGGCGCTCCAGGTGATTGGCGGGCACCTCGTTCAGATAGGCCGTCACGTCGGCCGCGGTGAAGGCGTTGTTGTTGCCGCCCACGTCCTCGGTCAAGCGGTCGAAGGCCTCGTTCGGGAGGTTCTTCGTGCGCTTGAACATGATGTGCTCGAACAGGTGCGCGAAGCCCGAGCGGCGCGGTGGATCGTCCTTGCCGCCCACGCGGTACCAGACCTGCACCGACACGTTGCCCGCCCCGGGCAGCGGCAGGCCGATGACCTGCAGGCCGTTGGCCAGGGTGCGTTCGGACATCGCCAGCGGCGGCAGCGCCACCTGGGCGTGCGCGGCCAGCGGCAGCGCGGCGGCACCCAGGCAGAGGGATCGACGGGACAGCAGCGTGTTCATCGCAGGATGCTAGTGCAATGCGACCGGGCGCCCGACCCAAGGCCATGCCACAGCGCGTCGAATTTGCGGCGACTCGCGCCACAAGATCGCGGCTGGCGGGCACCAGTTCTTGCGACTGACCCGGCCACACGCGCCGGTGAGATCGATGGGTACCGTTCCAGCCAGGTGGGACGTGATCCCGGCGAGCTCATCCCGGCTCGCCCGCCCCCCCCATGCTGCGGCGCGAGCGACGACAGCTTTGTGGCATGCCGATCTCGCTGGCCTCGGCCTGCTATCGACCGAGGCTGTGTGGAAACTCTTTGCCTTGGCCGATGTCATATCTCCCGTCAGACCGACAGGGGTGAACGATGGGGCGATACGTCGAAGGCCAGGATCGAACGCAGAGCGTTCTCTTCCCCGAACGACTCGACGACTGGATCCACGAGGACAGTACGGTCCGCGTCATCGATGTCTTCGTCGACGAGCTGGACCTGCGCAAACTGGGCTTCGAGCGCGCCGATCCGGCCGCCACAGGTCGGCCCGGGTACAGCCCGGCGACCCTGCTCAAGATCTACGTCTACGGCTATCTCAACCGGGTGCAGTCCAGCCGCCGCCTGGAGACCGAGTCGCAGCGCAACCTCGAGCTGATCTGGCTCACAGGGCGTTTGGCGCCGGACTTCAAGACGATCGCCGACTTCCGCCGCGACAACGGCGAGGCGATCCGCAAGGTCTGCAAGGAGTTCGTGCTGCTGTGCCGCCGGTTGAAGCTCTTCGCCGACGGCATCGTCGCCATCGACGGCAGCAAGTTCAAGGCGGTCAACAACCGCGACAAGAACTTCACCGACCGCAAGCTGCAGGCCCGCATCGAGCAGCTCGAGGACAGCATCAAGCGCTACCTGGTCGAACTCGATCGCGCTGACCGTGACGCGACTGCTGTGTTGCCCGGCCGGGTAGCCCACCTCAAGGACAAGATCGCCAAGGTCAAGCAGCAGATGCAGGCGCTGGAGGCGATCGGTGAGCAGATGAAGGCGTCCGAGGATGGACAGATCTCGCTGACCGACCCCGACGCGCGCTCAATGGCCACCAGCGGCCGCGGCACTGGCATCGTGGGCTACAACGTGCAGGCTGCAGTGGATGCCAAGCACCACCTCATCGTGGCGCACGAGGTCATCAACGTGGGCCACGACCGCGACCAGCTGGCCGGCATGGCCAAGCTTGCCAAGGCGGCTGCCGGGGAAGAAGAACTGATCGTGCTGGCCGATCGCGGCTACTACGAAGGCTACGAAATCCTGGAGTGCGAGCGTGCGGGTGTGGCCGCTGTCGTTCCCAAGCCCATGACTTCGAACAACCTGGCCGAAGGACTGTTCGACAAGCGGGACTTCGTCTACGACGCCAGGAACGACGAGTACCGGTGCCCCGCTGGCAGGATCGCCATCTACCGCTTCACCACAGAGGAAGCTGGCAAGACACTGCACAAATACTGGTCGTCAGACTGCCCGCACTGCCCCATGAAGCCGCGGTGCACCAAAGGCCAGAACCGGCGCATCTCCCGCTGGGAGCACGAAGACATACTGGATGTCGTTCAGCAGCGGCTGGAGGGTGCACCTGAGGCGATGAAGCTTAGAAGACAGACCGTCGAGCACGTGTTCGGGACGCTCAAGGCCTGGATGGGGTCGAGCCACTTCCTGACCAGAACGCTACCGCGGGTGCGAACCGAAATGAGCTTGCAGGTTCTGGCCTACAACCTGAAGCGGACGATCAAGATCCTCGGCGCCGGGCCGCTGACGGCAGCGATGAAGGCGTAGGGCGCAGGCCCTTCACTCCAAACTCAACGCGATGTGCGATGGCGGCCGCCGCTGACACGGCCGATCCTGACGCCTCGCCCAGCGCGTTCTCACACAGCCTCGACCC
>CAJAES010000100.1 GCA_903938815.1 uncultured beta proteobacterium
CCCGATCGCGACGCTGACGCTTTCGGCCACGGGGAATGTGCCGCTGTGCGCAGGCGTCACGGGTACAGGGGTGGGGCTTGCCATGACGGGCTCTCCTGAGTGATCGGCGCTGGGCCGACCGTGGCCGGGATGGTCGAGGCTCGCGTGCCATGCCGCGCGCGCTCGTTCAATAGTGACTGGCAACCATGTCGGCCCCAGTCCGGGTGCCTGGCACCTTATGCGCCTCAGGCGCAATCGGGCTGTTCGTCAGCGCACGGACCGGCCCGCATGCTGTGGGCCACGATGCCAAGTGAGCCGCCGTGCAAGGGAGCATCCGCACCAACGCCCGGCGTCTGCTCCCAGAACCCGCTCCCAGCCCACGCTCCCGGAACCCGCGAAGGAATCACCATGCCCGAGTCGAAGGCCGCACCGCCGCCATCACCCGAAGACGAGCGTCCAGCGGTCGAAGCCGCAACCGGAGCCGTCGCGGCACCCGCAGCAGGGGCGCCAGGAACCCCAGGAACGTCAGGCATGAGCGACGTCATGGTCGCGGACACCCTGCCGACGTCCTTCGGCACCTTCAAGCCGGTGGACAACGTCATGATGGGCCTGCCCACCCAGCTGCAAGCCGATGCCCTGGTGGCGGCCCTGCACGCCGCCGGCTGGACCCCGGACGCCGTGCTGCACTTCCTGCCCAGGGAGAGCGTGCCCGAACTGCAGGCCCTGGTCGACAGTGCGGGGCCGCTGGCGGATTTCGGTTACGAACTCAAACTGCTGCGCCGCTACCTCTCGCTGGCACAGCAGGGCTACCGCTGGCTGCTGGTCAGGGTGGATGACGCAGACCACGCCGCGGCAGCCTGCACGGTTGCCCGTACCTGCGGCGCGCGGCTGGCGGTCTACTACCGCACGCTCACGGTCGAAGAGCTGATCTGATCGCGCAGCGGCGCGCGTGCCCGGGGGCACCGCCAGCCGCGCTCGCGTTCCCTGCCGATGCCCCGGCGCGGGCTCTCAGCCCGCCCCGGGGCCCGTCATCGTGGATGGCTGCACCCAGCGGTCGAAGTCCGCGGCGCTGACTTCGCCGCTGGCCAGTGCGGCCTCGCGCAGGCTCGTGCCGTGCCGGTGGGCGTGCTTGGCGATGGCCGCAGCGCGGTCGTAGCCGATGTGGGGTGACAGCGCCGTCACGGGCATCAGCGAGCGCGCCAGCATCTGCCCCATGCGGGCCGTATCGGCCTCGATGCCCGAAACGCAGTGCGCCGCGAAGCCGTGCATCGCATCGCCCAGCAGGCGGACGCTGTCGAGCACGTCCAGGACGATCAGCGGCTTGTACACGTTGAGCTCGAACTGGCCCTGCCCCGCCGCGATGCCGATGGCGACGTCGTGCCCCATCACCTGGGCACAGACCATGGTCAGCGCCTCGACCTGCGTGGGGTTCACCTTCCCAGGCATGATGGAACTGCCGGGTTCGTTCCCGGGCAGCCGCAACTCGCCGAGCCCTGCGCGTGGGCCGCTGCCCATGAGGCGGATGTCGTTGGCGAGCTTGTTCAGCGCGATGGCCAGCATGCGCAGGGCCCCGTGCAGGCCCACCAGCGCTTCGTGCCCGGCCATGGCGGCAAACAGGTTGGGCGCCACCCTGAAAGGCAGGCCCAGGCGCGCCGCGAGCACCTGCGCCACGCGCGCGCCGAACTGGGCATGCGTGTTCAGGCCCGTGCCGACGGCCGTGCCGCCGATGGCCAGCGCGTGCACGGCCGTCAGGCTGTGCCGGATGGCGGCCTCGGCCAGCGCGAGCTGGGCGTCGTAGCCGCCAAACTCCTGCCCCAAAGTCACGGGTGTCGCGTCCTGCAGATGGGTGCGGCCGACCTTCACCATGTCGGCGAACTCCGCCGCCTTGCGCCGCAGCGCCAGGCGCAGCGCGCCCAGCGATTGCAGCAGCGGGCCGCAGGCCAGCGCCGCCGCCACGTGCATGGCAGCCGGGAAGACATCGTTGGACGATTGCCCCAGGTTCACGTCGTCGTTGGGGTGCTCCCGCTGCGGGCCGTCGAGGCTGCCGCCCAGGGCGAGCGAGGCCAGGTGGGCGAGCACCTCGTTCACGTTCATGTGCGTCTGCGTACCCGAGCCGGTCTGCCACACCGACAGCGGGAATTCGGCATCGAACTCGCCTGCCGCCACGCGCGCGGCGGCGCTGGCGATGGCCGTCGCCTTGTCGGCGTGCAGCAGGCCCAGCGCGCCGTTGACCTCGGCCGCCGCGCGCTTGACCTGCGCCAGCGCGTGCACCACCGCCATCGGCATGCGTTGCTCGCCGATGGCGAAGAAGTGCAGGCTGCGCTGGGTCTGCGCGCCCCACAGGGCCTGGGCCGGCACCTCGATGGGACCGAAGCTGTCGGTCTCGGTGCGCGTGGGCGCGCGGCCCGGCGCATCGGCTGGGGCACCTGGCGGCGGCTGCGGCGGGTGAAGGTCGGATGGGTTCATGCGGAGGGCTCCGGCAGCGGCGGCGCGCGTTGTCGCTCGCCATCGGTCCGCACGAAGTCTGCGCGAGGTGCGCGCCAAAGCGTGTTCGGCAGCGTACCGACGACCCCCGGAGCAGGCCAGAACATGCAACGCACCGAACCCGCAGTGGGACGGACTTCACGACGAGGACATGCCATGCAGCCGTTGCGCCAGACGCCGTCACGCCGCACAGGCACATCCGTGCCTGCCCCAGCCGACGAAGGTACAAGACGGCCCGAAGGGCGCACGCGGGACCACGGCGGCACCGCGTCATGACGAAGATCCGGACCGGGCAGGCACCGTCGCCGCTGACCCACGCGCAGTTCCAGGAACGCTTTCGCCTGCGCTTCCACGACCCGGCGTTCGACGGCGAGCGCGACGCCATCTCGCGGCTCGAGGCCATCTCATGGGACGCCTTGCAGCAGGGCCGCAAGGCGCCGGTCACACGCCCCGCGGGGCGCGGCTTCGCCGACCCCAGCTACGAACTGTCCGTGCAATGGCTGGACACCCGCAAGCGCCTGAAGTCGGCGCAGAAGCTCTGGAGCGACAGCGGTTCGCCTTCACGCGTGCTGCTGGTGTGCGGCAGCGCGCGCAACGACGGCACCTGCCCTGGCGAGGTCTCGAAGACCTGGCGCATGACCGAGATGGCGCGCCACATCGTCGAACGCGCGGGCCTGCAGGCCGACGTGCTGGACCTGAGCCTGGTCACCTCGGAATATGGCCGCAACATCCACCCCTGCAAGGGCTGCGTGTCGAGCGCGATGCCGTTGTGCCACTGGCCTTGCAGCTGCTACCCGAACCACGCGCTGGGCCAGGCCGAGGACTGGATGGGCGAGATCTACGAACGCTGGGTGGCCGCTCACGCCGTGATCATCCTGGCGCCGACCTACTGGTACCAGTCACCGGGCCCGCTGAAGCTGATGATCGACCGGATGGTCTCGGCGGATGGCGGCAACCCCGACCCGACCACCACCCACGGCAAGCATGTGGCCGAGGCCAAGCGCATCGAGCAGGAAGGCTGGGACTACCCCAAGCATCTGGCCGGCCGCGCGTATGGCGTCGTGGTGCACGGCGACGTGGCCGGCGTCGAGACGCATCGGCGCAACCTCACCGACTGGCTGGACTGGATGGGGCTGATCGACGCCGGCGCTGCAGCCAGGCTCGACCGCTACATCGGCTACTACGAGCCCTACTACAACAGCCACGACGCGCTCGACGAGGACAAGGCGGTGCAGGAAGAGGTCCGCAATGTCGCCCGCTCCGTGGTCCAGGCCGTGAAGGCCTTGCGCGCCGGGCGCCTGAGCCAGCCCGACAGGCAGGTGAAGTGGCCGCGCCCGAAGTGAGCCGCCCGCCCTGTGCCTCAGGCTAGCTGCACCACTGCCGCTCGCAAGGCACGCCGTCGCGGTTGCCGTCCATCTTGACGCCCGGGCACTGGGCAAGGAAGTACCGGGCTTCCTCGCAGGATGTCATCTGCGAGCATTGCGTTCGGCCGTCGCAGCGAAAGCCTGCCGCGCCGACCTGCGTCGCCACTGGCGGGGCCAAAGGCGGGGCCATGGCAGCGCCACGTGCCGGCTTGGCTGCGGGCCTGGAAGCCCCTGACGGTGCGACCGAGGGCGCGTCGGCAGGCGCCGAAGCCGCGCCACCCCCGCAAGGCCCCTTGATGCGCCGGAACTCGCTGGGCATCACGGCGCCGGGCGTGCCGTGCAGGCCGCGCTTGAGCGCCTGCGCCATCTTTTCCTGCGACACGAACGGGCCCTGGTTCCACTTGGTGCGAATGCTCCAGGCATGGCCCTCGGCGACCAGCCGCTGGTTGACGTTCATCTCGTCCACCGTCATCACGGCCAGCGTGCGGCCGTAGACGTCCTTGCCCGCGGTCTCCAGGCGCGCGGGCTTGCCATCGACAAAGCTCTGCAGGAAATCTCGCGCCTCGGTGCCGCCGGCCTGGCAGATCTCGGGGGCGTCGATGTCCTTCAGGCGGATCTCGACCGGCTTGCCGCCGCCATCGGCCTGGAAGGCGACGCTGTCGCCGTCGAAGACACGCACGACCTTGCCCTGCAGAGGCGCCGCGAAGGCGCCGGCCGAGGCCAGCAGGGCGATGCCAAGCCCGATGCGAAGGCAGGCTCGCAGGCAGGGGTGCGCCTGAACGCGCTCGAACATTCCGGCCGGCCGGCCGATGGAGAGGGACGTCATGCGCAGGGCTCCAGCTTTCATGCCCGGATCCTGCCACGGCGGCGGGGCGGTGGATCGATCAGGATCTTCTCGGCTTCGGCAAGAAGCCGCGATAGCCGGTCCTGCAACTTCTCGGTACTCATCTGTTCGCGCAGCCGCTCCACCATCAGCGGCAGGCTGAAGGGGCTCGCGCTGCGAAGCTCCACCCAGTCCAGCGGGCTTTGCGCCATGCGCTGCAGCACCTCGCGCAGGCGCCCGAGTTCCAGTTCCTGCGCCAGCACCTCGCGCTCGGCCTGGCCGAGCAGCCGGTTGCCGGCGTCGTACTTGCGAAAGACCTCCCAGAACAGCGAGCTCGAGGCCTGCAGCTGCTTCATGCTCTTCGGCGCGCCGGGGTAGCCGCTGAAGACCAGGCCCGCCACCCGCGCGATCTCGCGGAAGCGGCGCTGCGCGAGCGCCCCGCTGTTCAGGCTGGCCAGCACATCGGCCATCAGGTCGCGGGTGTCGAACAGGCTGCCGTCGTGAAGCGAAGCCAGGTCGGGCGGCTGGGCGGCGACGATCTCCAGGCCGTAGTCGTTGACGCTCAGCGAGAACGTGTTGGGCTGCGTGCGCGCCAGCCGCCAGGCCAGCAGCTGCGCGAGGCCGATGTGGACGTTGCGGCCGCCGAACGGATAGATGAACAGGTGCTGCCCTTCCCGCGTGGCGAAGGATTCGACCAGCAGGCGCCCAAGCCGCGGCAGCTTCGACAGCCGCGCCTGCGCCGCCAGCATCGGCTGCGCCACCAGCATCTCGGGTTCGGTGAACTCGCCCCGCGCGGCCTCGTCCAGCAGCAGTTGCACCGAGGCGGCCATCTCGCCGGACAGCGGCATCTTGCTGCCCGCCCAGCTGGGCACGATGCCCTTGGGCTTGACGGCGCGTTTCACGAGCGCGGCCATGTCCTGCGTGCGCACGTACTCCAGCACGCGGCCGGCGAACACGAAACAATCCCCCTTGGACAGGCGGCCGATGAAGCTTTCCTCGATGGTGCCGAGCGTGCCGCCGCTCAGCCACTGCACCTTCATCGTCGCGTCGCCGACGATCGTGCCCACCTGCAGGCGATGCCGCCGCGCAATGCCGCGGTCCGGCACGCGCCACAGGCCGTCGACCCGCTGCACGCGGTGGTACTCGGGGTAGGCATTCAGGCTGTCGCCGCCGCGCTCGACGAACGCCAGGCACCAGTCGAATTCGTCGCGCGTCAGGCCGGCGTACGCGGGCGCGCCGCGCACTTCGTCGAACAGTGCATCGGCCTCGAAGCCGCCGCCCAGCGCCACCGTGACCAGGTGCTGCACCAGAACGTCCAGCGGCTTGTCCGGCGACACGCGCGACTCCACCTGCCCCGCCAGGGCGGCGCGGCGGGCGGCTGCTGCTTCCACCAGCTCCAGCGTGTGGGTGGGCACCAGCGTCACGCGGCTCTCGCGGCCGGGGGCGTGGCCGCTGCGGCCGGCGCGCTGCAACAGCCGCGCCACGCCCTTGGCGCTGCCGATCTGCAGCACGCGCTCCACGGGCAGGAAATCCACGCCCAGGTCCAGTGACGACGTCGCCACCACGGCCTTGAGCCGGCCTTCCTTCAGCCCCGTTTCCACCCACTCGCGCGTGCCGGAGTCGAGCGAGCCGTGGTGCAGCGCCACCAGCCCCGCCCAGTCGGGCCGCGCCGTCAGCAGCAGCTGATACCAGATCTCGGCCTGCGATCGCGTGTTGGTGAAGACCAGGGTCGTGGCCGCGCTCTCGATCTCGTCCACCACCGGCTGCTGCATCTGCGCGCCCAGGTGCCCGCCCCACGAGAAGCGCCCGGGGTCGGCCGGGGCCAGCGTGTCGATGCGCAGGGTCTTGTCGACCCGGCCGCGCACCAGCTGCCCGCCCGGCCCGCACAGCGTGGCCATGGACTCTTCCAGGTTGCCCAGGGTGGCCGACAGGCCCCAGGCGACGAGGCCGGGATGCCACTGGCGCAGCCGCGCCAGTGCCAGCTGAACCTGCACGCCGCGCTTGTTGCCGATGAGCTCGTGCCACTCGTCGACGATGACGGTGTGCACGCCGCCGAGCTGCTGCCGCGCGTCCTCGCGCGTGAGCATCAGGCTCAGGGATTCGGGTGTCGTCACCAGCGCGGCGGGCCAGCGGCGGTCCTGACGGGCGCGTTCGGCGCTGGAGGTGTCGCCGGTGCGCTGGCCGACCGTGAAGGCCGGCGCCCGGGCCTGCATCAGGGCCGGCAGGGGGTTCTGCAGCGCGCGCGTGGTGTCGGTCGCCAGTGCCCGCATGGGGGTGAGCCAGATCACCTGCAGGCCGGGGGCGGGCCGGGCACGCGAAAGTGCGCCCATCCAGACGGCGTAGGTCTTGCCGCTGCCGGTGGTGGCGTGCAGCAGGCCGCTGCGGCCGACAGCCATGGCCGCCCAGACTTCCCGCTGGAATGCGAAGGGCTGCCAGCCCTGCGCGGCGAACCACGCCTCGGCTTCGGGCGCAGGGGCCGGGGTCACGAGCGAGGGCTGGGGCTGGGGCGCAGGAGAGCGCCGGGGCCGGAGCGGACGGGTTGCCACACGTGGCATTGTGCGGGCGGGCTCAGACAGGCACTGGCCATGGCGCCCACAATCCGCATCAATCCGCATCAATCCGCATCAACCCCGTCGAGCCGGCGGGCGCAGACCATTGACACCGGGCCGGCCATCCAGCGCCCGGCCCGCACAAGGAGCACGCATGGCGATCGGGTGGCTGTCGGTACTGAAACTGGTTCCCTGGGTCGAGGTGGTGCGCAATGCGCCCGAGATCGCCGATGGCGCGAAGAAGCTCTGGGACACCGTTGGGCGCAAGCGCGCGTCTGCGCCCACCGGCAAGGCGGCGCCGGCGCCAGCCGATGCACAGCGCATCGCCGACCTGCCCTCCGGGGCTACGATGCAGGCCGTGCAGGCGATGCAGTCACGGCTGGACGAAGCCGAAGCCGCGATCGCGCTGCTGAACGAACAGATGCAGGCCTCGTCGAACCTGATCAAGGCGCTGGCCGAACAGAACACCGAGCTGATACGGCGCGTCGAGATCAACCGGGTGCGGGTGCTGCGGCTGGCTACCGGCGTCGCGGTGCTGGCGGTCGTGGTCGCGTTGGCGCTGCTGGTGGGCGTGCCGCGCTGAAATCGGGACTGAGATCGGGACTGAGATCGGGATCCGGAATGCCGCCGCCGCGGATGCCGCGCACCGCGCTCAGCGCGCGCCGATGATCCAGCCTTCCACAGGGTCCACCGCGGCCGGCAGGCCATGCCCCGGCTGCGCCTGCGCCCAGGCCGCCTGCACCAGGCAGAGCACGGCGTCGAGCCGGTCGCCGCTGGCGTCGGCCACCAGCGCGTCGCGCATCGCGTGGCTGAGCTTCAGGCGTGGGGCGCCCTCGGCGCGGCCCTGCTCCAGCGCGTCGACCAGGTCCTTGCGGGCAATGAGCCGGTCGGGCTCGGGGCTGTTCTTGTAGGAGCGCTTGCCCAGCAGCGCGTGCGCGAGCGCGCCGGGGTAGCCCTCCAGCGCGATGCGCTGCGGGTCGCCGGCGTGCAGGCCCGGCAGCGTGACGCCGGCCGCGAGCAGGCGCGTCAGGCCCTCGAACCACATGAAGCCCACGGGCACGTAGCGGGTCTGCAGCGGGCTGGTGGAGCTCACACCCGCGAGCGAGCGGTCCGTGACGCGGTGCGGCAAGCCCTGGCCCCATGCATCGACCAAAGCACGGAAATCCATGCGCACGGCGCAGCGCGCGTGCACGGCAGCGTTCACCTCCGCGCAGCTGCCGCCGAGCGCCAGGCTGTCGACGAAGGCGCGCGGCAGGCCGAAGGGAAAGTCGAAGGCGCCGTACCAGGGGCCAGGCTCGGCCAGCACGGCCTCGAAGCCCGCGAAGTCCGGGCAGGCATCGACACGGTCGAGCCGCAGCACGGCGCCGGCCAAGGTGCCGCGTGCGACGGTGATGGGTTTGCGGCGCGTGGGAGCGCTGGTGAAGTCGACGCCGATCAGGGAGGAGTGCATGCGCGGATTGTGATCAAGCCCACGCAGGCCTGCTACGCGGCGGGGCTTCTGGAACGACCTGCAGGGGCGGGTGCAGGGCCCGCATGCCGGCTGCGCGACGGCACCCCGTGCCATCGTCCGAAGGATCTGCAACCCGCATTACATTCGACGCCATGCAAGACAACCCCATCCTCGTCGAGGCGATGCGCGGCGGCATCGTCGAATCATTCCACCGTGGCGCAGTGGCCGTCGTCGATGCCTCTGGCGTGCTGCACACGGCGCTGGGCGACATCGAACGGCCCATCTTCCCGCGCTCGGCCGTCAAGGTGCTGCAGGCGCTGCCGCTGGTGGCCAGCGGCGCGGCAGATCAACTGGGCCTGAGCGACGAGGAACTGGCGCTGGCCTGCGCTTCGCACGGCGGCGAGGCGCCGCACGTGCGCACGGCGGCCTCGATGCTGGCCAAGGCCGGGCTCGATGTGAGCGTGCTCGAATGCGGCGCGCACTGGCCGTACCACGACGGCGCGCTGAAGGCCCTTGCGCACGACGAAGTGGAGCCGACTGCCCTGCACAACAACTGCTCGGGCAAGCATTCGGGCTTCGTGTGCCTGGGCTGTGCGATGGACGGCGGGCGCGATGCCGCCGCCTTCCTGCGCGGCTACGTGAAGCCGGACCACCCCGTGATGCGCGAGGTCACCGCAGCGCTGCAGGCCACGACCGATTTCGACCTGGCCAAGGCCGCTCGCGGCACGGACGGCTGCTCGATACCCACCTACGCGATCCCGCTGCGCAACCTGGCGCTGGCGTTCGCGCGCGTGGCCACCGGTCAGGGCCTGAGCGCCGGGCATGCGCGCGCCGCTGCCCGGCTGCGCGGCGCGGTGGCGGCCGCGCCCTTCATGGTGGGCGGCAGCGGGCGGCTCGACACGCGGCTGATGGAACACTTCCGCGAGCGCGTCTTCTGCAAGGTGGGGGCCGAGGGCGTGTACTGCGCCGCGCTGCCAGCGCTGGGGCTGGGCGTGGCGCTGAAGATGGACGACGGCAACAACGCACGCGCCGCCGAGGTGGCGCTGGCCGCGGTGTTGCAGTCGCTGCTGTGCGCCGAAGGCGCCGATCAAGCCTTCCTGCAGACCGTGAGCGATGCGCGCATGGTCAACTGGAACGGCATCGAGGTCGGCCGGCTGCGCGCAGCGCAAGCGCTGCACGCAGCGGCCTGATCCTCAGTCGCCCAGCGCCAGGCCTTCGCGGCGCGGGTCGGCGCCGCCTTGCAGGCGGGTCTGCCCGTCGACCGGCACGCGCAGGATGGTGGAGACACCGCTGCTCTGCGCCGAGACCGACACGGTGTGGCCCATCGAACGCAAGCCGGTCACCAGCGCATCACCGTTGCCGTTGTCGGTGGCCAGGATATTCGGGTGCTCGCCGCCGATGCCGGTGGTGGCGCTGTTGGACGACCCGAAGTTGGCGAGAGACGTCGCCTGCTGGGCGTTCAGGCCCCAGTCCAGCGCGGCCACCACGGTCTTGGTGACGAACTGGATGATGGCCGCGCCGCCCGGCGAGCCGGTCACCATGGCCAGTTCACCGGCGGAGCCGTCGGCGTTGCGCTTGAGCACGACGGTGGGCGCCATCGAGCTGCGCGGGCGCTTGAGTGGCTCGACCCGGTTGGCGATGGGGCCGTTCACGTCGCTGGGCGCCGACGAGAAGTCGGTCAGCTCGTTGTTGAGCAGGAAGCCGCGCACGAAGCGGTAAGCGCCCATGCCACTCTCGATGGTGGTCGTCATCGAGACGGCGTTGCCCTTGGCGTCGATGATGGACACGTGCGAGGTGCCCTTGCCTTCCTGCGCACTGCTGCCCAGCGCGCCCATGCCCGCGAACACGCCCGGCTGGGCCACGCCCATGCTGGTCGAGAAGCTGATCAGGTTGGCACGGTCGCGCAGGTAGGCCTTGTCGATCAGCGTCGAGACGCCGTTGCCCGGCAGCGGCACGAAGTCGGTGTCGGCGACGTACTTGTTGCGGTCGGCGTAGGCCAGGCGCTGGGCCTCGCTGATGAGGTGCACGCCCATCACGCTCGGCTTGCCGCCCTCGCCGTCCAGGGCGGTCGGGCCGAAGGCATTGAGGCCGAAGTTCTCCAGGATGCCCAGCGACTGCGCGACGGCGATGCCGCCCGAGGACGGCGGGCCCATCCCGCAGACCTGGTGGGCGCGGTAGTCGATGCACACCGGCGCGCGGCGCTTGGCTTCGTAGCCCGCCAGGTCGGCCAGCGTGGTGGCGCCGGGGGTGAGCGCGCCGGGGGCGTCGGAGCCGGCCTCGGTGCGGTTGATCTCGGCCACGATGTCGGCCGCGATCGGGCCGGTGTAGAACGCCGAGGCGCCGCCGCTGGCGATGGCGCGCAAGGTGTCGGCATAGGCCGGGTTCTGGATCGTCTCGCCGAGCAGCTTGGGCGTGAGGTCGGCCTTCAGGAAGTAGGACACGGCGTCGGGGTCGCGCAGCAGGTTGGCGCGCGCGCCGGCGATGGCCTCGGCCATGCGGCCGCTGATCGCGAAGCCGTTGGCCGCGTAGCCGATGCCGGCATCGAACAGGCCGCTCCAGGGCAGGCTGCCATGCTCGCCGTGCAGCATCTCGAGCACGCTCACGGTGCCCGGGGTGCCGATGCTGCGGCCGCTGGCGCGCGCGTTGGGCAGGGGTGCCGTCTGGTTCGCGTCGCTCACCCAGCGCAGGTAGTTCTCGGTGGCGCCTGAGGGCGCGGTCTCGCGGCCGTCGTAGGTCTGCACCGTCTTCGAGGCGGCGTCGTAGTGCACGACGAACATGCCGCCACCCAGGCCGCTGGATTGCGGTTCCACCAGGCCCAGCACCATCTGCACCGCCACGGCGGCGTCGGCGGCGCTGCCGCCGGCGGCCAGCACATCGCAACCGGCCTTGGTGGCCAGCGGGTTGGCCGTGACGACCATGAAGGTCTTGGCCGCGACGGCCTGCTTGCCCAGGCGGTAGCCCGATGAGGGCTCGGGCAGCGACGGGTCGCCCGGCAGGCCGGAACCGACCGTGACCGTGCCGGAGTCGGTGACGACCTGGCAGGCGGTGGACGCGGGTTCAGCGCCCGGCAGCGGGCCCTTGTCGTTGTCGCCGCCGCAGCCACCGGCCCACAGGGCGGTGCTCAGCGCGGCGAGCAGCGGAACCAGCGCGAAGCGCCGGCGCAGGATGGTCGTGTCACTCATCGGGAACTACCTCCGGTTGTTGTCCAGCGGTTGTAACCCGATTCGGGGCGGTTGTCAGTCCTCGCGCTTCATGTCGTCGGAATGGCCGAGCAGCGGGGTCATGCTGTCCGGCCCGCCGAGCAGGCCCACGCCGGTGTAGATGCCCAGCTTGTGGCGCGTGTCCTGGATGTCGAGGTTGCGCATGGTCAGCTGCCCGATGCGGTCGGCCTGCGTGAAGGCGCCCTGGCCCTTTTCCATCGTCAGGCGGTCGGGGTGGTAGGTGAGGTTCGGGCTCACGGTGTCGACGATGGAGTAGTCGTTGCCGCGGCGCAGTTCCAGCGTCACCTCGCCGGTGATGGCGCGCGCCACCCAGCGCTGCGCCGTCTCGCGCAGCATCAGGCACTGCGGGTCGAACCAGCGGCCCTGGTAAAGCAGGCGCCCGAGACGCATGCCGTTGATGCGGTACTGCTCGATGGTGTCCTCGTTGTGGATGCCGGTGACGAGGCGCTCGTAGGCGATGTGCAGCAGCGCCATGCCCGGGGCCTCGTAGATGCCGCGGCTCTTGGCCTCGATGATGCGGTTCTCGATCTGGTCGCACATGCCCAGGCCGTGGCGGCCGCCGATGCGGTTGGCTTCCTCGAACAGCTCCACCGCGTTCGCGAAGGTGCGGCCATTCAGCGCCACCGGGTGGCCTTCCTCGAAGCGCACGCTCACGGTCTCGTGGCGCACCTCGACCTCGGGCTTCCAGAAGGCCACGCCCATGATCGGGTTGACGATGGACACGCCCGCGTTCAGGTACTCCAGGTCCTTGGCCTCGTGCGTGGCGCCGAGCATGTTGCTGTCGGTGCTGTAGGCCTTCTCGACGCTCATCTTGTAGTCGAAGCCCGCGGCGAGCAGGTACTCGCTCATCTCCTTGCGGCCGCCGAGTTCGTCGATGAAGCGCTGGTCGAGCCAGGGCTTGTAGATCTGCAGCTGCGGGTTGGCGAGCAGGCCGTAGCGGTAGAAGCGCTCGATGTCGTTGCCCTTGTAGGTACTGCCGTCGCCCCAGATGTTGACGCCGTCGTCGCGCATCGCCACCACCAGCGCCGTGCCCGTGACGGCCCGGCCCAGCGGCGTGGTGTTGAAGTATGTGGCGCCGCCGGTACGGATGTGGAACGCGGAGCATTGCAGCGCCGCGATGCCCTCGGCCACCAGCTGCGCGCGGCAGTCGACCAGGCGGGCGATGTCGGCGCCGTAGGCCAGGGCCTTCTGGGGGATGGCCTCGTAGTCGGTCTCGTCGGGCTGGCCCAGGTTGGCCGTGTAGGCGCAGGGAATGGCGCCCTTGGCGCGCATCCAGTGCACGGCAGCGGACGTGTCCAGGCCGCCGGAGAAGGCGATGCCGACGCGCTGGCCGGCGGGGAGGTTTTGCAGGATATGGCTCATGGTGCGGCAGGCGAGAATGAAGCCCGATTGTCTCAAGGTTCCGACCATGCCCCCCGCGATCCCGTTCGGCGCCGCCTTGCGCTTCTGGCTGCAGCTCGGTTTCATCAGCTTCGGCGGCCCGGCGGGGCAGATCGCCATCATGCACGCCGAGCTGGTGGAGCGCCGCCGCTGGATCAGCGAGCGCCGGTTCCTGCACGCGCTGAACTACTGCATGCTGCTGCCAGGGCCGGAGGCGCAGCAGCTCGCCACCTACATCGGCTGGCTGATGCACCGCACCCGCGGCGGGCTGGCGGCAGGGATCCTGTTCGTCCTGCCCTCGCTCTTCATCCTGATCGCACTGACCTGGGTCTATCTGCGCTTCGGCAACGTGCCGCTGGTGGCGGGCATCTTCTATGGTCTCAAGCCCGCCGTGGTGGCCATCGTGCTGCACGCCGCGCACCGCATCGGCACGCGGGCGCTGAGGCACCGGGCGCTGTGGGTTCTGGCCGCGGCGTCCTTCGTGGCCATCGCCGTGCTGGACGTGCCCTTCCCGGTGGTCGTGCTGTGCGCGGCGCTGGCCGGCTGGGCGGGCGCGCGCCACGCGCCGCAGGTGTTCTCTTCCGGCGCGGGGCACGGGGCCGCGAAGGCGTCTGCCGGGCCGGCGGTCATCGACGACGACACGCCCACCCCGGAGCACGCGCGCTTCACGCGCCGCGGGCTGGCGCGCGTGCTGGGCATCGGGCTCGGGCTGTGGGGGCTGACGATGGCGGCGCTCGTGGCCACGGTGGGCTGGCAGGGCACGCTGGCGCAGATGGGATGGTTCTTCACGAAGGCCGCCCTGCTGACCTTCGGCGGCGCCTATGCCGTTCTGCCCTACGTGTACCAGGGCGCTGTGGAAACGCATGGCTGGCTGACCGGACCGCAGATGATCGACGGGCTGGCCCTCGGCGAAACCACGCCGGGCCCGCTGATCATGGTCGTGGCCTTCGTCGGCTTCGTCGGTGGCTGGACGAAGGAGGTGCTGGGCCCGGACGCCCTGTTCCTCGGGGCCGCGCTGGCGGCCACGACAGCGACCTGGTTCACCTTCCTGCCATCGTTCGTCTTCATCCTGGCCGGCGGACCCCTGGTGGAATCCACGCACGGCCGCATCGGCTTCACGGCACCGCTGACGGCCATCACCGCCGCGGTCGTGGGCGTCATCGCCAGCCTGGCACTGTTCTTCGGCGCGCACGTGCTATGGCCCGAGGGGTGGCAGGGGCCGTTCGATCCCGTCGCGGCGATCATCGCGGCCGGCGCGACGCTGGCACTGTTCCGCTGGAAGGCCAGCGTCATCCCGTTGCTCGCGGCTTGCGGCGCACTCGGGCTGGCAGCCACATGGGTGCGCTGACGGCGGGCACCCGCGGGGCATGGCCTGCCGCCGGCGGCGGCGCTAGGGTGCGGCCACGCACCCTACCCGCGCCCGGCCGACCCCGGATGACACTTGAGACCCCGATGACGAATTCTTCCCGCGTTCCCGGCCTCGGGCTGCGCCGCATGGGCCCATGTGACCAACGGTCCGCGACCCCGTCCGGCCCGCGCACAGGGAACAGCGCGCGATGAGCGCGATGAACCAACCGCCCCTTCCGCCCGCGGTCAGCGGCGAACTCGTGCACCTGGGCGGCCCCGCCGGGCCGTTGGCCGTGTACGTGGCGGGCCAGGGTCCGCCGCTGCTGCTGGTGCACAGCGTCAATGCCGCGGCCTCGGCGGCCGAGGTGAAGCCGCTGCACGAACACTTCGCCGCCACGCACACCGTGTTCTCGCTCGACCTGCCGGGCTACGGCTTCTCCGACCGCAGCCAGCGCGCCTACACACCGCGCCTGATGACGGACGCGCTGCATGCCACTGTGGCGCTGATGCACGAACGCTGCGGTCACGCGCCGGTGGACGCGCTCGCACTGTCGCTCTCGTGCGAGTTCCTGGCGCGCGCGGCCGTGGAGCAACCGGGGCATTTCCGCAGCCTGGCCTTCGTCAGCCCGACCGGCTTCATCGGGCACACCCCGCGGCGCGGCCCGCCGGGCAGCACGCGCGGCCTGCCCTGGCTGCACCGCGCGCTGACCGGGCCGGGTTGGGGCGGCGCGCTGTTCCGCGGCCTCACGCGACCCGGCGTCATCCGCTACTTCCTCGAGCGGACCTGGGGCGGCAAGGGCATCGACGAAGCGCTGTGGCGCTACGACCTCGTCACCACGCGCCAGCCCGGCGCCGAGCACGCGCCGCTGCACTTCCTGTCGGCCGGTCTGTTCAGCGCCGATATCCACACGCTGTACGAGCAGCTCGCGCAGCCGGTGTGGGCGACGCACGGCGTGCGCGGCGACTTCACCGATTACCGGGGCCTGAGCCTCGTGCGGGACCGGCCTCACTGGCAAATCGACGTGCTACCCACCGGGGCGCTGCCGCACTTCGAGGTGCCGCAGGATTTCTTCCGGCGCTGCGAAGCGTTCCTGCGTCGCTGAGGCCCCATCCAGCGGCGTGCCCCCACCGGGCCGCGGATCGCGCGCGGCGCGGCTGCGACCGCGTTGCCCGGGCAGCAGCGGCCGACCCGCGGCTTACCCGCGGCGAGGCCCGCGCTCACGACGAAAGTCCTGCCTGCGCGGCAGACGCGCGCGCTCGAAGCACCCTGAATCAGGGTTCTGACGAGACTCCCCGCCAAGCGAACGGCGCGTTCGCCCAGCGAGCGACCGGGCTGGACGATGCGAGCAAGGCGGATTCACGACGCCTGATCAAAAGCACCAAAACCATGCAAAAAGTCCGATATGCACCTGTTTTTGTCGCTATTTTAGCGCTTTAAATCAATAAAACTACTTATACTTGTCTTCAGCGCACCATTTCAGAGCATTCAAAACACGCTCCGATCATTCCGAACCATTGGGCCGGCGCAGCCCGCAAGGACCCTTCCATGATCTTCCAACGCGTCTCACTCGCCATCCTCGCTTCGGCCAGCCTGATCTGCAGCACCCTTGCCCACGCGGCACCGCTGGAGATCGCGGGTTCAAGCTCGGTCCAGAAAAGCATCGTCGACCCAGTCACCGCCAAGGCGAGAGACGCAGGCATCGACGTGAAGATGCTCGGTGTGGGCACCGGCAAAGGCATGCAGATGCTGATCGAAGGCAAGGTCAGCGTCGCGGCGATATCCGACGAGCTGGCGGACGCCGTCAACGCTGCGAAGAAGGCCGGCGCGGGCAGCGCGCCTGCCAACCTGAAGATGACCACCATCCTGAAAGAGCAGATGGTCCCGATCGTTCACGCCGACAACAAGGTGGCCGAACTGACCAAGGACCAGCTCCGCGCCATCTTCACCGGCAAGACCACCAACTGGAAGGAACTGGGCGGCGCCGACCTGCCCATTGTGCTGGTGGTACCGGCGGCCGGCTCCGGCACGCGCGGCGTAGTGGAGCGGCAGGTGCTCGGGGGGGCTGCGTTTGCAGCCAACGCCAAGGAGCTGCGGACTTCCGCTGCCGAGGCGGTCGAGGTGGGTCGCGACAAGGCCGCTATCGGCTACGTCGGTTCGGGCACGGCCGAAGGCGCCAAGGGCAAGGTGCGCGAAGTGAAGGGGCCTGATGTGCATCGGCCGCTGGGCTTCGTGACGGTGGGCGAACCGTCGGGCGAGGTCAAGAAGTTCCTCGACTTCCTGCAGACGGCCGAGGCCAAGAAGCTGTTCCTGGACTGATCTGCGCCATCAGACCGAGCCCCAGCGCTCTGAAAACTTCGGGAGCCCCGAGATGTTGAAAACTGTCAAAGCCAAGCTGCTCACGTCCTTCATGGGCATCATCCTCGCGCTGACCGCCGTGGTGGCCGTGGCCCTGGTTTCGCTGAAGAACTCGGCCGGCGAATTGCGCCAGACGGCGTTGGTCCGCGTGTCCCAGCTGCAGAAGCTGGGGCAGCTAGAGTCATCTGCCCTGCAGCGGGCCGTGAACGTGCGCGACCTCGCGATGAACGAGGACATGAAAGTGCAGACCGCCCTGGTCGACGCCTCCAGGCGTCTCGAGGCCCAAGGCAAGACGCTGCTGGACGAACTGCGGGCCCTCGCGACATCGGCCGAAGAGCAGGCTGCGCTCGAGCGCCTGGCGGCCATCTCCGGCAAGGTGGACGGCCTGCTCGCGGAGGTCGGCAAGTTGATCGACGAGGGGCGCTTCGACGACATCAAGCCGCTGGTGCTCGATCAGGTCCGGCCCCAACAGCAGGCGTTCACGGAGGCCTTGGGCGAGCTGGTGGCCACGCGATCGACGGACGCCCAGGAAGATGCGGTGAAAACGATCGCCAGCATCGACCGCACGGTGATCGGCTTGCTGGGGGTCGGGCTGCTGGTGGGCCTGGTGGCGTGCGCAGCCGGCTGGCTGGTGAGCCGCTCCATCACCAGCTTGCTAGGGGGTGAACCCATGGATGCGGTGCTGACCGCCCGCGCCATTGCCGCCGGAGACTTGTCCACGCGCTTCGACATGCAGGGCGGACGACGCGACAGCCTGATGGCGGCCCTCAATGACATGCAGGACAGCTTGTCCGTGTTGGTGGGCCGAGTGCGACAGGCCTCGGAGAGCGTGGCCGGCGCCAGCAGTGAAATCGCCCAAGGCAACATGGACCTGAGTTCGCGCACCGAAGAGCAGGCCAGTTCCCTGCAGCAGACGGCGGCGTCGATGGAGCAGCTCGGGTCGACCGTCCGCCAGACGGCCGAAAACGCCGTCCAGGCCAGTCAGCTGGCCCTGAACGCCAGCCAGGTCGCGACCGACGGCGGCGCCGCCGTGAACGGCGTGGTGTCGACCATGCAGCAGATCGATGCGAGTTCAAAGAAGATCGTTGACATCATCGGCGTCATCGACGGCATTGCATTCC
The DNA here is from genome assembly GCA_903938815.1 of uncultured beta proteobacterium. Taxonomy (GTDB): domain Bacteria; phylum Pseudomonadota; class Gammaproteobacteria; order Burkholderiales; family Burkholderiaceae_C; genus Rubrivivax. The sequence goes on from CAJAES010000100.1 coordinate 18,075, forward strand.
AGACCAACATCCTGGCATTGAACGCTGCGGTCGAAGCGGCCCGCGCGGGCGAGCAAGGGCGAGGCTTCGCAGTCGTGGCCAGCGAAGTGCGCAGCCTGGCCCAGCGATCGGCAGAAGCTGCCCGGGAGATCAAGGAGTTGATCGGCGCCAGCGTGGAGCACGTCGAGCGCGGCACCGCGATGGTGGACAAGGCGGGCCAGACGATGAACAACGTGGTCTCCTCCATTCGACGCGTGGCAGACATCATGGCGGACATCAGCGTGGCTGCGAACCAGCAGAACGCCGGTGTGTCGCAAGTGTCCGATGCCGTGTCACAGATGGATCACGCGACACAACAGAACGCGGCACTGGTGGAAGAAAGCGCCGCATCGGCCGAGAGCCTGCGGGAGCAGTCGATGCAGCTGGTGGCGGCCGTGGCAGAGTTCAAGCTGACAGCGTCGGCGAAGACGCACGCCAGCTAGGAGTCTGCGCGGCAGAAGCCGCGCTGCCTCCTAGGCTTGAGCCTTTCGCACGGCTCCCCCGAGCCCCCTCCGCGAGGGAGCTCCAGCGTGTTGGACCGCACCCTCCAGCCTCCCTCCATGAGGGAGGCTCCAGTCAGTCTGACGAGTGCTGTGCCGCCTTTCAGCCTGCGCTGAGCACCGCCATGCGCCGCAGGTTCAGCGCCATGCACTCGAGCTTCCATTCGGCCTGCGCCCGGTGCAGCCCCCGCAGGCTGAACTGCCGGAACCCCAGCACGTTCTTGATCCAGCCGTTGGGCGGCTCGGCGATCCACTTGCGCTTGCGACAGGCCGCTCGTCCTTCGTCTGTCTTCAGCTTCTCAGCCATCGCCGCGGTGTGCGGGTTCCGCTCGGCGTTGATCTCCGCGTGCGCCTTGCCTTCCCGGCCGAGCGCCACCACCAGCTCGATCGGCGCACTCTTCAGGTTGTCCTCGCTGCGGTAGCCGGCGTCGGCCAGACCGAGTTCGGGCAGCTCACCCAGGTTCTCACCGACCGCCCGGATCATCGGCAGCAGCCAGTTGGCGTCGGGTGCGGTGTTGTCCAGCTCGGCCGCCACGATGATGTGCGCGGCCTCGTCTACCGCCGACTGTGCGTTGTACGCCGGGTCGTAGCCACCGCCTGCGCGCTTCATGATCCGGCTGTCCGGGTCGGTGAAGTTCTCATGCGCCTTGTCCTCGGGCACGCCGAACTCGCGCTTGTAGCGCCCGCCCCGGGGCTGCCCGTCCGGGCCGCCGCGGGTGGCGGTCGTCGTCGTCGCTGCGGCCTCTCGCTCCAGGTCGGCTTCGCGTTGGCGTTTGTCCAGGCGTTCGCGGGCCTCCTGGATGGCCGCCAGGCGCGTCTGGCGCCGCTCGATCTCGGCGGGCAGGTCCAGCTCCGACTCGTTTGCTTCGGTCTCGTCGGTGGCCTTGGCGCGCGCCAGCAGCGCGTCGATCTGCGCCTTCAGCTCCGCTTCGGCCTGCTTCATGCGCTCGTCGCTCATCGCCTTGTGGAGGCTGGCGTTGGCCTTGAGCTTGGTGCCGTCGATGGCCACCGTGCCCAGCTTGACCAGGCCCATCTCACGGGCGAGCCTGACCACTTGCACGAACAGTTCCGACAGCTCCTTCGGATGGAACGCCCGGAAGTCGCAGATCGTGCGGTGGCGCGGGAAGTTGCCCGCCGCCAGCATCCTAAATGCCAGGTCCTCGTGCAGCCGGCGCTCGATCTTGCGCGAGCTGAACACGCCCGTGGCGTAGGCGTAGATCAGCACCTTGACCATCATGGCCAGGTGGAAGGGCTGGTTGCGTGATCCGCCGCCTTCGTAGCGCGCGTAGAACGCCTTGAGCTCCAGCGCGTCAACGGTGTCGTTGATGAAGTGGGCCAGGTGACCTGCTGGCAGCCAGTTTTGCGGCGCCGCCGGCAGCAGCATCACCTGATCGAGTGCGCAGGGGCGGTAGCTCGCCGGCATGCCCCATCAGCGCACGCACCGTGCCCCCAGACATCAGGAACGACCCGGTTCTGCCGCGCAGAGTCCTAGCACATCGGTTCCCGTGGTCATCAGGGCCGACTTGATCGCCATCGGCGACCCGCTGGGCTGGAGTTCCTTCATCAGAGCCGCCAGGCCTGCCACATGCGGGCTGGACATCGAGGTGCCGCTCAGCAGGTCGATATTGCGACCACCGTAGCCGATCGGAGACACCGCGGCGAGGATGTCCTGGCCGGGCGCGATCCGGTCCGGCTTCAGCAGATCACCACCCCCGCCGCGCAGGGGCCCGCGCGACAAGAACGTTGCCGTGAAAGGCGCCGGCGCGCTGGCCAGGATGCTGGCCAGCGCGATGGACGCCTCAGCGCCAGCCGCGGCAGCATAGGCGAGGATGGCCGTGCGGTCCAGGTGGGACACATGCACCGTCGGCACCGCATGGAAGTCCGGATTCAACGAGTTGGAAGCCGTCTTGGCCAGGACCATGCCCGGAGCACGCGCGCTTCACGCGCCGCGGGCTGGCGCGCGTGCTGGGCATCGGGATCGGCCTGTGGGCGCTGACGATGGCCGTGCTGGTGGCCGCGGTCGGCTGGGAGGGCACGCTCGCGCAGATGGGCTGGTTCTTCACGAAGGCCGCGCTGCTGACCTTCGGCGGCGCCTACGCGGTGCTGCCCTATGTCTACCAGGGAGGCGTCGAGACGCACGGCTGGCTCACCGACCCACAGATGATCGACGGCCTGGCGCTCGGCGAGACGACACCCGGGCCGTTGATCATGGTGGTGGCCTTCGTCGGCTTCGTCGGCGGCTGGACGAAGGAAGTGCTGGGGCCGGATGCCATCTTCCTGGGCGCCGCGCTGGCGGCCACGGTGGCCACCTGGTTCACGTTCCTGCCGTCCTTCGTCTTCATCCTCGCGGGCGGGCCGCTGGTGGAATCCACGCACGGCAAGCTCGGCTTCACGGCGCCGCTGACCGCCATCACCGCCGCAGTGGTGGGTGTCATCGGCAGCCTGGCGCTGTTCTTCGGGGTGCACGTGCTGTGGCCTGCAGGGATGCAGGGGCCCTTCGACGCCGTGGCCGCGGCCATCGCCCTGGGTGCGACACTCGCGCTGTTCCGCTGGAAGGCGGGCGTGATGCCGCTGCTGGGCGTGTGCGCGGCGCTCGGGCTGGTGATCACGCTGCTGCGCTGACGGCAGGCGCGCGCGTCTCGTCGCCCACCGGCAGCGCCACGGCGCCCGAACGGCGCTGGCTCTCACCCGATACCGGAGAACTGTCCATGACGACAACCGCAAGCCCTCACGGCACCCGGCGCATCCGCCCAGGCATGAAGCGCGGCGTGCCGCGCGCCACCGCCGCCAAGCTTGCGCAAGCGTCCGCGCGATGAGCCATCCGCCGCTCACCCCCGCCGTCAGCGGCGAACTCGTGCGCCTGGACGGCCCGGCCGGGCCGGTGGCCGTGTACGTGGCGGGCCACGGCCCGCCGCTGCTGCTGGTGCACAGCGTGAACGCGGCCGCGTCGGCAGCCGAGGTGAAGCCGCTGCACGAGCACTACGCCGCCACGCACACCGTATTCTCGCCCGACCTGCCGGGCTACGGCTTCTCCGACCGCAGCGACCGCGCCTATACGCCCCGGCTGATGACCGATGCGCTGCACGCCACCGTGGCGCTGATGCGCGAGCGCTGCGGGCCCGCGCCCGTGGACGCCCTGGCGCTGTCGCTGTCGTGCGAGTTCCTGGCCCGCGCGGCGGTGGAGCAGCCCGGGCACTTCCGCAGCCTGGCGCTCGTCAGCCCCACGGGCTTCATCGGGCACACCCCGCGGCGCGGCCCACCGGGCAGCACGCGCGGCCTGCCATGGCTGCACCGCGTACTCACGGGGCCGGGCTGGGGTAGCGCCCTCTTTCGCGGGCTCACACGGCCTGGCGTCGTGCGCTACTTCCTGGAGCGCACCTGGGGCGGCAGGAACATCGACGAAGAGCTGTGGCGCTACGACCTGATCACCACGCGCCAGCCCGGCGCCGAGCACGCGCCGCTGCACTTCCTGTCGGCCGGCATGTTCAGCGCCGACATCCACACGCTGTACGAGCAACTCACGCTGCCGGTGTGGGTGACGCACGGCGTGCGCGGCGATTTCACCGACTACCGCGGGCTGGGCATCGTGAAGGACCGGGCGAACTGGCGCATCGACGTTCTGCCCACGGGGGCGCTGCCGCACTTCGAGGTGCCGCAGGACTTCATCGGGCGATACGACGCATTCCTGGGACGCTGAGGCGGTTCGAGCCCGGGCGCGGACCGGGAAGCCATTGAGGAATCGCAAGTCAGGGCTGCATGGACCTGAGGCAGAGTGGAACCCGCCCGGACGGGCGATGCATGTCCGCCAGCGAACAGACCGCCATGGTTCCTGTCGCCCAGGCTGGGGTGTTGCGGCGCGAGTTGTCTCGCTCCGGACAGCGCCCCTCCAACTCCGGACATTGAAGACCATGATCACCCGCAGGCAGTTCACCGCTTCGACGCCAATGCTGGCGGCCGGCGCGCTGGCGTTGTCCGGTTGCTCCGCCGGGCCGGTGACCGACGGCTACGAAGCGGTCGCCGAACGGACCTGGCAGCTGGGGAACTCGACGAATCTCAACGGTGCCGCGCTCGGCCGCGAACTGGTTCGCTGTGCCACCTTGGCGCCGTCCAGCCACAACACGCAGTGCTGGAAGTTTGCGCTCGATGCCAACGGCAGTTCGATCGGCATCCTGCCCGACCTGGCGCGCCGCTGCCCTGCGGTGGACCCGGACGACCATCACGTCTTCGTCTCGTTGGGTTGCGCCGCCGAAAACCTGATCCAGGCGGCGCTCGCGCACGGCCTAAAGGGCGATGCACAGTTCGATGCAACCGGCAACGCCGTGCGAGTGGTTCTCGAGCCGACACGAGCGCAGAGCACGCCCTTGTTCACGGCCATCCCGCTGCGCCAGTGCACACGCGGCGAATACGACGGCAAAGCCTTGTCCAGCGAAGAACTGGCGCTGCTGCAGCGCGCTGGCAGTTCCGACACCGTGCACCTGCTGCTGCTGACGGAGCGCCCGGCCATGGAGCAGACGCTGGACTACGTGATTCAAGGCAACTCGGCGCAATTGGCCGACGCTGCATTCGTCAAGGAGTTGAAGGACTGGATCCGTTTCAACGGTGCCGAGGCTGTCCGCATGCGCGATGGGCTCTACAGCGCTTCTTCCGGCAACCCGAACATCCCGTCGTGGATCGGCGACCTGGCGTTTCGATGGCTCCTGACCGCGAAGGGCGAGAACGACAAGTACGCGCGGCAGGTGCGCAGCTCCGCCGGCATCGCGGTCTTTGTCGGCCAGGCCGCCGACAAGGCGCACTGGGTGGAAGTGGGGCGCTGCTACGAGCGCTTCGCGCTGCAGGCCACCGCCCTCGGAATCCGCAATGCTTTCCTGAACCAGCCGGTCGAAGTGGCCGCCCTGCGGCCGCCCTTTGCGGCCGCATTGGGTTTGAGCGGGCAGCGGCCGGACCTGGTCGTGCGTTTCGGGCGTGGCCCGTTGCTGCCACGCTCGCTGCGGCAGCCGGTCGATGCCGTCCTGGTCTGATCGACTCGGCACGAGCCCAAGGAACTGCGATGACGATCCTGATGTGGCTGGGGATATCACTGGGCGGGCTCGTCGTTCTGGCGATTGCATTGCGCGCGTTCTGCGCAGCCCGATGGGCCGGGATGATCCGGGCGCACACCACCCGGCTCGAAACGGGCAGCGTCGATGCCCGGGGCCGGCTACCGTCACCGGCGCGCTTCGACGCGCGGGAACTCGAGGGCCTTCCTCAGCCTGTTCAGCGCTACTTCCGTGCCGCACTGACCGACGGACAGCCGATCATCTCCGCAGCATCCATCGAGATGACGGGCACGATGAACATGTCGACCGACGCCGAGCAGTGGAAGCCGTTCACGTCGCGGCAGCGGGTGGTCACACGCACGCCGGGCTTCCTGTGGGATGCCCAGGTGGCCGTGTTCCCCGGCCTGCCCGCGCACGTGGAGGACAGCTACATCGCCGGCCACGGCCGGTTGATCGCGAAACTGGCGGGCTTGTTCACCGTCGCCGACTCGCAAGGCAAGGGGGAGATCGCGCGTGGCGAGTTCATGCGCTACTTTGCCGAGAGCCCTTGGTACCCCACCGCATTGCTGCCCAGCCAGGGTGTGCGGTGGGACGCGGTGGACGACACCTCCGCAAACGCCACCATCGTCGATGGCCCGATCACCTTGAGCTTGCTGTTCCTGTTCAACGACGCGGGCCTGATCGCTTCGGTGCGCGCCGAGGCGCGGGGTGCCAGCGTGGGCAAGGACGGCGTCATGGTGATGCTGCCCTGGGACTGCGCCTTGTCGGACTATCAGCCGCAAGGCGGCATGCTGATCCCGATGACCGGTGAAGCGGCCTGGATGCAGCCCCAGGGCCGCAGGGTCTACTTCATCGGGCACGTCAGGAGACTGAGCCACGAGTTCCTGCCATGACTCTGCGGGCGCGACTGCAGCGCGCACCACTGCCGGGGCGGCGGGCCACCAGCCTGGGGCTGGGTCTGATGTGGGGTGTATGGCACCTGCCGCTGTTCTTCATCGACGGCACCGCGCAGGCGCACATTCCGCTGGCGCTGTTCCTGCTGAGCGTCGTGGCGATGTCCGTCGTGTTCGCGTGGCTGGTCAACCGCACCGCTGGCAGCGTGGTGGCGGCACTGCTGTTTCACACGGCGATCAACTTCTGGCCGTCCGTCGTGCCCGTGTTGCCCACGGCAGGCAGCTACCGGGCCTGTGCGTTCGTGGTCGCCATGCTGGTCCTGCTGGCCGTCGTGGTGCTCATGACCTCGGGGCCGCCGGCTGGGATCGCAGCCGGCAGGCTACGCCGTGCCTGAGGGTGCCTGAGGCCACTGCCGGGCCGCAACCCCAGCGACGAAGAGGCCGAAGGCACCGAGCAGCGGCGCGGCGTCGAAGGACGGGCCTTCCAGCAACGCCAGCGCGTGCACGGTGGCTTCCAGCGTCGAGACCTGGTCCGGTCGCCGCGCTGCGCGGATCTCGCGATAGCGCGTCGGCGCCGGCGCTTGCAGCGACAGCCGGGGGAGCGCGGCCAGGGTCGGGTGCTCGAGAAGCATCCGCAGGCTCTTGCGCCATGTCGCGTCGATGACCACCAGCCGCACGGGCGCGCCCGCTGTCGGCCCGCAGGCCGACGGCGCGAGCGCGGCGGGCACATCCGGATAGAGCAGTCGCGTCTCCCACCCCGGGCGATGCAGCAGTGCCGCCAGCGCATCGGGCGTGAAGCGCTCGCCGACGACGACCTCGCAATGGGCCAGAGACAGGCGCAGCAGCGCCACGCTGTTCTTGGCCTGCCGCTGTTCCTGCGGGTGCTGCAGCACCAGCACCTCGGTGCGATGGGCGGTCGGCCGCGCGAGCGCACACAGGCAGGCTGCCTGCGGCCGCAGGCAGTGCGCGCAGGTGACGCGGCGGAAGGTGGATGGACCGTTCACGCGGGCATGGTCGCACGCCCGACCAGCAGCACGGCCGCCCTGCCTCGGGGTCGGATCCAATTCCAACGCGCGCAATCGCCCATTGGCCGATGATGGGGCGGACATGCCACCAGCACTGCCAGAGGCAGCATGAACCCCGTGCGCAGGCGCGCGCCCAGGTGCGGCAACATGAGCCCGGACCAGCAGCCCACCGGACTGCATGTGCCCGGCGAGGGGTCGGGCGACTGGCCTGACGCGTCCACACTCGAGGCCGCAGGTGGGCCGCGCTGCCGGTGCAGGAAGCCGCAGCGCTGTCGGTCACAATGACAACTGTGCCGCGCACACCCCCCCACCTGATCACCCTGACGCTGCTGACCGCGCTGTCGGCACTGACCTTGAACATGCTGGTGCCATCGCTGCCGTCGATGGCACGAGACCTGGCCGCGCGCGAATCGGTGACGGCGCTGGCGGTGTCGGGGTACATGCTGGCGTCGGCGCTGTTCCAGTTGACGCTCGGCCCGCTCTCGGACCGATTCGGCCGTCGGCCGGTCATGCTGGGCGCCGTGATGATCTTCGTCGCCGCGTCCCTGGGCTGCATGCTGGCGCAGGACGTGGCCGTGTTGCTGGCCTGCCGCGTGATGCAGGCCGTGATCATCGCGGGTACGGTGGTGTCCAGCGCCGTCATTCGCGACCGGCATTCGGCCATCGATTCGGCCGCCAAGCTGAGCCTGATCGCCTCGGCCATGGCGGTGGCGCCGATGCTGGGGCCCATGCTGGGGGGCCTTCTGGATGTGGCCCTGGGGTGGCGTTCGGTGTTCGCGCTGTACGCCGGGCTGGGCGCCGTGTTGCTGGTGCTGACATGGGTTGACATGGGTGAGACACGCGAGCCCGGGCTGCCCGCGCCGAACCTGGGCGACTGGCTGGCCTTGTTGCAGTCGGGCCCGTACTGGTCTTACGTCCTGTGCACGGCCTTCTCGGTCGGCGCCTTCTATGTGTTCGTCACCGGCGTGCCCTACGTGGCCACGGCGGCATGGGGCCTGTCGCCCGCCGAAGTAGGCCTCGGCGTCGGGTCGATCACCGGCGGCTTCCTCGTTGGTGCAGCCATCAGTGCGCGCCAGGCCCGCCGCCTCGGAATGGGTGTGCTGCTGGCGTCGGGCCGGGCAGTGGCGTTGACTGCGGTGGCGCTGGCCCTGGCGGTGTTCGCGGCCGGGGTGTCGCACCCGCTCGCGCTCTTCGGGCTGACCCTCTTCGTCGGCCTGGGCAATGGCCTGACACTGCCCGCCGCCAACGCCGGCACCATGTCGGTCCGCCCCGCGCTGGCGGGCACGGCAGCGGGCTTGAGCGGCGCCCTGTCCATGGCGCTGGGGGCTGTGCTGAGCACGTTGACAGCGCTGGTGGTCGAGCGTTCCGCCACGCCAGGCGCCTTGCTGGCCATCATCATGGGCTGCGTGCTGCTGTCACTGGCGGCTGCGCTCGTGGCCATCCGGCTGGAGCGCAGAGCAGTGCCCGGCATCGCCTAGCTTGCGGCGCCGGACCCATCCGGTCGCCAGGGATGCTGCGCTCGCGGACCGGGACGAGCGCGGGGACGGCGCTCGTCATCGGCGGCGGGCCTCTGGTTCAAATGGACGCAAGGACGCAAGGCCGCAAGGACGACGGGACGGCCCGGGAAGGTGTCTGCCCGTTCGCGTAGCCTGCCGACATCTGTCGTTGAGCGAACCTGTAGTCGGGCCGAAGGCCCGCTGCAGGGCGCTGACGCGATTGTGTCGTCTCGGCCAGAAGCCGTCCCCGGGACACGGCTGCATTCCGGAAGGCCCGTTGGTTGGCCGTGATCTGTGCCGCGGGCTTCACGCCGCAACCCGCGGCATGAATTCCAGTGGCGACACCACCAGGTGGGTGTTGAAACGGGCCGCCGAGCCAAAGCAATTGATCAGCGAGATCGCGCCGCTGTCAGCGCTCGCCATTCAGTCGACTTCAGGCCAAGACGCTCAGCCCCTTTTGCTGCAGCCAGCCCAGCATGCGCGGCCACAGCACCGCGCCCACCTGAGGGCGGAAATAGCCCATGTGGCCGATCTCGCGCAGGCCCTCGACACGCGGGTCGATGTCGATCGTCAACAGCGGGGCGTTGATGTAGCCGGAGAAGAAGGCGTCGCGAGAGGCCGGCAAGGCCCAGCTGTCGTCCAGCGCATTGGCCGCGGCGATAGGCAGCCTGACGTCTTCAAAGGCGCGCACCAACTCGGCGGCCGCTGGATCGTCGTGGAAGTATCGGGGAAAGCCGCACCAGCGTTTCCACTGGCGGTAGATGCTGACGGGCAGGTCTTCGCCGATGCCCATGCGCTTGAGCGGCTGGTAACCCAGCAGCGTGGTGGCCACCGGGCCGATGACGTGCCACAGCAGCATCACCTTGAACTGCTCGCGGCGCGGCATCCAACCGTGCCAACCGGCACCGCCGGCCACCACGTAGGCGGCCCGAAGCTGGTCGCGCTGCGCCGCCGGCAGCAGGCCGATGGCGTGGCCGCCGTAGCTGTGGCCCACCAGATAGACGGGACCGCGCGCCGCGGCATAGGCCACGGCGGCGGCGAGGTCCTGGCGCGCCCAGTCGGCGTAGTCGGGCATGTAGCCGCGCAGGGTCTTGGGGCGTGAACCGCCGATGCCGCGGTAGTCCAGCGTCAACACGTTCACGCCGCGCGCCTGGGCGTACTCGGCAAAACGCCGGTAGAAGCCGCGCGGCACAGCGGTGGCGCCGCCTACAACGATCCAGTCGGAGCCGCTGGCTGCGGCAACCGTAGCCGCCAGCGCGGTGCCGTCATCGGCCTTGAGCTGCAGGGTTTCGCTGCGCGCTGCGGTGTCGGGTGGGGCTACGGCGATGTTCATTTCTGCATCCTAGCCCTAACTAGACCGGTCTGTCTAGTGGCGATCTGCAGCCGGTTCGAGGTGCACAAACCTGAGGCGGTGGGTCACCGGCGCGCGCCTATGATGATGCGGTGAGTTCACCGCGCAGCACTGCCCCTACCGTCGCCACCCCGGCGCCACGCGAAGCCGACACGCGCACACGCATCCTGCGCGCGGCGCTGCGCCTCTTTCGCCGTCAGGGCTACCACGGCGTGGGCATCAACGACATCCTGGCCGAGGCGCAAGCGCCCAAAGGCTCGATGTACCACCACTTCCCGGGCGGCAAGGAGGAAGTGGCCGCCGCCGTGGTCGGGCTCATCACCAGCAGCCTACTGGCGCTGATCGACACGCAAGACGCCGCACTGCCTCCACAGCAACTTGTGGCTCGTGTGGGCACGCTGCTGGGGGAAAACGTGGTGCGCACACGCCACGAGCTGTGCGCACTGTTCGCCGCCTTCGTGGCCGAGAAGAGCTCTTCGCCACGCCTAGGGCTGGCGGTGGCCGAGGCCTATGCTGGCATCGCGAAAAGCCTGGAGCGACGCCTGATCTCCGCCGGCTTCACGCCAGCGCAGGCGCGCGACCGTGCCCTGCTGGTGGTGATGTTGCTGGAAGGCGGGAGCCTACTGGCAGCCTCGCGTGACGACATGGCACCGTTCACGCTGGCAGTGAAGCAGGCCGCGGCGCTTTGCTCGCGTGAGGACTGCTGAGGCTGCGGCTGAGCGGCAGGCCGGCGGCGGCTGCCGTATCGGTCTGGTCAACGAAGGTGGTCGCACAGTGCTGCACCAAGCGGTACAGCGTCGTTTGCTCGGGCCGGTGGCGCCCGTAATGGACGGGGTTACCGTCAGGCGCCTTGATCGCAGGATTGGGCTGCCAGGCGATGGTTTGCAAGCGAGGCTCCCCGAGTGTGACCTGGGACGGTCTCGACCAACTTGCTGCGCCTCGATCGCTTGAGTGCCATCTACCTGGGTGTGCCCACTGCTGGGGGGCCACATAGGGAGACTTTGGTGCGTACGCCACCGACCGCTTCGGGGCAACGGTTTCACGGCAGCGTAGGTCGGTAATGGGTCGGAATCAGTCAATTGCCTCGGGCACAAGGAGTCGTTCGGGGACCGCGATGCCGATTGAATCTCCAGAGCGTGGCACACGATGCTGCGAGCAACACGGCGGCGGCGAATGCCCTCTGCCGGCCGTCAAGCCAGGCGCCAGCTTGCTGGGGCGCCCTATCCCTTGCTACAACGACATCGACGGCCGCAGCGCCATCGCCGCGCGCCAGCGCTGCACGTTCGGGAACCGCTCATCGGCGCGGATCTTCACCACCCGCGCGAAGTCCACGGCCACCACCGCGGTGATGTCGGCGATGCTGAACTGCCCGGCGGCGATGAATTCACGCCCGGTCAGGCGTGCATCCAGCGTGGCGAAGAACTGCTGCACGCGGGCCTGGCCGCGCTGCGCCAGTTCCGGGATCTGCGCGTAATCCACCGGCCCCGGCAGGGCCCGGTTGGCCATCGCGGGCGAGCCGTTGCGCAGCGCCTCGGCAATGGGCAGCAGGCCGTCGAACTCGACGCGCCAGTTCCAGCTGGCGATCTCTGCCTTGTCCTCGGGGCTCACGCCCAGCAGCGGCGGCTGCGGGTAGCGGGCCTCCAGCCAGGCGGTGATGGCCGCGTTGTCGGCCAGCACCACACCTTCGTCGGTGCGCAGCGCCGGCACCGTGCATTGCGGGTTCAGCTGCCGGTATGCGGCGCCCAGTTGCTCGCCGGTCTTCAGGTCCACCTGCACCGTGTCGTGCGCCACGCCCTTCTCGGCGAGCAGGATGCGGGCGCGGCGCGGGCTCGGGGCCGTGGCGCAGTCGTAGAGGGTGATCGTCATGCGGGTGCTCTGCGTTCAGGGGGCCGTCGTTCAGGGTTTCGTCGTCCGGGCGTGCAGGTCCGGAAATTCGTCGTCCGGGCAGTCGTCACCCGGGCCGGCATCAACCCGGCTGCACCAGCTTGTCCTGCGTGCGGGTGTCGAAGTCGCTCGCGTCGTGGCGCTCGTGCAGCTGGCTGGACAGCTCGCCCCAGGGCCGGTTCACCATGCGGCCGCGCCGCGCAGCCGGACGCTGCGCGATCTCGTCGGCCCAGCGCAGCACGTGCGTGTACGTCTGTACCTGCAGGAACTCGCCGGCCTCGTAGAGCTGGCCCTTGACGAGCGCTCCGTACCAGGGCCACACCGCCATGTCGGCGATGGTGTAATCGTCGCCCGCCAGATAGCGCGTCTCGGCCAGGCGCCGGTCGAGCACGTCGAGCTGGCGCTTGACCTCCATCGCGTAGCGGTCGATGGCGTATTCGATCTTGAAAGGCGCGTAGGCATAGAAGTGGCCGAAGCCGCCGCCCAGGAAAGGCGCGCTGCCCATCTGCCAGAACAGCCACGACAGGCATTCGGCCCGCTGCGCGGGCGCCGTCGGCAGGAAGGCGCCGAACTTCTCGGCCAGGTAGATCAGGATCGCGCCGGACTCGAACACGCGGATGGGCGCCGCGCCGCCCGCGTCGCTGTGATCCACCAGCACCGGAATCTTGGAATTCGGGTTGGCCTCGACGAAGCCGCTGCCGAACTGGTCGCCCTCGTTGATGCGGATCAGCCACGCGTCGTACTCGGCGCCCGCATGGCCCAGGGCCAGAAGTTCCTCGAGCATCACCGTGACCTTGACGCCGTTGGGCGTGCCCAGTGAATACAGCTGCAGCGGGTGGCGGCCCACCGGCAACGGCTTGTCGTGCGTGGGGCCCGCGGTGGGGCGGTTGATCGACGCGAACTTGCCGCCGTTGCCTGCGGGCGCGGACCAGACGCGGGGGGGTGTGTACGGGGCTGAATCACTCATGCAGCGATGGTAGGCGCATCGGGTGATGGCTGCACGGGTGTGGCCGGGTGGCCAGGCCGATGCGCCGATGCGCCGATACACCGATGGGCCGACGGGCAGACGGGCCGCAGGCCCGCCGCCTCAGCCCGCCAGCGCCTGCGCCGCGATCACCTCGGCGCGCACGGCTTCCATCAGCTCGGCCTTGAGCTCGCTGAACACCGGCGTAGTCTTGACTGCGTAGTGGCGCGGGTGCGGCAGGTCCACCGGGCGGTCGAGCTTGATGCGGCCGGGCCGCGCGCTCATCACCACCACGCGGCTGCCCATGAAGACGGCCTCGTCGATGTCGTGGGTGACGAAGAGCACCGTCGTGCGCTCGGCCTCCCAGATGCCCAGCAGCAGTTCCTGCATCAGCTCGCGCGTCTGGTGGTCCAGCGCGCCGAAGGGCTCGTCCATCAGCAGCATGCGCGGCCGGTTGGCCAGCGCGCGCGCCAGCGCGGTGCGCTGCTGCATGCCGCCCGAGAGCTGCTTGGGATAGTGGTCGGCAAAGCCCTTCAGGCCCACCTTGGCCAGGAATCCGTGCGCCAGCTCGAGCTGCTCCGCGCGCGGCATGCCGCGTTCGCGCAGGCCGAAGCAGACGTTGTCCAGCACCGTCAGCCACGGGAACAGCGTGTAGCTCTGGAACACCATGCCGCGGTCGGCGCCGGGGCCCTCGATGCGGTGGCCGTCCAGCCGCACCTCGCCGGCCGTGGGCCGGTCCAGGCCCGCGACGATGCGCAGCAGCGTGCTCTTGCCGCAGCCGCTGGGGCCGAGGATGGTGATGAACTCGTTCTGCGCAACGTCGAGGTCGGTGGCCTGCAGGGCGAGTGTCGTGTCGAAGCGGCGTTCAACGCCGCGCACCGTCAGGATGTTCATCGGCCGAGCTGCGCCCACGGAAACAGCCGGCGGTTGACGGCCTTGAAGAGGTAATCGCTCACCAGCCCGATCAGGCCGATGACGATGATGCCGAAGATGATCTGGTCGGTGGCCAGCAGCGCCTGGCTGTCGGTGATCATGTGGCCGATGCCGCTGGAGGCGCCGATGAGCTCCGCGACGATGACGTACGTCCAGGCCCAGCCCAGCACCATGCGCAAGGTCTCGGCGATCTCGGGCGCGGCGCCCGGAATCAGCACGCGCTTGACGAGGCTGGCATCGCTGCTGCCCAGCGTGTAGGCGGCCTCGACCAGGTCACGCCGCGTGTTGCCCACGGTGACCGCGATCATCAGCACCAGCTGGAAGAAACTGCCGATGAAGATGACGGCGAGCTTCTGCGCCTCGCCGATGCCCACCCACAGGATCAGCAGCGGGATGAAGGCGCTGGCGGGCAGGTAGCGCGCGAAGCTGACGAAGGGCTCGAAGAACGCCTCCACCGGCTTGTACGCGCCCATCAGCACCCCCAGCGGCAGCGCCAGGCCGGCCGCGATGACGAAGCCTCCCAGCACACGCCACACGGTCATGCCGATGTCGTGCGCAAAACCCATCTCCGTCAGCAGCACCCAGCCCGAACGCAGCATCTGCACTGGGTCGGCGAGAAAGATCTTCGGCACCAGGCCGCCGAAGGTCACGGCGGACCAGACTGCGACGAAGACCACGAAGAAGCTCACCCCGAGCGCGACGCGCGCGCCGGGGCTGACTGCGGTGAGGGGCTTCACATCAGCACCGCGAGCGAAGTGAGCTGGGGGGCCATCACTTCAGGAAAGAGGTGTTCGCCAACTTCGTCAGGTCGGGGATCTGCTTGATGATCCCGGCCGACAGCAGCAGGTCGGCTGCTTCCTTGCTGAACTGCGCGTGCTCGCCGGCGAAGAACTTCTGGTTCGCCTCGCGGTCCTGCCAGCGCAGGTAGGCCTGGCTCTTCTCGAAGGCCTCGGCGCTCTGCTTGACGTCGGCACCCATGATCTCGAAGCTCTTCTTCGGGTCGGCCTTGATCATGGCCACGGCGTCGAAGTAGCCGTCGGCCAGCGCCTTGGCGGCCTTGGCGTTCTCGGCCAGGAACTTCGGCGTGCAGCCGAAGGTGTCCATGATCATCGGGTAGTCGAGCGTGGTGGCGATGATCTTGCCCGCCTCGGGCTTGGCGCGAACCGCGCCCAGGTAGGGCTCGTAGGTCATGGCGGCGTCGAGGTTGGCGGTGCCGGCGATCATCGCGTTGGCGGCGGCCTGCGGCTCGAGGTTGACGATGTTCACGTCCTTCAGCGTCAGGCCGTTCTTGGCCAGGAACCACGCGAGCGTGAAGTACGGGGCCGTGCCGGGGGCGCTGGCGGCCACGGTCTTGCCCTTCAGGTCGCTGATCTTGGCGATGCCGGGCTTGACCACCATGCCGTCGGCACCGTAGCTCTTGTCGAGCTGGAAGATCTGCGTCGTGGCCACGCCGTTGGCGTTCCAGACGATCCAGGTCTCGACCGTGGTGGCCGCGCACTGGATGTCGCCCGAAGCGATGGCGAGGTGGCGGTCCTTCTGCGGGATCTTCTTGATGCTGACGTCGAGGCCGTACTTCTTGAAGAGACCCGCCTCCTTGGCCAGCGTCAGCGGCGCGAAGCCGGTCCAGCCCGAGATGCCGATGGACACGGCGGTCTGGGCCAAAGCCGGCACGGCGGCGAAGGTTGCGGCACAGGCGGCAGCGACGGCGATCAGGGTCTTCTTCATGGGGCTCCTCGGGGTGGTGGGGCTGGGGGGTTGGTCTTGGGGTGGTCGGGACAGGACAGGCCGTTTCAGGCCGGATTCCAGAGCATGGGCAAGCCGGGCAAGGTTCGCAAGATGCGGGCCAGCGAACCGTCGGCGACGAGAGCGCTGGCAGACTCGATGTCGGGCGCGAGGTAGCGGTCCTGCATCATGGCGGGGCAGCGCTCGCGCAGCAGCGCGTGCACGGCTTCCAGGGCCGGCGAGCTTTGCAGCGGGCGCAGGAACTCCACGCCCTGCGCGGCGGCGAGCAACTCGATACCGAGGATGTGCGACACGTTCGTGATCATGGCCTGCAGGCGCCGCGCGGCGAAGGTGGCCATGCTGACGTGGTCCTCCTGGTTCGCGCTGGTGGGCAGGCTGTCGACGCTGGCCGGGTGCGCAAGGCTCTTGTTCTCGCTGGCCAGCGAGGCCGCCGTCACGTGGGCGATCATGAAGCCGCTGTTGAGGCCGGCGTCGGCGCACAGGAAGGGCGGCAGGCGCGAGACGCTGCTGTCGATCAGCATCGCGATTCGGCGCTCGGCGATGGCGCCCACCTCGGCGATGGCGCAGGCCATGGCGTCGGCCGCCAGTGCCACGGGCTCGGCGTGGAAGTTGCCGCCGGAGATCATCGCCCCGTAGGGCTCCGCGCCGAAGCCTGGGGTTTCGGGGGCGAACACCAGCGGGTTGTCTGTCACGGCGTTGGCCTCCCGCACCAGCACCAGCGCGGCGTGGCGCAGCTGGTCGAGGCAGGCACCCACCACCTGCGGCTGGCAGCGCAGGCAGTACGGGTCCTGCACGCGGTCGTCGCCTTCGAGGTGGCTCAGGCGGATGGCGCTGCCCTGCAGCAGGCTGCGGTAGTACTGCGCCACGTCGATCTGGCCGGGCTGCCCGCGCAGCAGGTGGATGCGCGGGTCGAAGGGGCCGTCGCTGCCGCGCGCGGCATCCACCGTCAGCGCGCCCACCACCAGCGCGGCTTCCAGCACCGGCTCGAAGCTTAGCAGTGCGTGAAGCGCCAGCGCGGTGCTGGTCTGCGTGCCGTTGATGAGCGCCAGGCCTTCCTTGGCGGCGAGCACCAGCGGCGCGATGCCGTGGGCCTGCAGCACGGCGGCGGCGGGGCGGCGCTCTCCGTCGACCAGGAACTCGCCCTCGCCCATCAGCGCCAGCGTCATGTGCGACAGCGGCGCCAGGTCGCCCGAGGCGCCCACCGAACCCTGGCTGGGCACGAAGGGCGCCAGGCCGGCGTTGTGCACAGCGAGCAGGGTGTCGATGACGACCGGCCTCACGCCAGAGTAGCCGCGCGCAAGGCTGGCGGCCTTCAGCGCGAGCATCAGGCGCACCACGGCGGGCTGCAGCGGCGCCCCCACGCCAACGCTGTGCGAGCGGATCAGGTTGCACTGCAGCCTGGCCAGGTCCTCGGCGCTGATGCGCGTGCTGGCGAGCTTTCCGAACCCGGTGTTGACCCCATAGACCGCGGCTTCGCCGGCCGCCGCGGCATGCACCACGGCAGCGCTGGCGCGGATGGCCGGCAGGGCCTGCGGGTCCATCAGCAGGGGCTGGCCCCCCGCGTGAATAGCCTGCAGTTCGTCCAGCGAGAGTTGTCCGGGGCGCAGCAGCATCAGCGGCCGCCCGGGATCATCGGCAGGTTCAGGCCCTGCTCCTGAGCGCAGGCCACGGCGATGTCGTAGCCGGCATCGGCATGGCGCATCACGCCGGTGGCGGGGTCGTTCCAGAGCACGCGCTCGATGCGCTTCGCGGCGGCGTCGGTGCCGTCGCAGACGATGACGACGCCGCTGTGCTGCGAGTAGCCCATGCCCACGCCGCCGCCGTGGTGCAGGCTGACCCAGGTGGCGCCGCCGGCGGTGTTGAGCAGCGCGTTCAGCAGAGGCCAGTCGCTGACGGCATCGCTGCCGTCCTTCATTGACTCGGTCTCGCGGTTGGGCGAGGCGACGGAGCCGCTGTCGAGGTGGTCGCGCCCGATGACGATGGGCGCCTTCAGCTCGCCGCTGCGGACCATCTCGTTGAAGGCCAGCCCCGCGCGGTGGCGGTCGCCGAGGCCGATCCAGCAGATGCGCGCCGGCAGGCCCTGGAAGGCGATGCGCTCGCCCGCCATGTCGAGCCAGCGGTGCAGGTGCGCGTCCTGCGGGAAGAGCTCCTTCATCTTCGCGTCGGTCTTGCGGATGTCCTCCGGGTCGCCGGACAGCGCCACCCAGCGGAATGGACCCTTGCCGCTGCAGAACAGCGGGCGCACGTAGGCCGGCACGAAGCCCGGGAAGGCGAAGGCGTTCTTCACGCCGGCGTCCAGCGCCACCTGCCGGATGTTGTTGCCGTAGTCCACCGTGGGCACGCCCATGGCCTGGAAATCGAGCATGGCCTGCACGTGCACCGCGCAGCCCTGCGCGGCGGCGTCGCGCAGCCGTGTGTGCTGCGTCTCGTCGGCCTGCGCCGCACGCCATTGCGCCACGCTCCAGCCCGGGGGCAGGTAGCCGTGGATGAGGTCGTGTGCGGAGGTCTGGTCGGTGACGAGATCGGGGCGCACGCCGCGCCGCACCATCTCGGGCAGCACCTCGGCGGCATTGCCGAGCAGGCCGATGGACACGGCTCTCTTCTCGGCGGTGTACTTCGCGATGCGGGCCAGCGCGTCGTCGAGGTCGCTCGCCTGCTCGTCGAGGTAGCGGCTGCGCAGGCGGAAATCGATGCGGCTCTGTTGGCACTCGAGGTTCAGGCTGCAGGCGCCGGCAAAGGTGGCGGCCAGCGGCTGCGCGCCTCCCATGCCGCCCAGGCCAGAGGTGAGGATCCAGCGGCCCGCGAGGCTGCCGCCGAAGTGCTGGCGGCCTGCCTCGACGAAGGTTTCATACGTGCCCTGCACGATGCCCTGGCTGCCGATGTAGATCCAGCTGCCGGCCGTCATCTGGCCGTACATCATCAGACCCTTGCGGTCGAGCTCGTGGAAATGCTCCCAGGTGGCCCACTTGGGCACCAGGTTGGAGTTGGCGATGAGCACGCGTGGTGCGTCCTCGTGGGTGCGGAACACGCCCACCGGCTTGCCCGACTGCACCAGCAGGGTCTCGTCGGGCTTCAGCTTGCGCAGGCTGTCGAGGATGGCCTCGAAACAGTCCCAGTTGCGGGCGGCCTTGCCGATGCCGCCGTAGACCACCAGCGCGTCGGGATTCTCGGCGACTTCCGGGTCCAGGTTGTTCTGGATCATCCGGTAGGCGGCCTCGATCAGCCAGTTGGCGCAGCTGATGTCAGTGCCGCGCGGGGCCCTGACGGGGTGCGGCTGGGCCGCACGATGGACGGTGGACAGATCGGTCATGGCGGCGCTCCCGGTTCGGCGATGCGACGCACTCTACTTGTCTAGACAAGTCAACGCAAGTAGGATCTCCGCCATGCCGACTGCACCCTATGCCCGCGTCAAGGCCTGGCTCAAGGACGGCCTTTCCCGGGGCCGCTGGCCCGCCGGCGCGCTGATGCCCTCCGAGGCCGAGCTGGTCGAGCGCTTCGACGTCAGCCGCATGACCGTGAACCGCGCGCTGCGCGAACTTCAGGCCGAGGGCCTGCTGGTGCGCCGCCAGGGCAAGGGCACCTTCGCGGCCGAACGGCACCGCGTGGCCTCTCGCCTGAGCATCCGCGACCTGCACGAGGAAATCGAATCCGGCGGCCACGCGCACAGCGCCACCGTGCACCTGGCGCGCGAGGAAACCGCCACGCCGGCTCTGGCAGAGCGGCTGGGCCTGCAGCCGGGCGGCCCGGTCTTCCACACGCGCATCGTGCACCGTCGCGACGGCCAGCCGCTGCAGTGCGAGGACCGCTACGTCAACCCGGCAGCCGCCCCGGGCTATCTGGGCGTGGACTTCACCACCATCACGCCCACGCACTACCTGCTGGAAGTGGCGCCCTTCTGGGAGGCGCAGTACAGCATCGAGGCCGCCGCGCCCACACCCGAGGAGGCGCGCCTGCTGGGCATCGGCGTGCGCGAGCCCTGCCTCATCGTCGTGCGGCGCACCGAGGACCGCCAGCGCCCCATCACACTCGCGCGGCTCGTCCACCCGGGCGGGCTGTACACCATCGAAGGAAGCTTCAAGCCGTGATCCTCGACGCCGACACCGTGCCGCCCTCGCCCTGGAAGAACGGCGGCGGGCAGACGCGCGAACTGCTGCGCCTGCCTGCATCGGGCGCAGACCCGGGCTCCGTCTCGCAAGACTGGCGCCTGCGCCTGAGCCTGGCCGACATCACTGCCGACGGCCCGTTCTCGGCCTTCCACGGCGTGCGGCGCTGGTTCGCCGTGATCGAGGGAGAAGGCGTGGTGCTGGGCTTGGCCGGTGGCGAGCGCGCCGTGCGCCGGGGCGACGCGCCCTTGTCCTTCGACGGCGACGAGGCCCCCGGCTGCCGCCTCATCGGCGGGGCCACGCGCGACCTGAACCTGATGCTGCAGGGCCTGGACGGCGAACTCGCCGCGGCACCAGCTGGCGCCGCCTGGGTGGCAGCCTGGCCGCAGCGCGGCTTCTTCGAGGCCGCCAGCCGGCGGCTGCACTGGCCTTTCACGGGCACGGTGGCCCCGGCCGACGGCTGGTGGATCGGGTGCGACGCATGAAGCTCTGGCGAAACACGACCCTGGCCACCCTGGCGCCGCCGTCAACACCCGAAGCCGGCGCGGACGGCTGGGGCCTCATCCAGCGCGGCGCGCTGCTGGCCGACGGCGACCGCATCCACTGGGCCGGCGCGGAATCCGACCTGCCCGCGGGCCTGTCCGTCGACGAGGAAACCGATCTCGGCGGCGCGCTGCTCACCCCGGGTCTCGTGGACGCGCACACGCACCTCGTGTATGCCGGCGACCGCGCGCATGAATTCGAGCTGCGCCTGTCGGGCGCCAGCTACGAGGACATCGCCCGCGCTGGCGGCGGCATCCGCTCCACCGTGGCCGCCACGCGCGCGGCCAGCGCCGGGCAACTGCTGGCGGGCGCACTGCCCCGCGCCCGCGCCCTGCAGGCCGGCGGCGTGACCACGCTCGAGATCAAGAGCGGCTACGGGCTCGACTTCGCCACCGAAGCACGCTGTCTGCGGGCCGCTCGCGAAGTGGGCCGGAACACCGGCCTGACGGTGCGTACCACCTATCTCGGCGCGCACGCGCTGCCGCCCGAATTCGAGGGCCGGCCCGACGACTACATCGACGCCGTCACCGGCTGGATGCCCGCGCTGCAGGCCGAGGGCCTGGTCGACGCCGTCGACGCCTTCTGCGAACGCATCGGCTTCACGCCGGCGCAGACGCGCCGCGTCTTCGAGGCCGCGCGCGCGCTCGGCCTGCCCGTGAAGCTGCACGCCGAACAGCTCAGCGACCAGGGCGGCGCCGCGCTGGCGGCGGAGTTCGGCGCGCTGTCGTGCGACCACCTGGAGTGGCTGACCGACACCGGCATCGCCGCCATGCGGCAGGCCGGCACGGTGGCCGTGCTGCTGCCCGGCGCCTACTATTTCCTGCGCGAGACGAAGCTGCCGCCCGTGGACGCCCTGCGCGCGGCGGGCGTGCCCATCGCGATCGCGAGCGACCACAACCCGGGCTCCTCGCCAGGCCTGTCGATGCCGCTGATGCTGAACATGGCCTGCACGTTCTTCCGCCTGACGCCGCTGGAGGCCTGGCAGGGCGCCACCGTGCACGCCGCCCGGGCGCTCGGCCTGTCCGACCGGGGCACACTGCAGGCCGGGCACAGAGCCGACCTCGCCGTGTGGGCTCTGGAACACCCTCGCCAACTGGCTTACGGCTTCGGGCACGATCCCTGCCGCGCCACCATCGTCGGCGGCCACCGGACACTGTCATGAGCCACACCCTGCATCGCGGCACCACGCCGCTGCTGATCAGCCTGCCGCACGTCGGGACCGTCATCCCCGAGGACCAGCGCCACCGCTACACCGAGCGCGCGCTGCAGGCCGAGGACACCGACTGGTTCCTCGACCGGCTCTACGGCTTCGCTCGCGAAATGGGCGCGGGGATGATCGTCCCCAACGAGAGCCGCTACCTGATCGACCTGAACCGCCCGAGCGAGAACCTGCCCATGTACCCGGGCTCGAACAACACCGAGCTCTGCCCCACGCGGCACTTCACGGGCGACCCGATCTACGTGGACGGGCAGGCGCCGGACGAAGCTGAAATTCATCGGCGGGTCGACGTTTACTGGCGCCCCTACCATCAGGCCGTGCGCG
This sequence comes from uncultured beta proteobacterium, assembly GCA_903938815.1. Classification (GTDB taxonomy): domain Bacteria; phylum Pseudomonadota; class Gammaproteobacteria; order Burkholderiales; family Burkholderiaceae_C; genus Rubrivivax. Next base: position 40,107 of record CAJAES010000100.1, read on the forward strand.
ACGAGCTGGCGCACCTGAAGGCGGCCCACGGCCACGCGGTGCTGTTCGATGCGCACAGCATCGCCAGCACCCTGCCCTGGCTGTTCGAAGGCACGCTGCCGCACCTGAACCTGGGCACGGTCAACGGCACCAGCTGCGCGCCCGGGCTGCGCGACGCCCTGGCCGCGCTCTTCGCGTCGCAGCATCGCTACAGCCACGTGGTGGACGGCCGCTTCAAGGGCGGCCACATCACGCGCCACTTCGGCCGCCCTCAGGACGGCATCCACGCCGTGCAGCTCGAGATGTGCTGGCGCGCCTACATGGACGAAACCCCGCCGTGGCGCTGGCACCACGAGCGCGCTGCGGAGGTCACGCCGCTGCTGACCCAGATGGTCACGACGATGCGCGACTGGACGCCCCGATGAGCCTGCTCTGGGCGCCGCACGCGTGGGTGCGGGGCGCGTGGCAGGCCGACGTGCTGCTTCGCATCGGCAGCGACGGCCGCTGGGCCGACGTGACCTGCGGCGTGCCCGCGCCGTCCGATGCCACGGTGCTGCCCGGCCCGGCGCTGCCCGGCCTGGTGGACGCCCACAGCCACGCGTTCCAGCGCGCCTTCGTCGGGCTGGCCGAGCGCCGCACCGGCGACCACGACGACTTCTGGTCCTGGCGCGACCGCATGTACGGCGTCGCGCTGCGCCTGTCGCCAGCGCTGCTGAAGGCCATCGCGGCGCAGCTCTACACCGAACTGCTGCAGGGCGGCTACACGCAGGTCTGCGAGTTCCACTACGTACACCACGCCGAGGACGGCCGCCCCTATGCCGACCCTCTGGCCATGAGCCGCGCGCTGGCCGAGGCCGCCGCCGAGGCCGGCATCGGCCTCACGCTGCTGCCGGTGCTGTACGAGCGGGCCGGTTTCGCGCAGCCCGCGCTGCGGCCCGACCAGCGCCGCTTCGCCACCGACGTGGCCTCGGTGCTTTCGCTGCGCGCCGGCGTGCGCGCGCTCGGCCTGCCGCAGGTGAGCGCCGGCGTCGCGGTGCACTCGCTGCGCGCCGCCACACCCGAATCGCTGCGCGAGCTGGCGCGGCGCTGCGCCGACGACCCGGCGCCAGTGCACATCCACATCGCCGAGCAGACCGGCGAGGTGGACGACTGCCTGGCCGCCACCGGGGCGCGCCCGATCGAGTGGCTGGCGCGCGAAATGCCACTCGACGCACGCTGGCACCTGGTGCACGCCACGCACGCCGAACCGGGGGAGATCGACGCCGTGTCGCGCAGCGGCGCAGGCGTGGTGATCTGCCCCAGCACCGAGGCCAACCTGGGCGACGGCCTGGCCGACCTGCCGCGCTGGATGGCCGGCGGCGCGCCGCTGTCGGTGGGCTCCGACAGCCAGATGGCGCGCGCGTGGCCAGAAGAACTGCGCTGGCTGGAATACGGCCAGCGCCTGCTGCTGCGCCGGCGCAACGTGGCCGCGGCCGAGCCGGCCGCCGCGCTGTTCGAGCGCCTGCTGGCCGGCGGCGCCACCGCCGCCGGGCTCGGCCCCTGGGGCCTTCAGGCCGGCGCCCGCGCCGACCTGCTGGTGCTGGACGCCCGCGCCCCCGGCCTGCTGGGCGTGCCCGCCACACATGCGCTGGACGCCCTGATCTTCGCCACCGATGCGCCCGCCTTCCGCGAGACCTGGGTCGCAGGCCGCCGCATCCAGGCAGCGCCGCAGATCGCCGACCGATTCGCTGCCGCGATGGAGACCCTGTGGACCTGAACCCCTGGCCCTGGACGCAGTGGCAGACACTGGAACGCGACGCGCACGGGCGCCACCAAGCCACGCCCGCCTGGTGGGCCGCCTTCTTCGCACGTGAGGAGCTGGCCCTGGTGCCCGAATCCTGCCGTGCCGAGAAGGCGCTGCACGCCGCGCTGCACGCCGACCCGATGCACGCGGCCAGCCCGCAAGACCTGGCGGGGCTGAAGGACGCCGACGCGCGCGAGAACTGGCAGCACGCGCTGGCCTTCCGCGACGGCGTGCAGGCCGCAGGCACGCTGGAGAGCTGGCTGCTGCACCTGTTCCGCGCCGGCCCGGTGACACTGCCGCCGCTCTTCATCGAGCTCGTGCTGCAGGCGCTGGCGCGCGGCCTGATGGACGACAGCACCGACGCACTGGAATGGCGCGCCGCGGAACTGCTCTTTCGCCCGCAGCGCGTGACGCAGCACGAAGGCCGCGTGCTGCTCGGCGACCGCGACACGCTGGACCTGAACCGCGAGACCCATGGCTTCGGCGACCTCGGCCGCCTGCTGGCGGAAGCGCAGGCGCCGCTGAAGCGGCTCGACCTCGAAGTGCTGTCGCCCGACAACGCCACGCGCTACTTCGAGCGCGCCGCGCGCGCGCAGCCCGGCACGCCCTTCCTGCTGGATCTCACGCACGAGATCGAGCGCGACCTGGGCCACGGCATCCGCTTCGGCCTCGTGAACAAGCATTCTGGCCTGCAGGCGCTGTCGCGCGTGCTGCAGCGCTGGGTGCGGCATCTTCTCGGCGTGGCCGTGACGATCGAGCCGCTGCAGCGCGTGGACGACGCGCACTGGCGCTGGCACCTGGGCCTGGACGCCGAAGCCAGCGCGCTGCTGAACGACCTGTACCAGGAACGCGAGATCGAACCCGAGCGCCAGCAGCGCCTGCTGAGCCTGTTCCGCCTGCGCTTCCAGGAAACCGCCGACATGCGGCCGGACCTCGCCGGCGCGCCGGTGTGGCTGGGCCTGATGGCCGATGCGCGGCAGACGGTGAAGCTGAAGCCCCAGAACCTGTTGCTGAATCTACCGCTGGCCGGACATGCACAGTAGAGTCGGCCGCATATGCGCGTCGCCGTCTTCAGTACCCGTCCCTACGACCGCGAGTTCCTGACTCGCGCCAACCACGCGGGCCGGCACGACCTGGTCTTCCACGAGGCCCGGCTCGACGCCGGCACGGCCATTGCCGCGCAGGGTGCGCAGGCGGTGTGCGCCTTCGTGAACGACCGGCTCGACGCCGATGTCCTGAAGCGGCTGCACGGCCTGGGCGTGCGCATGGTGGCGCTGCGCAGCGCCGGCTTCAACCACGTGGACCTGCCCGCCGCCGCGGCGCTGGGCCTGGCCGTGGGGCGGGTGCCGGAGTATTCGCCCTACGCCGTGGCCGAGCATACGGCTGCGCTGATTCTCACGCTCAACCGCAAGATCCACCGCGCCGTCGCCCGCGTGCGCGAGGGCAACTTCGCGCTGGAGGGCCTGCTCGGCTTCGACCTGCACGGGCGCACCGTGGGCATCATCGGCACCGGCAAGATCGGCGCCTGCTTCGCCCGCATCATGTCGGGCTTCGGCTGCACGGTGCTGGCCCACGCGCCCGAGGTCAACCCCGACTGCATCGCGCTGGGCGTGCGCTACGTGGCGCTGCCCGACCTGCTCGCCGCAAGCGACATCGTCAGCCTTCACTGCCCGCTCACACCCGCCACCCGGCACCTGATCGATGCGCCGGCGCTGGCAGGGATGAAGCGCGGGGCCATGCTCATCAACACCAGCCGCGGCGCGATGGTGGACACGCGCGCCGCCATCGGCGCCCTGAAATCGGGCCAGCTCGGCAGCCTGGGGCTCGACGTCTACGAGGAAGAGGCCGACCTGTTCTTCCGCGACCTGTCCGACGAAGTCATCCGCGACGATGTCTTCGCACGGCTGCTGACCTTCCCGAACGTGGTCGTCACCGGCCACCAGGCCTTCTTCACGGCCGACGCGCTCACGGGCATCGCCGAGGTCACGCTGGCCAACCTAGACCACTTCGAGGCCGACGGCCGGCCACTGCACGCGGTCTCGGTCGAGCGGGTGGTCAGCGCGGCGCCGCCGGCCGGCTGAGAGGCCCCAGCGCTTCGGCCGCGCGCGCGGTGACGCCGCGCACCAGATTGCCGCTGAGCCCCGCGGCCACGCCCGCGCCCAGCAAGGTCTCGAACGCCACGCGCAGCGCCGTCGCATCCACGGCCTGTGCTTCGGCCAGGCGCTCGGCCGGCGTGCGAACGCGCCCGAGCGCCATCAGGTCGAGCACGGCGGACTCCAGCAGCCGGCCCGGCCGCTCCTGCCCGCGCGCCAGGCGCAGCGCGAACTGGTGGTGCGCGCGCTCCAGGTCCAGCGGCGCGATGGCCTCGGCCTGCTGCCGCAGCAGCGCCGCCACGCTCGTCAACACCTCGTCTAGCTTGTCGGATGCGAACGAGGCTTCGACGACGAATTCGCCGGCGTTCGCCAGCAGGTCGGCCGAGCAGGCCGCGTAGTAGACGAGACCGCGGCGCTCGCGCAGCTCGGCCATCAGCGGCGCGCTCATGCCTTCGCCGAACACCAGCGCCGCCAGCTCGCCGGTGGGGTCGTCAGCCGCCAGCGAAGGCAGCGGGAATCCCATCACCAGGTGCGTCTGGCTGCCTGCGTCCAGCCGCTTGGAACGCAAGCCGCCCTGCCAGGCCGGCGCCGGCGCGCTGTGCGGCGTGCCGGGCTCCATGCGGGCGAAGGAAGCCTCCACCTGCTCGAAGAACGCATGCGGGTCGATCGGCCCGGCGGCGGCCACGACGGTGTTCACGGCCGTGAACTGGCGCGCCGCCCAGCGGGCCAGATCGTCGCGCGAGAAGCGCTCGATGTTCTGCCGCCGGCCGATCACGGGTTGCGCCAGCGGGTGCGCGCCGTAACAGGCGTGGTCGAAGAGCCGGAAGGCGGTGCCCATCGGGTCGTCCTCGTCCTCGGTGTACTCCTGCAGCAGAACCTGCCGCTCGCGCTCAAGCTCATGCGCGGGGAACGTTGGCTCCAGCAGCAGCTCGGCCAGCATCGGCACGAAGTCGGCGGCATGGGGCGGCAGGCCGCGCATGTGGAAGGCGCTGTGGTCCTTGTCGGTGTGCGCATTGACCTCGGCGCCGCGCCGCTCGGCGTCGAGGTTGATTCGGTGGGCGTCGCGGCTGCGCGTGCCCTTGAACACCATGTGCTCGACGACGTGGCCGATGCCGCTGAGCGCCCGGCTCTCGTGCATGCTGCCGCTGCGCACGAAGACGCTGACGCTGGCCGTGACCGCGTGCGGCAGGGGGATGGCCAGCGCGCGCAGGCCGTTCGGGAAGGTGTGGAGTCGTGCCGTCATGGCGCGCAGGGTACCCGGTCGCGGGCCGGGCCACCTGAACTGCCGCAAAGGGCCGCAAGGGGCCGCAAACTGCCGAGGTCAGCCAAGACACCCGTGGGTCGAGTTCACGATGATCGATCGTCGACCGCAAGCCGTGGGCTCACCCGCCTGCGGCGTGAAGGGAAATGGCAACGACCCGAACCGTCCAGCCGCGCAACCGTGCGGCAGGTCGCAACCAGGCCAGCGCCACAGGGCTCGGCTGGTACTCACCCAGGCTGCGCAGCCGCCCGGAACACCTCGTCCAGCGACAGCCGCCAGTCCGCACGGACGGTGTCGTCCACGAAGCTCGCCTCGAAGCTGTTGGCTGCCAGTTGCCAGGCTTCGCGCGCGCCGAGTTCCGGCAGCGCCTCGAACAGGGCCAGGAAGTTCTGGTTCAGGTAGCCGCCAAAGTACGCCGGGTCGTCGGAGTTCACCGTCACGCACAGCCCTGCGGACAGCAGCGCCGGCAGGTTGTGGCGCGACATGTGCGGGAACACGCAGAGCTTGATGTTCGACAACGGGCACACCGTGAGCGGCACGCGCTCGCGCGCCAGCCGCTCCACGAGCGCAGGCGATTCGGTGCAGCGCACGCCGTGGTCGATGCGGCGCACCTGCAGCAGGTCCAGCGCCGTCTCGATGTAGGACGCCGGGCCTTCCTCGCCGGCATGCGCCACGAGTTCGAACCCGAGCTCGCGGCAGCGCGCGAACACGCGCGCGAACTTCTCGGGCGGGTGGCCGCTTTCGCTGCTGTCCAGGCCCACGCCGATGAAGTGCTCGCGCCAGGGCAGCGCGGCCTCGAGCGTGGCGAAGGCGTCTTCCTCGCTCAGGTGGCGCAGGAAGCACAGGATCAGCTTCGAGCTGATGCGCAGTTCCTGGTGCGCGCGCCGGCAGGCGTGGTGCAGGCCGCGAATGACCTTCTCCATCGGCACGCCGCGCGCGGTGTGCGTCTGCGGGTCGAAGAAGATCTCTGCGTGCACGACGTTGTCCGCCGCAGCACGCTCGAAGTAGGCCCAGGCCATGTCGAAGAAGTCGGCCTCCTCGATGAGCACGCTGGCCCCGGCGTAGTAGATGTCCAGGAAGCTCTGCAGGTCGGTGAAGGCATAGGCCGCACGCAGCGCCTCCACGCTCGGGTAGGGCAGCGCGATGCCGTTGCGCGCCGCCAGCCGGAAGATCAGCTCCGGCTCGAGCGAGCCCTCGATGTGGATGTGCAACTCGGCCTTGGGCATGGTGCGCAGCAGGGCCGGCAGCCGGGCGTGCGGGATGGCTTCGAACGGGATCGGGTTGGACATGACGGGCTCCTGCGGAATGTGGCAATTGTGAGTTGAAGCGGCCATGGCCGGCCTCGGCCGCAGGAGCGGGGCGAGCGGCCGGGGCCGTATCGGCGCTTCCGATCTACAGTTCACCGGATGAACAAGGCCTACCTCTTCCTGGCGGTTGCCATCGTGGCGGAAGTGATCGCCACCAGCGCCCTGAAAGCGTCCGCCGGCTTCACCCGGATGGGTCCGAGCGTGGCCACCGTTATCGGATACGGCGTGTCGTTCTACTTCCTGTCGCTGACGCTGGCGCTCATGCCGACCGGCATTGCATACGCCATCTGGTCGGGCGTCGGGATCGTTCTCATCTCGCTGATCGCATGGCTGGTCTTCGGCCAGTCGCTCGATGCGCCCGCACTGCTTGGCATGGGCCTGATCATGGCGGGCGTGGTCGTCATCAACGTGTTCTCGAAGTCGACGCCGCACTGACGGCCACACGGTCTCGCGACGCGACCTCGCGGGCGACCCGGCTCAACAGCACCCGAAGGAAATGCCCTGCCCCGCCAGCCAGCGCCGGTAGGCGGCGCTCAGGCGGTCCGCCGCACTGTGCAGTTCGCCACCCGAGACGGGCAGCCGCCGGGGCCGCTGGGATTCCAGAATCGGGCGGTCCTGGCTGAAGATGGTGTCCTGGAAGGACTGCAGCCCAGCATCAGGCGTTGCGGCGTCGGTGGTGAACTGCATGAACCACACGCGCGTGCGCTCCTCGTCCATCGGGCAGGCGAAGGCCGTGTAGGCATCGGCCACGCCGCCGCCTTCGGGCTGCTTGCTCAGCAGCGCGGCGTAGGGGCCCAGGACCTCGTAGCGGTAGTCCACCCAGGCGCCGGTGCCCGACGAGGCGCTGGCGCGGGGCTGCCACGCGCGGTAGTGAGGGATCAGCGGGCGGCCGTCGGGCGTGGCTTCCACAGGGTAGGCGGGCACCTCGGGGTGGGCGGCGTCGCCCAGCCAGCCTTCGTGCACGAAGGCGAAGTGCGAGGTGTCCAGGAAGTTCTCGACCACGCGCGGCGCGCTGGTCTCGACGATGTAGGGGCCGCAGACCACGCGGCGCTGCGGCACGCCGGCCACGGCGGGCGGGGCGGGCTCCAGCGGGTCGCGGGCCAGCCAGATCAGGCCATGGGCCTGCGCCACCTGCCACGCCGGCACGGCATGGCCGGCAGGCGGTATGAAGGAGGGCAGCGCGGGGATGCTGCGGCAGGCGCCGGCGGTGTCGAAACACCAGCCGTGATACGCGCATTGCAGTTGATCGCCGACGACGCGGCCCAGCGAAAGACGTGCGCCGCGGTGGGGGCAGCGGTCTTCGAAGGCCGAAATGCCGCCGGCGGCGCCGACAGTGCCGTCGGCCACGCCGCCGGCCGTGCGCCACAGGACCAGATCCTGGCCCAGCAGACGCACCGCCAACGGGCCGGTACCGAGTTCGTCGGCACCGGCCACCGGGTGCCACCAGCGGGCTTCCCCGGCGGTCGGCATCACTTGCCCGACGGGACCTTGCCTTCCACGCCCTTGACGTAGAAGTCGACCTTGTCGCGCCATTCCTGGTCGGCGACAGTGCCCTTGGCCAGGCGTTCCTTGCCGGTGTTGTCCATCACCGGGCCGGTGAAGACGGCGAAGCTGCCGTCCTTCAGACCGGCGCTCAGCTTCTCGACCTGCTCCTTCGTCTCGGCGGGCACGAAGTCGGCCACCTTGACGAGGGCGTTCTGGCCTTCCTTGACGCCCCAGACGGTGCGCTCGGTCTTCCAGGTGCCGTCCATCACGTCCTTGATGGCCTTCTTGTAGTACGGGCCCCAATCGACGATGCACGAGGCCAGGTGGGCCTTGGGCGCGAAGGCGCTCATGTCGCTGTCCCAGCCGAAGGCGTACTTGCCGTTCTTCTCGGCGGTCTGCAGCACGGCGGTGGAGTCGGTGTTCTGCAGCAGCACGTCGGCGCCGCCGTTGATCAGGCTCTGCGCGGCGTCGCTTTCCTTCGGGGGATCGAACCAGGTGTTGACCCAGACGACCTTGGTCTTGACCTTCGGGTTGACGCTCTGCGCGCCCAGCGTGAAGGCGTTGATGTTGCGCAGCACTTCAGGGATGGGGAAGCTGCCGACGAAGCCCAGGGTGTTGGTCTTCGTCATCTTGCCGGCCACCACGCCCGCGAGGTAGGCATCCTCGAAGAACTTGGCGTCGTAGATGCGCATGTTGTCGGCCGTCTTGTAGCCGGTGGCATGCTCGAACTTGACGTCCGGGAATTCGGCCGCGACCTTGAGCATCGGCTCCATGAAGCCGAAGGACGTGGCGAAGATGATCTTGTTGCCCTGGGCGGCCAGGTCGCGGATGACGCGCTCGGCGTCGGCGCCTTCCGGCACCTTCTCGACGAAGGTGGTGGCGATCTTGTCGCCGTATTCCGCCTCGACGGCCTTGCGGCCCTGGTCGTGCGCGAAGGACCAGCCGGCATCGCCGACCGGGCCCACGTAGACCCAGGCGGCCTTCAGCGGAGCAGGCTTGGGCGCTGGGGCCGAAGCGGGGGCGGACGCGGCGGGCGCCGGCGGCTCCGCCTTCTTGCCGCAGCCGGCCAGGGCGGCGGCGGCGATCACGGTCACGAAACCGGCGCCCTTGAGCAGGGCGCGCTTGGTCAGGTCAGTCATGGACGGAAGCTCCTCGTTGGGGTATGAAATTATGAGCCGGGATGGAACGGTTTCCCGAGCGACGCGGGCATGTTGATGCGAATCCAGGTCGGGTTGCGGCTGATCAGCGCCAGCACCACGATGGTGGCCAGGTAGGGCAGCATGGCCAGCAACTGGCTCGCGACCTCGACTTCCATCGTCTGCAGGGCGAACTGCAGCATCGTCACGCCACCGAACAGGTAGGCACCGAGCAAGACACGTGCCGGCCGCCAGGTGGCGAAGGTGGTGAGCGCCAGGGCGATCCAGCCGCGGCCCGACACCAGGCCCTCGACCCACAGCGGCGCATACACCACCGACAGGTAGGCTCCGGCCAGCCCGCACAGCGCGCCGCCGGCCACCACCGCGCCCAGACGCAGCAGCCGCACGCGGTAACCGAGCGCGTGCGCCGACTCGGGCGACTCGCCCACCGCGCGCAGCACCAGGCCCGCACGGCTGCGGTACAGGAACCACGCCACCGCCAGCGTGAGCGCGATGGCCACGTAGGCCATCGGGTGCTGCCTGAACAGCGCCGGGCCCACGAAGGGCAGGTCGCCCAGGAACGGGATCTCGTAAGACGGCCGCTCCGCGAGCTTCTTGCCGACGAAGGCCACGCCCACGAAGGCCGAGAAGCCGCCGCCGAACAGCGACAGCGCCAGGCCGCTCGCGTACTGGTTGGTGTTGAGCCAGATGACGAGCAGGCCGAAGATCAGCGCCATCAGCGCCCCGGCCGCCGCACCCGCGGCGAAGGCCAGGGTGTCGCTGCCGGTCAGGAAGGCCGTGGCGAAGCCGGCGATGGCGGCCACCAGCATCATGCCCTCGGCCCCCAGGTTCAGGATGCCGGCCTTCTCGTTGAGCAGCAGGCCGAGGCCGGCCAGGGCCAGCGGCGTGCCGGACGCGATGGTCGCGGCGATGAGCAATGCAGTCTCGTTCATGCCCGCCCCCACTTGACGCGATAGGTGATCAGGGTGTCGCAGGCCAGCAGCAGGAACAGCAGCAGGCCCTGGAAGACGCCCGTGAGCGCGTTGGGCAGGCCCAGCCGCGATTGCCCGAGTTCACCGCCGATGAGCATCATCGACAGCAGGATGCCCGAGAACACGATGCCGACCGGGTTCAGCCGGCCGACGAAGCACACGATGATGGCCGTGAAGCCGATGCCGGTGCTGATGTGCGGCGTGAGCTGGCGCAGCGGCCCGGCCACTTCCATCGCGCCGGCCAGCCCGGCCAGCCCGCCGGAGAGCATGAGCGCCAGCCACAGGGCGCTGCGCGACGAGAAACCCGCGTAGCGCGCTGCCGCGGGCGCCAGCCCGCCCACCTGCAGCTGGAAGCCGCGCCAGGAACGGAACAGGAACATCCACGCCAGCACCACCATCACCGGCACCGCCACCGCACCCCAGTGCAGCCGGGTGCCGCTAAACAGCGGCGGCAGCCAGGTGCTCTGCGCGAAGGTGGGTGTCTGCGGGAAGTTGAAACCCTGTGGGTCCTTCCAGGGTCCGAAGACCAGGTAGTTGACGAGCTGCTGCGCCACGTACACCAGCATCAGGCTGACCAGGATCTCGCTCGCGTTGAAGCGGTCGCGCAGCAGCGCGGTGATGCCCGCCCAGGCCATGCCGCCCGCCACGCCGGCCAGCAGCACCAGCGGCGCGAACGTGCCGCGCGCGGCCGTGATGCCCAGGCTCGACAGCCACAGCGCCATGCCGCCGCCGGCCACCGCACCCAGCAGCAGCTGCCCCTCGGCGCCGATGTTCCAGACGTTGGAGCGGTAGCAGACCGCCAGCCCGAGCGCGCACAGGATCAGTGGCGTGGCCTTCAGGCCCACCTCGCTGATGGCGCGCAGGCCGTTCAGCGGCTCCACGAAATAGGCCGCGAGGCCCAGCATCGGGTCCTTGCCGAGCAGCACGAATAGCCCGGCGGCGATGAGCGCCGTGAGCACCAGCGCGATCACCGGCGAGGCCAGCGACATGGCCTGCGAAGGCTCGGCGCGCGCTTCAAGCCGCAGCATGTTCGGCCTCCGGCGATTCGTCCCACAGGCCCGACATCCATTGCCCGATGCGTTCGATGCTTGCATCGCGCGTGGCCAGGCTCGGCGAGACGCGGCCCTGTGAAATGACGAGCAGGCGGTCGCTGATCTCAAACAGCTCGTCGAGCTCCTCGCTGACCACCAGCAGCGCGCAGCCGGCATCGCGCAGCGCCAGCAGCTCGGCGCGGATGAGCGCGGCGGCGCCGACGTCCACGCCCCAGGTGGGCTGCGAGACGATCAGCAGCTTCGGGTTGGCGTCGATCTCGCGGCCGACGATGAACTTCTGCAGGTTGCCGCCCGACAGGCTGCGCGCCGCCGCGCCCGGGCCGCCGGCCTTCACGCGGAAACGCTCGATCAGGTGCTGCGCCATGGCGCGCACCTGGCCCAGCGACAGCCAGCCGCCCGCGCCGATGCCCTGCGTCCGCGTGAGCAGCGTGTTGTGCGCCAGGCTCATCGTGGGCACCGCGCCGCGGCCCAGGCGCTCTTCCGGCACGAAGTGCAGGCCCTCGTGGCGGCGGCGGCGCGGCGAATGCGCCGCGATGTCCCGGCCGAAGAGGCGGATGCTGCCCGGCGGCGCGCGCTCGTCCTCGCCCGAGAGCACGGCCATCAGCTCCTGCTGCCCGTTGCCGGACACGCCCGCGATGCCGACGATCTCGCCGGCGCGCACGTCGAAGCTCACGCCCCTCAGGGCCACCGAGAACGGGTCGTCCTTCGGGAGGTCGAGCGCCTGGACGGAGAGCACCACGTCGCCGGTCTTCGCCTCGCGATGCGTCAGCGCGGGCGGCTCGGCGCCGATCATCAGGCGCGACAGGCTGGCGTTGCTTTCCTGCCCGGGGTCGACCTCGCCCGTGACCCGGCCGCCGCGCAGCACGGTGCAGTGGTGGCACAGCGCGCGGATCTCGTCGAGTTTGTGGCTGATGTAGAGGATGCTGCAGCCGTCCGCGGCGAGCTGGCGCAGCGTGACGAAGAGCGTCTCCACGGCCTGCGGCGTCAGCACCGAGGTGGGTTCGTCCAGGATCAGCAGCTGCGGGCTCGTGAGAAGCGAGCGCACGATCTCCACGCGCTGGCGCTCGCCCACCGACAGCGTGTGCACGGGCCGCAGCGGGTCGATGTCCAGGCCGTAGGTGCCGGCCACCTCGCGGATGCGGCGCGTCACGTCGGAAAGCGACAGGCTCTTGTCCAGGCCCAGCCAGACATTCTCGGCCGCAGTGAGCGTGTCGAACAGGCTGAAGTGCTGGTAGACCATGCTGATGCCCAGCTGCCGCGCGGCGGCCGGGTTGGCGATCTGCACCGCCTCGCCGTTCCAGCGCACTTCGCCGGCATCGGGCCGCACGGCGCCGTAGATGATCTTCATCAGCGTGGACTTGCCAGCGCCGTTCTCGCCCAGCACGGCGTGGATCTCGCCGGGCTTGACGCGCAGGCTCACATCGTCGTTGGCCTTGACGGCGGGGTACTGCTTGCTGATGCCGAGCAGTTCGAGTCTCAGGGTCATGCGGTCTCCAGGGCGCGGCCGGCGCGGGTGTGGCGGCTGACGCCGGCCACGAAGGTCTGGGCGAGGTTGCGCTCGTCCGCGAGTGTGATCCAGGCGAAGACGCGCTCGTGCAGGCTGCGGGCGCGGGCATCGCGCAGCGCGGCCACGGGGCCCACGGCCCAGTCCCACACCGCGATGTCGGCGCTGCGCCCGGCCTCCAGCGAGCCGATCTCGTCGTCGAGGTGCAGGGCGCACGCCGCGCCGCGCGTGGCGGCCGACAGCAGCGCCCACGCCGAGAGCTTCAGGCCATTGAGCGCCTGCACCTTGTAGGCCTCGGCCATGGTGCGATGCATCGACAGGCTGGTGCCGCCGCCGACATCGGACGCAAGCGTGACAGCCGCGCCGCGATCGGCCAGCGCCTGCCATCCGATGAGCCCGCTGCCCAGGAACAGGTTGGAGCTGGGGCAATGCGCGATCTGCGCGCCCGTCTCGGCCAGCAGCGCGCGGTCGGCGTCGTCGAGCCAGATGCCGTGGGCCAGCACCGAGCGCGGGCCGAGCAGGCCGTGGCGGTGATAGACGTCCAGGTAACTGCGCGCCTGCGGGAAGAGCTCGGCCACCCAGGCCACCTCGGCCCGGTTTTCGGCCACGTGGGTCTGCATGTACAGGCCCGGGCGGCTGGCCAGCAGGCGCCCGGCCATGGCCAGCTGAGCGGGCGTGCTGCACGGCGCGAAGCGCACCGTCAGCGCGAAGGCCTGGCGCCCGCGGCCGTGCCAGCGGTCGATGAGGTCGATGCAGTCGCGTTCGGCCTGCTCCACGTCGTCGCGCAGGCCGTCGGGGGCGTGGCGGTCCATCAGCACCTTGCCGGTGATGCAGCGCATGCCGCGCGCGGCGGCGGCCTCGAACAGCGCCTCGGCCGAGACCTTGTGCACCGTGGGGAACACCACCGCGGCGGTGGTGCCGTGCGCCAGCAGCGCATCGGTGAACAGCGCCGCGCCCGCGCGCGATACGGCCGGGTCGGCATAGCGCGTCTCGGCGGGGAAGGTGTAGGTGTTCAGCCAGTCGAGCAGCTCGGTGCCGTGGCTCGCGATCACCTCCAGCTGCGGCATGTGCACGTGGGTGTCGATGAAGCCGGGCGTCACCAGGCGGCCGGCGTGGTCGATGCGGTGCCAGCCGTCGCCGGGGTCCTGAGGCTGGCGGCCGACGATGCGGCCGCCTTCGATCAGCAGCCAGTGGTCGGCATCGAAACGCACGGCGCGCGGCTCGGTGCTGGTGAGGCCGGGGTCAGCCACCAGGTCGAGCAGGTCGCCTCGGATCGCGGTTCTCATCATGGTCGTGAGATGTCCGCTTGCAAGTCACGCGCCATGTCGGTGGACGGCCCGTGCGCGAACGCCGGCGGCGCGCCGCGCGCCAGCTCGCGCGCCACCTCGCGCACCTGCCCGCGCAGCCAGCGCCCGGCGGCGCTGGCGTGGGTGAGGTCGTGCCACAGCTGGTAGTACAGCAGCGGCGGGAAGGCCAGCGGGCAGCGCACGATGCGCACGGGCAGCTGACCCAGGTAGCGCTGGCAGAACAGGCGCCCGGTGGTGAGCACCAGCCGCGTGCGCGCCACCATCAGCGGCGCCAGCCCGAAGTGCGGGCTGCGCACGGCGATATGGCGCGACAGCCCCTGGGCACGCAGGTGCTCGTCGATCACGCCCGGCGCGCCAGCGTGCAGCGGGGTCGGCGCCACGTGCTCGGCGGCCAGGTAGCGCTCGTGCGTCCAGGCCTGCGGGTTGCGGGCGGCGGGGTGGTCCTCGGCCACGAGGCACACCACCTCGTCGGCCAGCAGCCGGCCCAGGTGCAGCTCGGCCGGCGGCTGCAGCCAGTTGCCGATGACGAGATCGGCGTCGCCGTGGGCCAGGCCCTGCGCGTAGTCGAACTCGCGCGACAGCGGCAGGATCTCCATCGTGGCGTCGGGCGCGGCCGCCTTCACGCGGGCCACCAGGTCGGGCAGGAAGTGCGGGTCGAGGTAGTCGCTGGCCGCGATGCGAAAGCGCCGGCGCGTGGAGGCCGGCTCGAACGCCTGAGCCGGGGAGCGCGCGCCGAAGAGGCTCTCGGCCTGCCGCAGCAGCGCGTCGGCGGGGGGCCAGCAGCTCCAGAGCCACCGCCGTAGGCGCCATCGTGGTGCCGGCACGCACCAGAAGCGGGTCCCCCGTCAGCTCGCGCAGGCGCTTGAGCTGGGTGCTGACGGCTGGCTGGGTGCTGCCCAGCTTGAGGGCGGCGCGGGACACGCTGCGTTCGGTGATCACGGTATGCAGCACCCTGACGAGATGGAGCTCGATCTTGTCGAAGGCGGCGCGGTCTGACATGCCATGATTCTGATACCAACTATTCAGCGTCCGATATGGACAAACCCGTGCGGCGGAGTACCTTCCGGGCATCCGCCTTGCTGTAGACCTGCGCATGACCACCCGCCCGATCCGTTTTGTCCACCGTGGTGCCATCGTCGAGGTGGCCGACGCCCCGCCGACCACCAGCGTCCTGAACTGGCTGCGCGAGAGCGCGCGCTGCACCGGCACCAAGGAGGGCTGCAACGAAGGCGACTGCGGCGCCTGCACGGTGATGGTGGGCGAACTGGCCGGCGACCGCGTCGAATGGCGCACCGTCAACGCCTGCATCCAGTTCCTGCCCACGCTGGACGGCAAGGCCCTGCGCACGGTGGAGGACCTGCCCGCCGACCACCCCGCACCGCAGGCCATGGTGGCCTGCCACGGCTCGCAGTGCGGCTTCTGCACACCGGGCTTCGTGGTCTCGCTGGCCGCCAGCTACGAGCAGCACTTGGCCGCCGGCACCTCACCCACGCGTCGCGGACTGGCCGACGCGCTGGCGGGCAACCTGTGCCGCTGCACCGGCTACCGGCCCATCCTGGATGCCGGCGAGGCCATGTTCCAGGCACCAGCCTGCCTTCCGGACACGGGCGCCACGGTCGCGGCGCTGCGCGCGCTGCAAGGCGACCCGCCGCTGAACTATGCGGCGCGCAACCCCGCCACCGGGGCCACCGACACCTTCGATGCACCGCGCACGCTCGACGCGCTGGCAGCGCAGGTCGCGGCGCTGCCGCAGGCCACCATCCTCGCGGGCAGCACCGACATCGGCCTGTGGGCCAACAAGCAGATGCGCCCGATGCCGGCGCTCATCCACGTGGGCGCAGTCGCCGAGCTCAGGCACATCCGCGAGGCCGACGGCGTGCTGCACATCGGCGCCGGCGCATCGCTGGAATCGGCCTGGGCGGCACTGGCCGGACACCGTCCCGAACTCCGCGAGATGGGGCTGCGCTTCGCGTCGCCGCCGGTGCGGCATGTCGGCACCCTGGGCGGCAACCTCGCGAACGGTTCACCCATCGGCGACAGCGCGCCGGTGCTGATGGCGCTCGACGCATCGCTGGTGCTGCGCCACGGCGACGTGGAACGCAGGCTGCCGCTGGACGGCTTCTACCTCGACTACATGAAGAACCAGCGCCACCCGGGCGAACTGCTGGTGCGCATCGAGGTGCCGCTGCCGGCGCCGGGCGAAAGGCTGCGCGCCTACAAGCTCAGCAAACGCTTCGACTGCGACATCTCGGCGCTGGCCTGCGGGCTGCGGGTCACGCTGGACGGCGACACCGTGCGGGAGGCGCGTTTCGCCTTCGGCGGCATGGCCGCCACCGTGAAGCGCGCCCGTGCCACCGAGACCGCCGTCACCGGCCAGCCCTGGACCGAGGCCACGCTGCTGGCGGCCCAGGCCGCACTGTCGCAGGACTTCCAGCCCCTGACCGACCCGCGCGGCAGCGCCGGCTACCGCATGCGCTCGGTGCGCGCGCTGCTGCACCGCTTCTGGCTCGAGACGCGCCCGCACGATCCGCTGCCGGCCTCCGCCACGCAGGTCTGGAGCGCCGCATGAACGCGCCGGACCGCTCGAAGCACGAGCCTGCGAACCTGAATGACGAAGGCGCCGGCACGGGCAGCGAACCCGTCATCGGCGTCTCGCGCCCGCACGAATCCGCCCACCTGCACGTCAGCGGGCAGGCCACGTACGTGGATGACATTCCCGAAGCCGCCGGCACGCTGCACGCCGCGCTCGGCCTGTCGCCCGTGGCGCACGGCCGCCTGCTCGGTATCGACCTCCAACGCCTGCGCGCGCTGCCCGGCGTGGTGGCGGTGCTCACCGCCGCCGACATTCCAGGCGTGAACGACTGCGGCCCCATCGTTCACGACGACCCCCTCCTGGCGGACGGGACGCTGCGCTATCTGGGCCAGCCGGTCTTTGCCGTCATCGGCACCACGCGCGACCTGGCCCGCCGCGCCGCCGCGCTGGCCAGGGAAGCCATCCGCTGCGAGCCGCTGCCCGCGGTGCTGACCGCCCGCGAGGCGCACGGCGCGGCCCAGTACGTGGTGCCGCCCATGCACCTGGCGCGCGGCGACACCGCCGCCGCGCTGGCCACCGCGCCGCACCGCTGGCAGGGATCGTTCAGCCTCGGCGGCCAGGAACAGTTCTACCTGGAAGGCCAGATCAGCTACGCGCTGCCGCAGGAAGACGACACGCTGCTGGTGCACTGCTCGACACAGCACCCCACCGAGATGCAGCACGTGGTGGCGCATGCGCTGCACCGTGCCGCGAACCGGGTGCAGGTGAGCTGCCGGCGCATGGGCGGCGGCTTCGGCGGCAAGGAATCCCACTCGGCCGTCTTCGCGTGCGTGGCGGCAGTCGCCGCGGCGCGGCTGAAGCGGCCGGTCAAGCTGCGCGTGGACCGCGACGACGACTTCCTCGTCACCGGAAGGCGCCACCCCTTCGAGTTCGACTGGGACGTGGGCCACGACGATGCCGGGCGCATCCTGGGCGTGGAGATCTCGATGATCTCCAATGCCGGCTGCAGCGCCGACCTCTCGCCGCCGGTCATGACGCGCGCGCTGTGCCACTTCGACAACGCCTACTGGCTGCCGAACGTCAGCCTGCACGGCTACTGCGCGAAGACGAACACGCAGAGCAATACCGCCTTCCGCGGCTTCGGCGGGCCGCAGGGCGCGCTGGCCATCGAGATGATCCTCGACAGCGTCGCGCGCCGGCTGGGCCTGGACCCGCTGGCCGTGCGGCAGGCCAACTTCTACGGCACCGACACCCACAACGTCACGCCCTACGGGCAGGTGGTGGAGGACAACGTCATCCACGGCCTCGTGGCCCGGCTGGCCGACACCGCGCAACTGGCCGCGCGGCGGCGCGAGATCGACGCCTTCAACGCCGCGAGCCCGGTGCTGAAGAAGGGGCTCGCTCTGACGCCACTGAAGTTCGGCATCTCCTTCAACGTGGCGCACTTCAACCAGGCGGGCGCACTGGTGCACGTGTACACCGACGGCTCGGTGCTCGTGAACCACGGCGGCACCGAGATGGGCCAGGGCCTGAACACCAAGGTGGCGCAGGTGGTGGCGCACGAGCTGGGCGTGCCCTTCGGGTCGGTGCGCGTCACGGCCACCGACACGCACAAGGTGGCCAACACCTCGGCCACGGCCGCATCCACCGGCACCGACCTGAACGGCAAGGCCGCACAGGCCGCCGCACGCACCATCCGCGACCGGCTCGACGCCTTCGTGGCCGAGCATCCGCAGCACGCGGGGCTGCCCTTCGCGCAACTCGTCATGCAGGCCTACGGCGCCCGTGTGCAGCTCTGGAGCGACGGCTTCTACGCCACCCCGGGCCTGCACTGGAACCGCGAGACGCTGCAGGGCCGGCCGTTCTTCTACTTTGCCTACGGCGCGGCCGCGAGCGAGGTGATCGTCGACACGCTGACGGGCGAGCACCGCCTGCTGCGCGCCGACGTGCTGCACGACGTCGGCCGCTCGCTGAACCCGGCGCTCGACATCGGGCAGATCGAGGGCGCCTTCATCCAGGGCATGGGATGGCTGACGATGGAAGAGCTGGTGTGGCACCCGAAGACGGGGCTGCTGATGACGCACGCGCCCAGCACCTACAAGATCCCGACGGCCAACGACTGCCCGCCCGTCTTCAACGTGGCGCTGCACGACAACGGCAACGTGGCCGACAGCATCCACCGCAGCAAGGCCGTCGGCGAGCCGCCGCTGCTGCTGCCCTTCTCGGTGCTGCTGGCCATCCGCGACGCGGTGTCCAGCGTGGGCGGCCACCGCATCGACCCGCCGCTGCGCGCGCCGGCCACGCCCGAGGCCGTGCTGGACGCGCTGGACGCGGTGCGCGCCGGCGCCGCATGACACCCGACGCGCTGCGCGCCACGGCAGCGGCCTGGCTTGCCGCCGGCCGCGCGGCGATGTTGGTCGAAGTGCTGCGGCACCGCGGCTCGGTGCCGCGCGAAGCCGGCACACGCATGCTGGTGGCGACCGACGCCGTGGCCGGCACCATCGGCGGCGGGCACCTGGAACTGCAGGCCATCGAACGCGCCCGCGCCGGCCGGGCCGGCGACTGGACTGTGGCCCTGGGCCCGACGCTGGGCCAGTGCTGCGGCGGCGCGCTGACGCTGCGCTCGCAGCCGCTGACACCCGAGGCCCTGGCGCTGTGGCCGGCCGCAGAGCCGCGTTTCACGCTGCAGCTGTACGGCGCCGGCCACGTGGGCCGCGCCCTGGTGAATCTGTTGTCACAGCAGCAGTGCCGCGTGCAGTGGATCGACGAGCGCGAGAGCGAATTCCCGGCCGGGCCGCTGCCGCCGCACATCGAACGCCTGTGCGTGGAGCCGGTCGAAGCCGAGGTGGCGCTGGCGCCGCCCGGCGCCTTCTACCTGGTGCTGACACACAGCCACGATCTCGACCTGCGGCTGACCGAAGCCATCCTGAAGCGCGGCGACTTCGGCTACCTGGGCCTGATCGGCAGCGCCACCAAGCGCGCGCGATTCCTGCACCGCTTCGAGGAACGCGGCATAGCGCCCGAGGCCCTGGCGCGGCTGACCTGCCCCATCGGCGTGCCGGGCATCACCGGCAAGGAACCGGCCGTCATCGCCGTGGCGGTGATGGCGCAGCTGCTGCAAGCGATCGGTTATCAGGCTATCCGTTAGACTTTCACATAAGTCTTACTCAATGCCGGATCCGATGACCACCCTGCACGACGAACTGCTCGAGATCTACGGCCGCAAGGCCACCGCGCGTTACGGGCTGTCCCGGATCAACCAGCTGCAGCACGCGCTGCAGTCCGGCGCGCTGGCGCACGCGCGCGGCGAAAACGCCGAAGGCGTGGTCGCCGCGCTGCTGCACGATGTCGGCCACATGATCCACGACCTCGGCGAGGCACCCGCCCAAGGCGGCATCGACGACCGCCACGAGGACCGGGGGGCGCGCTGGCTCGCACGGTGGTTCGGCGACGGCGTGGTGCAGCCGGTGGCGCTGCACGTGGCCGCGAAACGCTACCTCTGCGGCACCCGGGCCGATTACCACGGCCTGCTGTCGACCGACTCGAAGCGATCGCTGGCGCTGCAGGGCGGCGCCATGACGGCCGCCGAGACGGCGGAGTTCGAGCGTCTGCCCGGCAGCGAGGCGGCGGTGCGGCTCAGGCTGATCGACGACGTCGCGAAGGATCCTGACGCGCAGCCGCCTTCGTTCGAGTGGTTCCTGCCGCTGATCGATCAGGCTGCGGCGAAAGGGCCGCGCTCGCCGCATGATCGATGAAGGCCCGCACCGACGGGATCTCGAGCGACTCGTTCAGCGCGACCGCGTAGACGCCTGACGCGGGGACGCGCCCCAGCAGCGGCACCGCCCGCAGGCGCGCGTCGCCAGCCAGTTCGTCGTCGAACAGCGCCCCGACGCCCAGGCCCGCGGCCACGGCCTCGCGCATCGCCTCGCGGCCGGCCAGCACCATCGCCGGCTCGAACGCGAGACCCTCGGCTGCGAAGAGCTGCTCGACCAGACGGCGCGTCATCGATCCCGGCTCGCGCACGATGAAGCGCGAATGGGCCAGTTCCCGCGGGTGAACCGCCGCCAGAGCCGCGAGCGGGTCGCCCTCGCGCACACACACCGCCAGCCGGGGCGACGCGATGCGCACGCAGGCGAACTGAGGGTCGGGGCCCGGCAGGGTCATCACCCCGACATCCACGCGGCAGCGGCCGACATCCTCCAGCAGCGACGCCGTGTTGCCGACAGCCGTGGTCACCGCGAGCGCGGCATGGCGGCCGATGAACGACGCCACCAGCGGCAGCGCGCAGTGCGGCGCGGAGAACCCGATCGAAAGGCGCCCCCGGTGCAGCCCGCGCAGCTCGTGCACCGAGCCGTCGAACGCGTCCAGCTGCGCCAGGACCTGCCGGGCGCGCACGTACATCTCGCGGCCGGCATCGGTGAGCGCCGGCGCCGGGCGTCGCCTGAGCAGCAGCACGCCACAGGCTTCCTCCAGCGCCGCGAGCTGGATCGACACGCTGGGCTGGGTCACGCCCAGCGCCTCGGCCGCGCGCGAGAAGCTGCCCGTGTCGGCAACCGCCACGAACGTGCGCAGCGCCGCCAGGGTGACGCCGGGCTCGCGCTTCGACGCCGGAAGCCTGGCGGGAGCGCCGGCGCCCCTGGGTGTCACCGTATCGTCATCAACCATTGCTAACCTGCTTATGAGATGAAGTTTGACATAGGTTAAAGACAATGATGATGCGGCAGATCGACGTTCAGCGCACGGGTTCGCATCAGGCCGGAACCGCCGGAGCCGCCGGAAACAGCCGTCGGTCCTTCGCGCTGGCCGCGCCCACCTCGACGGGCTGCGAACCCGGCCGCGCGTCACGTTGGCCGCAGCGCCGTCCGTTCATGCCGACGCACACGCCCATGCACACCGGGATGCTACAGGCCAAGGTCGACCGCTCCCGCGGCGCGACGTCGTGAGCGACAGCGCCGGCCGGGTGGTGCGGGTACAGGAGGTCAACAAGACCTTCGGCACGCACCACGCCCTGAAGAACATCGCGCTCGAGGTGCGCCAGGGCGAGCGCGTGGCCCTGCTCGGCGCCTCGGGCTCGGGCAAGTCGACGCTGTTGCGCTGCCTGTGCGCGCTGGAAACCATCGACGCCGGCAGCGGCCGGATCGACCTCTTCGACCAGCCGCTGCAGGCCGCGGGCCGGGTGTCGGACGAGGTTCGCCGACTGAGGCGCCAGGTGGGCATCATCTTCCAGCAGTTCAACCTGGTCGGCCGCCTGCCCGTGATGACCAATGTGCTCACGGGGCTGGCCGCCGACCTGCCGCTGTGGCGCAGCCTGAGCGGCCGCTTCTCGCTGCAGGAGCGGGGCCGCGCGCTCGACGCGCTCGAGTCCATCGGGCTGGGGCCGCAGGCCTTCCAGCGAGCGTCCACGCTGTCGGGCGGCCAGCAGCAGCGCGCCGCCATCGCTCGCGTGCTGGTGCAGGGCGCGCGGCTTCTCCTGGCCGACGAGCCGGTGGCCTCGCTCGACCCCGAATCCACGCGGCGCGTGATGGACCTGCTGATGACGCTCAACCGCGACCAGGGCATGACGCTGATCGTGAGCCTGCACCACGCCGGCCTGGCGCGCCGCTACTGCCAGCGCGTCGTGGCGCTGCGCCAGGGCGAACTCGTGTTCGACGGCCCGACCAGCGCGCTGACGCCCTCGTTCCTGAGGTCGCTCTACGGCTCGGCCTCCGAGGAACTGATCCAGGACGAACTGGCCGACGAACCGTCTGCACCGCCCGCGTTGTCGCTGGTGGCCTGAACTTCTCCATTCACGAAGGACGACCCATGAAGACCATCCGCACCTGGGCCCTGGCGCTCGCCACGCTCGGAGCCACCCTCGCCGCCCAGGCGCAGGAGATCAGCTTCGGCATCATCGCCACCGACGCGGCCAGCGCGCAGCGCGAGCGCTGGGAGCCTTTCTTCCGCGACATGGAGAAGAAGACCGGGCTGACGATCAAGTCGTTCTACGCACCCGACTACGCCGGCGTGATCGAGGCCATGCGCTTCAACAAGGTGCAGGTGGCGTGGTACGGCAACAAGGCCGCGATGGAGGCCGTGGACCGGGCCAACGGCGAGATCTTCGCGCAAGTGATGTATGCCGACGGAACCTTCGGCTACCACGGGCTGCTGATCACCCACAAGGACTCGCCCTACCAGACGCTCGACGACGTCTTCAAGAATGGCAAGAACCTGAACTTCGGCATCGGCGACCCCAACTCCACCTCGGGCTTCCTGGTGCCCACGTTCTACGTCTTCGCGCAGAACAACGTCGATCACCGGACGGCCTTCAAGACCATCCGCAGCGCCAGCCACGGCGCCAACATCCAGGCGGTGCTGGCAAAGCAGGTGGACGTCGCCACCAACAACACCGAGGACATGGGCAAGCTCGAGGCCACCAAGCCCGAGCTGTTCCAGCAGCTGCGCGTGCTGTGGCGCAGCCCGCTGATCCCGAGCGACCCCTTCGTCTGGCGCAAGGACCTCGACCCCGCCGTCCGCGCCAAGCTGAAGACCTTCGTGCTCGGCTACGCCAAGAGCGACCCGGCGGAGAAGGCGATCCTGAAGAACATCTACAACTACGGCGGCTTTCGCGACAGCAACAACGACCAGTTGATCCCGATCCGGCAGCTCGAGCTCTTCCGTGACCGCCGCAAGGCGGAGACCGACGAGAAGCTCTCGCCCGACGAGCGCACGAAGCTGATGGCGGAGATCGACCGCAAGCTGGCAGCGCTGAAGAAGTGAACGCCGCCACAGCCGCACCGGCCGTCACCGCTGCATCGCTCGAACGGCTGCGCCAACGCGCCGCCGACGAGCGGCCGGGGTGGCTGTACTACCTGGGCTGGGCCCTGGCGCTCGGGTTCCTGGCCTGGGCCTGGCGCGGCGCAGAGATCCGCCCGCTCGACCTCGTGCGCGACTCCGGCAACATCGGCATCTACGCACGCGAGTTCTTCCCGCCCGACTTCGCCGACTGGCGCATCTACCTGCGCGAGATGGTCATCACGGTCCACATCGCGTTGTGGGGCACGCTGCTGGCCGTGGTGACGGCCGTGCCGATCGGGCTGATGTGCAGCGCGAACATCGCGCCGGCGTGGCTGTACCAGCCCATGCGGCGCCTGATGGACGCCTGCCGCGCCATCAACGAGATGGTGTTCGCGATGCTGTTCATCGTGGCCGTGGGCCTGGGCCCGTTCGCCGGCGTGCTGGCGCTGGCGGTGCACACCACGGGCACCCTGGCCAAGCTGTACTCCGAAGCCGTGGAGGCGATCGACCCGAGGCCCGTGGAGGGCATCCGCGCCACCGGCGCGCACAAGCTGGTGGAGATCGTCTTCGGCGTCATCCCGCAGGTGATGCCGCTGTGGCTGAGCTTCACCCTCTACCGCTTCGAGAGCAACGTGCGCTCGGCCAGCGTGGTGGGCATGGTCGGGGCGGGCGGCATCGGCGTCGTGCTGTTCGAAGTGATCCGTGGCTTCCAGTACGCGCAGACCTGCGCCGTGCTGATCATCCTCGTGGCCTGCGTCTCGTTGATCGACCTGGCGTCGTCCAGGCTGCGCAGCCGCTTCATCTGAATTCAACCGGAGTTCTTTCATGTCGACCCGAATGACGCGGGCCGCGGCCCGCGTGCTGGTGCTCGCGACCACCGCCCTGGCGACCCTGGCCGTGCAGGCCCAGCCGCGCGAGCTGCGCATCGGCGTGGCCTCGCACGTCCGCACGCTGGACGTGAACGAGGCCACCGGCAACAACGAGGCGCAGTTCCTGCACAACCTGTTCGACACGCTGATCGAGCGCGACAACTACGCCAGCCCGCTGAAGTTCGTGCCCGGCCTGGCCACGGGCTGGAAGATGGTGGCGCCGACCACCATGGAGCTGAAGCTGCGCGACGGTGTCGTGATGCACGACGGCACGACCATGGACGCCGAGGACGTGAAGTACTCGCTCGAGCGCGTCTTCCAGCCCAAGGACCCGCGATTCCGCGCGAGCAACGGGCGCTTCTTCTACAACTTCAAGTCGGTGGACGTGGTGGACCGGCTCACGGTGCGCATCCACACCGTGCGGCCCGACCCGCTGATGGAGACCCTGCTGTCGGCGCGCAACGCGGGCATCACCTCGAAGGAATACGTCGAGAAGGTCGGCCTCGACGCCGCCGGGCTGAAGCCGGTGGGAACCGGCCCCTACATGGTGGATTCGCTGCGCCCGAACGAGCAGGCCGTCCTGGTGCGGCACGACAGGTTCTGGGGCGAGCGCGCGCCGTTCGACAAGCTCACCTACGTGCGCATCCCGGAAGTGGCCGCGCGCATCACCGCGCTGGTCAACAAGGAAGTGGACTTCATCACCAACGTGCCGCCCGACCAGGAGGCCGCGGTGACCCGCGTCAAGGGCCATCGCATCGTGGGCGCGGCGCTGCCGCTGTTCCACATCTGGGTGATCAACATGAGCCATCCGCAGATGGCCAACCCCGACCTGCGCCGCGCGCTGAACCTGGCCATCGACCGCGAACTGCTGGTCAAGGCGCTGTGGAGCGGGCGCGGCAAGGCGCCGAAGGCGCACCAGTTCGCCGAATACGGCGAGCCGCTGTACATGCCCGACCTCAACTTCTACCGGCATGATCCCGAAGCCGCCAAGGCGCTGCTGAAGAAGGCCGGCTACCAGGGCGAGCCGATCGAGATCACGTTCTTCCCCGAGTACTACCTGTACGGCGATCTCGGCGCGCAGGCGGTGGCCGACATGTGGAAGAAGGTCGGCATCAACGTGCGGCTCAAGCAGAGCGAGGCCTTCTTCGGCAGCGGCGACCACACCAACGTGCACATGCGGCCGTGGTCGAACCCGATGTACTACCCCGACCCGATGGGCGCCTTCGACACGCACTGGTCCGCCGGCTCCTGGGTCGCCAAGCGTGGCCTGTGGAAGCCCACCCACCCGGACTGGAACGCCACCTACGAGAAGGCCCGCTTCGCCACCGACTCCCGGGAACGCGTGGCGGCCTACCGCAAGCTGCAGGAATTGGCCGACGCCGAGAGCGGCTGGATCGTGCTGTACCAGCCTTACGAGAGCTACGCGATGCGTGACGACATCGAGTGGCGCATTCCGACGGCGCAGCGCCCCTATGAGCTCACCTTCCGCGCCGGGCAGGTTTCGGTCAAGGGCCGCTGAGCGGACAGCCGGCAGACCTGGGCCGCGCGCCGACCGACGATGATCCGATTCCTTGCATGGCGCAGCGGCCGCGCGCTGCTGACGGTGCTGCTGGTGCTGGCGGGCTGCTTCGGCGCGATCCGGATGACGGGCTCGCCTGTGGACCTGCTGTACGGCGACGGCGCCACGCCCGAGCAGATCGTCGAGCTCGAGCGCGAGTGGGGGCTGGACCAGCCCCTGCTGCAGCAGTTCGGCACCTACCTGCGCAACATCGCGCGCGGCGAGTTCGGCGTGAGCATCGTCGAGCGGCGGCCAGTGGTGCAGGTCTATGCCGAGCGCATGGGACCGACGCTGCAGCTCGCCGGGCTGGCGCTGCTGGTGGGCACCGCCGTGGGCCTGCCCCTCGGGCTGGCGGGCGCGCTGTGGCGTGGCCGCGCCGTGGGGCGCATGGCGATGGCGCTCGCCTTCGTCGGCTACGCCGTGCCGGGCTTCATCATGGCCATCGCGCTGATCCTGGTGTTCGGCTACCACCTCAACTGGCTGCCCAGCACCGGCGCATCCACACCCGCGCACTACGTGCTGCCGACCCTCACGCTGGCGCTGCCGCTGATGGCCGTGAACGCGCGCTACATGCGCAGCACCATGCTGGACGTCCTGAACCAGGACTACGTGCGCACCGCGCGCGCCAAGGGCCTGCGCGAGCCCCGCGTGATCGGCCTGCATGCCCTGCGCAACGCGCTGCTGCCCCTCATCACCGTCATCGGCCTGGAAGTGGCCGGGCTCGTGAACGGCTCGCTGATCGTCGAGACGGTGTTCTCATGGCCCGGCGTCGGCAAGGTGCTGACGGGGTCCGTCTCGCGCCGCGACTTTCCCATCCTGCAGTTCGGCGTCATCGCCTACGCCGTGGTGGTGGTCGGCGTGAACCTGGCCGTGGACCTGCTCTACGCACTGGCCGACCCCCGCGTGCGGGTGGAGAGCTGACACCGTGAACGAACCCATCGCGGCCCCGACACCCGGCCACGCCAAGCCGGACATCGCCGAAGCCGGCCCGCGGGCGCCCACCTCGCTGCGCGGCCGCCTCGCCTGGCGGCGGATGCCGGGCCTGATCCGCGCGTGTGTCGTCGTCGCTGCCGCAATCGCGCTGGCGGCGCTCTTCGCACCGTGGGTGGCGCCGCACGACCCGCTGGCGACGCAGATCCTGCTCAAGCTGCGGGCGCCGTTCGGCATGGAGGGCTACGAGCCCGGCCACTGGCTGGGCACCGACCCACTCGGCCGCGACCTGCTCAGCCGCTGCATCCACGGCATCCGGGTGAGCGTCGGCATCGCGCTGCTGGGCTTGCTGGTGAGCGCCGTGGTCGGCGTGTCGGCGGGCCTGGCGGCGGGCCTGTCGGGCGGCTGGGTGGACCGCATCGTGATGACCGTGGTGGACGTGTTCATCGCCGTGCCCTTCCTGCTGCTGGTGCTGGTGGGCATCGCGGTGTTCGGCTCGGACATCCCGGTGCTGATCCTGCTGGTGGGGCTGGCGCGCTGGGAGACGTATGCCCGCATCGTGCGGGGGCAGGTGCTGCAGATCCGCGAGATGCCCTACATCGAGGCCGCGCGCGCGCTCGGCGCCTCTTCGTCGTCGATCGCGCTGCGCCATGTGCTTCCCAACATCGCCGGCCCGCTGATCGTGCTGCTCACGCTGAACTTCCCGGCCATCCTGCTGCTGGAATCCTCGCTGTCGTTCCTGGGCATCGGCGTGCAGCCGCCCACCGCATCGCTGGGCCGCATGGTGGGCGACGGGCGCGACCATCTCATCTTCTCGTGGTGGGTGGCGGCGGCGCCGGCGGCCGTGATCCTGGTCATCACGCTCATCGTGCAGACCATGGGCGACTGGCTGCGCGACGTTCTGGATGTGCGCATCGATGACTGATTCCCCGGAGGCCGGCCAGATCGTCCTGAAGGTCCGGGGCCTGCGCGTGCTGCTGCACGCCGAGGC
>CAJAES010000101.1 GCA_903938815.1 uncultured beta proteobacterium
CATCGAGGCGAGCGCCCGGACCCTGCAGGAGCGCTGCGGCGGCCGCGTGCCGCGCATCGCGGTGCTGCTGGGCTCCGGCTGGCGCGTGCTGGGTGATGCGCTGGTTCCGCGTGTCGAGATCGACTATGCCGAGCTGCCCGCATTCCCGGTGCTCGGCGTGGCGGGCCACACGGGTCGCGTGCGCGCCGGCCTGCTCGGCGGCATCGAGGTGCTGCTGCTCAGCGGGCGCAAGCACACCTACGAGGACGGCGACGCGGCGGCCATGAAGGGGGTGATCCGCACGCTGGCCGCGGCGGGCGTGCGCGCGCTGGTGCAGACCAATGCTGCAGGCAGCCTGGACCCGGCCATGCCCCCGGGCTCGCTGATGTGCCTGGACGACCACCTGAACATCGTGCAGCGCAGCCCGCTGCACGGCGAGCCCGGCAACGAGCGCTTCGTCGACATGGCGCGGGCCTACGACCCCGCGCTCGCCGCTGCGGCCGATGCGGCTGCCGCCGCGTGCGGCGTGCCGCTGCACCACGGTGTCTACGCCTGGGTGCTGGGCCCGCAGTTCGAGACGCCGGCCGAGATCCGGATGCTGCAGCGCCTGGGCGCGCAGGCCGTGGGCATGAGCACGGTGCCCGAGACCATCCTCGCGCGGCATGCCGGGCTGAAGGTGCTGGCGCTGTCGATGATCACCAACATGGGCTGCGGGCTGTCGGCCGAACGGCTGAGCCATGCCCACACCCTGGCCAGCGCCGAGGCGGCGTCGGCCGACGCGCTGCGGCTGTTTTCGGCCCTGCTGCCGCGCCTGGAAGGATTGGCATGAACGACATCGACCGCACGGCCAGCGAGGCTCCAGCGACCCAGACGGCCCAGACGGCCCAGACGGCCCGGACAGCACTCGCCTGCCTGGACCTGACCAGCCTGAACGACGCCGACACCGAGGCCGACATCGCCGCCCTCGCGGCCCGTGCCGCCGGGCCGTTCGGGGCACCCGCCGCGTTGTGCGTCTGGCCGCGGCTGGCCGCGTTCGCGCGGCGCGAGGCGCCTGCCGCGGTGGCCATTGCCGCCGTGGCCAACTTTCCGCACGGCGGCACCGATGTCGCGGCCGCCGTGCGCGACACCGCCGCCATCGTGCAGGCCGGCGCACAGGAGGTGGACGTGGTGCTGCCCTGGCGCGCGTTGCAGGCGGGCGACGACCGCACCGCCGCCGCGCTGCTGGCAGCGGTGCGCCGGGCCTGCGAAGGCCTGCGGCTGAAGGTCATCCTCGAGACGGGCGAGCTGGCGGACGACGCGCTGATCCGCCGGGCCGCCGCGCTGGCGCTGGCCGAAGGCGCCGATTTCCTCAAGACCAGCACCGGCAAGGTGCCCGTGGGCGCCACCGCGGCGGCGGCGCGCGCGCTGCTGGAGACCATCGCCGCGACACCGGGCGCGACGGCCGGCTTCAAGGCCTCGGGCGGCGTGCGCACGGTGGCCGATGCCGCGCTCTACATCGGCCTCGTGCGCGAGATCCTGGGTGATTCCGCCGTCGGCCCGCAGCGCCTGCGCCTGGGCGCCAGCGGCCTGCTGAATGACATCGAAGCCGTGCTCGGCGGCGCCGCGCCGGCCGCGCTCTCGCAGGGGTATTGACATGCTGATCCGCCTGGCCGCGCTGCTGCTGCCGCTCGCACTCCTGGCCGCTTGTGCGAGCCCGCCGCCCGCCGGCCCGGTGCGCGTCAAGGTCCTGGCCATCAACGATTTCCACGGCAACCTGCAGACACCGCGGGGCGGCTTTCGCCAGCCCGACCCGGCCAACCCCGGCAAGACGCTCACGGTGCCGGCCGGCGGCGCGGCGCACCTGGCCACCGCGGTGCGCGAGTCGGCCGCGAAGAACCCGAATCACGTGTTCGTCGCCGCCGGGGACCTGATCGGCGCGAGCCCGTTGATCTCGGCGCTGTTCAAGGACGAGCCCACCGTGCAGGCGCTCTCGGCGATGGGCCTGTTTGCCAGCGCCGTGGGCAACCACGAGTTCGACCGCGGCGCGGCGGAGCTGCTGCGCCTGCAGGGCCTGGCCGGCTTCCAGTATCTGGCCGCCAGCACGGTCGATGTCGCCACCGGCCGCACGCTGCTGCCGGCCTACGTGGTGAAGCGTTTCGAGGGCATCCCGGTGGCCTTCATCGGGCTCACGCTGAAGGCCACGCCGAGCATCGTCGTGCCCTCGGGCGTGGCCGGGCTCGAATTCCGCGACGAAGCCGAGACTGTCAACGCGCTGGTGCCGGCGCTGCAGGCCCAGGGCATTCAGGCCATCGTGCTGCTGATCCACGAAGGCGGTTTCCCGGCCCGCGGCCCGAACGACTGCCCCGGGCTGTCGGGCCCCATCGTCGGCATCGTCGAGCGGCTGCACCCGGCCGTGGACGCCGTCATCAGCGGCCACACGCACCGGGCCTACAACTGCCGTGTCGGCGGCCGGCTCGTCACCAGCGCCGACCAGTACGGCACCGTGCTGTCGGAGATCGAGCTCAGCCTGGACCGCCGGACCGGCGACGTGCTCGATGCGCGCGCCGACAACGTGGTGGTGCGCACCGATCGCTTCGCGGCAGACCCGCGCATGGCGGCGCTGGTGGCGGAGTTCGCGCAGCGCGTGGTGCCTCTGGCCCGGCGCGTGGTGGGCCGCCTGCCGGCGGCGCTGTCGCGCGAGCCGGCGCCGAGCGGCGAATCCCCGGTGGGCCGTTTCGTGGCCGACGCGCAACTCGCCGCCACGCGCGGCGCAGGCGCGCAGCTGGCGCTGATGAACCCCGGCGGCCTGCGCGCCGATCTGGCGCCCGATGCCGACGGCGCGCTGCGCTACGAGCACCTGTTCACCGTGCAGCCGTTCTACAACAACCTCGTCACGCTCACCCTCACCGGCGCCGAACTGGTGCAGCTTCTCGAGCAGCAGTGGGCCGGCCAGCCGTTTCCGCGCGTGCTTCAGGCCTCGCGCGGCTTCGGCTACGCCTGGGACGCCGCTCAGCCCGCGGGCCGCCGAGTGCAGCCCGGCAGCCTGCGGCTCGAAGGCCGCGCCATCGGCCCCGACGACCGCGTGCGGGTGACCGTGAATACGTTCCTGGCCGACGGCGGCGACAACTTCCTCGCGCTGAAGGGCGGCCGCGAACGGGTCACCGGGCCCATGGACATCGATGCGCTCGAAGCCTTCGTCCGCGAAGGCGGGGCGGCCGATGCGCAGCCGCGCGTCACGCGGCTGAACTGACATGTGGCTGCCGCAGGAGCTGATCCGCGCCAAGCGCGACGGCGGCACGCTCGGCGACGAGGCCGTGCAGGCCTTCGTGCAGGGGCTGGTGGACGGGTCCTGGAGCGACGCGCAGGTGGGCGCCTTCGCCATGGCCGTGGTGCTGCGCGGCATGGACACCGCCGAGACCGTGGCACTCACGGCCGCGATGACGCGTTCGGGCGAGATCCTGCGCTGGGACGACGCCGGCCTGCCCGGCCCGGTGATCGACAAGCACTCCACCGGCGGCGTGGGCGACAAGGTGAGCCTGCTGCTGGCGCCGCTGGTGGCCGCCTGCGGCGGCGTGGTGCCGATGATCAGCGGGCGCGGCCTCGGGCACACCGGCGGCACGCTGGACAAGCTGGAAGCGCTGCCCGGCTACACCGTGAACCCCGGCCGCCCGCAACTGCTGGCCGCGCTGCGTGCGGCGGGCTGCGCGATCGTCGGCGCCGGCCCCGGGCTGGCACCGGCCGACCGCCGGCTCTATGCGGTGCGCGATGTCACCGCCACCGTCGAATCGGTGCCGCTCATCACTGCGAGCATCCTGAGCAAGAAGCTCGCGGCCGGCCTGCAGGCGCTGGTGATGGACGTGAAAGTGGGCAACGGCGCCTTCTGCCCCACGCGCGCAGAGGCCCGGACGCTGGCGCGCTCGCTGGTGGCCGTGGCGCGCGGTGCGGGCCTGCCCACGGTGGCGCTGCTGACCGACATGGACCAGGTGCTGGGCACGACCGCCGGCAACGCGCTGGAGACAGCCGAGGCGCTGTCGGCCTTGAAAGACGGCCCCGAGGCCTGCGAGCCGCGCCTGCGCGCCGTGACACTGGCGCTGTGCGGCCGCGTGCTGCACCAGGGCGGCCTGGCCGCGAGCCCGGCCGAAGGCGAGGCCCGCATCGCCGCGGCCTGGGCCGGCGGCGATGCGGCAGAGCGCTTCGCGCGCATGGCGGCCGCACTCGGTGGGCCGCGCGATGTGCTGCGCGATGCCGGCCTGCCGGTTGCCCCCGTCATCGTCCCGGTGCCCGCCTCGCACAACGTTTTCGTGGCAGGCATGGACACCCGCGCGCTCGGCCTGGCGGTGGTGTCGCTTGGCGGCGGCAG
>CAJAES010000102.1 GCA_903938815.1 uncultured beta proteobacterium
CACGACCAGCGTCGGCTGCCCGCTGCGCGTCTCGACCACGGTCTCGATCAGCGGCAGCAGGTTGTCGTCGGCCCGGATCTGCACCGCCTCCTGGCTGCCCTGGCGCACGACCAGCTTCATCGAGGCCTCGAGCAGCACGGCTTCGAAGCCGGCCGCGGCGCGGCTCTCGGCGAGCATGCGTCCGGACCCGGTGACGGTTTCGGCCAGAGCCAGGCCCGTGAATGCACCGGCGAAGGCAACGACCAGCAAAGTGCGGCGGGGAAGGGTGGACATGTCGTGGATCCCGGAGGTGGTGTCGGGAACGGACTGTGCCGTGCCGGACGGCCAACGGTGAGCGGAATGCGACAGCCTGCCGCCTCAGGCGACGGAATGAGGACGCGGGTGCGTCAACCGCCCTTGGTGGAATGGGCCGCCTTGGCGCCCTTGTCGCCCTTGTCGGCCTTGTCGCCCTTCGCGGGCTTCGTCTCGACGACCGCTTCCTCCTCGGACGACTTGGAGGCCAGCGCCTCCGGCGTCGGGATGGAAGGCGCCACGACCTCGATCTTGTTCTCGGTCATGTAGTCGTTCATCTCGCGCCAGCCGGCGAAGACGGCAGCCTTGTCGGCCTTGCGATTCAGCGTGTAGCAATCCTCGATGGCCCGGCCGGCGTGGCGGCAGGCACTGCCGACCGCCTTGCCCTCGGCCTCGCGCCGGGCCTGGACGGCACTCAGCGGCTCGATGCCGAGCAGGTCGCAGGCGCCCAGCGCCAGGGGGGCGAGCAGCAGCAGGAGGCGATGACGGGTGGCCATGAGGGATGTATCGGCGCATCCGGCGCCGACTTGACCCCCGTTTCAGCCGAGTCGTGTGCCCGCAGCGAGCGGATGCGCCGCCAGGAAGGACGCGGCCGGGCCGCGCCGGCCGCCGGGTCGCTGCAGTTCCAGCAGCTCCAGCGCCCCGTCGCCGCACGCGACGACGCAGCGCCCGGCGGGCGCCGGCAGGACGGTGCCGGGCTCGCCGGCGCCGGGTGCGAGGGCGGCACGCCATAGCTTGACGGGCTCGGCCCTGGCCCCGACGTCATTTCCGACCCGTGCCCCGGCATCGACCCCGGCCTGGACCTCGAAAGCCGCCCCCGGGAAGGGGTCGAAGGCCCGCACACGCCGTTCGATCACTGCTGCGGGCTGCCGCCAGTCGATCCGCGCCTCGGACTTGTCCACCTTGTGTGCGTACGTGACACCTTCGGCCGGTTGCGCCACGGGCGCCAGCGTCGGCGCCAGGAGCACCTGCACGACGAGCCGGCCGCCGAGCGCGGCCAGGCGGTCGTGCAGCGTGCCGGTGCTGTCGTCGGCGCGGATCGGCTCGGCGGCCGACAGCAGCATGGCCCCGGTGTCCAGGCCAGCGTCCATCTGCATGATGGTGATGCCGGTTTCGGCATCGCCGGCCTCGATGGCCCGGTGGATGGGCGCAGCCCCGCGCCAGCGCGGCAGCAGCGAGCCGTGGATGTTGAGGCAGCCGCGGGCGGGGAGTTCCAGCACCCAGGTCGGCAGGATCAGGCCGTAGGCCGCGACCACCATGACATCCGGCGCTGCGGCGCGCAGGGCGTCGCGCGCCGCAGCGGCGTCGTCGGGGAACTTGCCGTCCAGGCGCAGGCTGCGGGGCTGGATCACGGGCATGCAGTGGTCGAGGGCGAACTGCTTGACAGCCGAGGCATGGAGCTTCATGCCTCGGCCGGCCGGGCGATCGGGCTGGGTCAGCACCAGCACGACTTCGAATCCGGCGGCGTGCAGGTCGCGCAGCGCCACGGCAGCGAACTCCGGCGTACCGGCGAAGGCGATGCGCGTCCGGGAGGCGCTCGAGGGGGCGCTGGAGGAGTCGCTCAAGGGGCGCCCAGGGTGGCGCTCAAGCGGGCGACTTGTCTTCGCGCGCCTTCTTCAGCATGCGCGACCGGATGCGGTCGCGCTTGAAGGGGCTCAGGTACTCGACGAAGACCTTGCCCATCAGGTGGTCCATCTCGTGCTGGATGCACACCGAGGTGAGCCCGGAGGCCTCGCGCTCGAAGACCTGCCCGTCGCGGCCGAGGGCGCGGACGGCCACGCGGGCATGGCGGCGCACCTTGTCGTAGATGGTCGGCACCGACAGGCAGCCTTCCTCGACCTGGTTCATGTCCTCGCTGCGCGCGACGAGCTCCGGGTTGATCAGCACCAGCGGCTTGTCACGCGAGTCGGAGGTGTCCATCACGATCACGCGCTCGTGCACGTCCACCTGGGTGGCGGCCAGGCCGACGCCCTCGGCCTCGTACATGGTCTCGACCATGTCGTCGACCAGGCGGCGGATGCGGTCGTCGACCTGGTCCACGGGCCGGGCCACGGTGTGCAGCCGGGGATCGGGGTAACGAAGGATGCTCAGCAACGCCATGACGTAAAGGGAAACAGAGGGTTTCAGCTGTGGGTGCATCACAACGACGGAGGCCGTGAAGGGTTGCACAGGCAGGCCAACAACCGGCTACTTTCGTTGCGATATCAAGGGTTTAGGGGCAGAATCTCCCGGAACAGATGAAGATTTTGGCAGGCCGCGCTGGCGGCGGCTCGCCTCGGTGCCATGACCTTAGATACGGTGCGATTGTGACACCCCCTGCCGAGGGTGCCCAGCACCCGGAGACCCGCTGCATGAGCTCCATCGCCCGTACCGGCCCCCGCGCCCGTCCCGCAGCCCTCGTTGCGGCACTGCTCGCGGCGCTGGCGGCGCTTCCGGCGGCCGCCAACGAGCCGAGTTTTCCCGTCACCCCCGCGATGCGCAGCACCGCGCAGCAGGTGGCGCAGACCGGCGTGCCCCTGTCGGAACTGGCGCCCAACGCACCCGAATCTCACACCGTCCAGCGTGGCGACACGCTGTGGGACATCTCGAAGATCTTCCTGACCACCCCGTGGCGCTGGCCGGAGCTCTGGGGCATGAACCTCGACCAGATCCGCAACCCGCACCTCATCTACCCGGGGCAGGTCCTGGTGCTCGTGAAGGCCAACGGGCGCGCCACGCTGCAGCTGGCCCAGGCCGGCTCCGGCGCGCCCAGCAACACCGTCAAGCTGAGCCCGCGCGTGCGCAGCCAGCTGCTGGACAACGGCGCCATCGCATCGATCCCGCTGCACCTGATCGGCCCGTTCCTGAACGACGCCGTGGTGTTCGACACCAACGCGCTCGACACGGCGCCCCGCATCGTGGCCACCCAGGAGGGCCGTGTGCTGCTGTCCCGTGGCGAGACCGCCTATGTGCGCGGCGATCTCGGCGGCGCCCGCGATTTCCGGCTCTTCCGCGAAGCGAAGCCCCTGCTCGACCCGCAAACCCGCGAGGTTCTCGGTTTCGAGGCCCGGTATGTCGGCACGGCCGGCTTCGTGCGCGCCGGCGAGGACCGCGTCGGCGCCGACGGCAAGCCGGAAATCGTGCCCGCCACCTTCCGCATCAACGACCTGCGCATGGAAGCCGGCGTCGGCGACCGCCTCAGCCCGGTGCCGCAGCGCGACCTGAGCGCCTACGCGCCGCACGCGCCGAACGCGCCCGTCGACGGCCGCATCGTCTCCATCTACGGCGATTCGCTCACCGGCGGCCAGAACCAGATCGTGGCGCTGAACCGCGGCGCCCGCGACGGCATGGAGCGTGGCCACGTGCTGGCGCTGTGGCGCACCGGCACCGCTGCCCTGGACCGCACCAACCCCGACACCAAGCCCGTGCCCCTGCGCCTCCCGGACGAGCGCCATGGCCTGCTCTTCGTGTTCCGCACCTTCGAGCGCGTGTCCTACGCACTGATCCTGAACGTCCAGGATCCGGTCCGCCCAGGCGACCGCTTCACCCAGCCCTGAGCCCGTCCTGGGCTCGCTCGACGCCGCCGAACTCGAAGCCTGGCTTCGGTTGCTGCTGACCGAAGGGGTCGGCCGCAGCACCGCGCGCCGGCTTCTGGCCGCCTTTGGCGGACCTTGCGAAATCATGCGGGCAAGCCCGGCAGCGCGCCGCAGCGCCGCCGGTGCTGCAGCGGAAGGCCTCGCGAAGGACCCTCCCGAATTCGCGGCGCGGCTGGCGGCCACCGAAGCCTGGCTGGCCGGCGGCCCGCTGCGCGCCATCTGGACCCTGGGCGACCCGGCCTACCCCGAGCCCCTGCTGCAGACCGCCGATCCTCCCCTGATGCTGTTCGCCGAGGGCGACCCCGCCTGCCTGGCGCAGCCGCTGCTCGCCATCGTGGGCAGCCGGCACGCCACGGCGCAGGGCCTGGACACCGCGCGCGACTTCGCCCGCACGTTCAGCGATTCGGGCTGGTGCGTGGTGTCGGGCCTGGCAGCGGGTATCGACGGCGCCGCCCATGAGGGCGCGCTGGCGGGCGCCGGCAGCACCGTGGCCGTGGTCGGCACGGGGCCGGACCAGGTCTACCCGGCGCGCCACCGGGCGCTGGCGAAGCGGGTCCGCGAGCACGGCCTGATCCTGTCCGAGTTCACCCCCGGCACACCGCCCATCGCCGAGCACTTCCCGATGCGCAACCGGATCATCGCCGGGATGTCGCGCGGCACACTGGTGGTCGAGGCGGCCCTGAAATCGGGCTCACTGATCACAGCGCGGATGGCCTTGGAGGCCGGACGCGAGGTCTTCGCGATTCCGGGCTCCATCCATGCGCCGCAGGCACGCGGTTGCCACGCGCTGATCCGCCAGGGCGCCAAGCTGGTGGAATCGGCCGCCGACGTGCTGGAGGAACTGCAGCCCGGTCTGCAGGCGCGGTTGCCGCTGGCCGAAACGGGGCAACAGACGGGGTCTGACGAACCCGATGCCGCCAACCCCTTGCTGGAAGCGCTCGGATACGACCCGATGACGCTGGATGCGCTGGGCGCGCGAACCGGTTGGTCGGCCGCCGAGTTGAATGTCCGCCTGCTGGAACTGGAGCTGGAGGGCCAGGTGGCCCGACTGCCCGGAGGGCTGTTCCAGCGCCGCGCTGGGGTATAGTGAATCGATGTTCGATGTGCTCGTGTACCTGTACGAAAACTACTGGCGCCCGGATGCCTGTCCGGACCACAAGCAGTTGTCGCGCAAGCTGTCGGCTGCCGGGTTCGAGCGCGACGAGATCCAGGACGCCCTTCGCTGGCTCGACGGCCTCGCCGTGAGCGCCGAGGCCAATGTCGCAAGCCAGCAGGCCGGAAGCCACCGCGTCTACACCGAAGCCGAGCATGAGCTGATGGGCGATGAGTCCATAGGGTTCATCCGCTTCCTTGAATCCGCCGGCGTCCTGCCGCCGCCCATGCGCGAGATGGTCATCGACCGGGCCACAGCCGTGGGCAGCGGCCCGATGGACCTCGATGACGTGAAGATCATCGTCCTGATGGTGTTCTGGAGCCTCGGCGAGGAGCCCGACGCGCTGATCCTCGACGAACTCTTCGTCGCCCCGGAAGACCGCGTCATCAACTGAGGCCGAGGCGCCCGCTCCGGGCGCCCAGCACCCAGCACCCGGTACCGCGTATCAGTTGTCCAGGACCGAAGCGTCCACGTCCAGCTTGGCCAGGGCGCTGCGCGTCGCGCGGACCGTCAGCGCCTCGTCCTGCGCCGGCAGGATCAACCCGGCCTGCAGAAACGCCGCGAGACGCTGCTGCTGGAACAGCACGCAACGCCCCTTCGGCCCCACGAACAGGCTGAGCTGCTTGCGCAGCCCCTGCCATGCGAGCTGCATGGCTTCGTTGCGGCCCCGGTAGTCCAGCATGTACCAGCTGCCCACCTGAAGCTCACGCGCCCATGCGACCATGGCCTGAGTGGGCATGGAGCCGCCGTCGGTGACCACCTCGAGATCCGCGCTCTCGTGGCCGGAAAGATCGAGCACGGTGGCTTCGTCGATGGCGACATCGGCGGCCTCGGGCAGCAGTTCTTCCAGCGTCTCCAGGCGCTCCATCATCTCCTGGAGCCGCTCGTGGGGAATGACCGCCGCCTTGGCAGTGAAGGCGGCCGCGAGCGAATCGTTGAGCTGGCGGATCTGCTCGTCCTGGCGGGCGGTGTCCAGACCGGCCACACCCATGCCCTCGCGCAGCGCCTTCAGCAGCGCAGGCAGGCGGCGGATGACTTCGGCGCGTTCCTCGCGCGTGACCTTGGCGCTGGCCGACCAGATCAGGTCGGCGGCGGCGCGCTTCATCGCGCGGGTCTGGTCACTCTGGGCGCCGTGCCGCACGCCGGTCGTGGCCAGCACGTCGGCCCAGACCTGGAACAGGAACTGGCGCACGCCGTCCTGCACCGGCACTTCGTTGAGCATGCGGCGCAATTCGATGGTGTACTGGATCGCCATGGTCTCGCGCTGCTCGACCTGCTGGGCCAGCGACACACCCTTGCGTGTGGCTTCGTTCTCGTTCTTGAAGTAGTGCTCCAGGAACTTCTCGAATTCCGTCAGCACGGTCTGGAAGACACGGCGTCCGGTGTCGGGGTAGGCCTCGACCACCTGGACGATGCGCTTGATTTCCTTCGTGAGCGCTTCGCCCACGTTGGTGCCCGAGCTGCTGTCGAAGCCCATGACGCAGGCGCCCATGCGGTCGATCAGGCGGCGCGCCGGGTGGTCGACGGTGGCGAAGAAGTCGGGCTCGCTGACCGCGACGCGCAGGACTGGCATCTGCAGCCGGGCGAACCACACGCGCACGGCCGCGGGAATGCGGTCTTCGGTGAGGATGCTCTGGAACAGCAGGGCCACGATCTCGATCGTCGCCCGCTCCTCCGGGGAGGCGGCTGCCCGCTTGAGGCTCTGGCGCCGCTGATGCAGTTCGTCGAGCATCACCGGCGTCGTGACCATCACGTCGACGCCGCGCTCCGTGCTGGGCGCCAGCCGCTGCCGGATGCCCGCCTGCGCGGTGTCGATGGCGCGGGCCAGGCCCGGCGAAAGCTCGCGGTGCTTGCTCGTCGCCCCGAGGAAATCAGGCACGTGGCGCCCGACCAGGCGGTTCAGGCGCCCCAGCACGGCCTCGACATGCTCGGAGCTCCGCGGCAGCGGCGCCGAGCGCGTCATCATGCGGGTCTCTTCGCCCACGAAGCCGCGCGGCGCGCCGCCGGAACCGCCGCCGCCGGAGTGCGAGCCGTAGGACGAGGCGGGGCCGTAGCCGCTCGAGCGGGAATCACCGAACTGGCTGGGGGTGCCGCCATGGCCGCCGCCCTGCCCGCTGCCGCCGAGGCTACCGAGGCCCGTGTAGCCCGTGGCGGACATCGCGGCGTTGCGGTTGCGGCGGATGAAGGGCCGCAGGTCGACGTCGGGCAGAACATGGCGCTCGACGAGCCAGCGGTTGGTCTCGTGGTAAGCCTCCTCGACCAGCAGCGCGAAATCGTCGTGCAGCATGGGCTGGAGTTCGCGCCAGTGGGTCTGGGTGAGGCCGGCGCCGCGCCAGGCGTCCACCACGATGCGCGCCAGCACATGGGCCCGCAACAGGTCATGGGGCTCGATCTCGCCGCGCTGCTCGAGGTGCACGATGCGCGAGCGCAGATCCGAGAACTCCCAGGAGGCCCGGTCCATCATGGCCAGCGCCAGGCGCGAGGTCATGATCTCGAGCTCGATGGTGTCGTCGTCGACCAGCGACATCGTGTTGACCGAGGTCGCGGAAGACGACTGGTATTCGCCGACGCGGGAGGCAGAGACGCCGTACATCAGGGCATTGCGCAAGCCGCCCACCATGCCGCGGTGCCAGGCCGGCGCCAGCTTCATGATGAGCTGCACCAGGTCGCGCCGGCGCATCATCACGGCGTGCTCGGTGGGTTTGTCGAGCAGCCGCTTGGCGGACTCGCAGGCTTCCTGCACCAGTCCCGCCAGGCCCTTGACGAGTTCTTCCGTGTACAGCCGTCTAGCTTGCCCGGCCAGGGTCTGGAAAGCTGCGCCAGTGACCATGGAGGCTGCGGTGTGTGGGTATCAGTCGGGGTGGACTGACTCTACACCACCGCCCCGGAATTGGGGTCGTTCGGGTCCAGATCCTTGGGGCCCGACTTGACCAGGTCCTCGCGCGTGACGCCCAGCCACATGGCCACTGCGGCAGCGACGAACACCGACGAGTAGATGCCGAACAGGATGCCGATGGTGAG
The DNA here is from genome assembly GCA_903938815.1 of uncultured beta proteobacterium. Classification (GTDB taxonomy): domain Bacteria; phylum Pseudomonadota; class Gammaproteobacteria; order Burkholderiales; family Burkholderiaceae_C; genus Rubrivivax. The sequence continues at coordinate 8,041 of CAJAES010000102.1, forward strand.
CGCCACCGAGAAGTAGTGCAGCGTCGGCCCGCCGAAGATCAGCATCGACAGCACCATGATCTGCGTGGACCCGTGCGTGATGATCGTGCGGCTGATCGTGCCGGTGATCGCGTTGTCGATGACCTGCGGCGTGGTCAGCTTGCGGTACTTGCGGAAGGACTCGCGGATCCGGTCGAAGATGACGACCGACTCGTTGACGGAATACCCCAGCACCGCCAGCGTGGCCGCCAGCACCGCCAGCGAGAACTCCCACTGGAAGAAGGCGAAGAACCCGAGGATGATGATCACGTCGTGCAGGTTGGCGATGATCGCCGCCACCGCGAACTTCCATTCGAAGCGGAACGCGAGGTACATCATGATGCCGGCGATGGTGGCCAGCAGCGCGTAGGCGCCGTTCTCGTACAGTTCGGCGCCCACCGAAGGCCCGACGACCTCGGTGCGCATCAGCCTCAGCGGCTCGACCCCGGCCGCGTCGCAGGCCGGGCGGCTGACCGCCTCGCCCTGCGGCGTGGTGTAGGCCTTGGTCGTGACGGTGCCCTTCTCGATCTGGCACAGCGTTCCGAAGACGCGCGAAGCAAGATCCTCCTGCTTCTGGCCGTCACGCACGGGCAGGCGGATGAGCACGTCGCGCGAGGTGCCGAAGTTCTGCACCTGCACCTCGCCGAGCCCCAGGCCCTCGACGGTGGTTCGCGTGCGGTCGATGTCGGCCGCCTGCGCGTACTGCACCTCCAGCACGGTGCCGCCGGTGAACTCGATGGACAGGTGCAGCCCGCGGGTGGCCAGGAAGAACACGGCGGCTGCGAAGGTGATGAAGGAGATCGCGTTCAGCACCAGCGCATGGCGCATGAACGGGATGTCCTTGCGGATCCGGAAGAATTCCATTCGATGTCTCCTTCGGGATCAGGACTGGGACGGCGGCGTGCCGGTCCCGGGGCGCCAGATGGTGCCGATCGACACCCCCTTGAGCTTCTTCTGCCGGCCGTACCAGAGGTTCACGAGACCGCGCGAGAACACGACGGCCGAGAACATGGATGTCAGGATGCCCAGGCAGTGCACCACCGCGAAGCCGCGCACCGGGCCGGAGCCGAAGGCGAGCAGGGCCACGCCGGCGATCAGCGTCGTCACGTTGGAGTCGAGGATGGTCGCCCAGGCACGTTCGTAGCCGGTCGAGATGGCCGACTGCGGCGGCGCGCCGTTGCGCAGTTCCTCGCGTACGCGCTCGTTGATGAGCACGTTGGCGTCGATGGCCATGCCCAGCGTGAGCGCGATGGCCGCGATGCCCGGCAGGGTCAGCGTGGCCTGCAGCATCGACAGCACCGCCACCAGCAGCAGCAGGTTGAAGCCCAGCGCCAGGGACGAGAACACGCCGAAGAGCATGTAGTACAGGCACATGAACACCGCGATGGCGGCGAAGCCCCAGATCACGCTGTTGAAGCCCTTGCCGATGTTCTCGGCGCCCAGGCTCGGGCCGACGGTGCGCTCCTCGATGATCTCCATCGGAGCGGCCAGCGAGCCGGCGCGCAGCAGCAGCGCCTGGTCGGCGGCCTCGTTGGTGGTCATGCGGCCGGAGATCTGCACCCGCCCGCCGCCGATCTCGCTGCGGATCACGGGTGCGGTGACGATCTCGCCCTTGCCCTTCTCGAACAGCAGGATGGCCATGCGCTTGCCGATGTTCTCCCGCGTGATGTCGCGGAAGATGCGCGAACCCTTGGCGTCGAGCGTCAGGTTGACGGTCGGCTCCTGGGTCTGGCTGTCGAAGCCGGGCTGGGCATCGGTGAGGTTCTCGCCGGTCAGGATGACCTGGCGCAGCACGATCAGGGGCTCGCCGCTGCGCTCGAGGTAGCGCTCGCTGCCGAAGGGCACGGGCACCGTACCGCGCTCGGCCTCGCGCGCCTCGGTGGTCTCGTTGACCATGCGGATCTCGAGCGTGGCCGTGCGGCCGATGATGTCCTTGGCCTTGGCGGTGTCCTGCACGCCGGGCAGCTGCACGACGACGCGGTCGAGGCCCTGCTGCTGGATCACCGGCTCGGCCACGCCGAGTTCGTTCACCCGGTTGTGCAGCGTCGTGATGTTCTGCTTGACCGCCTGCTCCTGCACGCGGCGCGCGGCTTCGGGCTTGAGGCGGCCGGTCAGGCGCAGATCGGCGCCTTCGCCGGCCTCGACCCAGGCCACGTCGGGCAGGGAGTCGGACAACAGGGTCAGCGCGGCGGTGCGCACCGCGGTCTCGCGGAAGCGCAGTTCGATGGCCTGGCCGTCGCGGCTGATGCCGGCGTGACGGATGTTCTTGTCGCGCAGCAGGGCGCGCGAGTCGCCGGCCAGCGATTCGGCGCGTTTGTCGAGCGCGGCCTTCATGTCGACCTGCATCAGGAAATGCACCCCGCCGCGCAGGTCCAGGCCCAGGTACATGGGCAACGCGCGGATGCCGGTCAGCCAGGTGGGCGAGCGCGACAGCAGGTTCAGCGCGACGATGTACGAAGCGTTGGCCGGGTCGGGGTTCAGAACCTTGGTGAGCGCGTCCTTGGCCTTCACCTGGGTGTCCGTGTCACGCAGGCGCGCCTTGACGGAGTTGCCGTCGAACTGGACGAAATCCGGGCGGATGCCGGCATCGGCAAGGATCTTCTCGACGCGGGGCGCCAGCGTGGCGTCGATCTTCAGCGTCACCTTGCCGCTGGAGACCTGCACTGCAGGCGCCTCGCCGAAGAAGTTCGGCAAGGTGTACAGCACGCCGACCAGCAGCGTGACGGCGAGGATGGCGTACTTCCACCAAGGGTAGCGGTTCATGCGGACTTCCTGCAGGGGCCACCGGCCAGGGGGCCGGCGACGGGGGGCTTACTTGAACGTGCCCTTGGGCAGGACCTGCACCACGGCCGCGCGCTGCACCTGCAGCTCGACGCCGTTGGCGACTTCCACGTGGATGATGGAATCGCCCAGCTTGGCCACACGGCCGACGACGCCGCCGCCGACGACGACTTCGTCGCCCTTGGCCAGCGCCTCGATCATGGCCTTGTGTTCCTTCTGGCGCTTCATCTGCGGCCGGATCATGATGAAGTAGAGCACCACGAACATGAGCACCAGCGGCAACAGGCTCAGCAGCGACGATTCGGTGCTGCTGGCGGCGGCGGCGGGCGCGGTCTGGGCGAAGGCTTCGGAAATGAACACGGGCTATATCCTCGGTCGAACCCCGCAAGTGCGGGCGAATCGCGAAGTTTAAGGCTGGGAGATACCCGAGGTGGGCGCGAGCCGATATCGCGTACTGGGGCCTTTCCCCGATTGCACGAGCAGGCCGCGCGCTGTCAGCAGCGAAAGATGCTTCGATGCGGTGGCCGGCGCGACCCCGCAGGCCTGGGCGTAGGCGCTCTTGCCGACCTCGCCTTCGCCCAGCAGAAGGGCCGCCAGCGCGAGGCGGCGGCCTTCGTCGAGCAGGTCGCCGGCGGGCCCGCGCCAGGCCGCGGCGAGTTGCTGCTCGCGGCCGGTCTCGCGGGCGTACCGGCGGGTCAGCGCCTCGAAATCGGCGGCGCAGGCGGCCGCCAGGCCATGCCGCTCCGCGAGGCTGCGCGCCGTCTCGCGCTCGGCCAGCGCGATGTCGAGGTAGGCCCGCGCCAGCGCCAGCTGGGCCTGCAGCTGCTCGGCCGGCGCCCCGGGCAAGGCCAGGAATTCGCGCTGGCGACGGATCTCGGCGAAGGCCTCCGCGTGCACGGCCGCCTCCTCGGGGAGCAGGCGATCGGTCTCGGTCTGCGGCACGGCGCCGTCGCCCAGGATCCCGGCCTTCAGCTGCCGCGCGGCCTCGATCGCAGCGGGGCTGCTGTCTGACGCGGGCGCATCCAGCGCGGCCTGCCGGCAGGCATCGCCCAGGTGCTCGTCTTCGGGCCGGCCGAACTGCCGGAAGCGGGTGTAGTACGCCTCCGCCAGGTTGTAGCGGGCGCGAAAGGCGTGCAGTCTCAGGCCGGCGTCCAGGCTGAGGGCGAGCGCCTGCTCGTACTCGGCGATGGCCAGGTCCAGCCTTTCCTGCCAGAACAGGGTGGCGCCCAGGTTCAGCCGGGTGCTCACCACGATGGCCGACTCGAGCGGGCGACGTCCGGCCACCTCCAGCACCTTGCGGGAGTACTCGATCGCGCGGTCGAAGTCCTTCGTCTCGCCGTGGATCTGGATCAGGTTCAGCCAGGTCGCCAGCACGGAGCGCTCGTCGCCGACGCGCTCGAACAGGTTCAGCGCCCGGTACCGGTGCTCGAGCGACCGCGCAGGCTCGCCCGCGCGCCGCCAGTACTCGCCCCAGGTCTGCTCCAGCACCCCCAGCACATCGTCGGGGGGCGGGTGCGTCGCGCGCAGGGCCTCGGCCTGGTCGAGCAGGGGCCGGGCGCGCGGGTCGTTGCGCAGGACATACAGCCACGCCAGCCGGGCCAGCGTGGTCAGGTAGTGCTCGACGGCCAGTACGTCGGTGGCGGCAGGGTCGTTGCCGCGCAGGAATTCGGCGCTGTCCTGGTAGCAGGCGAATGCGCGGTCGGCGTCGCGCGGCTCGTGGAACTTGCCGAGGGCGCCGTAGGCGATGCCCAGGAGGAGGCGGTCGGACGCACCCTGGGCCACGTGCAAGGCCCGCTCGAGCGCCTGCAGCTCGCGCTCGGGTGCGTTGCGAGCACGGGCGAGCGCGGCACGGGCGAGCGCGATGTCGAACTGCCCGCGCGTGTCCGGCGCGGCGGCCGCCATGCGCTCGAGCAGCGCATCGGTCTCGGGGGCGGCGGCCAACGCGGGGGCGTGATGGCGCAACAGGCCGACGGAGAGATCCCGTTCGCCCGCACGCCACGCCTGCCAGAGCGCGGTGGCCGGGTCGCGGCGTTCGAGGGCGTGCGGCACCTGGCGACGGTGCCAGGCGGCGCGCGCGGCCGGGTCGTGCAAGCCCAGGCGCCGGGCAGCCTCGTCGGCGGCAGCCTGCCGCAGGGACAGAAGCCGGGCCGCGCTCGATGGGGCCTCGTCGAGCAGCACGGCCAGCGCCTGCCGCCCGCGGTCCAGGTAGCGGTAGAAGCTGCTCGGCGCCACATCCCACAGGCCGCAGAGGTTGTCGAGCGCGGCCTCGTCGGGGCGGCGGCGGTAGCGCGCAGGAAAGTCGGGCACCTTCAGGAAGCCGGCCTGGCAGGCCAGCGCCAGCACGGGCCGCCAGCCGGCCAGCTGCAACCACGCCTCGGGCGGGATCGGCGCCTCGGCGGGAAGGCCATCGGGCCGCAGCTGAGTCACGCCCCAGCGCAGCAGCAGCGCGGCCACATCGGCCGGATGGCTGCCGAGGGCTTCGCCCGCACTGGCGCGGACGAGCCCCTCCAGGCGGCGCATCAGCCAGCGCGCAGCGCGCGGGCGCTGGTGCATCAGCTCGGCGAGCGTGCCCTGGCGCTGGGCAGCCAGCGCTGCGTCCAGCAGGGCCTCGACGCGCACCTGGCGCGGCGTGGACCCCGCATCAGCGGGCGGCAGGTCGGCCGCCAGGGGGCGGCCAGGAGCGGCGCTGGGTGTCATGACGTCGTTCAGGGGATGGCGTAGTCTAGGTCGAGGGTGGTGTGATCGCGCCCGCCTCACTGCGGAGCTGCCTCGATGCCCAAGACGCCCATCCAGACCCAACGCCATGCCGGTCGCGGAACCCCGGAGGGGGTCGTCCTGGCGGTTTTCGCACCCTTCGGCACCGATCCCGTCCTCAGCCGCTGGCCCAACGCCGCTCAGGCCGACATCCATGGTCAACCCCTGGTGCAGGCGCTGCAGGAAGTGGCCGCGCAGGGTGTGAACGTCTCGGCGCTGATCGACCTGTACGGCGACGACAGCTGGCTCGTGGAGATCCCGGCGGGACAGCCGAAGAAGATGGCGGTGCACTCGGTCTGGAAGCAGGACATGGCCGCGCCGCAGTCCCTGGCGGGGTTCCTGCGCCGGACACACCAGCGCTTTCCCTGCCGGACCCTGGTACTGGCACTCGAAGGGCACGGCGCCGGGTTCGTGCCGGAAATCGACCCGCTGCGCATCACGCCGCAAAGCCGCAGCCAGTGGACGCAGGGCGGGCAGTCGGGCCAGGTGCGCTGGACGCAATCGGCCGACGGCAGCAGCTTCGAGCCGGAATCGGGCTCGCCGGCGCTGCCCATGACCTCTCCCGAACTGCCGATGACATCGCCGGAGCTGCCCGCGGCGCGCTTGCCGCTGTCCACCTGGGGCCTCGCAGCGGCGCTGCAATCGGCCCGCAAGGCGGGGGTCCCGAGCCCGGCGGTGATCCATTTCGACAACTGCTTCAACATGTCGCTGGAACTCCTGCACGCGGTCGCGCCGCACGCGGAGGTCGCGACCGGGTACGGCAACTACAACTTCTTCACCGCCGGCGCCGCCTATCCGAAGGTCTTCGAGCGCCTGCGGCTGGCCGGCAGCGCGTCGGCGGAGGAACTCGGCCGCTGGTTCGCCGCCGAGAACGCCGCCAGCCTGCGCGCCAAGGGCAACCACCCCACCCTGGGCGCCAGCCTGAGCCTGAAACGGATGAAGCCACTGACGGCCGCACTGGACCGGATGGCTCTGGCGCTGACCGCAGAGCTTCGCGCCACGGGGGCCGCGGCACGCAGCACCATCCGCAGCGCGATCCTGGCCGCGCAGCAGTACGACAGCAACGGCAATCGCGAACTCGAGGTGCCCGACCAGATGAGCGACCTGGGCAGCCTGGCGGTGCGCCTGCAGCAGGCCTTTGCAGCCGGCAGCGCCATCGCGGCGGCGGCAGCCGGCGTGGCGGCGCAACTGAAAGGCGTGTGGCAGTACGGTGACCATGAACGCCCCTGGACCGACGAAACCCAGGTCTGGGACTTCCGGGACACCCGCCTGGGCGTGAACCTGATGCTGCCCGACCCGGGGCTGGACGGCATCTGGGACTGGCGCTCGCCCTACTACCTGGCCGGCACCGCCGACCCGTCGCAGCCGCCTGCGCATCGGGCGCAGATTCCCTTCCTGTCCGACAGCGCCGGCGCCCGCCCGCCCTGGGTGGAATTCATCGTGGAGTACCACCGCAGCACGCCCTTCAAGGCGTTCCAGCCGGCGAGAGCGCCGGAGTTTCCCGTCTTCAATGCCGAGTTCAAGCCCGGCTTCCCGCCGCCGGACGACGGGAAGCCGGTCATCGTCGACCCGAAACGACGATGAATCGTCTCGCGATCGTCTGACGGGGCGGCGGCAAGCGGCCCGCAGCCGCGTCGCAATGGGAAACCGGGTTCGATGGAATGCCTGTCATGGCGCCGAGGTGGCGCTCCTGACAGGAAAGCGATCGAACCATGACGAGCTTGAACGCAACGCCCGGCCAAGACACCGACCCCCTGGCCCGGATGGCGACCGAAGACCGGGAGGACTGGGCACTGCTGCGCCTGGTGGTGTGCGTGGCACTGGCCACGCTGGCCCTGGCCATGGCCAGCACGCTGCCGATCTGAAGGAAGAGCCCGCTGGACGGGCCGGGTCACGACCCGAGCCGGCGGGGGCTCGACCGCCCGCCAGCGCGACATCGGCGCCCGGTCGGGTGGCGGTTCCGGGCCCGAGGCTTCCGGTCTGTCGGCATGCCATGCAGTCTGTCGGCACACCGGCGCAGTGCATCGGGACAGGCGTGAAACGCGTGGGGGCGCTGGTTACAGTCCGTCTCAACGTACTCGCACCCCGACCCACAAGATGAGCCCAGCGCCGACCCGAGCCGATCAGTGGCACGCCTTCAAGCACGGCGCGCTGCAGGCCTTCCACCGCTACGCCAGCTGGCTGGTCAGCATCAGCTGGAAGCGCTTCGTGCTGCTGGCGGTCCTGCTGATCATCATCACGGCGATCACCCAGTCGCTGCCGCCCTTCCGGTTCACGGTGACGGAGGAGGTCGAGGAGCCGATCGAGATGCCCGAGCTGCCGGAGCTCCCGGAGCCGGCCAAGGCGCCCGCCCCCCCGCGCGAGCCGGTCATCCGGATCGAGAAGCCGAAGCCCGGCGCCAGCGCCCCCGAAGGCGTGGACATCTCCATCGACGAACGCGGTATCCGCATCCGGCCGCGCGCCCCGGCCGGCAGCGCCTCGGGCGCGGCCTCCGACGCCGGCATCACGATCGACCTGCCGAACAGCGCCACGAAGGAGCTCGTTCAGGACGCAATAGAGGAAGCGCGCCAGGCCGTGAAGGACGCTGCCGACGCCGAGAAGGAAGCACGGCAGGACGCCGAGGCCGCCGGCCGCGAGGCGCAGGCGCTGGCCCGGGAAGCCATCGCCGAAGCCCGCCGCGCGCTGCGGGACGCCGGCATCGGCACCGCCACGCGCAAGGTCAAGCGCGACCGCGTCGTGCACTGGGGCGAATTCCTCACCGACCTGGCACTCATCTGGATCATTGCCTCGGCCATCATCAAGATCACCTACAAGGGCCGCATGCAGGCCGAGGTCAAGGCCGCGCAGGCCACCGAGACGGCCGAGGCCGAGTCGCTCAAGCGCCAGGTGGTGGAAGCACGCATGGCCGCGATGCAGGCGCAGGTGGAGCCGCACTTCCTGTTCAACACGCTGGCGAGCATCGACCACCTGATCGAGACCGACCCTCCGCGCGCCAGCCAGATGCAGAAGAACCTCATCGCGCTGCTGCGGGCGAGCATGCCCACGATGCGCGAGGCCAATGCCAGCGGCGTGCGCGACCTCGGCCGGGAGCTGGCCGTGATCCGCCCCTACCTGGCGATCCTGAAGGTGCGGATGGAGGAGCGGCTGACGACCCAGATCGACGTGCCCGAGGGCCTGCAATCGGCCGAGTTCCCGCCGATGATGATCCAGGGCCTGGTCGAGAACGCCATCAAGCACGGCCTGGAGCCCAAGGCGGAGGGCGGGAATCTGAAGGTCAAGGCCGAGATCCTGCACGGCAAGCTGGCCGTGAGCGTGGCCGACACCGGCCTGGGCTTCGGCAAGGCGGCCACCGCCGGCACCGGCGTCGGCCTGGCGAACATCCGCGAACGCCTGCAACTGCTGTACGGGGCCAAGGCGCAGGTGTCCGTCACCGAGAACCAACCCTCGGGTACCGTGGTGACCATCACCGTCCCGTACAAGCCCATCGAAGGAGCCGGCACATGAACTCGTCCATCGCAATGCCCCTGAGCACGACGACCCGCCGCAGCCGCTGGCCGCTGGTGCTGGCTACGATGGTGCTGCTGGCGCTGGGCGCGGTGCTGCTGGCCTGGGGCGCGCTCTCGGCGGTGAACCCGATACCGATGAACGTGACGGTGGACGGCGAGCGGGTGCTGAACGGCCTGGACCTCGCCGCCCTGCCACCCGCGCACAAGCTGCTGCTGGCCGCCCTGATGGGCTTCCTGATGCTGGCCGCGCTGGTGGTCGTGCCGATGGCGCTGCTGCTCAGCCTGGCCTGCCTGCTCGTGGCGGCCGTCGCCATCGTCGGGATGCCCTTGCTGCTGGCCTTCGCGGTGCTCGCGCTGGTGCTGTCGCCTCTGTGGCTGATCGGCTGGCTGATCTGGAAGGCGGTGGCCGGCTGAACTAGCATCGCCGGCATGAACACCGCCGCCCCCCGCGCCGTACTGGCCGACGACGAACGCCTGATGCGCGAACAGCTGCGTGCGCGCCTGACCGAGGTCTGGCCCGAACTGCAGATCGTGGCCGAGGCGAAGAACGGCCAGGAAGCTGTGGACCTGGTCGCCGAGCACCGCCCCGAGATCGTCTTCCTGGACATCCGCATGCCGGGCATCACTGGCGTCGAGGCCGCGCGCCGCATCGCGCAGATGGAGCTCGGGCCCGACGAGCTGCTGCCGGAGGTCGTCTTCATCACCGCCTACGACCAGTACGCGGTGGAGGCCTTCGAGCAGGGCGTGACCGACTATGTTCTCAAGCCCGCCGAGCGGGAGCGCCTGCAGCTCACCGTAGAGCGCATCCGCCAGCGCCTGGCCAAGCGCGGCACGCCCGAGGAAGCCGCGACGCCACCGCTGCAGCAGCTGCTGCACAAACTCAGCGCGCAGATGAATCCCAGCGGCGCCCCCGCGTACCTGAAGTGGATCCAGGCCAACGTCGGCAGCACCATCCAGATGATTCCGGTCGAGGACGTCCTGTTCTTCATCAGCGACGAGAAGTACACCCGCGTGCAGACCGCGCAGGTCGAGGCGCTGATCCGCAAGCCCATCAAGGAGCTGGTGGACGAACTCGAGCCGGAACAGTTCTGGCAGATCCACCGCAGCACGCTCGTGAACGTGAAGGCAATCGCCGAGGTCACGCGCGATTTCCGGGGCCGGCAGCTGGTGGGCGTGCGCGGCCACCCCGAAAAGCTGGAAGTCAGCCGCAGCTACGCTGGGCTCTTCAAGGGCATGTGAGCCCCGCGCGGCGGCTCAGACCTTCGTCGAGACGAAAGCCCCAGCGCGGCTGAGCAGCCGCAGCGTGAGCAGCCGGGCGTGCACGCGCCAATCCGCGCCTTCGCGCCGGCAGCGCACCACCTGCACGACGCAGTCGATGTTGGAGGCGCGCACGCGCGCCACCTGGCCTTCGGGCACGGGCAACAGGGCGTCGAGGCTCAGGCCCGTGAAAGACAGGTCCTGCAGGCGGACGGACATCGGGTCGCCGCCTCCGGCCGGTTGCCACACGGCCATCTCGACGCGCTCCACGCGCGGGCTGCCGCGCCGACCGGCGAGGGATTCCGCCGGTTCGTCGAGACGGGGCGGCGGTGTCAGCGGTGCGCCGCAGGCATTGCAGCTGGCGGCGCCGCCGCCCGGCGTCTCGCACATGGGGCACAGCGCGCGACGCGCAGCCGGGCCGACCGTCGGGTTGCCCGACAGCGGTGCCAGCGCGTAGGCGCGGTGTCCATGCTCGTTCATCTGAATCCCCGGTTCGACACGGTGGTATCGGCAGCGTGCGGCGGGACTTGAGGCCGCTGCGCCGATCACCAGACCGTCACGGGGTCGGCCGCGACCATCGGGTCGCCCGGCTTGCAGCCGAAGGCCGCCGCGAAGGCCGGCATGTTGGACATCGGCCCGCGCACGCGGAACGGCGCCGGCGAGTGCTGCCCGGTGCGGATCTGCTGCTCCAGCGACTGGGTGCGCTGCTGCGAGCGCCAGATCACCGCATTGGCCGCGAAGAAACGCTGCTCGGGCGTACGGCCACCGATCACCGCAGCGGGCTGGCGGGCCAGAGCGAGCCGGTAGGCGTCGTAGGCGATCTGCAGCCCGCCCAGGTCGGAGATGTTCTCGCCCAGCATCTGGCGGCCATTGATGCGCAGGCCGGGCAGCGGCTCGTAGGTGCCGTAAAGGGCCGCGACCCGGTCGGCACGGGTGCGGTAGGCGGCTGCATCCTCCGCCGTCCACCAGTCGGCAAGGTTGCCCGCCGCGTCGTACTGGCGACCGCGGTCATCGAAGTGATGAATGATCTCGTGCCCGATCACCATGCCGATGCCACCGTAGTTGACGGCATCCTCGGCTTCGGCATCGAAGAACGGCGGCTGCAGGAGGCCGGCGGGAAAGATGATGCGGTTCTGCCCTCCGGCAAAGGCATTCACGATGTGCGGCGAGGTCTGCCAGCGCGTGCGGTCGGTGGGCGACTGCAGTTCGGCCAGGTCCCGCGCCTGGTCCCAGGCGTCCACGCGAAGCTTGTTGCCCGCCGGGTCCCGGGGGTCGAGCGCGAGGCCGGCGTAGTCGGGCCAGCGCGCGGGGGCGCCCATCTGCGGCAGCATGGCCTCCAGCTTCTCCAGCGCGCGCGCCTTCGTGGCATCGCCCATCCAGGCCAATCCCCGGATACGGGCGCGCATCGCGGTGCGGACATCCTCGACGAGCTGCCCGGCGCGCTGCTGGGCGCGCGGCGAGAAGGCCTCGCGCACGAAGACCTCGCCCACCGTCTGGCTCAGCGGTTCCCAGCCGGCGCGCCCCGCGATCAGTTCGATCAGCCGCTCGTGACGCGCCGGCGGCCGCTGCAGGCCGCGCTGCACACGATCGTGATAGTCGAAGTGGGACTGCCGGAACCCGTCGTTCAGCCAGGGCGCCAGAGGGTCGAGCAGGCGCACGCGCAGATAGGCCTGCCAGGTCGCGACGGGCGTGCTGCCCGCCAGCGCGGCCACGGCCTCGGCCAGCCGCGGCTGGCTCACGATGATCTCGCTCTGGCCCGGGTCGACGCCGGCCGCCGTGAACCACGCGGGCCAATCCAGGCCGGTCGCCTGCCGCGCCAGCGTTGCCAGCGTGCGGCGGTTGTACGTGGCCTGCGGGTCGCGGCGCTCGACGCGGGTCAGCGTCGCCCGCGCCAGCGTGGTCTCGAAGGCCATCAGGGCATCGATCAGCGCGTCATCGTGCGGAGCGCCAGCCAGCGCCAGCAGGCGAGCTGCATGGCGCCGGTAGGCCGCCTGCAGGCGGCGCGACGTCTCGTCGTCCTTCAGGTAGTCGTCACGGTCGGGCAGTCCCAGGCCGTCGGCGCCGATGAAGAGCGCATTGCGTCGCACATCCGTCACGTCGGAGCCGACCCATACGGACAAGGGCGCGGCGACCTTGTAGCGCGTCAGTTCGCCCAGCAGCGGCGGCAGGCCGGCCGGGCCCTGCAACGCCGCGATGCGGTCCAGCAGCGGCTGCGCGGCCTTCAGCCCCGCCTGCTCGGCCAGCGCCGGGTCGGCGCCGCTGGCGTACCAGGTGGCCAGGAGCTTCAGGCCCGGCGTGTCCTGGCGCGCCGGCTCGGCCACCAGACGCGTGATCGCGCGCTCCAGGAGGCGATCGTTCGCCATGCGCAGTTCGTCGAAGCTGCCGATTCGCGCGCGGTCGGGCGGCAATGAGGTCCGGGTCAGCCAGTCGGCGTTCACGTGCTCGTAGAAATCGGTGCAGGCGGCGGTCACGGCGCGAGGCGGGGGCGCTCCGGCAGCGGCGGCGAGAGCCGCGCTCCAGCCGGCGGCCAGGAGGGTCGGAATCAGCAGGTACTTCAAGAGTTCACTCCGTCGGAGTCACGGCGGCCGGGCGGCCCGCCAGCTCGGCGCGCAGGCGCCGCAGGCGTTCGCGCGGGTCTTCCCGCGTGGTGGCCTCATGCAGTTTCATTTCGGCGATGAAGCGGCTGGGCACGCCTTGAACGGTGTCGCGGCCCTTCTTGCGCCGGCGCAGCGTGCTGACCACGAGCGTGGTGCGGGCGCGCGTGATGCCCACGTACATCAGGCGGCGCTCTTCCTCCAGGCGCTCTGGCGTCATGTCGTCGGCGTCGCTGCGAAACGGGATCAGGCCTTCGTTGACGCCCACCAGCACCACGTGCGGCCACTCCAGGCCCTTGGCGGCGTGCAGCGTGGACAGCGTCACCACGTCCTGCTCGTCGCTGCGATCGGCCAGGCTCAGGATCACGCTGATCGTCTGCGCCACCTGTAGCACCGTCTGCGGCTCGGTGCCTTCGTCCGGCTTGCCCTCGCAGCGGCGCGAGATCCAGTCGATGAAGTCGAGCACGTTGGTCCAGCGCGCCGCGGCCACCTTCTCGGTGTCGCCGCTGTCGTACAGATGCTGCTCGTAGCCGATGTCCTTGAGCCATTCCAGCAGCAGCGCCTTCGCGGCCTCGCCGCCCTGGCAGTGTCGTGCGCGGTACTCGAGGTCGTTCACGTAGCGGCCGAACTCGTGCAGCGACTCGATCGCGCGGCCCTTCAGCGCGCCGCCCAGGCTGGGCGCGAACAGGGCCTCGAACAGGCTGATCTTGCGCACGCTGGCAAACTCGCCCAGCGCGCCCAGCGTCTGGTGGCCGATGCCGCGCTTGGGCGTGGTCACGGCGCGCATGAAGGCCGGGTCGTCGTCGTTGTTGACGAGCAGGCGCAGCCAGGAGGTCAGGTCCTTGATCTCGGCCCGGTCGAAGAAGCTCTGGCCGCCCGAGACGCGGTACGGAATCTGCGCCGCGCGCAGCTTCTGCTCGAACACGCGCGCCTGATGGTTGGCGCGGTACAGCAGCGCGAAATCGCCGAAGCCGATGCGGCCGTCCTGCGCGCGCAGCGCCTGGATGCGCGCCACGGCGCGCTCGGCCTCGTGCTCCTCGCCGTCACACTCGAGCAGGCGCACCGGCTCGCCGTCGCCGAACTCGCTCCAGAGCTTCTTCTCGAAGATCTTCGGGTTCTGCGCGATCACGGCATTGGCCGCGCGCAGGATGTTGCCCGTGGAGCGGTAGTTCTGCTCCAGCGGGATCACCTTCAGCTCGGGGTAGTCCTGGGGCAGGCGCTTGAGGTTCTCGATGGTCGCGCCGCGCCAGCCGTAGATGCTCTGGTCGTCGTCGCCCACGGCGGTGAACACACCGGCCTCGCCCACGATGGCCTTCAGCAACTCGTACTGCACGGCGTTGGTGTCCTGCACCTCGTCGACCAGCACATGGCGCAGGCGCTGCTGCCACTTGGCGCGGGTCTCGGGTTCACGGTTCAGCAGGGCCAGCGGCAGGCCGATCAGGTCGTCGAAATCCACCGCCTGGAAGGCCGAGAGCCGCTCCTGGTAGCGCTGCATCACGACAGCGGCGAGGCGCTCGTCCTCGTCCTGTGCCACCGCGGCGGCGGCCTCGGCGTCCAGGCCCTGGTTCTTCCAGAGGCTGATGGTCCATTGCCATCCGCGCGCCTGCGCGTTGTCGGTGCTGCCGCCGGCCTCGCGCAGAACGCCCAGCACGTCGTCGCTGTCGAGGATGGAGAAGTTGGGCTTCAGGCCGAGGCGGGCGCCGTCCTCGCGCAGCATGCGCACCCCGAGCGAGTGGAAGGTGCTCACCAGCAGGTCCTTCGCCGCCTTCGGGCCGGTGAGCGCGCGGGCGCGCTCGCGCATTTCCTGCGCCGCCTTGTTGGTGAAGGTGATGGCCGCGATCTCCGACGGCTTGAGCCCGGCCTGCAACAGGCGCACGATCTTGTGCGTGATCACGCGCGTCTTGCCCGATCCGGCGCCAGCCAGCACCAGGCACGGGCTGCGCAGGTGCTGCACCGCCTCCATCTGCGCGTTGTTCAGGGTGTCAGCCATCGAGGGTGTTCGGTGAGGGTCGCGGATCATAGCGGCCGGGCCCGCCGGACAATGTCGGCATGAAGCAATGGCTGTGCGCCCTCGCGGCGCTGTGGATCGGGGCGGCTGCGGCGGCCCCGGGGTGGATGGCGGACGGGCGCCCCGGGCCGCTGGAACGGGAGGCCCTGGCCTGGCTGAACGACGCCGCGAGCCACGGCCTGGACCCGCGCGACTACGACGCACCGGCGCTGACGGTCGAGCTGGCAGCAGCAGCAGCGGCAGCGGCAGGTGCAACGGCATCTGGCACAGGGGCAGCCCCCCCGCGGCCCGAGGCGGCGGCAGCGCTGGGGCAGCGGCTGGACGCCGCGTTTCGGCGGTACCTGGCCGACCTGAACCGGGGCCGGGTCGAGCCGCGCACCGTCCACCTGAACTTCCGTGCGCCGCGAGCGCCGGCGCTGGACATCGAAGCACTGCTGCGCGGCGCCCTGGCCGCCGGCCGCCTGGCCGATGCCGTGCAGGCGGCCACACCAGCGCTGCCCGCCTACGCGCGGTTGCGAGAGGCGCTGTCCCACTACCGCACGCTGGCGGGGCATGCCGCCTGGGCGCAGCCGCTGCCCGCGCTGCCGCGCCCGGGCAAGCTGACGCCCGACGGCCTGTGGGACGGCATCCCGCGCCTGACGGCCCGGCTGCAGGCGCTGGGCGACCTGCCCGCGCAGGCCGCCGCACCCTTCATGTACGACCCGGCCCTCGTCGACGGCGTGCGCGCGTTCCAGCGGCGGCACGGCCTGACCGACGACGGCGTGATCGGCCGCACCACGCTGGCGGCGCTGCAGGTGAGCCCGGCCGCACGCGTGCGCCAGATCGAGCTGACGATGGAGCGGCTGCGCTGGACGCCGCTGATGCAGGGGCCGCGCATGATCGTCATCAATGTGCCCGAGTTCGTGCTGCGCGCCTACGAGGTGGTCGACGGCCGGATCGTGGTGCGCACGCAGATGAAGGTGGTGGTGGGCAAGTCGGCCGACACGCGCACGCCACTGTTCGACGAGGACCTGCGCTTCATCGAATTCAGCCCCTACTGGAACGTGCCGCCGTCGATCGCGCGCGGCGAACTGGTGCCGCGGCTGCGGCGCGACCCCGGCCACTGGGCGCGCGAGGGTTTCGAGTTCGTCGGCGCGGGCGGTGTGGATACGGTGCTCAGTGCGGCGAAGCTGGAGGCCGTGCTGGCCGGCGTGGCGCGCATCCGGCAGCGGCCCGGACCTCGCAACGCGCTGGGAGACATCAAGTTCGTGTTTCCCAACCGGGACAACATCTACCTGCATCACACCCCGAGCGTCAGCCTGTTCGAGCGCGACCGACGGGATTTCAGCCACGGCTGCATCCGCGTCGAGGAACCCCTGGCGCTGGCGAAGTTCGTGCTGCAGGACCAACCCGGCTGGCCCGAGGCCCGCATCCGCGAGGCCATGGCCGCCGGTACGTCGAGCACCCTGCGCGTGGACGCGCCCGTGCCGGTGCTGATCGCCTACGGAACCACTCTGGTCAGAAATGGTCTGACCTTCTTTTACGACGACATCTATGGGCATGACCGGCGGCTCGACGCGGCGCTGAGAGCCCAGCGTCCGAAACCATGAAACACGACCGTCGCCGCTTCCTGCGCCATGGCGCCACGGCGGCCGCCGCCGCGCTGCCCGGCCTGGCCCTGCCGGGGCGCGCCCTGGCTGCCGCCCCGCGCACCCTGGCACTGGCCCATACGCACACCCACGAGGACATCAATCTGGTCTTTGCCGTCGGGGACCGCTACGAGCCGGCCGCACTGACCGCGCTGGACCACTTCCTGCGCGACCACTACACCGGCGAAGTGGGCCGCATCGACCCCAGGCTGCACGACTTGCTGCACGCCGTGCGTGTGACGCTGGGCACCACGGCCCCGTTCCACGTGATTTCCGGCTACCGCGGCCCGCAGACGAACGACAGGCTGCAGAAGACCCGCGGTGGCGGGGTGGCCACGCGCAGCCTGCACATGGACGGGCGCGCCATCGACGTGCGCCTGCCGGGCGTGGCGCTGTCCGACCTGCGCGATGCCGCGCTGTCACTGCAGGCCGGGGGCGTGGGCTACTACGCGCGCGACCAGTTCGTCCACATCGACACCGGGCGCGTGCGCCGCTGGTAGCGGGCGGCAGGCGGCAGGCGGCGGGCGTCAGGCGACGGGCTGTGGGCGACCGGCAACCCCAAGCCACGGCCGGCGCGGCTGCACGGCCGTACGGCTACTCGGCGAACCAGCGCGCGAGTTGCTCGCGCAGCCACCGATGCCCATCTTCCTGGTGCACGCGGCGGTGCCAGAACAGGTCCACCGCGAAGGGTGGCAAGGCCACCGGCAGTTCTCGTATCGCCAGCCCGAAGGGCCCCGCCACGCGCTCGGCCAGCTTGTGCGGCACCGTGGCCACCAGGTCGGACGCCGCCACGATGTGCGGCACGGCCACGAAGTGCGGCAGCTGCAGCACCGTGGGACGCTGCACGCCCGCCGTGCGCAGCAGCCGCTCCACGCGTTCGTGGCCGGTGCCTTCGGCCAGCACCACGGCATGGCGCGCTGCGGCAAAGCGCGCAGCCGTGAGGCGCCCGGTGGCGAGCGGGTTGTCGCCGGCCATCAGGCACACGTAGCGTTGCTCGAAGAGCCGGCGGCGGTGAAAGCCGGCGGCGAGGTCGGGCAACCAGCCGATGGCGAGGTCGATGCGCCCATCGGCCAGGCCCTCCGACAGCGCTGTCGCGGTGCCACGCACGGTGGACAGCGTGAGCCGGGGCGCGAGCGCCGGCAGCTCACGCATCAGCGTGGGCAGGAAGACGATCTCGCCGATGTCCGTCATAGCGATGCGCACATGGCGGGTGCTGGTGGCGGCGTCGAAGGCTTGCGTGGGTGCGAGGCTGGCTTCCACGCGTGCCAGCGCATCGGCGAGTGTTGCCGCCATGGCCTGCGCGCGCGGCGTGGGCAGCATGCCCTGCGGCGTGCGGGTGAAGAGTTCGTCGCCGGTGGCGCGCCGCAGGCGGGCCAGCGCATTGCTCAACGCAGGCGCCGACAGGCCCAGCCGCTCGGCGGCCGCGGAGACCTTGTGATCGCGCATCAGCGCATCGAAGACGCGCAGGAGGTTGAGGTCGAAGCTCATGGAGGGGGTTGGGCAGGACGCCTGGGAAGCGCCAACGCCGGCCTAGAATGCCGGCATGTCCATGCCCAAGCTCTGGCCCACACTGTCGCTCAAGCGCCTGTGGTTGTATGCGCTGAGCCTGCTGGCCGGCTTGGCGGGTTGGGTGCTGGGCTACGACTTCGGCCGCGCGATCGCCGGCCCGGAGGGCGACCTCTGGATCGCCTGGCTCGTGGCTTTCAACTGCGCGATCTTCTGCACCCTGATCGTCGCCGCGCTGCTGGACCGCAGCGCGGCCATGATCAGCGGCCCCGCGGACGGGGCCTGAGCAGGCTACTTGTTGTCGTTGCGCTTGTTGCTGTCGCTGAACTGTTTCATCAGCCAGCCGACGAAGACGACGAACCAGAGCAGAAAGAGGATGTGGTGAACCTTCATGGCGCACTCCTGGGCAGGGGTTGATCCAAGGGAGACAGTCCCGGGGCCGATCGAACGATGAGCCGGCCCATGACGACCAGCGTCAGCACCAGCAGCACGATCTCGATCCCGTAGACGACAGCATATCCGGTCACGGGCCGGGCCAGCGACTCACCGAGCCAGCCCCGCGCCGCCATCGCGCCGACGACGTCACGCAAGACGCCGCCCAGGGCCATGCCGGCACCGGCGGCCGTGGCCTGCACGGCGCCCCAGGCGCCCAGCGCCAGGCCGACCTGCTCGCGCGGCGCGCGGTTCATCGTGAGGGTCAGGGTGCCGTGGCCGAACACGCCGCCGCCGAAGCCGATCAGCAGCGCACCGGCCGCGAAGAGCGCGGTCGACTGCGTGCCGGCTGAAACCAGCACCGCGGCGAAAGCCGGGATGCCCACCCAGGCGCCGGCGCGCGCCATGCGGGCGGGATCGACGCCCCGGCCGAGGATGGCCGAAGCCGCACTGAAGCCGATCAGGCCGCCCGTGGCCAGCGTGGCCGTGAGCCAGGTGGTGGCGCCGACGCCCATGCCGAGGATCTCGCCGCCGTAGGGCTCGAGCAGCACGTCCTGCATGCCGAATGCGAGGGTGCCGAGGCCGATGGCCAGCAGCCGATGGCGGGCGCCGTCACCCGCGATGTAGGTGCGCCACGCATCGGCGAAGCTGGGCTGCGCGAGCGGCGCGGTCTGGAAGCGGCCCGGCCGGCGGGTTTCCTGCTTCCACAACGCCACGGTGTTGAGCACCAGGGTGGTGACTGCCGCGGCCTGGATC
Organism: uncultured beta proteobacterium; assembly: GCA_903938815.1. GTDB lineage: Bacteria > Pseudomonadota > Gammaproteobacteria > Burkholderiales > Burkholderiaceae_C > Rubrivivax. Next base: position 27,281 of record CAJAES010000102.1, read on the forward strand.
ACCTGCACCAGCCGCGCCGGGCTGTAGTCCTGCAGCACCGCGCCGAAGACAAACGCACTGACGATGGTGCCCGCCAGCAGCATCACGTACATGAGCCCGACGACGCGCGGCTGCGCTTCCTCGGGGGCGAGATCGGTGGCCAGGGCCAGGCCGGCGGTCTGGACGGTGTGCAGGCCGGCACCCACCATCAGGAAGGCGATGCCGGCGCCGGCCGGGCCCACCCAGGCCGGCCACTGCGAGGCATTGCCGCCGCCACCCAGCACCAGCAGCGCGAAGGGCATGACGGCGAGGCCGCCGAACTGGATCATCGAGCCCATCCAGATGTAGGGCACGCGACGCCAGCCGAGTGCGGACCGGTGGGTGTCGGAGCGAAAGCCGATCAGGGCGCGCATGGGCGCGTAGAGCACGGGCAGCGCGACCATCAGCGCCACCAGCGCGGCCGGCACCTTCAGCTCGACGATCATGACCCGGTTCAGGGTGCCGACCAGCAGCACGAGGGCCATGCCCACCGACACCTGGAACAGCGACAGCCGCAGCAGCCGCGAAAGCGGCAGGTCGTGCGTGGCCACATCCGCGAACGGCAGGAACCGCGGACCCATTCGGGCCCAGCCGGAAACCAGGGATCGCGTCAGTGACTTCATGCTCGAAGGAGTGGGCAGCCGCCGCTTGGGGAATGGGGGACCAGCGCGTGCAGGCACGCGCCGGTCAGGCAGAAGCTCAGGGCTTCTGCGTCGGTGCCGCGGCGACCAGCACGTCCGTCGCTGTCGCGAGGGCGGTCTTCGTCGCGGTGTCCAGCGAGGCCGTCGCGGCCGGCGCCTTGCCGTTGAGGAACTGCTTCACCCAGGTCGTGTTCGACACCAGCATGTAGTGAACGGCGAACGAGCTCACGGCGACAGCGCCCAGCATCAGGGGAATGCCGACCGAAGGCTTGACGACCAACCACAATTTTCCGTAGATCATTTGGTTTGCTCCGCTTTCACTTCAGCCAGGGGGAATAGATGTAGGCGAACAAGTGCGCCAACACCGCGATGAAGCCGAAGATTTGCGTACCCTGAATAAGGTGACGGTGCACTTCTTCAGATTCGGCTTCGGTCAGACCCGTAGGCCAGACCTTGTTGGGATCCGATTGCATTGACATACAGAGGCCCTCCTGCAAGGAAGCTCAAAAAGGTGCAATCCCTGCGAGCGGGGAATGCCACGGGACCCGAGACGGGACAACCGCATGTGTACTTTCTGCTTTACACGGTGGCTTGTCAAGCCAACTTGACAACATGTCGATGCCCAGCCACGACAAGCACTGAACAGCTTCATCGCGTGAAGCTTGAACATCGAGCTCACTGCATTGGCTGAAGCATGCGGACGCACCAGAATCGCGTCATGAACACCGCTACCTGGGGCGACGAGCCCACCAGCCGGGCGCCCGGCTGGGTCTACACCGACCCCGAGGTCTATCGCGAGGAACTCGAGCGCTTCTTCTACCGGGGCCATTGGTGCTATGTGGGCCTCGAGTGCGAGATCCCGAAACCCGGCGACTTCAAGCGCACGAAGATCGGCGAGCGCAGCGTGATCCTGGTGCGGGACACCGACGGCAGCGTGCACGTGGTGGAAAACCGCTGCGCGCACCGCGGCGTGGCCTTCTGCCGCGAGCGCCAGGGCAACGTGCAGGGCTTCACCTGCCCCTACCACCAGTGGAACTACAGCCTGAAGGGCGATCTGGTGGGCCTGCCGTTTCGGCGCGGCGTGAAGCAGGACGGCGCAGTGCAGGGCGGCATGCCCGCAGACTTCAAGCTGTCGGACCACGGCCTCACCCGACTGAAGGTGGCCTGCCGGGGCGGCGCGGTCTTCGCGAGCTTCGATGCCGGCGTGGAGGCCTTCGAGGACTACCTGGGCCCGGAGATCCTGCCGTACTTCGACCGCGTGTTCCACGGCCGGGAGCTGAAGCTCCTGGGCTACAGCCGCCAGCGCATCCCCGCGAACTGGAAGCTGATGCAGGAAAACATCAAGGACCCCTACCACCCCGGGCTGCTGCACACCTGGTTCGTCACCTTCGGGCTGTGGCGCGCCGACCAGAAAAGCCGCATGGTGATGGACGCGAAGCACCGCCACGCCTGCATGGTCTCGCGCCGCAACGACGGCGGCGCGGCCTCGGTCACGCAGGGGGTGAGCAGCTTTCGCGAGGGGATGCAACTGAACGACGCGCGCCTGCTCGACGTCGTGCCCGAAGCCTGGTGGGACGGCCCCACCGTCGTCATGACCACGCTGTTCCCCAGCGTGATCATCCAGCAGCAGGTGAATTCGCTGTCGACGCGGCACCTGCAGCCCGCCGGCCCGGGGCAGTTCGACTTCGTCTGGACCCACTTCGGCTTCGCCGACGACGACGAGGCCATGACGCGCCGCCGCCTGCGGCAGGCCAACCTGTTCGGCCCGGCCGGCTTCGTGTCGGCCGACGACGGCGAGGTGATCGAGTTCGCGCAGCAGGCCTTCGAAGCGAACCCCGGCGCGCGCACCGTGAGCGAACTCGACGGCCGCGACGTGAAAGCCACCGACCACATGGTCACGGAGACGCTGATCCGCGGCATGTACGGCTACTGGCGCGAGGTGATGGAGAAATGAACCACTGGCTCGAGATCCAGGCCCTGCTGGCCGACGTGGCCGCCGCGCTCGACCAGCGCGAACTGCAGCGCTGGCCTGATTTCTTCACCGAGGACTGCGTCTACAGGCTGCAGAGCCGCGAGAACTTCGACCGCGGCCTGCCGCTGGCCACCATGGCCTTCGAGAGCCGCGGCATGCTGCGCGACCGCATCTACGGCGCGGCCGAGACCATCTTCCACGACCCCTACCACCAGCGGCACATCCTGGGCGCGCCCCGCGTGCTCGGCGAGGCTGAGGGCGCGGACGGCACCCGCTGCGAAAGCAGCTACCTCGTGGTGCGCACCAAGCGCGACGGCATGCCGGAGATCCTGAGCGTGGGCCGCTACCTGGACCGCATCGTGCGCACCCCGGAGGGCCTGAAGATCGCCGAACGGCTGGCCATCTTCGACAACGACCTGATCCCGAACTCCATCATCGACCCGATATGAGCGCGCCGTGCCGTTCCCAGGCGTTCATACCGAAGTGCGCAGCACGAAGGGCAGACCAGTGACCGACTATGTGGATGTGGCTGCGGCCAACGAGGTTCCCAACGGCGACGTGATCGGCCGCAGCCTGAACGGCCGCGAGATCGCGCTGTACCGGCTCGGCGACGAGGTGCTGGCCACCGACGCGACCTGCACGCACGGCAACGCCAGCCTGTGCGGCGGCTTCGTCGAGCCCGACGGCAGCATCGAGTGCCCGCTGCACCAGGGGCGCTTCGACATCCGCAGCGGCCGCGCGCTGTGCGCGCCGCTGACGCGGGACCTGACCGTGCACCTCGTGCGCGTCGAGGGCGGGCGGGTCAGCGTGCGCCTGTCGGACTGACCAGCCGGGCCGTCGTTTGCCGGCCGGCCGCTCGCGTGACCGGCCGGTTCCTCAGGGAACGCCGCACAGGCAGTGCGCCAGCGGCGCGCCCGGGCGGCCTGCCGCCGCGTGGCGCAGCAGGCCGCCGAGTTCGCCCTCCAGGCCCGGCGGCAGCAGCGTACGCGCCAGGGCCAGCAGTTCGGCGCCCTCGCCACCGGCCTCGCTGGCGGCGTCCAGGCTCACGCCCAGGCGCGAGGCCAGCATCAGCACCAATTGGTCCAGCCGCCCCGGCTCCACCTCGATGAAGCCCAGCTGCCAGCTGCCCTCGGCCAGCTTGGCCAGCCTGGCGGCTGCGGCCACGGCATCGTTGAAGCTGCCCAGCCGGTCGACGAGGCCGTTCTCCTTCGCCTGCGCGCCGGTCCAGATGCGGCCCTGCGCCACGGCATCGATCTCGGGCTGAGTGCGCTTGCGGGCTGCGGCCGCCTTGGCCGTAAAGTCGGCATAGGTGCGGTCGACGCCCGCCTGGATGACCTGCGCCAGGCGCGGGTCGAGCGGGCGCGTGGGGTCGGCCGCGCCGGCCAGCCAGGTGGTCGAATAGCCACCCGTGCGCAGGCCGACCTTGCCCATGGCCTCCGAGAAGCCCGGGAACATCGTGATGACGCCGATGGAGCCCGTGATGGTGGCCGGGTCGGCGATGACCTCGTCGGCCGCCATCGAGATCCAGTAGCCGCCCGAGGCAGCCAGGTCGCCCATGGACACCACCACCGGCTTGCCGGCCGCGCGCGTGAGCGCCAGTTCGCGCCGCACCAGTTCCGACGCGAAGGCGCTGCCGCCGGGGGAGTCGACGCGCAGCACGAGCGCCTTGATGCGCTCGTTTTCGCGCGCGCGCTTGATCAACGCAGCGGTCGAGTCGCCACCGATGGCTCCGGGCGGCGCGTCGCCGTCGCGGATGCCGCCCTCGGCCACGACGACGCCGACGACGGCGTCGCGCCGCTGCGCGGGGTTGCGGCCGAGGTATTCGCCCAGGCCCACCTGGCGCAGCCGCTTGCCCTCCTCGTCGGCGGCGCCGGCCGCGATCAGCAGCGCCTGCATCTCGCTGCGCGTCTTGAGCGCATCGACCAGCTTGTGCTGCAGCGCCAGCGCGGCGCTGTCGCCCTTCACCTGCGCCAGCCGTTCGGGCAGCGCCTCGACGAGCGCCGCCAGGGTGCCGGGCGGCAGCTTGCGCGCCGCCTCGACGCCGCCGGTGTACAGGCCCCAGATGGCGTCCAGCACCGTCCGCTCGGCCTGCAGGGTCTCGGGGCTCGGGCCGCTGGCCACCCAGGTCTCGCCCGCGCTCTTGAAGGCGCCGGCGCGCAGCACATGGGCGCTGATGCCGAAGCGGTCGAAGGCCTCGCGGAAATAGGTGCGGTGCCCGCCGTAGCCTTCGATCTGCACGCCGCCCATCGGATCGACATAGACCTGATCGGCATGCGCGGCCACGAAGTAGCTGGCCTGCGTGTACTCCTGGGCCCAGGCCCACACCGGCTTTCCGGCGGCACGCACGCGGGTCAGGGCGGCCGCCAGTTCATTCAGCGTGGCCGGGCCGGCGCCCGCGAAGTCGTCGGTCAGCACGAGCACGCGGGCGATGGCGGGGTCGCGGCCCGCGGCGTCCAGCGCGTACAGCACGTCGCGCAGGCGGGTCTGGCTCAGGTCCTGGCCGCGAGCCTGGCGCAAGGCGTTGTCGCGCGCGCTGCCGCTGAACTGCTCGCGCACGGGGCCCTTCAGGTCCAGCACGAAGGTGGTCATCGGCGCCAGGGGCGCGGGCCCGGGGCGCAGGATCGCCCAGGCCACGGCCAGGATCACCAGCAGCAGCAGGCCGTTGAGGATGGCGCGGCGCGTGAAATCGAGCGCGCGCCAGGTGCCCGTGACGACATGACGCAAGGCAGAGAACAATCGGGACAAGGGGAGGCTCCGGCGGGCTGGCAGACAGCGCAGCTTACGGCAGCCCCGATACTCTGCTGCGCACATGGAATCCATCCTCGCCGTCACTGTTCCGTTCTTCGCCCTGGTGCTGTGCGGCTACCTCGCCGCGCACCGCCATGTGCTGCCGGAAAGCGCGATCCCGGGCCTGAACACCTTCGTGCTGTATTTCGCCCTGCCCTGCCTGCTGTTCAGGTTCGGCTCGGGCACGGCCATCTTCGACCTGCTGAACCCCGTGGTGCTGGGCGTGCACCTGATCAGCGCCGCCGTGATCGTGTTCTTCACCATCGCGGTCACGCTGCGCGATGCCGTGGGCCTGAAGGATGCGTCCTTCGGGGCGCTGGTGGCCGCATTCCCGAACACGGGCTTCATGGGCGTGCCGCTGCTGGTGGCCCTGATGGGCCCGGCCGCGGCGGGTCCGGTGATCTGCGTGGTGCTGGCCGACCTGTTCGTCACCAGTTCCGTCTGCATCGCGCTGGCGCAGGCGGGCGATGCCTCGGGCCACGGCGCGCGCAACGGCGCGCTGCGGGCGCTGCGCGGCGCGCTGTCGAACCCGCTACCCTGGTCTATCGCGGCGGGCGCGGTGTTCTCGGTGGCGGGCTGGTCGCTGCCCGGCCCGGCCGACACGGTCGTGAAGATGCTGGCCGACGCCGCCAGCCCGGTGGCCCTGTTCGCCATCGGCGCGGTTCTGCACCGTGCGGGGCAGCACGCCCACACGCGCACGCCGGTCGGGCTGTACCTGCCGGTGGCCGGCATCAAGCTCGTGATCCACCCGCTGCTGATCTTCGCGCTGGCCGGCGGCGCGCACGCACTGGGCCTGCCGATCAGCCCCTTCCAGATCACGGTGATGGTGCTGGCCGCCGCACTGCCGAGCGCCAGCAACGTCTCGCTGCTGGCCGAGCGCTACGGCGCCGACAACGGCCGCATCGCGCGCATCATCATGAGCAGCACGGTGCTGGCCTTCGTGAGCTTCCCGGTGCTGGCCTGGCTCTTCGGCGCGCGCGCCTGACGGACCGCGCCGCAGACCGGCGCCGTTTCAGAAGCCGAGCGGGTCCACGTCCACAGCCCACCGGATCAGGCCCTTGTGGCGCGCCTTGAGCGCGTGCAGCTGCGGCACCCAGGCCGCCAGCCAGTGCTGCAGCAAGGGACGGGAGCTCGATTCCACCAGAAGCTGAAGCCGCTCGACATCGGCCACCTTGGCCACCGGGGGCGGCACCGGCTCGTAGCAGCTCAGGCCCGCGGGGGCGGGCACGGCCGCCGCGTCCTGCAGGAACGCGCGCGCGATCTCCGCGTCCTTGGATTCGGCCCGCAGCAGGGCCAGGTGGCTGAACGGCGGCAGGCCCACGGCGCGCCGCTCCTCGAGCTGGCTCGCGGCGAAGGCCGTGTAGTCGTGCCGGGCCAGCGCCGCGTACAGCGGGTGCGTGGGGTGCCAGGTCTGCACCCACATCTCGCTGCCGGCGGCCTGCGCGGCATCGCGCCCCGCGCGGCCCCCGGCCTGCATCAGCAACGCGAACATGCGCTCGGGCGCGCGGAAGTCGCTCGCGAAGAGCGCGCCGTCGGGGTTCACGGCGGCCACCAGGGTCATGCGCCGGAAATCGTGGCCCTTGGCGACCATCTGGGTGCCGATGAGCACGTCCACCTCGCCGGCATGCACGGCCGCCAGCTGCGCCTCGAGTGCGCCCTTGAGACGGGTGCTGTCGGCGTCGATGCGCGCGATGCGCGCGCCGGGCAGCAGCGCCGCGATCTGCTCCTCCAGCTTCTCGGTGCCGCGCCCCACGGGCGCGATGTCCGGGTTGCCGCAATCGGGGCAGGCGCGCGGCACGCGCTCCGTGAAGCCGCAGTGGTGGCAGCGCAACGTGCGGTCGAGCTTGTGGAAGACGCGCCAGGCGCTGCAGTGCGGGCAGCCGCTCTTCCACCCGCAGGCCGCGCAGTGCAGCACCGGCGCATAGCCGCGGCGGTTCAGCAGCAGCAGGCTCTGCTCGCCACGCGCCACGCGGGCCTCGATGGCGGCCTGCAGCGGCGGCGCCAGCACCGTCAGGGAGGCCCGGTTCGGGCCTTCCGGTGGCAGCCGGTTCATGTCGAAGATGCGCACCCGGGGCAGCGCGCCGCCGCCCACCCGGTCGGCCAGGGTCAGCCGTGCGTAGCGGCCGTCCAGCGCGCGCTGCCAGGTCTCGAGCGAGGGCGTGGCCGAACCGAGGATCACCGTGACGTTCTCGAGCCGCCCCCGGAACACCGCGAGATCGCGCGCCGAGTAGCGGGCGCCGTCCTGCTGCTTGAAGGAGGGGTCGTGCTCCTCGTCCACGACGATGAGGCCCAGGCGCGGCATCGGCGTGAAGACCGAAAGGCGCGTGCCCAGGACGAGGTCGGCCTGCCCGTGGTGCGCCTGCAGCCAGTGGCGCAGGCGCTGCGGCGGCGTCAGGCCGCTGTGCTGCGCGACCAGCACGCGCCCCGGGAAGCGCTCGGCGAAGCGCGCCTCGAGCTGCGGCGTCAGGTTGATCTCGGGCACCAGCACCAGGACCTGCCGGCCGGCGTCCAGCGCGCGGGCGGCGGCGCGCAGGTAGAGCTCGGTCTTGCCCGAGCCCGTCACGCCGTGCAGCAACACCGGGCCGGGGGGCAGCGCCTCCAGGGCCTCGAGGGCCGACGCCTGCTCGGGCGTGAGGGGGCGCAGCGGCGGCGACTCCGCCGGCGGCACCTCGGGGTTGGCACGCTTGAGCCGGCGGCCGAGCTGGGTGGCGTCGAGCTTGCGAAGCTCGGGCGGCAGCACAGCCAACGCCAGCTCACCCAGGCCGCGCTGGTAGTAGCCGGCCGCGAAGGCGACCAGATCGCGCCAGGCGGCGGGCAGGGGCGGCAGGGCCGTCAGCGCCTGCTCGATCGGGCGCAGCACCGCGCCGGGGGGCAATTCACCCTCGCTCGGGCCCCAGACGATGCCCGTGACGGTGCGACGCCCCAGCGGCACGCGCACCAGCGTGCCGGCCGGCCAGGGCTGCGCCGCGGCGTAGTCCAGCAGGCCGACAGCGGTGTGCTGCGGGGTCTCCACGGCCACCTGGAGGCTGGTCGCGGACTGTGTACTTGCGCACGAAAGCTCGGGTTCGCTTGACGAAGTCACCGTAAGCTACTGATCCAGAAAGACTTTCCAGGTTACCCACGGCGCCTGTGGATAACTTTGTGGGCAAGCTGCGTCCAGTGACGCCAAGTGCTTGATTCTTCGGGCTCCGGGCTGGATTGCCCACTCTGGAGGCAGCCCGATCAATTCAATGAAATCAACAACTTAGCGAAGCCAGTGGAATCCCGGATGGTGGGAAAGGCCTCGCTGCGGCGCAGCACGAATTTTGGGGATAAGTCAAGCCTGAGCGTTCACTCACCGGCTCGGCGTGCGTTGACGCCGCGAGTGGCTGTGCACTGCCTCGACGAGCGCCGACACATGCTCGGGTGGCGTGAACTGGCTGATGCCGTGGCCGAGGTTGAAGACGTGGCCGTCCCAGGTGCCGTCGGGGCGCTGGGGCGGGCCGAAGCTGTCCAGGACAGCCACGGCTTCGCGTGCGACAGCCTCTGGCGGGGCGAACAGCACGTTGGGGTCCAGGTTGCCCTGCAGCGCCACGCGGTCTCCGACAGCCGCGCGGGCGCGGCCCAGATTGACCGTCCAGTCGAGGCCGACGACGTCGGCGCCGATGCCGGCGATCTGCTCGAGCCAGGGGCCGCCGCCCTTCGTGAAGACGATCACCGGCACGCGCCGGCCCTCGTGCTCGCGCTTGAGCGCCTTCACCACCTGCGCCGTGTAGGCCAGGCTGAAGGCCTGGAAAGCGCCGTCGGCCAGCACGCCGCCCCAGGAGTCGAACACCATCACGGCCTGGGCGCCGGCGTCGATCTGCGCGTTCAGGTAACCCGCGACGGCCTGCGCGTTGATGGCCAGGATGCGGTGCATCAGGTCCGGGCGGCCGTAGAGCATGCTCTTGACCAGCCTGTAGTCGTCGGAGCCGGCGCCTTCGACCATGTAGCAGGCCAGCGTCCAGGGGCTGCCCGAGAAGCCGATGAGCGGCACGCGCCCGTTCAGCGCCTTGCGGATGGAGGTGACGGCGTCGAAGACATAGCGCAGCTTGTCGAGGTCGGGCACCTCCAGCGCATTGACGGCGGCCTCGTCGCGCAGGGGGCGCGCGAAGCGCGGGCCCTCGCCCTCGGCGAAGCTCAGCCCGAGGCCCATCGCGTCGGGCACGGTGAGGATGTCGGAGAACAGGATCGCGGCGTCCAGCGGGAAGCGGTCCAGTGGCTGCAGCGTCACGTCGGTGGCGTACTGCGGGTTGGTCGCCAGGCCCATGAAGCTGCCGGCCTTGGCTCGGGTGGCCTTGTATTCCGGGAGGTACCGCCCCGCCTGGCGCATGAGCCACAGCGGCGTGTACTCGGTGGGTTGGCGCAGGCAGGCGCGCAGGAAGGTGTCGTTCTGAAGGGCATTGCTCATGCCCTGATTATGTCGGCCCCGTGCGGGGTGCCGGCTACCAGCGCTGGCGCGCCGGCGTCATCGAAATCCCTTGCCCACCGAGCCAGGCGTCGATGGCCGAGTCCGAAGTGGGCGACTGCGCGGCGGCCCACAGCACCTCGGGCGGCAGCACGCGGGTGCCGGGCGCGGCGCCCGGCAGCGCCACCGCGAGGCGGGCAGCGGCGCGCGCCACCGTGGCGCTGCGCACCGGCTGCTCCGAGGCCGGCACCATCCAGTTCAGCTGGCCCAGCATCCAGTGGGCGAGCCGCTGCGGCGCGGACAGGCCGGCCGCGTTGCCAGCAGCCGCCTGCGCGGATCGCATGAAGACCAGGCGCTCGAAACCGAGCGCGGCCACGGCCCCTTCGTCCAGCGACGCCAGCCGTGCCTTCAGCGCCTGCGGCAGCGCGCCCGGCGCGTGCGGCACCACGACCACGAGCGTCCGGACACCCACGCCCAGCAGCGCGGCGCAGCGCGCGGGCAGTTCGGACGGCGGCAATCGGCCGAAGGCCTCGTCGCGCCCGTTGGCATGGCGCTCGCGGTCGAAGACGATGACGGCGGTGTCGGGCTGGAACGCGGCCCACCCGGCCTCGGCCACGGGCTCGAGCCCGCGCAGCGCGGGTTGCAGCGGCTGCACCGTCCAGACGCCCACATGCGCGAATCGCCGGCCGGCCAGCAGCCGCTCGACCACCTGCGAGCCGAGCCCCCCGCCGCCGCCCAGCACGAGCACGCGCCGCTGTTGGACAGTTGGCTTGGGCGCCGTTCGCGCAGCGGCCGCCAGGGCTTGCGCCGGATCATTCATGGCCCGATGCTAAGCTGGCAAGCTTGATTCCCCGGGCGCGCCCCCATGTAGAGCGCGTCCGTGAACCCTGAAGGAGGACCCGCCATGACCGCCCTGCGACGCCTGAAGACGATGTTCCTGGCCCTCGGCCTGAGCGTGCTGCTCACCGGCTGCGGCTACAACGACTTCCAGCGCCTGGACGAGGAGGTGAAGTCGGGCTGGGCCGAGGTGCTGAACCAGTACCAGCGCCGCGCCGACCTGATCCCGAACATCGTGGCCACCGTCAAGGGCGAGGCCAACTTCGAGCAGGAGACTCTGACCAAGGTGATCGAGGCGCGCTCCAAGGCCACCTCCATCCAGGCCACGCCCGAGCTCATCAACGACCCGGCCGCGTTCAACAAGTTCCAGCAAGCCCAGGGCGAGCTGTCGAGCGCGCTGTCGCGCCTGATGGTGGTGGTCGAGCAGTACCCCAACCTGAAGGCCAACCAGGCCTTCCAGGACCTGCGCGTGCAACTCGAGGGCACCGAGAACCGCATCACCGTGGCGCGCAACCGCTACATCAAGAACGTGCAGGAGTACAACGTGCTGGCGCGCAGCTTCCCCACCAACTTGACGGCCATGGTCTTCAGCTACGAGGTCAAGCCCGGCTTCACGGTGCAGAACGAAGCCCAGATCTCCGCGCCGCCGAAGGTCGAGTTCGGCAAGTAGGCGCCCGATGCTGCTGCGCGCGCTGCTGCTGTTGCTGATCGCGCTGATCGCGCTGTTCGGCGCGATGCCGCTGCACGCGCAGGACGTGCTGCCCGTGCCCGCGCTGTCGGCCCGGGTGATCGACCAGACCGGCACGCTCGATGCCGCACAGGTGGCGGCGCTGGAGGCCAGGCTGGCAGCCTTCGAGGCCGAGGCCGGCCCGCAGATCGTCGTGCTGATGGTGCCGAGCACGCAGCCGGAGGACATCGCCGCCTTCGCGCAGCGCGTGGGCGATGCCTGGAAGATCGGCCGCCGCGAGGTGGGCGACGGCCTGCTGATCGTCGTTGCCAAGGACGACCGGCGCGTGAACATCCAGACGGCGAAGGCCCTGGAAGGCGCGGTGCCCGATCTGGCGGCGCGGCAGATCATCGACCGCGCCATCCGCCCGGCCTTTCGCGCCAACGACTACGCGGGCGGCCTGGATGCCGCCCTGGACCAGCTCATGGCGCGCATCCGCGGCGAGGATCTGCCCGCACCCGAGCCGCGCGGCGGCAGCAGCGACCGCGGCCCGCAGATCGAGGAACTGCTGATGTTCTTCTTCATCGCGGTTCCCATCATCGGCAGCGTCTTCACCAAGGTCTTCGGCCGCAAGCTGGGCGCGGTCGTGACGGCGGGCGCAGCGGGCGGAATCGGCTGGCTCATCACCGCCAGCGTGCTGCTGGGCGTGGGCGCGGGCGTGGTCGCGCTGGTGCTGGTGGGCCTGTTCGGCATCGGGTCGGCGGCGCGCAGCATCGCGCGCGGCGGCCGGCGCGGCGGGCCGCCCATCATTTTCGGCAGCGGCGGTGATCACGGCGGCTGGGGCGGCGGCTTCGGCGGGGGCGGCGGTGGCTTCTCGTCCGGCGGCGGCGGCGATTTCGGCGGTGGCGGCGCGTCGGGGGACTGGTGATGAACCGCTACGCACGCATTCTCAGGCACCGCCTGTACGACGATACCGACACCAGGCGCGCGCTGGACGACGCCGCACTCGAGCGCCTGGCCGCCCGCGTGAAGCAAAGCGAAGCGCGGCACAGTGGCGAGATCCGCGTCAGCGTGGAGGCCGGTTTGCCGCTGTCCTACCTGTGGCAGGGCCTGAGCGCGCGCGACCGTGCCGTCACGCTCTTCGGCAAGCTGCGCGTGTGGGACACGGAATCGAACAACGGCGTCCTGATCTATCTGCTGCTGGCCGAACACGCCATCGAGATCGTGGCCGACCGCGGCCTGGCGCGGCATGTGCCGCCCGGCCACTGGCAGCAGGTGCTGGGTGGCATGCGCGAGGCCTTCCGGGCCAGGCGCTTCGAGCAGGGCCTGATGGACGCCATCGCCGCCGTCGAGGCGCTGCTGCTGCAGCACTACCCGCTGGGCGCGGGGGAGCGCAACCCGAACGAACTGCCGGACGGCGTCGACCTACGCTGAGCCTTCCGGCCAGCGCAGCGCCCGCCCCGTCTCACGGGTGAAACGTGCCAGATCTTCAGGGGTGTCGATGTCCAGCCGGTAGTGCGGGTTGTCCGTGGCGAAAGCCATCACGGCCTCGGGGTGCGCTGCCTGCCACTGGCGGCAGCCGAAATCCGGCCTTCCGGCAAGGATCGCATCGCGCACCGAGGCGCTGAAGATCACCGGGTTACCGCGCGCGCCGCCGACCTCGGGGTAGACCACGGCCACGCCCGGCGGGCGCCGCTCCCAGGCCTCGAGCAGCATCCGGACATCCTGCGCGTCGATGAGCGGCTGGTCGGCGAGCGCCACGAGCACGGCGTCGAGCGGGCCGCTCAGCGCAGCAAGACCTGTGCGCTGCGAGGAGGTCTGGCCTTCCTCGGGCCGCAGGTTGCGCACCAGCGTCACGGCAAGGCCGCGCAGCACGGGTTCGATGTGTTCGGCGTGGTGTCCGGTGACCACGGCGATGCGTTCGATGCCGGCATCCGCCAGCGCCTGCAGCTGCCTTCTGATCAGGGGCACGCCGTCGAGCTCGAGCAGGCACTTCGGGCGCGTGCCCAACCGGGTGCCGCTGCCGCCGGCCAGCAGCACCGCGGCCTTCACGACTTCACGCCTTCTTGCCGAAGAGACCGGCGAACCAGCTCTTGATGACCGTCCACATCAGCGCCAGCGCGTTCAGCTCCTTCACGGGCGCAGCCGCCGCGAGCCCGACGGGCGGCGCTACGGCGGCGCTTGAATCGGCGCTTGAATCGGGGCTGGATTCGGCCGCTGCAACGGTAATGGCGGCGGCAGCAGCAGTGCGGAAGTTGCCCGCGAACTGCGTCAGCATCGCATCGGAGACGGGCACCAGCAGTCGGCTACCGAACTGTGCGAGCTTGCCGCTGACGGTGATCGTCGCCTGCCCCGCGAGCACGCTGCTGCCCGGCGTCTCGCCGGGTTCCACATGGGCGGTGAGGTTCATCGATGCGGACGAGCCAGCCTTGTCGGCACCCTTGCCCAGCATCTGCAGGGTACGGTTGCCGGCGTCGAGCTGCAGCACCTCGATGTCCCCGCCGAAGCTCATCACGGCCGGGCCGACCTTGCTCTTCACGGTGCCCTTGAAATGGGTCTCGTCGAGCTGTTCGGTGATCTGCGCCCCAGGCATGCACGCTGCCGTGGCCCGGATGTCGGACAGCACGGCCCAGGCCTGCTCGACACTGACGTCGAGCGGATACTTCTTGTCGAGTTTGACTTCCATGAATTCCTTGGTGCGCGGGGTCGCGCCGGCCTGACTGTTCGCGGACGCGATTGGACCACGTCAGCGAAACGGCGGTATCGGCTTGAGCGCCCCCGTGAAGCGCTCCTTGCGTGGCGCGTGGCCCAGCGGCGGGAGGTCGACCAGCACCTCGGGCACCTGATGGTCGGGCAGACGGTCGAGCAGGTCGCGGATCAAGGTCAGCCGCCCACGGCGCTGGTCGTTGAAATCGACCAGGGTCCAGGGCGCGTGGCGCGTGTGCGTGGCCTTGAACATCTCATCGCGCGCTCGGCCGTAGTCCTCGTACTTCTCGCGCGCCTTGACGTCGATGGCGGAGAGCTTCCAGCGCTTGAGCGGGTCCTGCTGGCGTTCCGCGAAGCGCTCCTCCTGCTTGTCCTGGTCCACAGAGAGCCAGTACTTGAACAGCAGGATGCCATCCTCGGCCAGGAGTTTCTCGAAAGTGGGCGCCTGCTTCAGGAACGCGGCGCGCTCCGCTTCGGTACAGAAGCCCATCACATGCTCGACGCCGGCGCGGTTGTACCAGCTGCGGTCGAACAGCGCGATCTCCCCGGCTGCCGGCAGGTGCGGCACGTAGCGCTGGAAGTACCACTGGGAGCGCTCGCGGTCGCTGGGCCGGGGCAGCGCGACGATGCGGCACTGGCGCGGGTTCAGGGTGTCGGCGATGGCGGAGATCGCGCCCCCCTTGCCCGCCGTGTCGCGGCCCTCCAGCAGCACCAGCAGGCGCTGCCCGGTGTGCTGCAGCCAGCGCGCCATGTCATTGAGCTCGAGCTCCAGCGGCGCCAGCTTCTCGTAGTACTCGGCCTTGCCCAGCTTGTCGGTCTTCTTGCCCATGTCGATCCTCAGTGGAACAGCGCGGCGTGCGCCTGCCGCAACTCACGCTTGAGCAGCTTGCCACTCGGATTCTTGGGCAATGCCTCGACGAACACCACCCGTTTCGGCTGCTTGAAGCCGGCCAGATGCGCCTGGCAGTGCGCGAGCACCGCCGCCTCGTCGATTGGCGCCCCCGGCTTGCGCACGACGATGGCCGCCACGGCCTCGACCCAGCGCGGGTGCGGCAGGCCCACCACTGCCACCTCGCTGATGCCTTCCAGCCGGTAGATGGCCTCCTCGACCTCGCGGCTGGCCACGTTCTCGCCACCGGTCTTGATCATGTCCTTCTTGCGGTCGACGACGGTGATGTAGCCCTCGTCGTCGATGGTCGCCAGGTCGCCGGAGTGGAACCAGCCGCCTTCGAAGGCCGCCGCCGTGCGGGCGTCGTCGTGGAAGTAGCCGCTGAGCAGCTGCGGGCTGCGATGCACGATCTCGCCCACCTGCCCCGGCGCGACATCGTTCATGGCGTCGTCGACCACGCGGGTCTCGACGTTCAGTGCCGCACGCCCGCAGGAGCCGGGCTTGCGCAGCTGGTCCTCCGGGCCGAGCATGGTGGCCAGCGGCGCGATCTCCGTCTGGCCGTAGAGGTTCCACAGGCGCAGGCCCGGCAGCCGCCGCAGGATCTCCCGCATCACCTCCACCGGCATGATGGAGGCGCCGTAGTAGCCCTTGTTCAGGCTGGACAGGTCCGTGGTGTCGAATGCCGGCGAGCGCAGCAGCGCGATCCAGACCGTGGGCGGCGCGAAGAAGCTGCTGATGCGGTGCCGCTCGATCAGGGCCAGCAGGTGCTCGGCCACCGGCTTGCCGGTGATGACGTTGCTGGCGCCCACGTAGACGGCCGGGCCGAAGAACACGTCGAGCTGCGCGCAGTGGTAGAGCGGCAGCGCGTGCAGCATGAGGTCGCCGGTGGCGATGCTGGCATCGACGACACAGCTCACGTACTGCCACATGACCGCGTCGTGCGTGAGCATCGCGCCCTTCGGCAGGGATTCGGTCCCGCTCGTGTAGACGATCTGCGCGAGATCGGAGCCGTTCAGCACCACGTCGGGCAATGGCCCGGTGCACGCGGCGAGCGTGTCGAAATGCAACATCCCGGGCGCCGGTTCCGACGCCTCCTCGGCAGGCAGCCACAGCAGCTGGCGGACTTCGGTGCCCAGTGCGGCGGCCGCCTGCGCCAGCGGGGCCAGGCCGCTGTCGGTCGCGAGCATGCGCGCGCCGGCGTGGCGCAGGATGTAAGCGGCCTCCTCGGCCTTCAGCATGAAGTTGATGGGCACCAGCACGGCGCCCAGGCGGGCCAGCGCGAAGCGCAGCGCCGCGAAGGCGTGCGAGTTGCGGGCCAGTATCGCCACCCTGTCGCCGTGGGCGATGCCCTGGCCGGCGAGCCCTGCAGCCAGGCGGTCGCACAGGCTGTCGAACTCACGGTAAGTCCAGCGGACCGCTCCGCAGGCGATGGCGAGCTTGTGCGGAGAGCGTGCGGCGCTGCGGTGCAGCAGGTCTCCGAGGGTGTGGCGGCGCAGGGTGGGCGGGTTCATCCGGGCAGCGTAGCGGCGCCACCCCGGACTTCAACCCGGGGCGGACCCGGGGGACGCGCCGGGTACCGGTACCGGGTCGTCTACCGGCGTAACGCGCGCGGCAGGCAGCCGCACCCACGCGCGCGTGCCCACGCCCACGGCGCTTTCGATGCGGATCTCACCGCCCATGGCGACCACCAGCAGCCGCGTGATCATCAGGCCGAGGCCCGTTCCTGGGACACCGGTCTGCTCGGCACCGAGTCGGTCGAACGCATGGAACAGGCGCTGCTGCTGCTCCGGGGTCATTCCGATGCCGTTGTCGGTGACCTGGACCTCGATCTGGTCGGTGGTGGCATCGAACCTGCAATCCACGCGCACCTCGCCGCCCGGGCGGTTGTACTTGACGGCGTTCGACATCAGGTTGAGCAATACCTGACGCAGGCGCTGTGAATCGGCGAGTGCCACGCCGGCTGTGGATGCACTGAAATCCACATGAACGCTGACCTTGGCGGCTTCCGCCTGAAACTCCACCAGCGCGATGCACGAGTGCAGCAGAGATGCCATCCGCATGGGCACCAGCGTCACCTTCAACCGGCCGGATTCGATGGCGGCCAGGTCCAGCGACTCCTCGATCAGGGTCTGCAGGTGCTGCCCCGCCTGCTGGATGTGGCCGGCCCGCTCCAGATTCTTCGGGTCCAGCGGGTAGCGCGAGTCGATCTGCTGCAGGTGGGCGAAGCCGAGCACGGCGTTCAGCGGCGTGCGCAGCTCGTGGCTCATCCGGCTCAGGAACTCGCTCTTCATGCGGTCGGCGTCCTGCAGCGCCTGCATCGCGCTGCGCTGGAGGGTTCGCAGACGCTCACGCTCGCTGATGTCGGTGAGCGCCATCATCAACTGGTGCGTGACCGGGTCTGTGGCACAGACGGCCTGTACCGTCAGCGGGCGTTGGCTGGCGTCCAGCAGGCTGAGGTCGGCGCGCGGCTGGGCTGTGGGGTCGTTGGTCGCGAGCAGCACGGTCAGGTCCGGGAGGCTGTCGTCGTTCACGAAGTCCATCAGGTGTCGCCCACGCAGCCGCCCGACGGGCAGCTTGAACAGGGCGCCGGCAGCGACGTTCGCATCGAAGATGAGACCGTCGCGTCCGAGTACGAGCACACCGCCGGGGGCGAGTTCGAACAGGCGCGCCCACCGGTCGCGCACGGCCTCGGCGTCCTGCCGGGCCGCTTCGAGCTCCTCGTTCTGAAGTTGCAGCTCGACATGGTGGACCTGCAACTCGTGCAGCGTCCTCGCCGCTTCGCTGGAAGCGTCTGTTGGAATGTCGGAGGGCCGGGTGCCGACCTGCAGCAGGGCTTCCGCCCGCGAACGCAAGCCGCCGGGTTCGGCGGGCAAGTTGGTCTTCCCGGATTCGCTCACGACAGAACTGCCCTTCAATTCCGCGCATGGCGCGGGCCAGTGACACCGTGATGGATTCTGGCGTGCAGGGTTGATTGTTGGAATTGATGATTGTCAAGCCAACCAATTCGCGCCGTCACAAACGGCACGGGCCCGTCGGATATTTCATCCAACGGGCCCGTCGAGAGGGTGGGCAGATGCCTGGGGCGCTTCGCTTGAACGCTTGACTGAAACGCCTGCTGCGAGTGCCTTACTTGCGACGCAGCTTGGCGATGGCCGCGATCTGCGCCGCCATGGCGGCGAACTCGCTCTGGGCCGTGGCGAAGTCGATGTCGGTCTTGGCGTTCTTCATCGCCTCTTCGGCCTGCTTCTTGGCTTCCACGGCCTTGGCCTCGTCGAGGTCATGGCCGCGGATGGCGGTGTCGGCCAGCACGGTCACGCGGCCGGGCTGGATCTCGAGAATGCCGCCGGCGACGAAGACGAACTCCTCCTCGCCGTTGTCGGCGCGCTCGATGCGCACCGCGCCCGGCCGGATGCGCGTGATCAGCGGCGTGTGGCGCGGCAGGATGCCGAGCTCGCCGTTCTCGCCGGGCAACGCGACGAACTTGGCCTCACCCGAGAAGATGGATTCCTCGGCCGAGACGACGTCAACTTGGAGGGTGGCCATGACGCTTCCTTATTGGATCTTCTTGGCCTTCTCGAAGGCCTCGTCGATCGTGCCGACCATGTAGAAGGCCTGCTCGGGCAGGTGATCACACTCGCCGTTGACGATCATCTTGAAGCCGCGGATGGTTTCCTTCAGCGGCACGTACTTGCCCGGGCTGCCGGTGAACACCTCGGCCACATGGAACGGCTGCGACAGGAAACGCTGGATCTTCCGGGCGCGGGCCACGGCCAGCTTGTCTTCCGGCGACAACTCGTCCATGCCCAGGATGGCGATGATGTCGCGCAGTTCCTTGTAGCGCTGCAGCGTGGACTGCACGGCGCGCGTGACGCCGTAGTGCTCCTCGCCGACGACGTTCGGGTCGACCTGGCGGCTGTTGGAGTCCAGCGGGTCCACGGCGGGGTAGATGCCCAGCGAAGCGATGTCGCGCGACAGCACCACGGTGGCGTCCAGGTGGGCGAAGGTGGTGGCGGGAGACGGGTCGGTCAGGTCGTCCGCAGGCACGTAGACGGCCTGGATGGAGGTGATCGAGCCCACCTTGGTGGAGGTGATGCGCTCCTGCAGGCGGCCCATCTCCTCGGCCAGCGTCGGCTGGTAGCCCACGGCGGAAGGCATGCGGCCCAGCAGAGCGGACACTTCCGTGCCGGCCAGCGTGTAGCGGTAGATGTTGTCCACGAAGAACAGCACGTCGCGGCCTTCGTCGCGGAACGACTCGGCGATAGTGAGGCCGGTCAGGGCCACGCGCAGACGGTTGCCCGGGGGCTCGTTCATCTGGCCGTATACCATCGCGACCTTGGACTCGCCCAGGTTCTCGAGGTTCACGACGCCCGAGTCGGCCATCTCGTGATAGAAGTCGTTGCCCTCGCGGGTGCGCTCACCCACGCCCGCGAACACCGACAAGCCGCTGTGCGCCTTGGCGATGTTGTTGATGAGCTCCATCATGTTCACGGTCTTGCCGACGCCGGCGCCGCCGAACAGGCCGACCTTGCCGCCCTTGGCGAACGGGCAGATCAGGTCGATGACCTTGATGCCGGTTTCGAGCAGTTCCTGGCTGGGGCTCAGTTCGTCATAGCTGGGCGCCTTGCGGTGGATGGGCGCGGTCAAGGTCTGATCGACCGGACCACGTTCGTCGATCGGGTTGCCCAGCACGTCCATGATGCGGCCCAGCGTGGCCTTGCCCACGGGCACCGTGATGTTGGCGCCGGTGTTGCTGACCATCAGGCCGCGGCGCAGGCCGTCGGACGAGCCCAGCGCGATGGTACGCACCACGCCGTCGCCCAGCTGCTGCTGGACTTCCAGTGTCAGCGCCGTGCCTTCGAGCTTGAGCGCGTCGTAGACACGCGGCATGTGGTCGCGCGGGAATTCGACGTCGACGACGGCGCCGATGCACTGGACGATCTTGCCCTGGGATTGCGTGTTGGCCATGTTCGTATCCTTCAAACAGTATTCGGGTTCAGCCACTGATCGCGGCTGCGCCGCTGACGATCTCGGAGAGTTCCTTCGTGATCGCGGCCTGGCGTGTCTTGTTGTAGATGAGCTTCATCTCGGCGATCAGGTTGCCGGCGTTGTCGGTCGCCGCCTTCATCGCCACCATGCGCGCCGATTGCTCGGACGCCATGTTCTCCGCAACGCCCTGGTAGACCAGGGCCTCGACGTAGCGGGTCAGCAGTTCGTCGATGACGCTCGGGGCGTCCGGCTCGTAGATGTAGTCCCAGCCGTACTGCGCCTTCTCGGCGGCCGTCTGCTCCAGACGACCGGCCGACAGCGGCAGCAGCGGCTCCACCAGCGACTCCTGCCTCATCGTGTTGATGAACTTGGTGTAGCAGAGGTAGACCGCGTCGAGCTTGCCTTCGACGAAGGCGTCGAGCATGACCTTCACGGGGCCGATGAGCTTCTCGAGCTGCGGGGCATCGCCCAGCTGCGTCGCGTGGCTGATCACCGGAACGCCCAGGCGGTTCAGGAAGCTGAAGCCCTTGTTGCCGATGGCCACCGCCTGCACCGTGCCGCCGCCGTCCTGCACTTCGCGCATCTGGTTGGTCAGCGCGCGCAGGATGTTGGTGTTCAGGCCGCCGCACAGACCCTTGTCCGTGGTGACGACGATGAAGCCGACCGCCTTCGAGCTGCCGCCCGTACGCATGTACGGACTGCGGTACTCGGGATTGGCCTGCGACAGGTTGGCCGTGATGTTGCGGATCTTGTCGGCGTAAGGCCGGGCCGCACGCATGCGTTCCTGCGCCTTGCGCATCTTCGACGCCGAGACCATTTCCATGGCCTTGGTGATCTTCTTCGTGTTCTCGAAGCTCTTGATCTTGCCGCGTATCTCTTTGCCGACCGCCATGACGGCTTCTCCTTAGGCGAAGGATTTCTTGAACGCGGCGACTGCCGCGGTCAGATCGGCTTCGGCGGCCTTGTCCATGGCCTTGTCGGTCTCGAGCTTCTGCAGCAGGGCTGCATGGCTGGACTTCAGGAACTGGTGCAGGCCGTGCTCGAAAGCGAGGATCTTCTTGACGTCCACGTCGTCCATGTAGCCCTTGTTGACCGCGAACAGCGTCGCGGCCATCAGGCTGATGGGCTGGGGCGAATACTGCGCCTGCTTCAGCAGTTCGGTGACGCGGGCGCCACGGTCGAGCTGCTTGCGGGTGGCGTCGTCCAGGTCGGACGCGAACTGCGCGAAGGCCGCCAGCTCACGGTACTGCGCCAGGTCGGTACGGATACCGCCGGACAGGCCCTTGATCAGCTTGGTCTGCGCCGCACCGCCCACCCGCGACACCGAGATGCCGGCGTTGATGGCGGGGCGGATGCCGGCGTTGAACAGCGCGGTTTCCAGGAAGATCTGGCCGTCGGTGATCGAGATCACGTTGGTCGGCACGAACGCGGACACGTCGCCGGCCTGCGTCTCGATGATCGGCAGCGCCGTCAGCGAACCCGTCTTGCCCTTGACTTCACCCTTGGTGAACGCTTCGACATAGTCGGCATTCACGCGGGCCGCGCGCTCGAGCAGGCGGCTGTGGAGATAGAACACGTCGCCGGGGAAGGCTTCGCGGCCCGGGGGGCGGCGCAGCAGCAGCGAGACCTGACGGTAGGCCACGGCCTGCTTGGACAGGTCGTCATAGATGATCAGCGCGTCCTGGCCGCGGTCGCGGAAGTACTCGCCCATCGTGCAGCCGGAGTAGGCCGACACGTACTGCATCGCCGCCGATTCCGAGGCCGAGGCCGCGACGACGATGGTGTAGTCCATCGCGCCGTTGGCTTCCAGGGCCCGCACCACGTTCTTGATCGACGAAGCCTTCTGGCCGATCGCAACGTAGATGCAGGTCATGTTCTGACCCTTCTGGTTGATGATCGTGTCGATCGCCACCGCGGTCTTGCCGGTCTGGCGGTCGCCGATGATCAGCTCGCGCTGACCGCGACCGACCGGGACCATCGCGTCGATGGCCTTCAGACCGGTCTGCACCGGCTGGGACACCGACTGACGCGCGATCACGCCGGGCGCGACCTTTTCGATCACGTCGGTCATCTTGGCGTTGATCGGGCCCTTGCCGTCGATCGGCTGGCCGAGCGAATTCACCACGCGGCCGATCAGCTCGGGGCCGACCGGCACATCCAGAATGCGGCCGGTGGCCTTGACCACGTCGCCTTCGGAGATGTGCTCGTATTCGCCAAGCACCACCGCGCCCACCGAGTCACGCTCGAGGTTCAGCGCCAGGCCGAAGGTGTTGCCGGGGAATTCGATCATCTCGCCCTGCATCACGTTGGACAAACCGTGAACGCGGCAGATGCCGTCGGTGACGGACACCACGGTGCCTTGGTTGCGGATGTCTGCATCAGAAGACAAACCTTGAATTCGGCTCTTGATCA
>CAJAES010000103.1 GCA_903938815.1 uncultured beta proteobacterium
ATCACCCACGGCGCGCCGAATGCCTCATGTTGGCGCGCCGACCCTTGATCGCGGCGCGCCGAGCAGGCCGATCACGGCCCAGTTCCCCAAATTCACACCGGAAGTTCCCCAAGAACATCCACAGAAGGGGCGTCCGTTCCCCAACTCCACACCACCAGTTCCCCAAATTCTTCCACCGAGAAGCCCATATCCACACCGAAAAGTCGCCCTAAGTTGTTATCGCGTAACGGCTTCTTGCGGTGCCAACTCTTCAATTCTTCAAGTGTCTCCTTTCAATAAGTTCAAGGCGCAGCCTGCCGGCAGCGCGCGCTTTACTGTGAATTGACATGCACACAATACAAGGCGAAGATGCGAACCGCATTGACACTGAAAGTAGATCTCGTGGCGGACGAGACGGAACCACCGCAGGCCGACTTCGAGGCGGCCCCCATATCTTCTAGAGCGCTGCAACTTCTGGCCAGGGCCGAAGAGCAGGCGGCGGCGCGCGCCGAACAAGCCGTCACGAAGGCAAACGAGGCCATCACCATCCGGCCCAAGCGCGGCAAGCTCACTTTGCTGTCACGCCGCATCTACAACGCGTTCCTGTACCACGCTCAGCGGCTGGGGGTCGACAACCCGTCCTACACCGTTCCCTTGTCCGAGTTGATCGACGATGCCCGATTCAACTCCCACAACACGGAACTGCTGAAGTCGCACATCCGCGACATGCAGGCCACCACGATCGAGTGGCATACCAGTTCCGGCGGCGCGCAGAAGTGGACGTCCACGCAACTCCTCGGTGTCGTGAACATCCACGAGCCCGGCCGTGGCCAGGCCTGCACCATCACCTGGACCTACCCGGAGCCGATCCGGGAACGCTTGGTCAAGCCCGCGCAGTACACGCGCGTGCTGCTCGAGATCAGTTCCCAGATGCGCAGCTATGCCGCGGCCGTGCTGTACGAACTCGGCGCACGCTACCTCACGTCGCCGGGCGGGCTGACGATGCGTGAAGACTTGCTGTGGTGGGCATCCGTGCTGACCGGTCGCAGCGACATCGACAAGGTCGAGTACCGCGACTTCAACCGCTTCACGATCAAGAAGGCCCTCATTGAAATCGACACGCTGTGCGAAGACTTCCGGATGGAACTCATCGAGCACAAGCGTGGGCGCAAGGTCGAAGAGATCCAGTTCCGCGTCATCCGCAAGCCGCAAGCCACACTGGCCGGCCTGAAAGACTCCGCTAAGAACGTCTTCGATCTCTCTTTGATCGAGCGCGTCATTGCAATCGGACTCAAGCGCGCCGACGCGCAAGACCTGTATGCCGTCACCGACGAAGGAGTGCTGCGAGCAGCCATCGACCACGTCGAGCAACGGATGAAAGACTCGGCGCTCGACCCGCTCAAGTCTCCGGCAGCGTATCTTCGGGACGCCTTGAAGAAGCAGTACGCGGGCACGGCAGAGGAGGGCGGCGACCCGCCCACGCCTCCGGCGCTGCCGCGACCCGGGCTGGCCGAACGCCTCCAGCAGTTGCGCGAGGAGTGGCGCTTCCACAAGTCCGCCGAGGCCAAGGCGCTGTTCGAGGAAATGCCCGACGCTGACCAGGCCGCCAGGATTGAAGCGTTCGAAGCTGAGCGTCTCCCTGATCTGGCCACTCCGATCGCCAAGGCCTGGCGCCGTGATGGCATCAAGAGCCGCGTAGCGGCCAGCACGTTCTTCCGCTGGCTGGCCGGCAGCATGTGGCCGGGCGAAGTCACCGACAAAGAACTCCTCGAGTTCGCGATGTCACGCGAAGCCTGAGACTGCCTGCCCAGGTTCCCTCGTCACCACCCCTACAAGAAGAATCCAGAAAGCTCAATCAGCGTGGACCAGGCAACCCATAACCGCATCGTCTCCTTCATTTGGGGCATCGCCGACGATGTCCTGCGCGACCTTTTCAGGCGCGGCAAGTACCCCGATGTCATCCTGCCGATGTGCGTGCTGCGGCGCATGGACGCGGTGCTCGAGCCCACCAAGCAGGCCGTGCTCGACACCAAGAAGGTGCTCGACGATGCGCGCATCACCGAACAGCGCGCCGCGCTGGCCGACGCCGCCGGCCAAGCCTTCTACAACACCTCGCGCTTCACGCTGCGCGACCTACGTTCGCGCGGCAACCCGCAGCAACTGCTGGCCGACTTCGTCGACTACCTCGACGGTTTCTCGCCCAACGTCCAGGACATCCTGGAGAACTTCAAGTTCCGCAACCAGCTGCCCACGCTGGCCAAGGCCGACGCGCTGGGCACGCTGATCAACAACTTCCTCGATCCCGACATCGACCTGTCGCCGGCAGGCATCGACAACCACGCGATGGGCACGGTGTTCGAAGAGCTGGTTCGCAAGTTCAACGAGGACAACAACGAGGAGGCCGGCGAGCACTGGACGCCGCGCGATGCGGTGCGCCTGATGGCCAACCTCGTGTTCCTTCCCGTCGAGCAGCAGCTCAAGTCCGGCACCTACCTCCTCTATGACGATGCCTGCGGCACCGGCGGCATGCTCACCGTGGCCGAGGAGACGCTCACTGCCATCGGCAAGAAGCGCGGCCTGGACATCAAGTGCGCGCTCTACGGCCAGGAGATCAACCCCGAGACCTACGCGATCTGCAAGGCCGACATGCTGATCAAAGGGGAGGGCGAGAACGCCGACCACATCGTCGGCGGTGCCGAGTGGTCCACGCTGGCGCATGACGCGTTCCCGGGCCAGGAATTCGACTTCATGGTCGCCAACCCGCCCTACGGCAAGAGTTGGAAGAAGGACCTGGAGGCCATGGGCGGCAAGGACGGGATGCGCGACCCGCGCTTCAAGGTCATGCACGAAGGCGAGGAGCTCTCGCTCGTCACCCGCTCCAGCGATGGCCAGATGCTTTTCCTCGCCAACATGGCGTCGAAGATGAACCACAGCTCGGCATTGGGCAGCCGCATCGCCGAGGTGCACAACGGCTCGTCGTTGTTCACCGGCGACGCCGGCCAGGGCGAGAGCAACATCCGCCGCTGGCTGATCGATAACGACTGGGTCGAGGCCCTGGTCGCGCTGCCGCTCAACCTGTTCTACAACACCGGCATCGCCACCTACGTGTGGGTGCTGAGCAACCGCAAGCCCGAGCACCGCAAGGGCAAGGTGCAGCTCATCGACGCCAGCCAGTGGTTCAAGCCGCTGCGCAAGAACCTGGGCAAGAAGAACTGCGAGCTCGGGCCCGACGACATCGAGCGCATCGGCAGCACCTTCCTCGACTTCAAGGAAACGCCCGAGTCCAAGATCTTTCCCAATGCCGCCTTCGGCTACTGGAAGGTCACCGTCGAGCGTCCGCTGCGCCTGCACAGCCAGCTCACGCTCAAGGCCATCGAGGCGCTGCGTTTCGCGTCAGGCGATGAAGACCTGCGCGCCGCGCTGTACGAAGAATTCGGCGACGCGCTATTCGCCGACTTCGCTTCCGTCGCCGATGCCCTCGAACAGCGCCTGGCCGAATGGGGCAGCGACGACGAGGACGCCGACGATGACGAGGGCGGCGCGCCAAAGAAGGGCCTGCCCGAGAAGAAGCGCAAGAAGCTGCTCGACCCCACGACCTGGAAGCGCGATGGCCGCCTGGTCGAGGTGGCCACCGCCTTGCGCGCTGCGCTGGGCGACGGCCTCTTCGAAGACCACAACGTCTTCCGCGACCGTGTCGATGCCGCTCTGAAGAAGGCCGGCACCAAGCTGCCCGCCGCCGAGCTGAAGCTGATCCTCAAGGCCGTGAGCTGGCGCGTCGAGACCGCGCCACCCGTCATCGCCAAGGTGCACAAGCCCGGCAAGCTCACCGCCGACCCGATGCTGGGCCTGTATGACGCCGTAGCCGCGGGCAAGCCCTGTGTCGTCGAATACGAACCCGACACCGACCTGCGTGACACCGAACAGGTGCCCTTGCTGGAAGAGGGCGGCATCGAAGCCTTCATCCGCCGCGAGGTGCTGCCCTACACGCCCGACGCCTGGGTCAACAACGACGCCACCAAGATCGGCTACGAGATCAGCTTCACGCGCCACTTCTACAAGCCGCAGCCGCTGCGCACGCTGGCCGAGATCAGCGCCGACATCCTGGCCATCGAGAAGGAGGCCGAAGGCCTGCTGGACGGCTTGTTGGTGGCGAAGGCCGAAGCATGAAGAAGGCGACGGTTCCCGCCAGCCGCCGCGTGGCCAAGGCCCCGACACCGACCTCGAAGGTGGCAAAAGTTGCGGCGGGCAAGGCCCTGGTCACCAAGGCCGCTGCCAGGGCCAAGACCGAAGCCGACCCCTCGGCACTGCTCTCGGATTTGCGCGGCCTGGTGCAATCGGCGCGCCAGCGGCTGGCCACCGCGGCCAATGCCACCTACACGCTGCTGTCCTGGCAGATCGGCCGCCGCCTGCTGCGGGACAACCTGCAGGCCGGGCGCGCGGCCTATGGCAAGCAGATTCTTGCGACGGTGTCGCAAGAATTGACCACTGAGTTCGGCGCCGGCTTCAACTACACCGCGCTGACCCGGATGGCACGCTTTGCCGAGTGGATGACCGACGAGCGGATTCTTGCGACGCTGTCGCAAACATTGAGCTGGAGCCACTTCGTCGAACTGCTGCCCATCAAGGACCCGCTCGCCCGCGACTTCTACGCCGAGATGTGCCGCATCGAGCGCTGGGACGTTCGCACCCTGCGGCAGAAGATCGGCGGCATGCTGTACCAGCGCACAGCACTGTCGAAGCGGCCGAAGGCCGTGATCTCGGCCGAGATCGGCAAGCTGCGCGACGGGCAGATGAGCCCCGACACCGTGTTCCGCGATCCCTACCTGCTGGACCTGCTCGGCCTGAAGGGCGCCTACAACGAGCGCGACCTGGAAAGCGCCATCCTGCGCGAGATCGAAGGCGTGCTGCTGGAGCTGGGCAACGGTTTCACCTTCGTCGCGCGCCAGAAGCGCATGAGCGTGGGCAAGGACGATTTCCACCTGGATCTGCTGTTCTTCCACCGCCACCTGCGTCGCCTGATCGCCGTCGAGCTGAAGCTGGAATCCTTCCAGCCGGCCCACGTCGGCCAGATGGAGCTGTACCTGCGCTGGCTGGACAAGCACGAACGCGCGCCGGGCGAAGAGGCGCCGATCGGCCTGATCTTGTGCGCAGCCGCCGACGCCGAGCAGGTGGAACTGCTCCAGCTGGACGCGAAGTCCATCCGCGTCAGCGAGTACCTCATGGCCTTGCCGCCGTTGCCTGTGCTGCGCGAGCGGCTGCACCAGGCGATGGAGCATGCGCGAGAACAGGCGGCTCGGCGCCTGCCGAATGCGGAGGGCAGCGCGTGACGCTCGATGACCAGACTCCCCAGGCCATCCTCGATCTGGTGCGCAGCGTGCGCGAGCTGGGGCAACGGGCAGCGCTGCAATACCGGCCCGTGGTGGACGACATCGTGCGCAGCGGCAGCCGCGATGCCCAGCACATCGAACGCACGCTGGACGGCCTGCTGGACTTCTGTGGGCATGAGCCTGTGGACCTGATGTTCCGCGAACTGTGCCGCCACTACTGGCAGATCGACCCAGCGGCCACGGCGTTCTACATCAATGCCTACCGCGAGCGCTGGGACATTGAAGATCAGGGGGGCCAGGCGTGATCGGCGACCTCAAGCCCTACGCGGACTACAAGGACTCGGGGTTGCCGTGGCTGGGCCAGGTGCCGGCGCATTGGCGCGTCGTGCGGAACGGCAGCCTCTTCGGTCAGCGAAGCCAGACCGGCTATGCCGAACTGCAGATCCTGGAGGTCTCGCTCAAGACGGGCGTGCAAGTGCGCAGCTTCGGCGGAGCCAAGCGCAAGCAGGTCATGTCCGACTTTGGCAAGTACAAGCGTGCAGTGAAGGGCGACCTGGCCTACAACACGATGCGCATGTGGCAAGGCGCACTCGGCATCTGTCCGGTGGATGGGCTGGTGAGTCCGGCCTATGTCGTTGCACGGCCTTACCCCGAGGTCGTGCCCGAATACTTCGCTGCGCTGTTCCGCACGGGCGACTACATGGCCGAGATCGATGCGGCGTCACGCGGCATCGTTAAAGATCGCAATCGCCTGTACTGGGATCAGTTCAAGCAGATGCAGTCGCCATGCCCGCCGCCGGACGAGCAGGCCGCCATCGTGCGCTTTCTGGCCTGGACGAATGGCAGGCTGGATCGCGCGATCCGTGCGAAGCGCAAGGTGATCGCGCTGCTGATGGAGCAGAAGCAGGCCATCATCTTTCGCGCCGTCACCAAGGGCTTCGAAGCTGGCGTGCCCCTCAATTCGACTGCAATTCCCTGGCTTGGAGACATTCCGGCTCACTGGGAGCTTCGGCGCCTCCGGACCTTGGTGCATGCAATCGATCAAGGCGTGAGTCCACTCGCAGCCGGCTTCCTCGCCGAGGGTGACTCATGGGGTGTGCTCAAGTCTGGATGCGTGAATCGCGGGGTCTTCCGCGAGACGGAGCACAAGAGGCTGGCGAGTGAATTCGTCGTCGATCCGAGCATCGTTGTCGCTGTCGGCGACGTGTTGATTTCCCGCGCCTGCGGATCGCCCAGCCTCGTCGGCTCAGTGGGTAGGGTGAGGTCCATTCGCTACATGCTCATCCTGTCGGACAAGACCTTTCGCGCGCGGTTTCGAGACACGGTCGACCCGGACTTCATGGTCTATGCCATGAACTCCCGTTACTACCGGCATCAAGTCGAGCAGGCCATCAGCGGCGCTGAAGGCATGGCGAACAATCTGCCGCTCTCGTCGCTCAAGGACTTCCGCTTCGCCATACCTCCGGTGGCTGAGGCTCGACACATTGCCAGGCGCATCGATGTCGAAACGGCGGCCATTGAGAAGAGCATCGAGCGACTGGAAGGCGAGATCGAACTTGTTCGCGAGTTCCGTACGCGCCTCGTTGCCGACATCGTCACCGGCAGGCTCGACGTGCGTGATGCCGCAGCCCAGCTACCGGCTGATGTGCCCACCGGAACGGAGGCCGACTTGGACAACGAGTCCGACGAGCTCGAACCCTTAGACGAAGAGGCCGCCGAAGCATGAGCACCGACATCAGCGAGAAGGGCCTCGAATCGCTGATCGTCCGGCACATGACCGGCACCGACGGTCTGGCCGTAAACCCTGGCGCGCTGACCGAGCCGCCGGCGCCCTACGGTGGCACCGGCTACTTCGCCGGCAGCCCCAAGGACTTTGACCGCGCCCACGCGCTGGACGTGGCCCAGCTGTTCGCCTTCTTGCGCGCCACGCAGCCCGAGGCCTTCAAGAAGCTGGGCATGCTCGATGCGAACGACGCCAAAGACATCAACCGCCTGAAGTTCCTGACCCGGCTGTCGGCCGAGCTGGGCAAGCGCGGCGTCATCGACGTGCTGCGCAAGGGTATCGAGCACCACCCGGCCGGCCACTTCGACCTGTTCTATGGCACGCCGTCCGCCGGCAACGCCAAAGCTGCGGCGCTGCATGCGCAGAACCGCTTCTCGATCACGCGCCAGCTGGCCTACAGCATGGACGAGGCGCGCCGCGCGCTGGACCTGGGCCTGTTCATCAACGGCCTGCCCGTCGCCACCTTCGAGCTGAAGAACAGCCTCACCAAGCAGACCGTGGAAGACGCGGTGGAGCAGTACCGGCGCGACCGCAACCCGCGCGAGCGGCTGTTCGAGTTCGGCCGCTGCGTGGTGCACTTCGCGGTGGACGATGCCGAGGTGCGCATGTGCACCGAGCTGAAAGGCAAGGCCTCGTGGTTCCTGCCGTTCAACAAGGGCCATGAAGATGGCGCCGGCAACCCGCCCAACCCGAACGGCCTGAAAACCGACTACCTCTGGAAGGAATCGCTCACGCCGGCGGGCCTGACCGACATCCTGGAGAACTACGCGCAGATCGTCGAGATCAAGCACCCGAAATCGGGCAAGAAGAAGCGCACGCAGGTCTTCCCGCGCTACCACCAGCTGGACGTGGTGCGCAAGGCGCTGGCCGATGTGCGTGTGCATGGCGTGGGCCGGCGCTACCTGATCCAGCACTCGGCCGGCAGCGGCAAGTCCAACTCCATCGCCTGGCTGGCGCACCAGCTAATTGGCGTGAAGGCGGGTTCGGGAATCGGCAGCAAGGAAGTCTTCGACTCGGTCATCGTCATCACCGACCGGCGCATCCTCGACGACCAGATACAGAAGACCATCAAGCAGTTCATGCAGGTGGGCGCAACGGTGGGCCACGCCGAGCACTCGGGCGACCTGCGGCGCTTCATCGAGCAGGGCAAGAAGATCATCGTCACCACCGTGCAGAAGTTTCCGTGGGTGCTGGACGAGATCGGCGCCGTCGGCGACAAGCGCTTCGCCATCGTCATCGACGAGGCGCATTCGGGGCAGGGCGGCAAGACGTCGGCTGCGGTGGGCAAGGCCCTGGGCGAGGGCGTACTGGCGGCTGAGGGTGACGACGCTGAGGAGCGAGACGCCGAAGACGTGGTGAACGCGGCGTTGGAAGCGCGCATGGCCGCGCGCAAGATGCTCACCAACGCCAGCTACTTCGCGTTCACGGCTACGCCCAAGAACAAGACGCTGGAGATGTTCGGCGAGTCGCTGCCGCCCAACGCCGAGGGCAAGATCAAGCACAAGCCCTTCCACCACTACAGCATGAAGCAGGCCGTGCAGGAGCGCTTCATCCTGGACGTGCTGGAGAACTACGTGCCGGTGGACAGCTACTACAAGCTGGTCAAGAAGATCGAGGCTGACCCGGAGTTCGACACCAAGAAGGCGAAGAAGAAGTTGCGCCTGTACGTGGAGAGCCATGACCATGCCATCCGGCTGAAGGCCGAGATCATGGTGGACCACTTCCACGAGCAGGTGCTGGCCGCCGGCAAGATCGGCGGGCAGGCGAGGGCGATGGTGGTCACCAGCGGCATCGAGCGCGCCATCCAGTACTTCCATGCGATGAAGGCGTACCTGGTGGAGCGCAAGAGCCCGTACCAGGCCATCGTCGCGTTCTCGGGCGAACATGAATACGCCGGCGCCAAGGTCACCGAAGCCTCGCTCAACGGCTTTCCGAGCAAGGACATCGCCGACAAGATCCAGGAAGACCCGTACCGCTTCCTGATCTGCGCCGACAAGTTCCAGACCGGCTACGACGAGCCGCTGCTGCACACCATGTACGTGGACAAGGCGCTGTCGGGCATCAAGGCCGTGCAGACGCTGTCGCGCCTGAACCGCG
Source organism: uncultured beta proteobacterium (assembly GCA_903938815.1). Lineage (GTDB taxonomy): Bacteria > Pseudomonadota > Gammaproteobacteria > Burkholderiales > Burkholderiaceae_C > Rubrivivax. The sequence goes on from CAJAES010000103.1 coordinate 9,187, forward strand.
CTCATCCGCAGAAGCACGACTGCTTCGTGCTCGACTTCCAGAACAACGCCGAGACCATCACCTTCGCTTTCCAGGACTACTACCGCACCACGCTGCTGGCGGAGGAGACCGACCCCAACAAGCTACATGACCTGAAGGGCGCGCTGGACGCCGCGCAGGTCTATTCACCTGAAGACGTGCAGCAGTTCGTGGGGCTGTTCCTGGCCGGTGCCGAACGCGACCAGCTCGACCCGATCCTGGACGCATGCGTGGCGCGCTACACCGGCATGCTCGACGAAGACCAGCAGGTCGACTTCAAGGGTAAGGCCAAGGCCTTCTGCCGCACCTACGACTTCCTGGCCACGGTGATGCCGGGCACGGCGCCCGGATGGGAGCGGCTGTCGATCCTGCTGAACCTGCTGGTGCCCAAGCTGCCGGCGCCGAAGGAAGAGGACCTGGCCAAGGGCATCCTCGAGGCCATCGACATGGACAGCTACCGTGTCGAGAAGAAGGCCAAGCTGAAGATCGCGCTGGCCGACACCGACGCCGAGATCGCACCGCCACCCACCGACGGTGGCGGCCGCAAGCCCGAGCCTGAGCTGGACCGGCTGAGCAACATCCTCAAGACCTTCAACGAGCACTTCGGCACCCTGTTCGCCGACACCGACCGCGTGGCCAGGCGCATCCGCGACGACATCGCGCCCAAGGTGGCGGCCGACAAGGCCTTTCAGAATGCCCGCGAGAACACCCCGCACACGGCCCGCATGGCCCACGACCAGGCGCTGGGCAAGGTGATGCAGATCTTGTTGAAGGACGACACCCAGGTCTACAAGCAGTTCGTCGAGAACGAGTCGTTCAGGCGGTTCGTGGGGGACATGGTGTACGAGCTGACGCGGCAGGGGCCGGGAGCGTCGCCCGCGGCCTGATTCGGCTTAGTTGCGCGGTGCAAAGGCGCAACCTGGGCTCCATCGCAACTTGTTGATGGAGGTCCACGATGTCGAACGTTCAATCCCTGCCGCTGCACTTGCTGGCGCAACCGTTGGTGGTCCAGATCGAGTTGGCCGACTGGGTGTGCGCGAAGGAGCTCGGTCAGTGGGTCAAGCGCATTCGGGCGTACACCACGGCGATCGGCCTGAACGCCGAAATCGGTCGGCACAACATCCGCCTGCGGTCCGGCCGGCGTGCCCCGTCCCTGCGCGATCGAGGACTGATCATCGACTGGCTGGTCGCGCAGCATGAAACTGTGGATGTGGTCATCGAGCCCGCGGGCATCGAGGGTGACTTCCTGCGCATTGCCTTGCAGTGCAACGACTCGATGTGGCCGGTAGTCTGACCACTAGGATGCTTGGTGCGTAAGCGTCCGGCCAACTCACCTTGAATCGTCCGGCCCAACCGGGAAGGATCGTGTCCACGTAGGAATAGGTGGACACGATGACAAGCGAGAGTGGGAAGACCCGCCGGCGGTACGGGTCGCAGTTCAAGGCGACGGTGC
>CAJAES010000104.1 GCA_903938815.1 uncultured beta proteobacterium
GCCGACGGCGTCGACCGCCCACAGGATGCTGTTCGATAGTGTCCACGTGTCCACCAAGAGTTGAAGTGGACACGAGCATCCTTTGCGCCTACGCCGGGTTCAAGATGACTTTGCCGGACGCTTACGCTGCAGGGAGTGACGGCCGTCGATGCGCAGGCCACTCTTGCCCTCATCGGCATAGGTCGCGACGATCTCGATGCCGCGTCGGGCAGCGTACTCACGGATCTTGTCGCCCTGGTTCTCGGTCGAATACTGTTGGTGCTCGGTCGACATGCGAACGTACTCGGCAGCACGCATGCGCACCGTTGGCGCAGTTCCATCGCTCGGGTGATCGTCAAGGGCCATGGTGCAGCGCCTCCGTTTCAGTTTGCCGGCGGACGAAGCTAGTTGGAAAGTCAGCCTCAGGCCGTGATGTGCCGGCCAGGCGCGGAATGGGCGCACCAAATGGGGACGACAGGGCCTGAAAAGGTAACAGCGCCACGCCAGGCCGTCTATAGAGTCCATCTTTGCAATCGCAAGGTAACTAAGCTAAACCCTTGTCAGGACAGTAATTTCGGCTGTGAACGCGTCCATCTTTGCAACTCCTTCCGGATCTTTGAGCTCCAGGCGGTAAGTACCTGACGGAAATGCGAATGGGGGTGCTGACGCGTTCATCTTTGCAATCACAGGGCCTTTGCGTTGAAATGCATTGCGGATCTGTTGCTGGGCGCGATTGCGTTCGACATACTCGGGATGCAACTCACGGTATCGGCTCCAGTAATCGGCATGGGTCTGCGACCACGCTTTCTGAGCCTTCGACTGCTTGTCACGGTAGTCACCATCCAGCTGCCGCCTCTCGCGCTGCCAGAGCTTTCGTCGTTCACGCTGGCACTCGGGGCGTGCGCAGTAGCTCTGGTCAGGAACCCTGCTGCTCAACGGCAGAGCATCTCCACATGCAAGGCATCGTTTGATCGCCATAGGGCTTCCTTGGGTCCACGCCGCATTGCACTGGCGGATCAGTACGGCCCTATACAACGGAAAGGGAAATGCGGCTGTCACAACGAGAAGGCGCCGGGCGCACCCGCATGCGGGATCGAATCGAGTGCAACAATTGCCCCTTCCGACTGACCTCCGTCGGAAGTCGCTCAAACGCGACCATCGGGCCCGCCGTAGTAAAAATTGGCTACGCCAATACGAACCGCCCATAACGCGGGGGAGTGCCCCGTGACATCGCCTGCATTCGAATCACTACACGACAGGCTTTGTTGTTGGCAACGCGATCACCAACTGGCAATCGAACCCCAAGTTTTTGAGCGGCATCTCCTCCCCGCGCCGAACGAGTTTCAGATCTGCCGGATAGGTGTCGGCTCCCGTGGAGCACAGCAGCGAGCGCACGCTGGCGCATTCGGACCCCGGTTCCCCGGCCAGCGAACTCTGCAGCCCAGTGCAGTAAGTGGTGCCACCCCTGGGCCACAGTCATCACAGAGTTCGAACCGACATCACGAGCACATCCGATACATTGAACGGCAGGCACCACTGGCGGGAGGTATGTCGTGAACCTGAGCTTTGAAGTCGAACTTGAACTAGACCAAGTCCGCGGCCTCACGGACGAGGACCTCAACGACGTCCGTCGTCTGATGATCGACGTCATCAGAGCTGCCTTGACCATTCGCGTGGAGCGCCGCGAAGCGAGGCGCCAGCAACTCGTGGACTTTCTCGTAGGCGACACCGCACTTCGACCTTTGGACATGAGGCGTGCGCGGCTCGACGCTAAGGCTGTACGTGCCATTCAACAGAGCACAGAGTGGCTCACTGCCGCCCAGATCTCGAGCCTCGTCGATCTGGGCAACGCGAACCCTGTCGCTGCCGTCAGCCGCTGGAAGAGACAGGGGCGAATTTTCGCGCTGCGCCGCGGCGGCAAAGACTACTACCCCAGATACGCGCTTGGGTCAGATTTTCGTCCGCTGCCCGTGATCAAGGACGTCTTGAATGTGCTGGCAGGCTACGACTCTGAGTTGCTTGCCGCCTGGTTCGACAGCACCTCCCGCTTTCTCGGCGGTAAGCGCCCACGGGAAGTCATGGCAATGGATCCAGCAAAGGTTTTGGCGAGCGCGCGCCACCAAATCGAGGTTCAGAGCAACCAAGGCTGACGCGATTGGTGCCCGGTCTACCCGATCCCAGAGAAGCGCACTGCAGTCTGCATCTAGGTCACTACACCTTTCGGCGCACGAACGCCTCATCGCATTCGCCAGGCACGACCAATGTCGCTGCCCCACCTCCGTTAGTTGCCTTCCGCGGTGGGATGCAGCACGCCTTCAAGGTCCAGCGAGATGATTCGGGGGTGTGTCATGAGGCATGAGCCGCAGAATGAGCAACGAGCGCAATCTCGACTTGTCCTCGCCATCGGCGTGCTGCTTCAGCGGGTTAAGTGCCTGTCGCTCTTGAACATAATTTTCCGTAAATGTTCATAAATGCTGCGCATCCATCCATGACAGGATCTCCCTGCGACGTACTCACGAAAGAGCTCTTTGGACAGTGGATCAGCCGGAACGTCAATGATGACGAGCCAATCGACTCTGCCGTCCGGGTCAACGTGGAACTCGACCCGGTCGCCAACCTCCATGTCTCTCGCATTTCGGTACTTGATCGCCTGTCCAAGCAGAAAGATGTACGCCTCGCGTCGACCGTCGACCAGCACATGGCCGAACCCCACATCGGCATTGAGTCGGCCTACTGTGCCCCGTAGATGTTTCGTACGGCCGGTAGCCGATAGTGCATCGGGGTGCTTCGTATCCACGTTGCGAGCGATAGACGTTGAGACCAACCAGCGCTATGGGGGCAGTAGGGCTGCACCCTGCGCGTAGACAACCCTGAAATCATTGAGAGCCCGAACGTCGCCCTCAACGGGTGGAATAGCGATGGCGCCGCCCAGACCCACAAAGATCAAATGCCGTAGCACTGACTGCTCGTCGGGGGTCCTCTCGAGCAGGCAAACCACGCGATGCAGTCCCGTTGTGGAATGCCCGTCCCAGCGCGTCGCGATGACATCGACCGCATCGACAAGGTAGTTTGGCGGGGTGCCAATGTTCCGTAGCTGGCCGACCCCTGCCAGGATTTGAATCTGCGTTTCGTCCACTCGGGAGGCGTGTCGGAACCGAACCATGACTGCAACGTCGTCCGGACCGACATCGAGACAGAAGATCCTCTGCTCGATTGTTTGCGGGGCGTGCTCATGACCTTGCACTGAAGGGGCGGTTGCATCAGCGTGTTCGTCAGCTTGGCCGGGAGGCGTTTCGTCGTGCATCGCGTGCCTTCGAGCTTCCATTTTGCAGACTATAGTCTGCTGACTATAGTCCACACTTCGCACACAGTCACGGGATGTCCCGTGCGCGCAATGAAGCGCTTATCAATGCGTTTGCTGTAGTGCTGCTCCAAGCGCGTCTACGCCGCGAAATGACGCAGGAGGAGCTCTCGCGACTTGCGGAAATTGACCGAACCTACCTAGGGCTGCTGGAGACCAGCCGCAGGCAGCCCACACTGAGCGTGATCAGCGCGCTCGAGCAAGCGGTAGGTGAGGCGCCAGGAGGCTTGGTCGCCAAAGCGTTCGCTCTTTGGCAGGGGACGAACCTGGGCCATGCGGACCGCCCTTGAGACTTGAGATCAGCAAAGATCAACGCGGTGTCGAAGTTGAGCGCCGGAGACGCCGCCCCCACAAGGCAGTCCGATCCCTCCAGGCGGCATCTCTGTTCCACAGACGAAATATGCATCTAGTCGCGTCTTATGAAATCCCGCGAGTCACCTCGGTGGAACTCACTCACACACCTCGTCTTTGCCGCGTCGACCTCATATAAGAGTTCGAGTCCCTCCGGGCAGGCCAGCCGGCCAGCCGGCCTGCGGAAGCCGGTCGCCAGGCGATGCCCCAGGTGTCGGAATTTCTGACATCTCCGCGGCGCAACGTCGCGCCCGCCCCGGTATGCAAGGCTTGGCGCGGAATTTGCGTGCTGTGACCCCCGGTGCCAGGGCGGCGATCGGTTCATCAGCATGAGACATTGGCTTGGGTTGTTCGCATGGGTGGCAATGGGCCTGGCCCTGGCCGCGCCCATGGCCGTACCCGAGAGCACCGAGCTCGAAGCGGCCTCGTCCGCCGAACCGGCGGAGGCGACTGGGCATCACGTGGATGTCCTGAGCTGGGTGCATCGCGAATCGACGACCACGATGCTGCAGGACCAGACCGAGCATGACCGGACCGCGCTGCTGCGCGAGGGCTGGCAACTGCGCGCACCCACCTGGATCCAGAGCACGAGCTCGGTCAATCTCGGTGACTTCCCGATGCTCGACGATCCGACGGCGCGCGCCGAGCGTGACCTGAAGACCCTGGAATGGGTGATCGAGGAAAACCGGCGTCTGGCCGTCGGCAAGCCGACACAGGCGGCAGAAGCGGACGCCGAGGTGGAGGCCGCGCAGGTGGACCATTGGCTTCGACGCCTGATACCGCGCGAATGGATCGTCCGCCTGAAGGCCACCCGCGAGTGGGTGGCCGCTGGCGGCACCGCGCTGCTCGTGATCGTCTGGGCCACGGCGGCCTTCGCCAGGCGGCCGACCGACGGCCCGGCACCGCCGCCGCCCGTGGAGCGGACGCGACGCAGGCGACGCAGCCACCGGCACAGCACGCACGCGCCTTCCACCACGGTTTCCGGGACGCTGCCAGCCGGGCTGCCCGACACACGCTACTCGCGGCACTGACCCCGGCACTGACCCCGGCACTGACGCTGGCACAGCCGCTGCGCGCGGCTTGCGCAACGCGGACGGCCGGATGGCTGGACGGATGTACAGTGCGGAGATGTCCGTCGCCACCCTTGAACTCGACGCCTTCGCCCACCTGAACGCGGCGCAGCGCAGCGCGGTCGAGCACGACGACAGCCCGCTCCTCGTGATCGCGGGCGCCGGCTCGGGCAAGACCGGCACCCTGGCTGCCCGCGTCGCCCGGCTGGTGCGGGACGGCGCCGACCCGCAGCGACTGCTGCTCCTGACGTTCTCCCGCCGCGCCGCGCACGAGATGAGCCGCAGAGCCGGGCTGCTGATGCAGCAGGCCCTGGGCGTGCCCGCTTCGGCCCGGCCGCCTGCCCTGCCCTGGGCCGGCACCTTCCACGCCATCGGCGCCCGCCTGCTGCGCGACATGGCCCCGGCGCTGGGGCTGGCCCCCGGCTTCACCGTGCTGGACCGCCCCGACTCGGAAGACCTGATGGCGCAGGCGAGAGCCGACCTCGGACAGGCCGAGTTGCCGCGCCGGTTTCCCCAGAAGGCCACCTGCCTGGCGATCCACTCACGCGCGGTCAACAGCGACCAGCCCCTGGCCGAGGTGCTGCAGCGGGCGTTTCCCTGGTGCAGCCCCTGGGAACCCGAGCTGCGCCGGCTGTTCGCCGCCTACGCCACTGCCAAGCACCGGCAGGCCGTGCTGGATTACGACGACCTGTTGCTGGCCTGGGCCACGGCGCTGGAGGAACCCGCCGTGGCGCGCGCCCTGGGGGCTCGCTTCGACCATGTGCTCGTGGACGAGTACCAGGACACCAACCGCCTGCAGGCCGCCATCCTCAGCCGCCTGAAACCCGACGGCCGGGGGCTCACGGTGGTGGGCGACGACGCGCAGTCCATCTACAGCTTCCGGGCCGCCGAATGGCGCAACATCCTCGATTTTCCGGCGCGCTACGCCGGCACCGGCGTGATCGCGCTGGAGCAGAACTACCGCTCGACGCCGGCCATTCTGGCGGCGTCCAACGCGTTGATCGCCGAAGCACCTGAGCGGCACGCCAAGACGCTCTGGAGCGCCGCACCCGAAGGGCCGCGGCCGCGGATCGTGACGGTGGCCGACGAAGGCGCGCAGGCGGCCTGGGTGGCCGATGAAGTGCTGCAGTTGCGCGAGCAGGGCCTGAAGCTGATGCGGCAGGCCGTGCTGTTTCGAACCGGCACACATGCCGCGGCGCTGGAGATGGAGCTCACGCGCAGGCGCATCCCGTTCGTGAAGTACGGCGGCCTGCGATTCCTGGAGTCCACCCACGTCAAGGACCTGCTGTCGCTGCTGCGCTGGGCGCAGAACCCGCGCCATGCACTGGCGGCACAGCGCTGCGCGCTGCTGGTGCCCGGGCTGGGGCCTGCGGGCACGCGGCGCCTGCTGGCGGCGCTGGACACGCCGCAAGACCCCGTTTCGGCCGTGCGCGCCTGGGTGCCGCCGCCCTCGGCGCGCGCCGAATGGCCCGGGCTGCTGGCGTTGTGGTCGGGCCTGCAAAGCGGCGAGATCGCGTGGCCGCAGGCATTCGACGCCGCGCTGAAGTGGTACGAGCCGCAACTGCAGCGGCTGCACGAGGACGCTGCGGTTCGCATGGGCGACCTGCGCCAGTTGCGCCAGATCGCCATCGGGCAGGCCTCGCGCGAACGCTTTCTGGCCGACCTGACGATCGACCCGCCGCAGGCCAGCAGCGACGAGGCCGGCCCGCCGCACCGTGACGAGGACTACCTCATCCTGTCCACCATCCACTCCGCCAAGGGGCAGGAATGGAGCGCCGTCCATGTGCTCAACGTCGTGGACGGCTGCATGCCCGCCGACATGGCAACCGGCAACGCGGCAGAGATCGAGGAAGAGCGCCGGCTGCTCTACGTGGCCATGACGCGGGCCCGGCGCCACCTGAACCTGCTGGCGCCGCAGCGCTTCCACGTGACGCAGCAGGCGCGCTGGGGCGACCGCCACCTGTACGCCGGCCTGAGCCGCTTCCTGAGCCCGGCCGTCCAGGCCTGCTTCGACCTGGAAGGCGGCCCGGCGGTGGCCGACAGCGCGGCGGCACTGGGGCTGGCGCCCGACTCGGTGGACCTGGCTGCACGTTTGCTCAAGCGCTGGACCTGAGGCGGCGCTAGCATGATTGCATGAGCACACCCGCCGAACAGAATCTCCGCCAGCAGTCGCTGCGCCGCCTGGGCGGGCTGGCGCACCAGACACGCGCCTCCCTGCGCGCCGCCGACCGCTTCGTCACCCAGGGCGGCGCCGAGGACCGCGACACCGCCAGCTGGCTGGTGTGCACCGCGGTCGAGCTGGCGAGCGAGGTGGCATCCGATCTGGACAGCCTGGCCAAGGGCCTGCGCGAGGCCGGCAGTGATGCCGCACGCCAGCAGGCGCTGGCGCCGTCGCGCAAGATCGCGCACCAGTTGCATGCAGCGTGCCGCGCTGCGGATGTCTACCTGGAGCAGGATTCGCGGGACGATCAGGACACCGGCACCTGGCTCGTGGCCAGCGCGCTCGGCCTGGCCGACCGCCTGGCAGGCGCACTGGACGACGGTGTCGGCGCGTGGGCGGCATCGGAGCCTGCGAAGCGGGTGGTGCCGGTGGCTGCGCGGGCTGCTGCAGCGGGCTGAATGTCGCCAGAGCGGCTGCCGCTGGCTGATTGACGCCAAGTAGGCGCCGGCTGAGTGGAGGCCACGAGATCCGCAGCGCTCGGCTCCAAGCCGTGGAGAAATATGGTCGGGGTGGAGAGATTCGAACTCCCGACCCACTGGTCCCAAACCAGTTGCGCTACCAGGCTGCGCTACACCCCGAGCCCCTTATTCTAGCGGTGCGTGCAGCGCGAGCTGCCGGGCGACTTCGGCGCACTGACGGATGTGCTGTTCGCACACGTAGCGAAGCGCCGAATACGTGAGCGCAGCCGACGCCACCTGGCCGGCCAGCGGCACGTATTTGGCCGCCTGCTGCGCGGTCAGGCGCACGCCCACCATCTTCAGCAGCCGCAGCACGATCTCGCGTGTGACGAGCTTGCCCACCACCAGCCCGCCGCTGGCGCTCAGCACCTTGTAGACCACCAGGCGCCGCTCGGGCGAAAGCCGCTCGATCTGCTCGGGCGAGAGCCCGAAGGCCGCGTTGATGCGCGGCAGCAGCTTCATCAGGATGCCGATGTCGGTGACCCAGTCCAGGCCCGGCACCGGCACGGCGGCCACGCCGGCGGCCAGCAGCGCACGCTGCGAGACCAGTCGCCGGCAGCGGCCGGCGACAGCCTCGAGCTCAGGCGGGAGCGGCGGTGACGACGACGCCATCGGCATCCGCATAGAGCCAGTCCCCGGGACGGACCCACACGCCTTCGATCTGCAGGGGAATGTCCACCAGGCCAGCCGACTTGCGGTCGCTGGGCATCGGAATCAGGCCCAGCGCCAGCAGGCCGATGTCGGTGGCCGCCATCTCGGCGGTGTCGCGCACCGCGCCATGCACCACCACGCCCGCCCAGCCGTTCTGCGCAGCCGACGCGGCGATGTTGCCGCCCACCAGGGCGCGCCGGCGTGAACCACCGCCGTCGACCACCAGCACCGCGCCATGGCCCGGCGTCTCGAGCACGGCCTTGACGGAGGTGTTGTCCTCGAAGCAGCGCACCGTGCGCACCGGGCCCGCGAAACGTGCGCGGCCGCCAAAGCTGCGAAAGACCTCGGGCAGCACGCGGAACGCGTCGCCGGTGTCCGACTTGCGCGGGTCGCAGAGGTCGCAGGTGGAAAACTCGATGGGGTCCATCAGGCTGATCCGGAACGTTGCAGGGCCTGGGCGCGGATGGCGCCCAGGGTTGTACGGGATGTGATGACGTCGGGGTCGAGTTTCAAGTGCAGCAGCGTCGGCCGGCCGCTGGCCAGGGCCGCCGCAAAGGCAGCTTCGAAGTCCTCGGTGCGGTCGACGCGGGCCGAACGCCAGCCGTAGGCGGCAGCCAGCGCGGCGAAGTCGGGGTTGTAGAGGTCGCTGCCGCTCACGCGCCCGGGGTACTCGCGCTCCTGGTGCATGCGGATGGTGCCGTAGGTGCCGTTGTCGACCACGATGCTGATCAGGCGCCCCGCCCCATAGCCCGTGGCGGTGGCCAGTTCCTGGCCCGTCATGAGGAAGTCGCCGTCGCCGGCCACGTTGACCACGGTGCGCTGCGGGTACAGCAGCGACGCAGCCACCGCCGCCGGCAGGCCGTAGCCCATGGCTCCGGAGGTCGGCGCCAGCTGGGTGCGGCCGTCGTGCTGCAGGCCGTGGTAGCGCACATAGCGGTGCAGCCAGCCGCTGTAGTTGCCAGCACCGTTGGTGTAGACGGTATCGGCAGGCGCCAGGCGCTGCACGGTCTTCATCACGACGGCCAGGTCCATCGGCGCGACGGCCGGCGCCTCGTGGTTGGCTGCGTAGTCGGCGGCGGCGGCGGCTGTCCAGGCGCTCCAGGGAAGCTCGGTCGGCGCCGCCAGGGATTCGAGCGCGCGCGCGGCGTTGCCCACCGAGGCCTGCAGCAACAGGTCGGCGGCGTAGACGCGGCCGAGTTCCTCCGGGCCGGCATGGATGTGGATCAGCTTCTGCGCCGGCCTCGGCGCCTGGATCAGGGTGTAGCCGCCGGTGGTCATCTCGCCCAGCCGGATGCCGAGCGCGATGATCAGGTCGGCGTCGCGCACGCGGGCGGCCAGCCTCGGGTTGATGCCGATGCCCACGTCGCCGGCGTACTGGGGATGCCGGTTGTCGAAGCTGTCCTGGAACCGGAAGCCGCAGGTCGCGGGGAGCTGCCAGTTCTCGACGAAACGCTGCAGGGCCGCCGCGCCCTCGCCGTCCCAGCCGCTGCCGCCCGCGATCAGCAGCGGGCGCTCGGCCTCGAGCAGCATGCGGCGCACATCGCGAAGGGCGCCGGGCGCGGGCCAGGCCGTGGCGGGCCTGACGTGCGGCAGCACGGGCACTGCGGTGGGCTGCGTCAGCATGTCTTCCGGCAGCACCAGCACCACCGGGCCGGGGCGGCCCTGCATCGCGGTATGGAAGGCGCGCGCCACGTACTCGGGCACGCGGTCGGGGTCGTGCACCTCGCCCACCCACTTGGCCATGCCCAGCGTGCCGGGGCCGAACATCTGCCGGTAGTCGAGTTCCTGGAAGGCCTCGCGGTCACGCTGGTCACCCGCCACCTGGCCGACGAACAGCACCATGGGCGTGGAATCCTGGAACGCGGTGTGAACGCCGATGCTGGCGTTGGTCGCGCCCGGCCCGCGCGTCACGAAGCAGATGCCGGGGCGGCCGGTGAGCTTGCCCTGTGCCTCGGCCATGAAGGCGGCGCCGCCTTCCTGGCGGCAGGCGATGAAGCGGATGGCATCGCGGTGCTCGTGGAAACCGTCCAGCACCGCCAGGTAGCTCTCGCCCGGAACACCGAACGCAGTGTGGACGCCCTGGGCGATCAGGGCTTCGACCAGGGCATGGCCGGCGGGTCTGGGTGTCATCGATTCGCTTTCGTTGGACAGGTCTTTGGCGAGCCCCACATTATCGGCAGGCCGCCCTTGCGGGTTTGTTCCGATCCACGCTATTCACCATTTGGTGAATTATCACGATATGTCACGCCAAGCCTCCGACATCACAGAGCCCCGCCAGCGCGACGCCGACCGCTCGCAGCTGGCCATCCTGGCGGCCGCGTCCGGCGAGTTCGCCGAGCACGGCCTGGGCGGCGCGCGCATGGACCGCATCGCCGAGCGCGCGGGTGTCGACAAGCGCCTGATCTACTACTACTTCAAGAACAAGGACAGCCTCTTCCTCGCCGCACTGGAAGAGGCCTACCGCGGCATCCGGGAGGCGGAGCAGGAGCTGCACCTGACCGACCTGCCGCCCGAGGCGGCGATCCGCCGACTGACCGAGTTCACCTGGAACTACTACCTGGCGCATCCGGAGTTCCTCACGCTGCTGAACAGCGAGAACCTGCACCGCGGCCGGCATCTGGAGCAATCGCGCAATGCGCGCGAGATGAACTCGCCGCTGGTGCAGACGCTCGGCGAGATCCTCGAGCGCGGCCGCATCGCGGGCGTCTTCCGGGGCGGCATCGACCCGGTGCAGCTCTACATCTCCATCGCCGGGCTGTCGTACTTCTACCTGTCGAACAACCACACCCTCTCCGCGATCTTCGGGCGCGACCTGATGCTGCCGAAGGCCCGCAGCGAGCGCCTGTCCCACATCTGCGACGTGATCCTCGGGTATGTCCTGAGGGACTGAGCCCGACCGCCGATTGACAGACGTCACACCCGCTTCAACAATTCTCCGTCCGGTGAATTAAAACAGGAGACAGAGCATGAATCTGAAATTGAGCGCCATCGCCGCCGCCGCCCTGCTGGGCACTCTCGCCAGCGCCCACGCACAGTGGCAGCCGAACAAGCCCATCACGATCATCGTGCCCTGGGCCGCCGGTGGCTCCACGGACCAGGTCACCCGCGTGACGGCCGCGGAACTCGAGAAGCACCTGAACCAGAAGATCGTGGTGCTCAACCAGCCGGGCGCCTCGGGCTCGGTGGGCACCAAGAACGCCCTGGAAGCGCCGAAGGACGGCTACACCTGGGCCGCGGGCGGCGCCAAGGACCTGGGCACCTACCGCGTGCTGGGCATGGTGGACACGGGCGCCAAGGACTGGAACCTGTACATCAACGTGGCCCACATCGCGGTGGTTGGCGTCAATGCCGATGCACCGTACAAGACGATGACCGAACTGCTGGAGGCCATGAAGGCCCGTCCGGGCGCGATCCCGGTGGCCACCGCCGGCGTCAACTCCAGCGGCCACGCAGCGATCGAGGCCATCGCGCGCGCCACGGGCACGAGCTACAAGCATGTCACCTACGACGGCGGCAACCCGGCCGTCATCGCCACGGTGTCCGGCGAGACGCAGGTCACCACGCAACTGGCCGCAGAGCAGACCGACATGATCCGCGCCAAGCGCATCCGGCCGCTGGCCGTGGTGGGCGACAAGTCACTGGAGATCGAGGGCTACGGCACCATCCCGCCGCTGTCGCAGTTCATTCCAGGCTTCAAGGATCCGATCAACTACTTCGGCATCTTCGTTCCGCCGGGCGTGCCGGCCGACGTGACCCGCACGCTCGACCGCATCTGGGCCACCGAAATGGTCAAGAGCGACGCGCTGCGAAAGTACGCCGCAGGCCGCGGCGCGATGTTCGCCCCGATGGCGGGTGAGGAAGCGCAAAGAGCGGTGTTCCCGGCCATCCAGGCCTACGCCTGGACGCAGCAGGCCGCCGGCAAGGCCAAGGTGTCTCCCGACACCGTCGGCATTCCCAAGCCCTGACACCCAGCATGAGCACGGGCGGTGAAACCGCTCGCGCCGACCTCCGGGGCGGCGTGGGCTGGATGGTCTTCGGCTTCGCGATCCTGGCGCTGTCCTGGCGCATGGACCGTTTCGAGACCATGGGCGGCACGATCTACACCGCTCCGGGGCTGGTGCCCGGAATCTTCGGGCTGCTGCTGATGTTGATGGGCGGCGCTCTGGCGCTGCGCGGGCGACGCGGGCTGCGCGCGGGCGCTGCCGGCGAGCCCGGGCCGCTGCTGAACAGCCGCATCGCGCTGATGCTGGTGCTGACCCTGGTCTACGCAGCGCTGCTCGTCGGGCGGGCGCCGTTCCTGCCGGCCACCATGGTCTTCGTGGCAGCCTTCACCTGGGCGTATGGGGGCGAGTCTTCCACCAGACGCCGCATCGTTACCGCAGTGCTCTCGGGGCTGATCGCCGCCACCGTGATCGTGCTCGTCTTCGAGCGCATCTTCCTCGTGCGTTTGCCCTGAGCCATGTTCGAGGGACTCTTCGCCTTCGGGCGCTCCATTGCCACGCTGGGCACGCCAGAGATCATCGGCCTGGCGCTGCTGTCATCGCTGGTCGGGGTGGTGATCGGCGCCCTGCCCGGCCTCACGGCCACGATGGGCCTGGCGCTGATGACGACGCTGACCATCAAGCTGCCGCCCAACCAGGCGCTGCTGATCCTCATCTGCACCTACGTGGGCGCCATCTACGGCGGCTCGCGCTCGGCCATCCTGCTCAACATACCGGGTACGCCGGCTTCCGCCGCTTCCTGCCTGGACGGCTATGCGCTCGCCCGCCAAGGGCTGGCCGGGCGTGCGATGGGCATCGCCACCACGGGCTCCGTGCTGGGCACACTCATCGGCATGGTGTTCCTGGCGGGCTTCACGCCCATCCTCGGCAACCTCGCGCTGAAGTTCGGCGCCTACGAGTTCTTCTGGCTCGCGCTCTTCGGCGTCATCATCGCCGGCACCCTGACGGGTGACGACCCGCTGAAGGGCTGGATCGCCGGCATTGCCGGGCTCTTCGTGGCCACCATCGGCCAGGAATCCCAGTACGCCTACGAGCGCTTCGCCTTCGGCGTGCGCGACCTCGCGGGCGGCATCCAGCTGGTGCCCGCATTGGTGGGCGCCTTCGGCTTTGCCGAGTTGCTGACCGCGATGAAGACGCGCCAGGCGCCGGTGAAGATCAGCGCGTTCGACACCGTCATTCCGCGCATCCGCGACGTGACGAAGTACTGGCGCACCATCCTGCGCTCGGGCCTCATCGGCACGGGCGTGGGCATCGTGCCGGGTGTGGGCGAGGACGTCGCGGCCTGGTCGTCGTACGCGGCCGCCAAGCGCGCCAGCAAGGAGCCCGAGCTGTACGGCAAGGGCTCGGTCGAAGGCCTGATGGCCGCCGAGACCGGTGACAACGCCTGCGTGCCCGGGGCGATGATCCCGGTGCTGACGCTGGCCATACCGGGCTCGGCGCCCGCGGCCATCCTGATGGCGGCGATGATCATCCACGGCATCAAGCCCGGCCCGATGATCATGATCGAGAACGCGCAGTTCGTGTACGACGTGGTCGCGATGATGCTGTTCGCCACCATCGGCATCCTGATCTACGGCCTGGTGCTGACCAAGGCGCTGGTGCAGGTTCTGCGCGTGCCGCAGCACATCATCGTGCCGATCATCTTCGTGCTGTGCACGGTGGGCAGCTTCGCGCTCGCGGGCCGGCTGTTCGATGTGTGGGTGATGCTGGCCTTCGGGCTCATCGGGTTCGGGCTGCGGCACTACGGCTACCCGATGGCGCCGCTGGTGCTCGGCATCGTGCTCGGGGATCTGCTCGAGAAGAACCTGCGCCGCGCGCTGGTGCTGTCCGACGGTGACCTCGCGCCATTCTTCACGCGGCCCATCTCGGGCTTCTTCGCGGCGCTGATCATCGGCACCATTGCCTGGAAGCTGTGGAACCTGCGTCGCAGGCGCGTGACGACATGAGGCTTGCCCTGTGCAACGAGGTGCTTCGCCACCTGCCCTTCGCGCAGCAGTGCGCGGCCGCCGCGGCCCTGGGCTGCACCGGCCTGGAGCTGGCGCCGTTCACGCTGACGGACGACCCTTCCGGGCTCACTCTGGCCGACGCCGCCCACTTCCGCAACATCGCCGCCGACCATGGGCTGGCCATTTCGAGCCTGCACTGGCTGCTGGTGCAGCCGGAGGGTCTGTCGCTGTCCACGCCCGACCCGGCGCTGCACGCCCGCACGGTGGTCTTCCTGATCCATCTGATCCGGTTCGCGCAGGCCTGCGGCGCCGAAGTGCTGGTGCACGGCTCGCCCCGGCAACGCTCGCCGATGCCCGGACAGAGCACGGAAGACGCGCTGGCGCGCTGCGAGGCCGGATGGATGCAGCTGGCGGAGGCCGCACGGGCACACGATGTGGTCTATTGCATAGAACCACTGTCTCGGGTGGAGACACCGGTGCTCAACACCGTGGCAGAAGCGGCCGCACTGGTCGACCGCATCGGCTCG
Source organism: uncultured beta proteobacterium (assembly GCA_903938815.1). Classification (GTDB taxonomy): domain Bacteria; phylum Pseudomonadota; class Gammaproteobacteria; order Burkholderiales; family Burkholderiaceae_C; genus Rubrivivax. The sequence continues at coordinate 14,566 of CAJAES010000104.1, forward strand.
CCCGCGCTGCGCACGATGTTCGACCTGAGCGCGGCCTCGCAGACCGAGGCGCAACCGGTGGAGCAGGTGCTCGCGCGCCACCTGGCCACCGGCCACGTGGCGCACGTGCAGCTGAACGACCGCAACCGACGCGGCCCGGGCCAGGGCGACACGCCCGTGGCCCCGGTGCTGCGCGTGCTGAGAGATGCCGGCTACAGCGGCTGGATCGCGCTCGAGCCTTTCGACTACCACCCGGAGCCGCTGGCCTGCGCAGCGGCCAGCACAGCCTATGTGCGCGGCGCCTGGGAGGCGCTGACATGAGGCGGGCCGTGCCTGTGCGGCTGCGATCGATCGAACTGTACGAGCGTCCGGTCACGCTGCGCCTGCCGTTCCGCTTCGGTGCGGCCACCGTCACGCAATGCCCGCAGGCCTTCGTGCGCGTGGTGGTGGAAGCCGAGGGCCGCAGCTTCGTCGGCGCGAGCGCAGAACTGATGGTGCCGAAGTGGTTCGACAAGAACCCGGCGCTGACGCACGGACAGAATTTCGAGCAGTTGAGGCACGCACTGCGGACAGCGCGCGGTACCTACCTGGACACACGGGCGAACCTCAGTCCCTGGGCTCTGTCATCGAACGCCGGCGAAGCGGCCATCGCCTCGGCGGTGGGAACCGGGTTGCCTCGCCTGGCGGCGCAGTTCGGCGCGGCGCAACTGGACAAGGCCGTGGCCGACGCAGCCCTGCGAGCAGCCGGCCTGCCCTGGGCGCAGGGCGTGCGGGCCGGTGTGCTGGGCGACCCCTGGAGCGCGGTGTTGCCCATGATGGCGCCCGAGAGCGTGGGCCTTCGCCACACCGTTGGCCTGGCCGACCGCCTTGCCGACGACGAAACCGGCCCGGACCCGAAGGACGGCCTTCCCGCCACGCTGCAGGCGGCCATCGCAGCCTGCGGCCTGAAGTTCTTCAAGCTCAAGCTATGCGGTGACACCGACCGCGACATCGCGCGCCTGACGGCCATCGCCGCACTGCTCGACGCCGCCGTGCCCGACTACCGCGTCACGCTGGATGGCAACGAGACCTTCTCCGACGCTGCCTCGCTCGGCCGGTTCTGGCAGGCGCTGTGCGCCGCCGCGCCGCTGCGCAAGCTGCTCGCGCGCACGCTGCTGCTGGAGCAGCCCATCGCGCGCAAGCTGGCGCTGTCGGAGTCCATCGCGGGCCTGGGCATCACGCTGCCGGTCATCCTGGACGAATCCGACGACCACGAATCGGCGCTGGCGCGCGGCCTGGCGCTGGGCTACCGCGGCATTTCCAGCAAGGCCTGCAAGGGCCTGTACCGCTCGCTGCACAGCGCCGCAGCCGTGGCCGCGCAGCCCGGCCTCGTGCTGTCGGGCGAGGACCTCACCTGCCAGGCCGGTCTGGGCGTGCAGCAGGACACCCTGCTCGCGGCCAGCCTCGGCGTGAGCCACATCGAGCGCAACGGCCACCATTACGTGGACGGATTCGGCATTGCGCCCGCGGCGGAAGCCGAGGCCTTCGCGCTCGCCCACCCGGGCCTGTATGCCCAACAGGGCGGCCGCGTCCGCCTGGCCGTGCGGGCCGGCCGCCTCGACCTGCGCAGCCTGCACACCCCCGGTTTCGCCCATGCCGCCGAGCCGCGCTGGGACACCCTGACCCCCATCGATTGAAGGAGCCTCACCGATGAGCACCCGCCGAATCGGCCTGATCATGCACGGCGTGACCGGGCGCATGGGCATGAACCAGCACCTGATCCGCTCCATCGTCGCCATCCGGCGGCAGGGCGGCGTGAGCCTTTCCAACGGCGACCGGCTGATGCCCGACCCCATCCTCATCGGGCGCAATGCCGACAAGATCCGGGCGCTGGCGCAGGCCCACGGCATCGAACGCTGGGGCACGGATCTCACCGCCGCGCTGGCGAATCCCGAGGACACGGTGTTCTTCGATGCCGGCACCACGCAGATGCGCCCTACCCTGCTGGCGCAGGCGCTGCGCGCGGGCAAGCACGTCTACTGCGAGAAGCCCATTGCCACCAACCTCGGCGAGGCGGTGGAGATCGCGCGTGTCGCGCAGGCCTCGGGCCTGAAACACGGCGCCGTGCAGGACAAGCTCTTCCTGCCCGGCCTGAGAAAACTCGACATGCTGCGCCGCGCCGGCTTCTTCGGGCGCATGCTGAGCGTGCGCATCGAGTTCGGGTACTGGGTGTTCGAAGGCGACCTGCAGCCCATCCAGCGCCCGAGCTGGAATTACCGGGCCGAGGACGGCGGCGGCATCATCCTCGACATGATGTGCCACTGGCGCTACGTGCTCGACAACCTCTTCGGCGAGGTTCAGTCGGTCAGCTGCCTGGGCGCCACGCACATCCCGCAGCGCTGGGACGAATCCGGCCAGGCCTATGTCGCGACCGCGGACGACGCGTCCTACGCGACGCTGCAGCTCAAGGGCCATCAGGGCGAACCGGTGGTGGCGCAGGTCAACAGCAGCTGGACCACCCGCGTGCGCCGCGACGATCTCGTCACCTTCCACGTCGACGGCACGCACGGCTCGGCGGTTGCCGGCCTGAGCGACTGCCGCGCGCAGTCGCGCGTGAACACGCCGCGCCCGGTCTGGAACCCGGACGTCAAGCAGACCATACCCTTCTTCGACCAGTGGCAGGAAGTGCCCGACACCGAACCCTTCGACAACGGTTTCAAGATCCAGTGGGAGGCGTTCCTGCGCCACGTGGCCGAGGACGCGCCGTATCGCTGGACGCTGCCCGAGGGCGCCAAGGGCGTGCAGCTCGTCGAGGCCGCGCTGCAGAGCTGGCAGGAGCGCCGCTGGATCGACGTCGCACCGCTGGCCATCTGAGGACACCATGAAGATCACCCTGCCCCTGGCCGACGGCACGCTGGCGCCCTACACGTTGCGCGGGCCGGGCAACTTCACGCCCGCTGCTCCAGGCACCGCGCTGAACCGCATCGCGTACTCGGCCGCGCACGTGGTGGCCGACGCGCGGGCCGCCATCGACCCCTGGCTGCAATGCGCCATCGACTGGGACGCCACCATCGCCTACCGCCGCCGGCTGTGGTCGATGGGCCTGGGCGTGGCCGAGGCCATGGACACCGCGCAACGCGGCATGGGCCTCGACTGGCCGACCTCGCTGGAACTGATCCGCCGCTCGCTGGACGCCGCGAAGGACCACCCCGGTGCGTTTCTGGCCAGCGGCTGCGGCACCGACCATCTGTCGCCTGAATCCGCGCGGGGCGTGGACGACGTGATCCGCGCATACGAGGAGCAGATGGCAGCCATCGAGGCGCTGGGCGGCAGGCTCATCGTGATGGCCAGCCGTGCGCTGGCTCGCGTGGCCACCGGCCCGGCCGACTACGAACGTGTCTACGACCGCGTGCTTTCGCAGGCACGGCAACCCGTGATCCTGCACTGGCTCGGCGACATGTTCGACCCCGCGCTGAAGGGCTACTGGGGCAGCGGCGACACCGCCCGCGCGATGGACACCGCGCTGGGCGTCATCCAGGCGCACGCCGCCAAGGTCGACGGCATCAAGATCTCGCTGCTCGACAAGGACCAGGAAATCGAGATGCGCCGGCGCCTGCCGCCCGGCGTGCGCATGTACACCGGCGACGACTTCAACTACGCAGAGCTGATCGCCGGCGACGGCGCGCGCCACAGCGACGCGCTGCTGGGCATCTTCGACGCCATCGCGCCAGCCGCGAGCGCGGCGCTGGCCGCCCTGACCGCCGGTGACACGGCGCGCTTCCATGCCATCCTCGCGCCCACGGTGCCGCTGTCGCGCCACATCTTCCAGGCGCCCACGCGCTTCTACAAGACCGGCGTCGTCTTCATGGCCTGGATCAACGGGCACCAGGACCACTTCGTGATGGTGGGCGGGCAGCAGAGCACGCGCTCCCTGCCGCACTTCGCCGAGATGTTCCGGCTGGCGGACGCCGCCGGGCTGATCGAGAAACCCGATCTGGCGCTGCAGCGCATGCGCACGCTGCTGGCCCTGCACGGGGTGGCGGGATGAGGGACTTCGGCGGCGACCACCGGTGGATGTCGATCAACACCGCCACGGTGCGCAGGCAGCATGGCCAGGACTGGCCGCTTCTGCAGATCCTGGATGCGTGCGCGGCGCGAGGCGTCCGCGCGGTGTCCCCTTGGCGCGATCAGGTCCAGACCGCGGGCCTGGCTGAGACGGCGCGCAGCCTGCGCGCGCACGGCATCGAGCTGTCAGGCTACTGCCGCGGCGGCATGTTCACCAGCGAAGGCGCGCGTGACGACAACCTGCGCGCGCTGGACGAAGCCTGCGAGCTGGGCGCGCCGTGCCTGGTGCTGGTGGTGGGCGGCCTGCCCGGCGCACTGGCGGGGCACGCGCAGCACAAGGACATCGCCGCAGCCCGGCGCCAGGTGACGGACGGCATCGCGCAGTTGCTGGCGGCCGCGCGCGAACGCGGCATGCCGCTCGCCATCGAGCCGCTGCATCCCATGTATGCCGCCGACCGCGCCTGCATCAACACCTTGTCGCAGGCACTCGATGTCTGCGATGCGCTCGACCCGCAGCGCAGCGGCATGCTCGGCGTGGCCGTGGACATGTACCACGTGTGGTGGGATCCGCAGCTGAAGACGCAGATCGAGCGGGCCGGGCGCGACCGCCTGCTGGCCTTCCATGTGTGCGACTGGCTGGTGCCGACGACCGACCTGCTGAACGACCGGGGCATGATGGGCGACGGCGTGATCGACATCCGCCAGGCGCGCGGGTGGGTCGAGGCCCAGGGCTTCGCCGGCTACAGCGAAGTCGAGATCTTCTCCACCGGGAACTGGTGGCGCCGCGACGGCGGCGAGGTTCTCGACACCTGCATCCAGCGCCACCGCGCCTGCGTCTGACTCAGGCGTGCGCCGGCACGGCCGTGCGGCGCGCGCGCCCGACGCTGAGCGCGCTGGCGATCAGCACGCCCTGCAGCAGCGCCAGCGCCAGCCAGACGGTCGAGAAGCGCCCCTGGTCCATCAGGCGCCCGATGACCAGCGGCACCAGGGCCTGCCCGATGTCCAGGCCGGCGTAGACCACACCGTAGACGCGGCCGGTGGCGTTGTCGGGCGCGGCACGCTTGACGATGAGGTCACGCGAGGGGCCGGCAATGCCCGAGACGAAGCCCATCACGCCGAACAGCACGGGCACCGCGAGCGCCGGCACCGTGCCGTAGGCCACTGCCAGTGCCAGCAGGGCAGCCATGCCGAAGGCCGTGCCGACGATGCGCTCGCAGCGCTCCGGGTCGCGGGCCAGGAAACCGCCCACGACCATGCCGCTGGCGCTGCAGACCATGTAGATGGTCAGGCACATGGCCGCGAGCTGCGTGGGCACGCCGTGCAGCTGCCGCGCCGCCTCCGGCGCGAAGCTCTGGATCACCGACAGCGCGCCGGCATAGAAGAAGAAGAAACCGAAGCACATCCAGACCGCCGGGATGCGCAGGAAGTCGAAAGCGCCCTCCGCCGCTGGCTGCCCCGGGCCGGCCGCTGCGGCGGCTGCGGCAACAGCGGCAGAGTCGGGCCTGGCCGCGAGTTCCACCGTGAGCTCGTCGCGCTTGAACAGCAGCAGTGCGAGCACGGAGAACGCCAGTACCGCGGCGCACACCAGGGCCACGCGCCAGGAGTACGCCAGCGTCAGCGGCACCAGAAGGGCCGGCGCCAGCGCCCACCCGAGGCTGCCCGACACGCCGTGCACGCTGTAGGCGTGGCCCAGCCGCGCCTTGCCGATCTTGCGGTTGAGCAGCGTGTAGTCCACCGGGTGGAAGACGCCGTTGCCGATGCCTGCCACCACCGAGAAGGCCGCCAGCATCGCGTAGCTGGTGCTGGCCGCGAAGCCGAGCGCCGCCACGCCGATCAGCGTCAGGCCGATGAACAGCACCGGCCGCGGGCCGAACCGGTCGACCCAGAAGCCGGCAGCAGCCTGCACCGCGCACGACACGACGAAGAAGATGGTCAGCAGGAAGCCGAGCTCGGCGTAGCTCACGCCGAACGCATCTTTCAGCCAGGGAAACAGCGGCGCCAGCAGGAGCTGGCTGAAGTGGCTGATGCTGTGGGCCACGCCGACGAGACCGATGACGGTGGCGTCACGCTTCCAGGGAACGGACGGCAGGCTGGCGGTATTCATGCAGGCACTGTAGCGGCGGCGACTGCGGCAGGGTTACGATACTTGGACAAGTTCTGTCGAATTCCCGACATGGCATCGAGCACCTCGACCGCAAGGACCCTGCTGGCGCCCCTGGAGCCGGGCCGCTATGCGCCGTCCGTCCACCGGCCGGTGCGCGCCAAGGCCCGCGTGATGGAGCCCGACAGCGAGATCCAGCCGCACCAGCATGCCTGGGCGCAGGTGGCGATCGCGGTTTCCGGCGCGGCACGCATCACGGCCGAACATGCCACTTACCTGGTGCCCGCGTGGCGGGCCATCTGGATACCGCCGGGCATCGAGCACGCGGTGACCGTGGTGGAAGCAGCCGAGTTGCGCACGCTGTACATCCACCAGTCAGAAGGCGAGGCCGGGCCGGATGTGCCGGCGCCGGAGCACTATGCATGGTGCCATTGCCGGGTGCTGGAGGTCTCGCCGCTGCTGCGCGAACTGGTGCTGCAGATGGGCCTTCATGCCGACGGCCCGCCGGCCGAGGCCGATGCGCTGGCGCGCGAGCGGCGCCTCGGTGAACTGGCGCTGGACGAGCTGCGCCGGGCCGCGCCAGTGCGGCTGGGCATCACGCTGCCGCGCGACAAGCGCCTGCGCGCCTTGTGCGAGGCCGTGATCGCCGACCCCACGCGCCATGGCACGCTGGACGGCTGGGCCGCCGAGGCCGGCGCCAGCGCCCGCACGGTGGCGCGGCTCTTCCGCGAGGAACTCGACACCAGCTTCGGCCCCTGGCGCCAGCAGGTCCTGCTGGGGCGTGCGCTGACCCTGGCCGCGCAGGGCCGCCCGATGGGCCTGATCGCACAGGAGCTGGGTTATGCCAGCGCCAGCGCCTTCACGGCCATGGTGCGGCGTTCGGTGGGCCTGCCGCCGGGGCGGTTCTTCGGCCGCCCTTGATGATCGGCGCGGCGCACTAAGATTGGTGCCATGACGACCCAGCAGCTCTACGACTTCACCCGCCAGGACGCCAGTGGCGGCAGTTGCACCGCCCACGCCTGGGCGAAGGTGCCCGACGCCCTGCCACCGGCCGAGCGCGCCGCCGCCAGGGAGCGCGCCAAGGCGCTGCTCAAGGCGCACGACGCCGTTCTGGTGGCGCACTACTACGTCGACGGCGACCTGCAGGACCTGGCGCTGGAGACCGGCGGCTGCGTGGCCGACTCGCTGGAGATGGCGCGCTTCGGGCGCGAGCACCCGGCACGCACGCTGGTCGTGGCCGGGGTGCGCTTCATGGGCGAATCGGCCAAGATCCTGAGCCCCGACAAGCGCGTGCTGATGCCCGACCTCGAGGCCACCTGCTCGCTCGACCTGGGCTGCCCTCCGGACCAGTTCAACGCCTTCTGCGATGCCCACCCCGACCGCACCGTCGTCGTCTACGCCAACACCAGCGCCGCCGTGAAGGCGCGCGCGGACTGGATGGTCACGAGCTCATGCGCGCTGGCCATCGTCCGGCACCTGAAGGACGAGGGCCGCAAGATCCTGTGGGCGCCTGACCGCCACCTGGGCCGCTACATCCAGGAGCAGACCGGCGCCGACATGCTGATGTGGAACGGCGCCTGCATCGTGCACGACGAGTTCAAGGGCCTGGAGCTCGAACTGCTCAAGCGCGAGCACCCGGGCGCGCAGGTGCTGGTGCACCCGGAGTCGCCGCAGAGCGTGGTGGCGCTGGCCGACGTCGTCGGCTCCACCACGCAGATCCTGCAGGCCGTGCTGAAGGGCACCGCCCAGACCTACATCATCGCCACCGACAACGGGCTGATGCACCGCATCCGCCAGCTGGCCCCGGACAAGACCCTGATCGAGGCGCCCACGGCCGGCAAGAGCGCCACCTGCAAGAGCTGCGCGCACTGCCCCTGGATGGCGATGAACGCGCTGCAGGGGCTGGTGTCCTGCCTGGAGACCGGCCAGGGCGAGGTTCTCGTGCCCGAGCCCACCCGCACGCAGGCGCTGGGCTGCATCGAGCGCATGCTGGACTTCACGGCACGCAACCCGGGGGCCCTGGCGCTGCCGGGCCTGGTTCCCAACGTCGGCGCGGCCTGAGACCCATGTTCGAACACAACGAGACGCTGGACGAGGCGCGGCAGCGCAACATCATGGAAGCACTGGCCGAGGACATCGGCCGCGGCGACTGGACCGGGATGCTGGTCCCCGCAGGACAGCGTGTGAAGGCGCGCGTCATCGCGCGCGAGGCCGCCGTGCTCTGCGGCCGCGACTGGTTCGGCGGGGTCATGCAGCGGCTCGACCCATCAGCGCGCCTGGACTGGCAGCTCGAGGAAGGCGCGTGGATGGCGCCGGACCAGCCCGTGGTCTTCATCGAGGCGGAGGCCCGCGCCCTGCTGGCCGCCGAACGCCCGGCCCTGAACTTCATCCAGCTGCTGAGCTGGACGGCCACCACCACGCGGCGCCACGTGGATGCCGTGGCAGGCGCCAGCCCGAACCCGCGCGGCTGCGCCATCCTGGACACGCGCAAGACCATCCCCGGCCTGCGCCTGGCGCAGAAGTACGCCGTGCGCGTGGGCGGCGGGCAGAACCAGCGCCTGGCGCTGTATGCCGGCATCCTCATCAAGGAAAACCACATCGCGGCAGCGGGCGGCATACCGCAGGTGCTGGCGGCCGCCAGTGCGCTCAAGGCCGGGGTCGACATCCAGATCGAGGTCGAGAACCTCGCCCAGTTGCGCGAGGCGCTGGCGCACGGCGCCACCAGCGTGCTGCTGGACAACTTCGATCTGGCCGCGATGCGCGAGGCCGTCGCCGTCAACGGCGGACGTGCCCTGCTGGAGGTCTCGGGCAGCGTGCAGCTCTCGCAACTGCGCGACATCGCCGCCACCGGCGTGGACCGCATCTCCATCGGCAAGCTCACGAAGGACGTGCAAGCGGTGGATTTCTCGATGCGGGTGCTCGGCGCGGCCTGAAACTACAGTTCCCGCCGATGCGGCCGAAGAGGTCGCATGAGCATCGACTTCACCTCCATCCGCAACCACAACGAACAGGGCGTCTTCGACGCGGTGAGCGCCGCGGCGCCAGACCACCCGGGCTTGACCGGGCGTGAAGACCTGCTGGCCGACGTGGCCTGCGTTGCGCTGAACCGGTTGCAGCCACGCTACATCCGGCACATGGTCGATCTCGCCTTCTACCAGAGCGAGCGCGAGCGCCAGGAGACCGAAAAGGCCGTCACCGACGCCGTCGAATACGCCTTCGGCTTCGTGCAGGCCCGCACCGCCATGCGGGCCCGGGGCTGACCCGGCGCTCGTTCAGCGCGTAAGACTCTTCGCCGGGCGCGTGAGCACCGTCGGGAAGCTCACCGGCAGGGTGTGCGGGAAGTCCCGGCTGAAGTGAAGCCCACGGCTCTCGTGGCGGCGCAGCGCCGAGCGCACGATGAGTTCCGCATTGACGACCAGGTTGCGCAGTTCCAGCAGATCGCGCGTGATGCGGAAATTGGCGTAGTAGTCGTCGATCTCGCCGCGCAGCAGCTTGATGCGGTGCAGCGCGCGCTCAAGCCGCTTCGTCGTGCGGACGATACCCACGTAGTTCCACATCACGAGCCGCAGCTCGTCCCAGTTGTGCGAGATCACGACCTGTTCATCGGCATCCTCGACCTGGCTCTCGTCCCAGGCCGGCAGCGCCGTGGCCGGCACGTTGGCATCGACCAGAACGCGCGCGGCGCAGCCCCGGCCCAGCACCACGCACTCCAGCAGCGAGTTGCTCGCCAGGCGGTTGGCGCCGTGCAGGCCGGTGTAGGTGGTCTCGCCGACGGCATAGAGGCCCGGGAGGTCGGTGCGGCCTTCGAGGTCGGTGACGACCCCGCCGCAGGTGTAGTGCGCGGCCGGCACCACCGGAATGGGCGCCCGGGCGATGTCGATGCCCAGGGCCAGGCAACGCGCGTGGATGGTCGGGAAGTGCTCCTTCAGGAACGGTTCGCCGAGGTGGCGGGCGTCGAGCCAGACGTGGTCGACGCCGTGCTTCTTCATCTCGAAGTCGATGGCGCGGGCGACGATGTCGCGCGGGGCCAGCTCGGCGCGTTCGTCGTGCGCGGGCATGAAGCGCTCGCCCGGGCCGTCGGCCGTGGGGAGGCGCAGGTGGGCGCCCTCGCCGCGCAGGGCCTCGGTGATCAGGAAGCTGCGCTCCTGCGGGTGGTACAGGCAGGTCGGGTGGAACTGGATGAATTCCATGTTCGCCACCCGGCACCCGGCACGCCAGGCCATGGCGATGCCGTCGCCGGTGGCCGTGTCGGGGTTGCTCGTGTAGCGGTAGACCTTGCCCACGCCGCCGGTGGCCAGCACCACGCCGCTCGTGGCCAGGGTCTCGACGCGACGGCTCACGATGTCCAGGGCGTACACGCCGTGGCAGCGCTGCTCCCGCTCCCCCTTCAGGTGGCGGGACGTGATCAGGTCCACCGCCATCCAGCGCTCGCGGAGCTCGATGTTCGGGTGCGCGCGGGCGCGCGCGAGCAGGGCATCGTGGATGGCCTTGCCGGTGGCGTCGGCCGCGTGCGCGATGCGGCGCACCGCGTGCCCGCCCTCCCGCGTGAGGTGCAGGCCCAGCGGGCCGTCGGGATCGTTGGTGAAGGGCACGCCGGCATCCACCAGCCAGGCCACGGCTTCGGCACTGTGCTCGGCAACGAAACGTGCCGTGTGTTCGTCGACCAATCCGGCGCCCGCTTCCTGCGTATCCCGGACATGAGACTCGACGCTGTCGTCTTCCCCGAGCACGCCGACGATGCCGCCTTGTGCCCAGGCCGTGGCGCCTTCCTCGAGCGATCGCTTGGCGAGCACGATCACCCGCCGGTCGGCCGCGAGCTGCAGCGCCACCGTCAGGCCGGCCAGACCGGCGCCTATCACCACCACCGGCGCCACGGCGTCGGTCCCTTGTCGGTTCATTGTCGAAACTTCCCGTCCGGAGGGACTGTCAGCCATGGATTCTAGAAGTCCCGCGTACCACCCCAGGGGGGATGGTATTGCGCCGTCGCCTGCCTATCATCCGATCAACGTCCGGAGCGTGCGCATGAGCGAACAGTCCAGTCCCCAGCGGCCTCAACGCCGAGACGACCTGCTGTCTCCGCAGACGCAGATCGTGCCCAACCGCGCCGATTACCTGGCCGAGGGCCAGGACGATGTCGGGCAACGCATCGCCGACGACAAGCTCGAGCTGTTCGTCTCCATCGAGCCGGCACAGGCCATGCTGCAGCAGTTCGCGCAGCTCACCCCGGATTTCATCGTTCTGCACGACGTCGGCGGCAGCAGTTCGCTGCGCCTGCTGAACGCCATCGCGACGGCGCTCAACACCAAGATGCAGCAGCTGGCCATCCGTCGTGCGGGGCACGGCGTGGCACTGGCCACCCTGCCCTTCGTCGAGCTGCCGGGTCGGGGCTCGCAGAAGCTGCGCGTCTACACCACCGACATCGACACCGATTCCACTTCGCGCCGCGCGCTCGCGAGCGTGCTGCTCGGGCACAGCCGGCTCGGGGTGCTGATGGTCGGCGAGCTGCCTTCGCATGCGCTCGGCAATGCCCTGCAACCCGTGCGAGAGGCCATCATCAAGGGCCCATGGCCCAACCGCGAGTTGCTGCTGGTGCCGCACGGCAACCCCGGCGCCCTGGCGGCGCAGGCCGCCGCACTGACCGGCCCGCCCGGCATGAACGTGCGCGTGACGCCACAGGCCCACGCCCCGAACGAGGCCTGGGGCTACGTGACGGGCGCCTGGAACCGCCTGCGCGAGACCACGCCGCCGGCGCCCGCAGCCGTGCATGCGCCGGCACCCGCGCCCGCGCACGCTCCGGCATACCCGTCCGCCGCTGCACCCGCTGCCGTCCCGGCTGCCCAGTGGGTCAGCAGGGCCAGCAGGGCCGAGGCCGTCACAGAGCAGATGCCCATGCCGATGCCGCAGGGCACGGCCTCGGATCTGACCCCCGGCCGCTGGGACGCCTACCTGCAGGCCTGCCTGGCCATCAAGGGCCTCGTGAGCGCCTGCGTGTTCGACTTCCGAACCGTCAAGGCGCTGGCGCACCGCGGCGCCAGGCCCGACCCCGACCGACTGGTGGCCCAGGGCATGCATCTCTTCGAAGTGCTGGCCGAAAGCAGCCGGGCGCTGGGGCTGGGGCCGTCCCAGCCGGACGCCGCCATCACGCTGACGGGGCACCACCTGCTGCTGCATCCGCTGCCGGGGCACCCCGGCATCATCCTGCACGCGGTGCTGGATGCGAGCGCGGCCAACCTCACGCTGGCGCGCATGCAACTGCAGAGGATCGACACCACCTTGCTGGCGGCATCGACCCCATACTGACCCGCGCACCGGCGCCCGCCATGAGGGCGGGCGCCGCACCGGTCAGTGCACGGTGCGCTCGAACACGAACACACCGTCTTCCAGGTCGACCGGGATCACGTCCTTCGGCCCGAAACGGCCCTGCAGGATCAGCTTGGACACCGGGTTCTCGATGCGCTGCTGAATGGCGCGCTTGAGCGGCCGCGCGCCGAACACCGGGTCGAAGCCGACCTTGGCCAGCTCCATCAGCGCCGCCGGCGACACCTCGAGCTTCATCTCCAGCTTGGCCAGCCGCTGCTCCAACTGCCTCAGCTGGATGCGGGCGATGTTCCGGATGTTGGCCTGGTCGAGCGCGTGGAACACCACCGTCTCGTCGATCCGGTTCAGGAACTCCGGGCGGAAGTGCTGCTTGACCTCGCCCCAGACCGCAGCCTTGATGTCCTCGGCAGGTTCGCCGGCCATCTGCATGATCATGTGCGAGCCGAGATTGCTGGTCATCACGATGACGGTGTTCTTGAAGTCCACGGTGCGGCCCTGGCCGTCGGTCAGGCGGCCATCGTCCAGCACCTGGAGCAGCACGTTGAAGACGTCCGGGTGGGCCTTCTCCACCTCGTCGAGCAGCAGCACGCTGTAGGGCTTGCGGCGCACGGCCTCGGTGAGCGTGCCGCCCTCGTCATAGCCCACGTAGCCCGGGGGCGCGCCGATCAGACGGCTGACCGAGTGCTTCTCCATGAACTCGCTCATGTCGACGCGGATCATGTGGTCCTCGCTGTCGAACAGGAAACCGGCCAGCGCCTTGCAGAGCTCGGTCTTGCCCACGCCCGTGGGGCCGAGGAACAGGAAGCTGCCCAGCGGGCGGTTCGGGTCGCTGAGGCCGGCGCGTGAACGCCGGATGGCGTCGGCCACCGCGACGATGGCCTCGTCCTGGCCCACCACGCGCTCGTGCAGCTTCGTCTCCATCTGCAGCAGCTTGTCACGCTCGCCCTGCATGAGCTTGCTCACCGGAATGCCGGTGGCGCGCGACACGACCTCGGCGATCTCCTCCGCACCCACCATGGTGCGAAGCAGTTGCGGGCCCTGGCCGCCCTTGGCCTTGCCGGCTTCCTTGGCCTGCGCGTCCTGCAGGCGCTTCTCGAGCTCCGGCAGCTTGCCGTACTGCAGTTCGGCCACCTTGTTGAAATCGCCCTTGCGCTTGAGATCCTCGATCTGCGACTTGGCGCGGTCGATCTCTTCCTTCAGCTGGGCCGAGCCCTGGGCCTGGGCCTTCTCGCTCTTCCAGATCTCCTCGAGGTCGGCGGCTTCGCGATCGAGCTTGACGATCTCCTCCTCGATCAGGCCCATGCGCTTGATGGAGGCCTCGTCCTTTTCCTTGCGCACGGCTTCGCGCTCGATCTTCAGCTGGATCAGCCGGCGGTCGAGCTTGTCCATCGCCTCGGGCTTGGAGTCGAGTTCGATCTTGATCTTGGCCGCGGCCTCGTCGATGAGGTCGATGGCCTTGTCGGGCAGGAAGCGGTCGGTGATGTAGCGGTGGCTCAGCTCGGCCGCGGCCACGATGGCGGGGTCGGTGATCTCCACGCCGTGGTGGACCGCGTACTTGTCCTTCAGGCCGCGCAGGATGGCGACCGTGGCCTCCACGGTGGGCTCGTCGACCAGCACCTTCTGGAAGCGCCGCTCGAGCGCGGCGTCCTTCTCGACGTACTTGCGGTATTCGTTGAGCGTGGTGGCGCCGATGCAATGCAGCTCGCCACGCGCGAGCGCAGGCTTGAGCATGTTGCCGGCGTCGATGGCGCCCTCGGCCTTGCCGGCGCCCACCATGGTGTGCAGCTCATCGATGAACAGGATGATCCGGCCTTCGTCGGCCGCGACTTCCTTCAGCACGGCCTTCAGGCGCTCCTCGAACTCGCCGCGGTACTTCGCGCCGGCCAGCAGGCCGGCCATGTCGAGCACCAGGACGCGCTTGTCGCGCAGGCTGTCGGGCACCTCGCCATTGACGATGCGCTGCGCCAGCCCTTCGACGATGGCGGTCTTGCCCACGCCGGGCTCGCCGATCAGTACCGGGTTGTTCTTGCTGCGGCGCTGCAGCACCTGGATGGCGCGGCGGATCTCGTCGTCGCGGCCGATCACGGGGTCGAGCTTGCCCTGGCGGGCGCGTTCGGTCAGGTCGAGCGTGTACTTCTTGAGCGCCTCACGCTGGCCCTCGGCCTCGGCCGAATCGACCTTCTGGCCACCGCGCACAGCCTCGATGGCGGCTTCGAGCGACTTGCGGCTGAGGCCGTGGCCGCGCACCACGCCGCCGAGGTCGGTCTTGGCGTCGGACAGGGCCAGCAGGAACATCTCGTTGGCGATGAACTGGTCACCGCGCTTGCTGGATTCCTTGTCGGCGGCCTGCAGCAACTGCAGGAGGTCGCGGCCGGGCTGGACGGGCTGGCCTCCGCCCTGGACGCTGGGCAGGCCGTTCATCGCCACGTCCATGGCGGAACGCAGCGCGGCGGTGTTGGCGCCAGCGCGGTCCAGCAGGGGCTTCGGGCCGTCGGGCTGCTGCAGCATGGCGGCCAGCAGGTGCGCCGGCTCGATATAGGGGTTGTCACGGGACACAGCCAAGCTCTGGGCATCGCCCAGGGCCTGCTGAAAGGCGGTGGTCAGCTTGTCGAAACGCATGGGAATGTCCTCCGGTTGGTGGGGACATGAGGCTGAACCGGCCCGCTTTCAAGTCGCGGCGCCCACTTCGAATCGCACCCGGCTTGCGCCAGCTCAATCCGGACGCCCGGGCAGCCCGGGCAGCCAGGCCGGCCGCGCCGCCGCAGACCCAGCGTAGGACCGGTCCTACAGGCCGGCACAGCGCCGGCCGACAGACCCGCCGAGCCCCGCGCCCGATCATGCAGCCACGCGGCGTCCGGTCGCGCAGCCTCCTCGACACCAGCAAGGAAAACACCATGTCCAAGCGCACCCGTATCCAGCTGACCGCTATCGCCGGCGCCGCTGCCCTGGCCGTCCTCGGCGTCGCCTACGCGCAGTCAGCGGGGCAGGCCGACGCCCCCGCGGAGTTGCAGGCAGCCCCGCAAACCATGGTCGTCCAGACAGAAGCGGCGCCGGGCGCCGAGGCCGCCGCGGCCGCGGCGATGCCGGCACCACAGTCGGAGCCGACCGTCCAGGTGCAGCTTCCCCAGCGCATCGAGGTCATCGCCGAGCCGGCGTTCGTTGCGCCGCCCCCTGGCCTGACCGCGCCGCTGGACCGCGCCGGCGTGGCGGCCGAGTTCGAAACCATGCGAGCCGCGGATGTCCTGGTGCCATCCGGTGAGGCCGGGGACACCGTGGAAACAGCCGAGCGACGGAACGCCTTCCACCAGGGGGAAGCCGTGCGGTGGGTGAGCTACCAGGAGAGGCTGGCCGAGGTCCGGCTGGCCAATCAGCGGGCCCGCGAGCAGCAGGTCGCCCTCGAGCAACAGGTCAATGAAGCCCGCATGCAGGCTGCGCAGCCGGCGCAGACGCCTGGAACCGGCGCCGTCAACTGAGGATTCAGCCGCTGAGCAGGGACGCCAGCGCGCTGCGCTGGACCTTGCCCAGCGCCGTCTTCGGAAGGGTCTCGGCCACCACGATGCGGCGGGGGTGCTTGAAGCGCGCGAGCGACCGGTCGAACAGCTCGCGCAGCGCGGCTTCGTCGATCTGTCGGCCAGCCCTGGGCACCACCACCAGCACGGGCACCTCGCCCCAGCGCGCGTCGGGCAGACCTAGAACGCAGCACTCGGCGATTTCGTCGTGCTGCATGAGCAGGTTCTCGATCTCGGCGGGGTGGATGTTCTCGCCGCCCGAGATGATCAGTTCCTTGCTGCGCCCGACGATCTGATAGCTGCCATCGGCGTGCTGCACGGCCAGGTCGCCGGTGTGGAACCAGCCCTCGGCGTCGAACGACGGCACGTCGCTGCGGTGATAGCCACGCATGAGGTTCGGGGCCCGCAGCAGCACCTCACCATCGGCGGCCAGGCGCACCTGCACGCCCAGTGCCGGCCGGCCGCAATGCCCGACCTGCGACATCGCGTCCTGCGGGCGCAGCACGATGGAAACCGGCCCGGTCTCGGTGCCGCCATAGACCTGCGCCACGGGCACGCCGCGTGCGTGGAATGCCTGGATCAACGAGGCCGGCACGACCTGCGAACCGCTGTTGACGAAGCGAAGCGAAGACAGGTCGGCGTCGGGCCAGGCGGGGTGTTCGACGATGGCCTTCATGACGGCGGGCACCAGCAGGCTGGTCGTCGGCCGCCACTCGGCGACGTCGCGCAGCCAGGCCGCGGGCTCGAAGCGGGCCTGCAGTTTCACCCGGCCACCTGCCGCCAGCGCAGGCAGCACCTGGATGCACAGCCCGCCCACATGGAACATCGGCAGCACGGCCAGGACACGGGTCGGGGCGTCGAAGCCCTGCGCCTCGATGGCGGCGTCGATGTTGGCCTGCATGCCCGCAGACGTGTGAATGGCTCCCTTGGGCTGCCCGGTCGTGCCCGAGGTGTAGACCAGCATCAGGTCGCCCGGCACGTGCCCCGGCGCGCGCGGCTGCGGCAGCGTTACCCGCTGCCGCACCTGCTCGGCGAGTGCCGCGTTCGCCGTGTCGTGCAGCAGGTGCTGCAGACCCGCGTGAGTGGCAATGTAGGCCAGCTCCGCCGGGGCCAGACGCCAGTTCATCGGCACGTAGCGCGCACCGATGCGGCGGCAGGCCTCCAGAAGCGCCAGGGTGCGAAGGCTGTTGTGCGCGAGCCAGCCCACCGAGTCGCCGGCCTGCACGCCCAGCGCGAGCAAGGCGCCCGCTTCGCCGTCGGCAGCGCGCTCGACGTCCCGGCGGTCGAACTCCAGTGTCACGCCACGATCTCTTCGTCGCGCTCGCCGGGTTCGTACAGGCATTCGCGGCCGAGCCGGTCGACGCAGAGCTCGGCCGTCCACGGCAGCATCAGGCTGCCGCAGCGGCTGTCACGGTAGATGCGCTCCAGCGGCAGCGTCTTCAGCATGCTCTGCCCGCCGCAGGTGCGGATGGCCAGACGCGCGATGTCGTTCGAGTTCTCCATGATGGAGTAGTGCGCGGCATACAGGCGCATGCGGGTGTCGCGGTCCGGGTCGACCTGCGCGTCTCGGGCGTTCTGCAGGAAGATGGCCCGCGTCTGCTCGAGCTTGATGCGCATCTCGGCCGTGGCCACCTGCTTGGTGGGATACATGCGGCGCTTGACGGGCGGCGTGCCGGGCATCTCGCCGCGAAGGTAGCTCACCGTGAAGTCGTAGGCCGCCTGCGCCAGCCCCATGTAGGTGGGCGACAGCGTGGCGAACATGTGCGGGAACCGGCTGGCCGCCTGGAAGTACAGGCCTTCCGGGATCATGCGGGCTTCGTCGGGCACGAAGACCGACTTGAAGTCGAGGTTGCGCGACACGGTGCCGCGCATGCCCAGAGGGTCCCAGGCGCCGCTCACGGTGACGCCTTCCGCGTCCGATGGCACCGCCAGATAGAGCGAGTCCCGCATCGTCGCGCCGGGCTTGTCGAGCGTGCACAGCACGCCGTAGTAGTCGGCCGCGCCCGAGAGCGAGGCGAAGATCTTGCGGCCGCTGACCAGGTAGCCGCCATCGACGCGCTGCGCCACCGTGCCCCACGGCGACTTGCCCGCGGCGGCGCTTCCGCCCTCCGAGAACGGCTGCGCGTAGACCTTGCCCTCCTCCACCACGCGGCGGAAGTGGATGGCGCGGCAGCGTTCGTGGTCGGCGCGCTGCTCGGCAGTCATGTCGAGCGCGTCGGCGATGAAGCCCGCCCACATCGCGGAACACACATGCATGTTCCAGGTCAGCGCCGTGGCGCCGCAATAGCGCCCGATCTCGGCCGCGACCATCACGTAGGTGGCGAAGTCGGCGCCCAGGCCGCCGTGCTCGCGCGGCACGCAGATCTTCAGCAGGCCGGCCGCCCGCATGTCGGCGTAGTTGTCGAACGGGAAGACCGCGTCGCGGTCGATCTGCGCCGCGCGGGGCGCGAACTTCTCGCGCCCCAGCGTGCCGGCGAGTTCGATGAGCTCGCGCTGCTGCGCGGTCAGCTTGGCCGGGTTGCCGGCGATGTGGCCTGGCGTCATGGGGTGGTCTCCTGCAGGAATCGGATCAGCTCGGCATGGAAGGCCGCGGGCTGCTCGACGTTGGCGATGTGCCCCGCCCCGGCAATGCTCGCGTAGCGCGCGCCGGCAATGCGGTCCGCCATGCGCCGCATCACTTCGGGCGGAGCGGTGCGGTCCAGTTCGCCTGCCAGGCAAAGCGTGGGCACGGCAATGGCGGGCAGCGCCGCCCGGCCGTCGAAGGCGACGATGGCGGCCAGCACGCGGCGGTAGGTGGCCTCGGGCACGGCGCCCATGACACTGCGCGCCAGCGCAACACCGTCGGGATCGGCCTTGGGGCCAACCATCGGCGGCACCAGCCGTGCGGCGAGTTCAGGCATGCCGAGGCCGGCGTCCAGCGGCGCCAGACGCTCGGCCACGAAACGGGCCTGCCAGTCGCCGTCGGGCTTGCCGAAGGCAGGCGACGTGCAGGCCAGCACCAGCGAATGCAGACGCTGCGGCGCCGAGGCCGCCAGGGCCTGCGCGACCATGCCGCCCATGCTGTGCCCGACGACAGCGGCCTGCGGCAGCGCGAGATGGTCCATGAGCGCGACGACGGCGGCGGCCATGGCGTCGACGCCGCCGGGCGTCAGGCTGGCGGAATCGCCGTAGCCCGGAAGGTCGACCGCGATGGCGTCGAACCCAGCGGCCGCCAGCGCGGCCAGCGTGCCGCGCCAGATCGCGCGCCCGCCGCCGATGCCGTGCAGCATCACGACGGGCCGGCCCGCAGGGCCTTCGCGGTCGAAGGCGAGCGTCATGCGAGCACGCCTTCGGTCACCACGGGCTGGTCGTCCAGCGTGACCGTGCAGCGCCGCAGCGGCAGGTCGAAGTGGCCCAGTGTGTGACGCCCCGCGACCTCGTTGGCGCCGGTGGAATACAGGAAGTTGCCGGCAAAGGCGCGCAACTCGGTGCCGTTGAAGTCGGCCTTGTCGTGGAACATCATCGAATCCCAGCGAGCGCGCCGGTTCAGGCCCCAGCCCACGTGCGAGACGGCATATGCGGCGCGGTCGCCCCAGGCCTCGAAGTAGCCGCGCATCAGGTCGGCATCGACATTGCTGCCCTCGATGGCGACCACATGGTCATGCTCGATCACCAGACGGACGGGGTCCTGCAGGTAGCGCTTGAAGGTGAGGTTCACGTCGCCCCGGTCCAGCACCAGCGTGCCGTGCACGCTGCCGGCCGCCGGGAAGGCCAGCACCAGGCCGCCGGGCCAGTGCGACAGGGTGCCGGGCCTGGCCGAGAACCCCCAGACGCCGCCGACGCGCGCATCGGCGAGCGAGATGGCGAGCTCGGTGCCGGCGCCGGAGCGCACGTGCATCTGCCGCGCCGCCTTCAGCCGCCGCATCGCTTCGCGCACGGGAGCTTCGTCCTCGGCACGGGGCGCGGTGCGCTCCAGGATCTCGGGGTGTTCGTTGCTGATGGCCAGCACGCGCGCCCCGCCCTTCAGGATCTGCGGCAGTTCGGCCGCGTGCTGCAGGCCCTCCACCGTGCAGTCAGCGATGAACACGCTGCCTGCCAGCGCCTGCACCACCGGGCCCAGGCCGCCGATGGCGTCGGACGCCCCGGTGGAGCGCACCGGCACCGGCGCTGTCTGCCGCGGCGTCGGCAGCACCACATGGAACCAGCGCGCTCCCAGGCGGGCCAGAGCCAGCTCGCTGAGCTGCACCAGTGCGGCGCGCGATTGCGTCTCGGACAGGATGGCGCAGGCGTCGCCGGGCTTGACGCCGCACAGCGTGAAGACCTCCGCGAAGGTGTCGATCCACTTCGGGTCGAGCCTCACAGGACCTCTCCCAGCAGGTGGTAATGGCCGCCGTGGAACAGCAGCGGGGGCGTGGCGAGATCGGCCAGCTTCAGGACCCGGCCGATGAAGAGCACGTGGTCTCCGGCGGTCTGCTCGACGGTGCGCTCGCATTCCAGCACGGCCGCCGAACCCGAAAGTACCGGTGCGCCGCCCGCGCCTTCGCTCCACAGGCCTTCGGCGAACTTGTCGGTCACGCCCGAGGCGAACCGGCGCGACAGATCGACCTGCGACTCCGCGAGGATGTTGATGGCGAAGTGCGTGGCCGCGCGAAACGCGCCGAGGCTGGGGCTGACCTGGCGCAAGGACCACAGCACCAGCGGCGGGTCCAGCGACAGGGCGCTGAACGAATTGGCGGTCAGGCCGATGCGCTCACCGGCCTCATCGACGCAGGTGATGATGGTGACGCCGGTCGCGAAGCGGCCCAGCACGGTGCGCAGGGCGCGGGGATCGACTGCAGGGCTGTTCATCACGGCTCGAATATATGAAAATTCATTGATAGGGCGCAAGCCCTCATTGGAAACGAAGCGCGAAGGCATCGATGAGCGAAAGATTCGTCCACCGCCACCTGCCCTACCTGCTGGCGCGGGCCAGCCATGCGCTGTGGCGAGGCTTCGAGCCGCAGGTGCGGGCGGCCGGGCTGAACTCGCTGGAGTGGCGGGTTCTCGCAACCCTGTCCGACAGCGAACCGGTCACGGTGGGGCAATTGGCGCTGGAGGTTCTGGCAAAGCAGCCGACGGTGACGAAGTCGCTCGACCGCCTGAGTGCCCAGGGCTGGGTGGAGCGGCTTGCCGACGCCACCGACGCGCGCCGTGCGCGTGTGCGCCTCACGGCCGAAGGCCGCCGCAAGACCGCGCCCCTGCTGGCCGCCGCCGATGCCCACCAGCGGCTTCGCTTGCAGGCGTTGGGGCTGCAGGGCGAACGGGACGAGGAAAGCCTGCGCGACGCACTGCTGGCGCTGGTCACGCACGCCGAGCGGGCCTAGCCGGCGTTGCCGGCGGCGATGCCCCAGCGCGCCAGCGCGGCGTCGTCCGCCACGCGGGCATCGACCCAGCGCGCGCCCTCGGGCGTGGATTCCTTCTTCCAGAACGGCGCCTGCGTCTTCAGGTAGTCCATCAGGAACTCGCAGGCCTGGAAGGCCTGGCCGCGGTGCGCCGAACTGACGGCCACCAGCACGATCTGGTCCTGGGGCAGCAACGGGCCGACCCGGTGCACGACGCGCGCGCCACGGATGTCGAAGCGCGCGAAGGCGGCATCTATCATCTGCTCGATGGCACGCTCGGTCATGCCGGGGTAGTGCTCGAGCTCCATCGCGCTGACACCGCTGCCGTCGCTGCGGTCGCGCACGGTGCCGATGAAGCTGGCGACGGCGCCGACGCCGGCATCACCCGCGCGCAGCGCCGAGACCTCGGCGGCCAGGTCGAAATCCTCGGTCTGGATGGATACGCGGGCCATTCAACCCCCGGTCACGGGCGGAAAGAAGGCGACTTCGGCGCCTACCTCGATGACGGCGGAATCGTCGGCCATGGTCTGGTTCAGCGCGCAGCGCACCGGACGCGCACCGCCCAGCATCTCCGCATGGCGGCCTCCGCGCTGCACGAGGTGCTCGCGCAGCCCGCCGACCGTCAGGCCGGACGGGAGATCGCACTCTTCGGAGGCGCCCAGGGCCTCGCGCAGGGAGGCGAAGTAACGGATGCGGATCTTCATCGCGTGATCAGGCTGTCGAGGGGCAGGAAGCGTACCGTGTCGCCGCGCGCGATGGCCTGGGAGGCGGGGTTGTCCACCAGGCCGTCGGCCCAGACCGTGGAGGTCAGCACGCCGGAACTCTGGTTGGGGAACAGGTCGAGGCCGCCCGCGGCGTTGAGCCTGACACGCAGGAACTCGCGGCGGCGGTCGGGCCTGGGCCAGTCGAAATTGGCGCGCAGCGCCAGCGGCGCCGGCCCGGAACCTTCGGCGCCCTGCAGGACGCGCAGCACGGGCGCCACCGCCAGCAGGAAGGTCACGAAGCTGGACACCGGGTTGCCCGGCAGGCCCATGAAGAGCGCCTGCCCCACGCGCCCGAAGGCCAGCGGCTTGCCGGGCTTCATCGCGATCTGCCAGAGGTCGAGTTCGCCTTCGGCCAGCACGGCAGGCCTGAGGTGGTCTTCCTCGCCGACCGAGACACCGCCGGAGGTGAGGATCAGGTCGCTGCCCTCGGCGGCGCGGCGGAGCGCCTCGCGGGTGGCGTCGAGGCGGTCGGGCACGATGCCGAGATCCAGCACCTCGCAACCGGCGGCCTGCAGGAGGCCGCGCAGCATGAAGCGGTTGGAGTTGTAGATGGCGCCGGGCTTGAGCGGCTCGCCGGGCATCACGAGTTCGTCGCCGGTGGAGAACACGGCCACGCGCGGTCGGCGCAGCACGGTCAGGGTCGCGGCGCCCACGGAAGCCGCGAGGCCCAGGGCCTGCGGCGTCAGGCGCGCTCCGGCACGCAGCACGATGTCGCCCCGGGACACGTCCTCGCCGCGTCGGCGCACCCATTGCCCGGCGGCCGGCACGACGTTCACCTGCACGGCGCCCAGCCCGTCGCCGACCACGGCTTCGCACTGCTCCTGCATCACCACGGCATCGGCACCTGGCGGCACCTGCGCGCCGGTGAAGATGCGCGCCGCGGTGCCGGGCTGCAGCGGCTGCCCCACCACGCCGGCCGGGATGCGCTGGCTGACGGGCAGCCGTGCGCCGGCCACGGCGACATCGGCGGCGCGCAGCGCGTAGCCGTCCATCGAGGTGTTGTCGGCGGGCGGCACGTCGAGCAGCGAGCGCACCTCGAGGGCCAGCACCCGGCCCAGGGCGTCGAAGGTCGACACGTCTTCGGTCTGCGTGAGGCGGTGCGCGTGCGCGCCAGCCGACAGGCGCGCCAGGGCCTCGTCCAGACTCAGCAGCGGCGCACGCGGTTCAGCCACAGTGCGCCTCGACATAGGCCTTCACCTTCGCCGTGTCGGGCGGCATCAGCGTGAAGCGCTTGGGCAGGGCCTCGATGCCCTCGAGGGCCGCAGGCCGCTCGGGCTCGCGGCCCAGCGCCTCGCGGATGGTCTCGGCGAACTTGGCGGGCAGCGCGGTCTCCAGCACGATCATCGGCACGCCCGGCTGCAGATGCTCGCGCGCCACCTTCAGGCCGTCGGCCGTGTGGGTGTCGAGCATGGTCCCGCAACGCTGCCAGGCATCGCGGATGGTGGCCAGGCGGTCGGCGTGCGTGCTGCGGCCCGAGACGAAGCCATAGGACGCCGCCCGCGCGAAGTCCTCGGGCGGCAGCGTGAAGCCGCCTTCCTTCGCGATGGCCGGGCCGAACAAGGCCGCGATGCGGGCGCCGTCGCGGCCGAGCAGGTCGAACACGAAGCGCTCGAAGTTGCTGGCCTTGCTGATGTCCATCGACGGGCTGGAGGTCTCGTGCGTCTCGGCCGTGGCGCGCACGCGGTAGGTGCCGGTGCGGAAGAACTCGTCGAGCACGTCGTTCTCGTTCGTGGCCACCACCAGCTGCGCGATCGGCAGGCCCATCATGCGCGCCACATGGCCGGCGCAGACGTTGCCGAAGTTGCCCGAAGGCACCGCGAAGCTGACCTTCTGGTCGTTGGCGCAGGTGGCCTGGAAGTACCCGGCGAAGTAGTACACCACCTGGGCCAGCAGCCGCGCCCAGTTGATCGAGTTGACGGTGCCGATCTTGTGCCGGCGCTTGAACTCGAGGTCGTTGCTGACGGCCTTGACGATGTCCTGGCAGTCGTCGAACACGCCTTCGACGGTGATGTTGTGGATGTTCTCGTCCTGCAGGCTGAACATCTGCGCCTGCTGGAAGGCGCTCATGCGGCCGTGCGGGCTGAGCATGAAGACGCGCACGCCCTGCTTGCCGCGCATGGCGTACTCGGCGGCGCTGCCGGTATCGCCGCTGGTGGCGCCCAGGATGTTGAGCTGCTCGCCGCGCCGGGCCAGTTCGTACTCGAACAGGTTGCCCAGCAGCTGCATGGCCATGTCCTTGAAGGCCAGCGTCGGGCCGTTGGACAGGGCCTCGATCCAGACGCCGTCCTCCAGGCGCCGCAGCGGGACGATGGCCGCGCTGCCGAACACCGCCTCGGTGTAGGTGGCCTGCACCAGGCGCTTCAGGTCGGCGGCCGGGATGTCGTCGATGTAGAGCGACAGGATCTCGAACGCCAGGTCGGCATACGACAGGCCGCGCCAGCGCGCGAGCGTGGCGTCATCGACCTTGGGGTAGTGCGTGGGCAGGTACAGCCCGCCGTCGGGGGCCAGGCCTTCGAGCAGGATGTCGGAGAAGCCGCGAGGCGTGGCGTCGCCGCGGGTGCTCAGGTACTTCAATTCAATTCCTCTTTGCGGATGCGCACGATGGGCGCCAGCACCGTGGGCAGCGCCTGCATCTGGGCCAGCGCGGCCGTCATGCGGCCCTCGACGGTGTCGTGGGTCAGGATGATGAGATCGGTCTGGCGCTCGCCTTCCGCGCTCTCCCGCTGCAGCACGGCGTCGATGGAGATGTCGTTCTCGGCCAGGATGCCGGTGATGCGCGCCAGCACGCCGGCCTGGTCGGCCACCACCAGGCGCAGGTAGAAGGCCGTGACGACCTCGGCGATGGGCAGGATGGGCGTGTCGGCCATCGAGCCGGGCTGGAAGGCCAGGTAGGGCACGCGGTGGTCGGGGTCAGCGGTGGCCAGGCGGGTGATGTCCACCAGGTCGGCGATCACGGCGCTGGCCGTGGGCTCGGCGCCTGCGCCCTTGCCGTAGTACAGCGTCGTGCCGACGGCGTCACCCTGCACTACGACGGCGTTCATGGCGCCTTCCACGTTGGCGATGAGCCGCGTGGTGGGAATGAGCGTGGGGTGCACCCGCAACTCGATGCCGTGCTCGCGGCGGCGCGTGATGCCCAGCAGCTTGATGCGGTAGCCGAGTTGTTCGGCATAGCGGATGTCGGCGGCCTGCAGCGAGGTGATGCCCTCGACGTGCGCCTTCGCGAACTGCACCGGCACGCCGAACGCGATGGCGCTCATGATGGTGGCCTTGTGCCCGGCGTCCACGCCTTCGATGTCGAAGGTGGGGTCGGCCTCGGCATAGCCCAGGCGCTGCGCCTCCTTCAGCACGACGCCGAAATCCAGGCCCTTGGCCCGCATTTCGGACAGGATGAAGTTGGTGGTGCCGTTGATGATGCCGGCGATCCAGTCGATGCGGTTGGCCGTCAGGCCCTCGCGCAGCGCCTTGATGATGGGGATGCCGCCCGCCACCGCGGCCTCGAAGGCCACCACCACGCCCTTGGCGCGGGCGGCTTCGAAGATCTCGGTGCCGTGCACGGCCAGCAGCGCCTTGTTGGCCGTGACCACGTGCTTGCCGGCGGCGATGGCCTCGAGCACCAGCGCCTTGGCGATGCCGTAGCCGCCGATGAGCTCGACCACGATGTCGATCTCGGGGTTGGCGATGACGGCGCGCGCGTCACCGACCACGGTGATGCCGTCGCCGACGATGCGGCGGGCGCGCTCGGTGTCGAGGTCGGCGACCATCGTGATGACGATGTCGCGGCCCGCACGGCGGCGGATCTCTTCATGGTTGCGACGCAGCACCTCGAAGGTGCCGGTGCCCACGGTGCCGATGCCCAGCAGGCCGACTTGGATCGGTTTCATACGGAGTGACGCTTTCGGTAATTCGAGAGAAATCGTTCGATGCGGCCGATGGCTTCGGTCAGATCGTCGACGTTGGGCAGGAAGACGAGACGGAAATGGTCGGGCGTGGGCCAGTTGAAGCCCGTGCCCTGCACGATCAGGACCTTCTCCTCGGCCAGCAGTTCGTAGGCGAACTGCTGGTCGTCCGCGATCGGGTACATCTTCGGGTCGAGGCGCGGGAACATGTACAGCGCCGCCTTCGGCTTGACCACGCTGACGCCGGGAATGGCGCTCAGCAACTCGTAGGCGCGGTCGCGCTGGCGGCACAGCCGGCCCGTGGGCGCGACCAGGTCCTTGATGCTCTGGTAGCCGCCCAGCGCGGTCTGGATCGCGAGCTGCCCGGGGGTGTTGGCACACAGGCGCATCGAGGCCAGCATGTTCAGCCCCTCGATGTAGTCCCTGGCGTGGCGCTTGTCGCCCGACACGATCATCCAACCGGCGCGGTAGCCGCAGGAGCGGTAGTTCTTGCTCAGGCCGTTGAAGGTGACCGTCAGCACGTCGTCCGAGAGCGCTGCCAGGCTGGTGTGCGTCTCGCCGTCGTAGAGGGTCTTGTCGTAGATCTCGTCGGCGAAGACGATGAGCTGGTGCTGGCGGGCGATCTCGACGATCTCGCGCAGGAGTTCGGGCGGGTACAGCGCGCCGGTGGGGTTGTTCGGGTTGATGACGACGATGCCGCGCGTGCGCGGCGTGATCTTGCGGCGGATGTCGTCCAGGTCGGGGAGCCATCCGCTGCCTTCGTCGCAGAGGTAGTGCACCGGGGTGCCGCCGGAAAGCGAGACAGCTGCCGTCCAGAGCGGGTAGTCGGGCGCGGGCACGAGGATCTGGTCGCCGTCGTCGAGCAGCGCATTGAGCGCCATCACGATGAGTTCCGACGCGCCGTTACCGAGGTAGACGTCGTCTACCGTGACGCCCGCGATGCCCTTTTCCTGCGAGTAGTGCACCACCGACTTGCGCGGCGCGAACAGGCCCTTGCTGTCGGTGTAGCCCGCCGCGGACGGCAGGTTGCGGATCATGTCCTGCACGATCTCGTCGGGCGGCTCGAGCCCGAACACGGCGAGGTTGCCGATGTTGAGCTTGATGATCTTGTGGCCTTCTTCCTCCATCTGGCGGGCCTTGTCCAGGACCGGGCCGCGGATGTCGTAGCAGACGTTGGCGAGCTTGCTGGATTTGACGATGGGCTTCATGGCTCGGGGGGTAAGGCAGGCGAAACTAGAATTATCGCTGTATGAAGTTCGAGCCCGATACGCTAAGCGGCGTCAATGTCCTCTCCCGCCACGAGCCGGGCCGTGTCTGGGTGAACGGCACCGCCTGGACGCGCAGCGTGGTCGTGCCCGCCCGCGGCACCGTCACGGCCTGGGAGCCCGGAAGTTTCAGCGCGCTGCAGGCCGCCCACTTCGACGCACTGGCCGTGCACGGGCCTGCGGTGGTGATCTTCGGCAGCGGCTCCCGGCTGCGCTTTCCGCCCGCCGCGTTGCTGCGCGGGCTGATGGAAAGGCGCATCGGAATCGAGACCATGGATGTCGCTGCGGCGTGCCGCACGTACAACGTTCTGGCGGCCGAAGGACGTGCTGTCGTGGCCGCGTTGCTGCTCGAAGTCGGGCCGGCTTGACAGTGGATTTATAATGTTGGATTAAGCCCAACGCGGCGCACGCCCAAACTCATGGTCATGACCCCAGTTGTCAACAAAGCCCTTCCCGACTTTGAAGCGCAAGCCACCAATGGCATGACCTTCACGCCGCAATCCTGCGTCGGCAAGGCAGTGGTTCTGTACTTCTACCCGAAGGACGCCACACCCGGTTGTACCACCGAGGCGATGCAGTTCAGAGACAGACACAAGGACTTCCTCAAGGCCGGCGCGGTGATCTTTGGCGTATCGCGCGACAACATGGCGTCGCACGAGAAGTTCAAGGCCAACCTCGAGTTGCCCTTCGAACTCATCGCGGACACGGAAGAAAAGCTCTGCCACATGTTCGGCGTGGTCAAGAACAAGATCATGTACGGCAAGAAGGTGAAGGGCATCGAGCGCAGCACCTTCCTGATCGACACCGACGGCATCATGCGCGCCGAGTGGCGCGGCATCAAGGTGGCTGGGCACGTCGATGAAGTTCTCAAGGCCGTCAAGGACCTGAAGAAAGCCTGACACACGGCATCCGGCATAATGAATTCATGCCCGTGAGCCGATCAGCACCGCGCAGCACCCCGAAAGCCGCACAGACGTCTGTGCGGCTTTTTTGTTTTTCGATCCAGACGGAGTGATCCGCCCCCATGCCCCTTCCCAAGCCGCCCGCCCGCAAGGCAGACCTCCTTTCCGCCACCGAATTCGAAGCGAAGGCCGCGACGAAGGCAGAACGCCGTAGCGCACCGACCCGGGAGCCGCGTGCCAGCGCCGCGGCTGCCCCGGTAGCGGCCCAGCAGGCCAAGCCCGCCAGCGTGACCGCCGCCGCGCAAGTTGCGGCACCGGTCGCCGCAGCGGTTGCCGCTCCCACGCGAGCGGCCGCGCCCCCAGTGGCACCCCGTGCCCCGGTAGCCGCCGCCGCACCTGCGCCACAGGCACCGGCGCAACCGCAGTCGCGCTCGCGAAAGCCGCGCAACGGCGGGCCGGCCAAGCTGTTCGTGCTGGACACGAACGTGCTGATGCACGACCCGATGAGCCTGTTCCGCTTCGAGGAGCACGACGTCTTCCTGCCGATGATCACGCTGGAAGAACTCGACGGCCACAAGAAGGGCATGAGCGAAGTGGCGCGCAATGCGCGCCAGGTGAGCCGCGAACTCGACGCGCTGGCCACGGAAGGCAGCCTGGACCCGAAGTCCGGCATCCCGCTGGCCAAGACCGGCCATCGCGAAGCGGGCGGCAAGCTGTTCTTCCAGACCATGCTGCTGGAATACAAGCTGCCCGCCGGCCTGCCGCAGGGCAAGGCAGACAACCAGATCCTGGGCGTGGTGCAGAGCCTGCGCGAGCAGAACCTGGGGCGTGACGTGGTCCTGGTGTCCAAGGACATCAACATGCGGGTCAAGGCTCGCGCGCTGGGCCTGCCGGCCGAGGACTACTTCAACGACAAGACGCTGGAAGACGGCGACCTGATGTACACCGGCGTGCTTCCGCTGCCGGCGGACTTCTGGGAGCGCCACGGCAAGACCATGGAAAGCTGGCAGCAGGGCGGCCACACCTTCTACCGCATCAGCGGCCCGCTTGTGCCCGCGCTGCTCATCAACCAGTTCGTCTACCTCGAGACCCCGGGGGCCGCCCCGCTGTATGCGCGCGTGGCCGAGATCACCGGCAAGACTGCGGTGCTGAAGACGCTGCGCGAGTACACCCACGCCAAGAACGCCGTCTGGGGCGTGACCGCGCGCAACCGCGAACAGAACTTCGCACTGAACCTGCTGATGGACCCGGAGTGCGACTTCGTCACGCTGGCCGGCACGGCCGGCACCGGCAAGACGCTGATGACGCTGGCCGCAGGCCTGAGCCAGGTGCTGGACGAGCGCCGCTACAGCGAGATCATCGTCACCCGCGTCACGGTGCCCGTGGGCGAGGACATCGGCTTCCTGCCCGGCGACGAGCAGGAGAAGATGGGCCCCTGGATGGGCGCGCTCGACGACAACCTCGTGGTGCTGGCGCGCAGCGACAGCGGCGCCGGCGAGTGGGGCCGCGCGGCCACCAACGACCTGGTGCGTGCCAAGATCAAGATCAAGAGCCTGAACTTCATGCGCGGGCGCACGTTCCTGAACAAGTACGTGCTGATCGACGAGGCGCAGAACCTGACGCCCAAGCAGATGAAGACGCTGATCACCCGGGCCGGGCCGGGCACGCAGATCGTCTGCCTGGGCAACCTCGCGCAGATCGACACGCCCTACCTGACCGAGGGGAGTTCAGGCCTGACCTATGCCGTCGACCGCTTCAAGGGCTGGCCTCACGGTGGCCATGTGACGCTGGCGCGCGGCGAACGCTCGCGCCTCGCGGACTACGCGAGCGACGTGCTCTGACGCTCAGCCATCCTCCCGCACACGCAGGAAGCTGGCGAAGCGCGGCAGCCCGGATTCAGTGACCCCGCGATAGGTGTAGGTGACCACGCTGCCCGGCAGCGGGGGCCGCTCTCGCTGGGCGTCACTGAAGCCCGTGCCCAGCAGGAAACGCCGGCCGTCCGGCGCACGCACTCGCAACGCTCCCAGCCGCCCCGCGTGCCTGCCCTGCCCTGGCTCGTGCGCTTCCACGACGGCCTCGGCGTCCTGCACCGGCTTGAGCTTGACCAGCGCGTCGCTGCGGCCCGCCACGCGCAGTGCGTCGGCCCGGTGCAGCATCAGGCCCTCGCCGCCCTCCCGCACCACGGCGGCTAGCCTGTGCCGCAAGGCCGCGGCATCGGGCAACTCGAACTGCTCCACGGCCTCCAGCGCCGGCCATGCGGCCTGCTGCACGATGTGCCGCAGCAGCGCCGCCCGCCGCAGGAAGGGGCCGGAGGCCTCGGGAAGATCGAAGACCTGGTAGCGCACCTCGCGCCACGCATCGTCCGAGGGTTGCTCGCGCCGCACGGTGCCCGAGAGTTGCTCGAAGCGCCCTCGCCCGCCCCAGAGTTCGCCGTCGAGCGGCACCTGCGGCAGGGCCGCCGTGAACCATGCCGGCGCCGTGATGGCGCGGCCGCTGCGAAAGCGCAGGCGTTCACCATCCCAGAGCGCGCGCACGCCGTCGAGCTTCTCGCTGACGAGCCAGCCGCGCGGGTCCATGTCGGGACGGGCGTCACGCGCCAGCAGCACCGGTACAGGCGCCCCGATGACCGGCATGGGGGACCAGCCCGCAGCGGCGAGGCTGCCAAGGAACAGGCGACGTGTGGGGCTCATGTGCGGCTTCCGTGATTCGGGAAGCCGCAGTGTCGGCAGGCACCAGCCCGGGCGCCATCGCCCGGGCGGATTCCCCCGCCCGGGGGAACCCCTCAGCCGTTGACCAGTTCCTTGATCTGCTGAAGCGCAGTCGGGTCTTCGATGGTGGTCAGGTCGCCCGGGTCGCGGCCCTCGCAGACGGCCTGCAGGGCGCGCCGCAGCAACTTGCCCGAGCGTGTCTTGGGCAGCACGGTGACGAAGCGCACGCGCGAGGGGCGTGCCACGGCGCCGAGTTGCCCGTCGACCACCTTCATGATCTCGCCCTCGAGCTTCAGCGCATCGGCGGGCGTGGCAGCCAGCGAGGGATCCTTCAGGACGGCGAAGGCCATCGCGACCTGCCCCTTGAGGTTGTCGGCCACGCCGACCACCGCGACCTCGGCCACGTTCGGGTGGCTGGAGATGCTCTCCTCGATTTCGCGCGTGCCCAGGCGGTGGCCCGCGACGTTGATCACGTCGTCGGTGCGGCCCAGGATGAAGAAGTAGCCGTCTTCATCGCGAATGCCCCAGTCGAAGGTGCTGTAGACCTGCCGACCCGGAATGCTGCTCCAGTAGGTCTTCACGAAGCGGGCATCGTCGCGCCAGACGGTCTGCATGCAGCCGGGGGGCAACGGGCCCTCGATGGCGACCACACCCTTCTGGTTGGCGCCGGTCAGCTCTTCGCCGGTGTTCTCGTCGAGCAGCTTGACGTCGTAGCCGTAGACAGCCTTGCCGGGCGAGCCGAACTTGCTGTTGGCAGGCTCGATGCCGTTGCACAGGCTCAGGATCGGCCAGCCGGTCTCGGTCTGCCAGTAGTTGTCGATGATGGGGCGGCCCAGCGCTTCGGAGATCCAGGAGGCGGTGGGTTCGTCCAGCGGCTCGCCGGCCAGGAACAGCGCACGCAGGCTCGACAGGTCGTGCCGCTTGAGCGCGGCCGGGTCCTGCTTCTTCAGCACCCGGACAGCGGTGGGTGCGCTGAACATCGAGGTGACCTTGTACTTCTCGACCAGGCTCCACCAGACGGCGGCATCCGGCCGGGTGGGCAGGCCTTCGTACATGATGGTGGCCATGCCGGCGATCAGCGGGCCGTAGACGATGTAGCTGTGGCCGACGACCCAGCCGATGTCGCTGGTGCTGAAGTACGTCTCGCCGGGCTGACCGAGGAAGATGTTCTTCATGCTCGAGGCCAGCGCGACGGCGTAGCCGCCGGTATCCCGCTGCACGCCCTTCGGCTTGCCGGTGGTGCCGCTGGTGTACAGGGTGTAGCTCGGGTGCGTTGCGTCCACCCAGGTGCAGGGCACGCGATCGTTCAGGTGCTTGTCGCGGAGCGCGGCGTAGTCCTGGTCGCGTCCGGGCGTCATGGGCATCGGGGCCAGGCCGCGATTGACCATCAGCACCTGGGCGGGCTTGTGCGCGGCCAGCTGGATCGCTTCGTCGAGCAGGCCCTTGTAGGGCACGACCTTGCCACCGCGGCTGCCGGCATCCGCGCTGACGATGACCACAGGTTCGGCGTCGTCGATGCGGCTGGCCAGGCTGTGGCTGGCGAAGCCGCCGAAGACCACCGAATGCAGGGCGCCGATGCGCACACAGGCCAGCATCGCGAAGGCGGCCTCAGGAATCATCGGCATATAGATCAGCACACGGTCGCCGAGCTTCACGCCCATGTCCAGCAGCATCGCGGCCATGCGCTCGACTTCGGCCTGCAGCTGCCCGAAGCTGTAGATCTTTTCTTCCGACGTCTCGGTGGAGACCCAGATCAGCGCGTTGCGGTCGGGGTGCGTGGCGGCATGGCGGTCCACCGCGTTGTGGCACAGATTCGTCTGGCCCCCGACGAACCAGCGCGCGAACGGCGGGTTGCTGTAGTCGCAGACCTGCTCGAAGGGCTTGTGCCAGTCGATCAGCGCGGCCTGCTCGGTCCAGAAGGCGTCGCGATCGGTGATGGAACGGCGGTAGAAATCAGCGTAGGCCATGCGTGTCTCCTGGTTCGGCCCGTCTGCGGAGCCTTGCCGTGCATTGTCCGCCCGGCCCTTGCGCCGCCCTGACGGGAGCCCCTCAGATGCGCACGACGATGCGTCCGCGGACCTGGCCCGCCATCAGACGCTCGGCAGCCGCCGGCGCTTCGGCCAGGCCGATCTCGGTGACCATGGTTTCCAGCAAGGCGGGGTCGAGATCCCGGGCGAGCCGGTCCCAGGCTTCCTGCCGGCGCGAGCGGGGCGCCATCACGCTGTCGATCCCGGCCAGCGTGATGCCGCGCAGGATGAAGGGCGCCACCGAGCCCGGGAGATCCATGCCCTGCGCCAGGCCGCAGGCGGCCACGACGCCGCCGTAGCGCGTCTGCGCCAGCGCGTTCACGAGCGTGTGGCTGCCGACGGCGTCCACCACGCCAGCCCAGCGTTCCTTCTGCAGCGGCTTGCCCGCGGCGGCGAATTCCGCGCGGTCCAGCACCGAAGTGGCCCCGAGAGCCTTCAGGTAGTCG
Source organism: uncultured beta proteobacterium (assembly GCA_903938815.1). Taxonomy (GTDB): domain Bacteria; phylum Pseudomonadota; class Gammaproteobacteria; order Burkholderiales; family Burkholderiaceae_C; genus Rubrivivax. The sequence continues at coordinate 47,885 of CAJAES010000104.1, forward strand.
GCCTCCTGGACCTTGCCACTGGCGGCCGCGACGCTGTAGCCCAGGCGCGCCAGCAGCGCGATCGCCACACTGCCCACGCCGCCGGTGGCGCCGGTGACGAGCACCTCGCCGTCTCCCGGCTTCAGGCCGTGGCGTTCCAGCGCCATCACGCACAGCATGGCCGTGTAGCCGGCGGTGCCGATGGCCATGGCCTGCCGGGGCGTGAAGGCCGCAGGCATCCTGACGAGCCAGTCGCCCTTCAGGCGCGCACGCTCCGACAGACAACCCCAGTGCGTCTCGCCCACGCCCCATCCGTTGTGCACGAACCGGTCGCCAGGCTGCCAGTCCGGGTGGGCGCTTTCCAGCACCGTGCCGGCGCCGTCGATGCCGGGCACCATGGGCCAGACGCGCACGACCGGAGAGCGGTTCGTCAGGGCCAGGCCGTCCTTGTAGTTGAGGGTCGAGTACTCCGGCCGGACCAGCACCTCGGCTTGCGCGGCGCCGGGAAGCCGGGATTCGTCGAGCCCGGTGACGCGACAGGAGAAGCCGGCATCACCCTTCTCCAGCAGGAGGGCCTGAAACATGAGTTTCCTTTCGGTCGTTGACAGACTCCGATAACGGCGGCTATTGTGCGCGTCGTGCCGAAAACCCGCGTTCCATCGTTGATCGCCCTGCTGCTGTGCGCCACTTCCGTGTGCGCGCAGCCTGCCGACGACCCGGTGCTGGATCTGCTGAAGTCCCGGGGCCTGGCGCCGCATGCGGCCATCGAGTCGGTCGTCGCACCCATGCGAACCGCCGCCGCCGATCTCGTGATGTCGGCCATGAACTACCTGGACACCCGTTACCGCCGCGGCGGCAACAGCGCCGAAGAGGGCTTCGACTGCAGCGGCTTCACCCGCCATGTGTTCGACAGCGTCCTGGGCCTGCAACTGCCGCGCCGCTCGGCCGAGCAGGCACAGCAGGCCGGGCTCGCCTCCGTTGCGCGCACCGAACTGCAACCTGGCGATCTGGTCTTCTTCAACACCCTGAAGCGCACCTTCTCGCACGTCGGCATCTACATCGGCGACGGCAAGTTCATCCATTCGCCCCGCACCGGGCAGCAGGTCCGCATCGAAAGCATGCAGGAAAGCTACTGGGCGCGCCGCTTCGACGGCGCCCGCCGCGCAACGGGGCTTTAGTTCGCCGAGGCACAATCGCCGGATGGGTGAGAGTGTCATTCCGCTGGTGGACCAGCGAGTCGCGTCTTCGGTGCCGCGCATACCGCAGCTTCTCGCTGCGCCAGACGGTCTCCTGGCCGATACGCTGGGCCGCCCGCTGCATGATCTGCGCATCTCGGTCACGGACCGCTGCAACTTCCGCTGCAGCTACTGCATGCCGAAGGAAGTCTTCGACAAGACCTACCAGTTCCTGCCGCAGCCCTCGCTGCTGAGCTTCGAGGAGATCACGCGGCTGGCCCGGCTGTTCGTTCCGCACGGCGTGCACAAGCTGCGTCTCACGGGGGGCGAACCGCTGCTGCGCAAGGGCCTTGAAACGCTGATCGCCATGCTGGCCGAACTGCGGACGCCTGCCGGCAACCCGCTGGACATCACGCTCACGACCAACGGTTCGCTGCTGGAGCGCAAGGCCGCGGCGCTGAAGTCAGCCGGGCTGAAGCGCGTGACCGTCAGCCTGGACGCGCTGGACGACGGCATCTTCCGCGCGATGAACGACGTCGATTTCCCCGTCTCGGACGTCCTGCGCGGCATCGAGGCAGCGCAGCGCGCGGGCCTGGCCCCCATCAAGATCAACATGGTCGTCAAGCGCGGCACCAACGACCACGAGATCGTGCCGCTGGCCCGCCACGTGCGCGAGCGGTTCGGCACGGGTGTGGTGCTGCGGTTCATCGAGTTCATGGATGTCGGCGCCACGAACGGCTGGCGCATGGACGCGGTGCTGCCGTCGGCCGACGTCGTGCAGCGCCTGGGCGAGGCATTTCCGCTGGAGCCGATGGACGCGACCGCACCGGGCGAGACAGCGCAGCGCTGGCGCTATGTCGACGGGGGCGGCGAGATCGGCGTGATCTCGAGCGTCACGCAGGCCTTCTGCCGGGACTGCAACCGGGCGCGCCTGTCCACCGAAGGCAAGCTCTTCCTGTGCCTGTTCGCTTCGCGCGGACACGATCTCCGGGCCCTGCTGCGAGGCGATGCCAGCGATGCCCAGATCTCCGCCGTCATCGGCGACATCTGGGGCGGCCGCAACGACCGCTACTCCGAACTCCGCAGCGGCCAGCAGGCGGACCCGGGCTCGGGCGAGCGCCGGGTCGAGATGCACTACATCGGCGGCTAGATCAGGCGGCGCCCTGCACGCGGGGCTCGCCGGGCCCACCGTGCCCCGGGTTTGCCACATCGCTCTCGGGCGTGGTGATTTCGCCCGGAATGCTCTTGCGGGCCAGCAGCGTGTACATCGTCGGCACGACGAAGATCGTCAGAAAGGTGCCCAGCGACATGCCGCCCACGATGACCCAGCCGATCTGCTGCCGGCTCTCGGCGCCGGCGCCCGTGGCCAGGGCCAGGGGCAAGGCCCCCAGGACCATGGCGCCGGTGGTCATAAGGATCGGGCGCAGCCGCATCGCGGACGCCTCGAGAACGGCCTCCATCACGGGCTTGCCCTCCTGCCGCATCTGATTGCTGAACTCCACGATCAGGATGCCGTGCTTGCTGATCAGGCCGACGAGCGTGATGAGGCCGATCTGTGAATACACGTTCAGCGTGCCTCCGGCGAGGTTCAGGGCCAGCAGCGCACCCACCATCGTCAGCGGCACCGCGATCAGGATCACGAAGGGGTCGATGAAGCTCTCGAACTGTGCGGCCAGCACCAGGAAGATGAACATCAGGGCCAGCACGAACACGACGCCGAGGGCGCCCGAGGATGAACGGAACTCGCGGCTCACGCCGTTCAGCTCGGTCACGTACCCCTGCGGAAGGATCCGGGCGGCTGTCTGGTCCATGAAGGTCAGGGCCTCGCCCAGCGAGTAGCCGGGCGCCAGGTTGGCGGTGATGCTGACCGAGCGGCGCTGGTTGAAGTGGTTCAGCTCGCGCGGGCTCACGGCCTCGCGCACCTTCACCAGTGAACCCAGTGGCACCATGGTGTCGTTCCGGCCACGGACGAACAGACGCTCGATATCCTCGGGCGTGGTCCGGCCACGGCTCTCGGTCTGGACGATCACGTCGTACTGGTCGGCGTCGCGCTTGTAGCGTGTCACGGCGCGCCCACCGAGCATGGTCTCGACGGTCCGGGCCACGGCGTCGACACTGACCCCCATGTCGGCAGCGCGGTTGCGGTCCACCTCGACAAAGATTTCAGGCTTGTTGAGCTGCAGGTCGATGTCGGGCTGGACGATGCCGGGGTTCTTGGCCATCTCGGCCAGCATCTGCTGCGCCACGCGCGCCAGGTTGGCGTAGCTGTCGCTCGTCTGCACGACGAACTCCACCGGACGCGAGCGGAAGCCCTGCCCTAGGCTCGGTGGCGTGATGGGGAAGGCGTTGACCCCCGGCAGGGAGCTCATCTTCGGCAGCAGGTCGCGGGCGAGCTGCTGCGTGGTGCGCGTGCGCTCGGACCAGTCGACCGTGCGAAAGAGCGCCGTTCCCTGGGACACCTGCCCGCCGCCCATGAACATGAAACGGCGGTCGAACTCCGGGTAGGAGACGCCGATGGCGTCGATGGCGTCGAGGTAGCGGGCGGTGAACTCCAGCGTGGCGCCATCGGGCGCGCGCACCGGCATGATGATCACGCCCCGGTCTTCCATCGGCGCCAGCTCGGCCTTGGTGTTGGTGAACAGCCACCAGCTCGCGCCGGCCGAGACAGCCATCACGATCAGGACCACCCAACGCTGGTGCAGCACCCACGACAAGGCCGTGCGGTAGCCGTTGGTCAGCGACACCAGCACAGCCTCCATGCCGCGGTCGAACCGGTTCGGCGTGGGGTTGTGGCGCAGCAGCTTGCTGCACATCATGGGCGTGAGTGTCAGGGCCACGAAGCCCGACACCACCACCGCGCCGGCCAGCGTCAGCGCGAATTCGCCGAACAGGCGCCCCGTGCGGCCGGGCGTGAACGCGAGCGGCGCGAACACGGCCACGAGCGTCAGCGTCATCGCGACGACAGCGAAGCTGATCTCCCGGATGCCCTTGAGTGCGGCCTGGAACGGCGTGAGACCTTCCTCGATATGGCGGAAGATATTCTCGAGCACGACGATCGCGTCGTCCACCACCAGGCCGATGGCCAGCACCAGCGCCAGCAGCGTCAGCGTGTTGATGGTGAAGCCGGCGGCGGCGATCAGCGCGAAGGAGCCGATGAGACTGATCGGGATCGTGACCAGCGGGATGATGGAAGCGCGCACGGTGCGCAGGAAGACGAAGACCACCAGCGCCACCAGCACCACCGCCTCGGCGACGGTGGTGTAGACCGACTTGATGGAACGGTCGATGAAGACGGAGTTGTCGTTGGCCGGAACGACCGTGACGGACGCCGGCAGGTCCCGCTGGATCTGCGGCATCATGGCCCGCACGCCCGCCGAGACTTCGAGCGGGTTGGCCGTGGCGTTGCGGATGACACCGGTCGAGATGGACGGCACGCCGTTCAGGCGCACGCGGGAGCGCTCGTTGGCCGCCGCTTCCTGCACCCTGGCAACGTCCCGGAGCCGGACCGTGTAGCCGTTGGCCGTCCGGAGCGCGATCTCCTTGAACTGCGCCACCGTGTTGAGGTCGGTGCGGGCGGTGACGTTGAATTCGCGCTGCTGGCTCTCGATCCGGCCGGCCGGAACTTCGAGGTTCTGGCGCCGCAACGCGTCCTCGACGTCCTGCACGGTGAGCCGGAAGGCCGCCATCTTGTCGGCATCGAGCCAGATGCGCATCGCGTAGGCGCGGTCGCCACCCACCTGGATGTCGGCGACACCGGGAACCGTCTGCAGGCGCGGCTTGACGATGCGGTTGATGAGGTCGGTGATCTCCAGCGGCGACAGCGTCTCGCTGGTGTAGGCCAGCCAGATGGTGGGCGTGGCATCGGCCTCGACCTTGGCGATGACGGGTTCGTCCACGGCGTCGGGCAGCCGGCCACGCACGCGGGACACGCGGTCGCGCACGTCGGCGGCGGCGTTGTCCGGGTCCTTCTCGAGCTTGAAGCGCACCGTGATCTGGCTCTGCTCGGCACGCGAGATGGACGTGATGATGTCGACGCCCTCGATGCCCGCGATGGAGTCCTCGAGCGGCTTCGTCACCTGTGACTCGATGACCTCCGAGGACGCACCGGTGAGCCGGGTGGTGACGTTGACCACGGGCTCGTCGATACGCGGGTACTCGCGCAGCGTCAGGCGGTCGAAGGAGACCAGGCCGACCAGCAGCACCAGCAGCGACAGCACGGTGGCGAAGACCGGGCGGCGGATGGAGAGTTCCGAGATGCGCATGTCGTGTCCTTGGGGTTCAGGCCGGCGGACGAGCTGCGCCGTTGGCGGCACCACTGGCAGCACCACTGGCAGCTCCGCTCGCCGGGCGGGCCGGCGCACGGCCTGCCGAGGCGAGATCGACCACGCGCACCGGCAAGGCGTCGCCGCGCATCAGGCGGGCCTGTCCGGCCGTCACGAGGACATCGCCTTCCTTCAGGCCCTGCAGGACTTCGACGCGGCCGAGCACGCGCATGCCCAGCTTGGCCTCGATCCGCTGGGACACCTTGCCCCCCGGACCGTCGACCACCTTGATGATGTACTGCTTGCCGCCCTGAGGAACCAGAGACTCCTCCGGCACGACGAGCGCGTTCTCGCGCGCACCCAGCACCGTGCGGGCGCGGGCGAACATGCCCGGGCGCAGGACCCCGTCGCGGTTGTCCAGGCGGGCACGCACGAGCAGCGAACGCCCGTTGGCATCGACCTGCGAATCCAGCGCCTCGATGCGGGCGTTGAAGCGCTGTCCTGGCAGCGCATCGACCAGCACCTCCACCGGCAGACCGGGCTTCACGCGGGCGAGGTCGCGCTCGGGCAGGCGGTAGTCCACCCACACCTGGGATGTGTCTTCGAGATTGACGAGGTCGGCGCCGTCCTTGACGTAGTCGCCCAGGCTGACCAGCAGGATGCCCGACTGCCCGTCGAACGGGGCCAGCACCCGCATGCGGGCCAGCTGGGCCTGAGCCAGAGCCACCTGGGCCTGCGCCACCTCCATCGATGCGGCGCTCTGGTCGACGGCGCTCTGGCTGACGAAGTTCTGCGCCACGAGCTCGCGGTTGCGCTGCAATTGCGTGCGCGCGATCGAAGCCTGCGCCTCGGCCTGCTGCAGCTGCGCCCGCTGCAGGGTGTCGTCAAGCTGGACCAGCAACTGACCGCGCTTGACGCGCTGCCCCTCGTTGAAACCGATCTTGGCGATGCGGCCGCTGACCTCCGGCCTGAGCGTCACGCCCTGGCGCGAGCGCAGGGTACCGACAGCTTCCGTCTCGTCGACGAGCCGCATCATCTTCACGGTACCGACTTCCACCGCCACCGGCCCACCCCCGCCGCCGCCGCCAGGCCCGCCCGGGCCGCTCGGTCCACCTCGTGCAGGGCCGGCGCCGCCACCGGGCGCGCCGCCTTGGGCGGAGGGCGCCGAGGCACCGGGCTTGGGCGACTTCTGCACCCACCAGGCAACGGCGCCAGCGCCCAGCAGGCCGACGATGGCGACCGCAACGGTGATTTTCTTGTTCATCAGGGATCCTGAGGGAATGCGGCAATGTAGCGGCTGTCAGCAGTTCTTGCTTCGACCCGGCCAAGCCGTCTCAGCGGGTGACGCGTATCTCCGCCGCGCCGCGGTTGGCGAGCTGGTCGGCCCGCTCGTTGCCCGGGTCACCGTTGTGGCCGCGCACCCAGCGCCAATCCACGTGATGCCGGGTCCGCAGCTCATCGAGCTGCTGCCACAGGTCGATGTTCTTGACCGGCTTGCGGTCGGCCGTCGTCCAGCCTCGTGCCTTCCAGCCGTGGATCCACGTCGTGATGCCGTCCTTCACGTAGGAGCTGTCGGTGTGCAGGACGACGTGGCTGCCCTGCTTGAGCACCGAGAGCGCCTGGATGACGGCGGTGAGCTCCATCCGGTTGTTCGTGGTCAGCGGCTCGCCGCCCCACAGTTCCTTCTCGTGCGGCCCCGAGCGCAGCCAGGCCCCCCAGCCACCCGGGCCGGGGTTGCCCTTGCAGGCGCCATCGGTATAGATCTCGACTTCGGTCATCCGTGCTCCATCTCGTCAGTTTCGCGTCGTCGCTGTGCGACGACGGCTTGCGCCTTGGGTCGGGCGCGCAGGTCGCGCTTGGCCAGGCCCACCAGCCGCATTCCTCGCACCCGCTTCACGGCCTCGACGACATAGACCGCGCCGAGCACCGGCCACCAGCGGTCGCCCAGCGGCTCCATCCAGGCGAAGCGCTGCAGCCAGCGTTCGCTCTCGCAGGGGGGGCGCCAGCAGCCGAAGCGCGCCGTCTCGACCTCGAAACCCAGCAGGCGCAGCCAGTCGCGCAGCCGCCAGTAGCCCAGAAAGTCGCCGGCACGCGGCAGGAACAGCCCCTCGTCGCGGCCCAGACCCAGCCGCTGCCGTCCGTGGCCGACACGCTGTCGAAGGCCCCAGAGGCTGGCCGGGTTGAAGCCGACGATCAGGACACGGCCCTCGGGCACCAGCACGCGCTCGACCTCGCGAAGCGTCAGGTGCGGGTCGCGCGCCAGTTCGAGCGAGTGGGGCAGCACCACCAGATCCAGGCTCGTGTTCGGGAAGGGCAGCGCGTCGAACTCGCAGTGCAGGTGGATCCGCTGGCCCTCGACCTGCGTGGTCGAGATGCCGTCCGGTGCAGGCAGGTCCGGCAGCGGTTCGGGCACGATCAGGGAGTCGCTGGCCACCCAACGGTGCGGCATGCGGTTGGCACGCAGGCCGTCGAGTTCCGGCAACCCCAGCTGCAGCGCGTGGAAGCCGAAGGCGTCGGATACGCCATGATCGAGCCGGTCCTGTTCCCAGGCGAGCAGGTATCGTCCCGGCGCGGTCCGCAGCCAGGACCCCAACTCTATAATCGACTCATCTCTCGTCATGAACCTCGTAGCGCTGCCCGCATTCGCCGACAACTACATCTGGATGCTGCACGACGGCCGCGATGCCGTCGTCGTGGACCCGGGCGATGCGGCACCCGTGCTCGCCGCGCTTGACTCGATGTCGTTGCGGCTCGTCGGCATTCTAGTGACGCACCACCACGCGGATCACGTCGGCGGTGTCGACGCCCTGAGAAGCCGCCTGGAAGGCCCGGTCTACGCCCCTGCCGCAGAGGTCACGCCCGAGCCGCACGTGCCCGTTTGCGGCGGCGACGTGGTCGAACTGCTGGCGCGGCGCTTCACGGTCATCGATGTGCCGGGCCACACGGCAGGCCACATCGCCTACCTGCAGCTGGATGGCGGCGACACGCCGCTGCTCTTCTGCGGGGACACGCTCTTTTCGGGCGGCTGCGGGCGGCTCTTCGAGGGCACACCGGCCCAGATGCACGACTCGCTGTCACGCCTGGCTTCCCTGCCGGGCGGCACGCAGGTATGCTGCACGCACGAGTACACGTTGTCGAATCTGCGTTTTGCTGCGGCCGTCGAGCCTCGCAACGCGGAACTTCTGGCGCATACGGCGCTCTGCCAGACAGAGCGCGCGGCTGGGCGCCCCACCCTGCCCAGCCGGATCGCGCTCGAACGACAGATCAATCCATTCCTGCGCTGCGCCGAACCCACCGTGATGGAGGCGTCGCTGGCCCAGGGTGCCTCGGGCCGAAGCGGGCCCGAGGTCTTCGCAGCGCTGCGGCGCTGGAAAGACAACTTCCGATGATCCGATTCCCAGCGGGCCTGCTCGCCGTCGCGCTGCTGTTCACAGGCTGCGCGGCCGTCCAGCCAACGACCATCGAGCCGGCCGCTCCGACGAACTACGAACTCACCGCAGTCTCGCCGGCGCCTGCAGTACCAGCCCCCGCCGCCACGACGACGACGCCCCTGGCCGATGCGCCCTCGGCTGTGCTGGACCCCAACCGCGCCGACGTCTGGCGCACCCGCGAGCGTCTGGCACTGGAAGACGAGATCGCCCGCACCGACCTCTGGGTTCGTGTACGCACCGGCTTCGCCACTCCCGATCTCGACGACGAGGTCGTGCGCAAGTGGGAGCAGTACTACGCCGGCAAGCCCGACTATGTGGCCCGCATGATGGACCGCGGCGGGCGCTACCTGTTTCACATCGTCGAGGAGGTCAGCGCCCGCGGCATGCCCATGGAACTGGCGCTGCTGCCCTTCATCGAGAGCGCGTTCAACCCGCAGGCCATGTCGTCCGCGCGGGCTGCGGGCATGTGGCAGTTCATTCCGTCCACCGGACGCGACTTCGACCTGAAGCAGAACCTGTTCCGGGACGACAGGCGCGACGTGATCGCCTCGACGCGGGCCGCGCTCGATTACCTGAAGATGCTGCACGGCATGTTCGGGGACTGGCACCACGCGCTGGCGGCCTACAACTGGGGCCAGGGCAGCGTGCAGCGCGCCCTGAAGCGCAATCAGGCGGCCGGCCTGCCGACGAACTACGAGGCCCTGCGCATGCCGGCGGAGACACGCAACTACGTGCCCAAGCTGCAGGCCATCAAGAACATCGTCATGCGTCCGGGCAGCTTCGGCCTGACGCTGCCGCCGCTGGAGAACCACCCGTTCTTCCTTGCCGTTCCAATCGAGCGAGACCTCGACGTCACCCTGGCCGCGCGGCTCGCGGGACTGAGCCTGGATGAGTTCCAACAGTTCAACCCGCAGATGAACAAGCCGGTGATCCTGGCTGCGGGCACCCCACAGGTCCTGCTGCCCTACGAGAACGCCAACCGGTTCCTGCGCGCGCTCGGCGAGCACCGCGGGCCGCTCGCCACCTGGACCGCCTGGGTGGCGCCGCGCACCCTGAAGGTCGCGGATGCGGCAAAGCTCGTCGGCACCACCGAGTCGCAGCTTCGCGAGATCAACCGCATCCCACCGCGCATGCTCGTGAACGCGGGATCCACCCTGCTGGTGCCGCGCTCGGCGCAGACACTGCACGACGTCGCCCTGCACCTGGCGGACAACGCGTCGATGTCACTGGCGCCCGAGGCGCCCAAGCTGCGCCGCGTGTCGTTCAAGGCGGGCAAGAAGGGCGACAGCGTGGCGGCGGTGGCCAAGCGCTATGGTGTTCCCGCAGCGGATGTCGCCCGCTGGAACGAGGTCGGCATGCAGGCCCGGTTCAAGGCTGGAACGGCGATCGTCGTGATGGTGCCGAACCAGAAGAAGAAGACCCGTGTCGCCGCCGGTGGCGGGAGCAGCATGGTGCACAAGCCGACCACCCGGGCGGCCAAGTCGCCCCGATGATTCAGGCGCTGTCGACGATCGCGTAGGTCTTCGTCAGCGCTTCCAGCACCTCGAAGGAACCTTCGAAGCCCGCCGGCAGCACGATGGCCTCGCCGGGGCCGGCCTCGATGAAGCTGCCGTCAGGGGTGTGGATGCGGCAGCGGCCTGCAAGCACGGTGAAGAGTTCGTGCTCGTGCGGTCCCATCGCGATGCGCCAGCGCCCGGGCTCACAGCGCCAGACCCCTGCGTACAGCCGGCCCGGCGGCAATGCCGTATCCACCACGTTCCAGGTCTCGCGCCGAGGGTTGCCGGATTCGAGCCGCTCGGGGCGCGGACGGTCGACGTCCGGCTCACCCGGCATCGCGGGCGTCAGCTTCAACGGCATCGGCTTGTTCATCGGCGGTCCACCAGAGCGTGAGCGATGGTGCCCAGATCCACGTATTCCAGTTCGCTGCCTGCGGGAACGCCGCGCGCGAGGCGGGTGACCCGCAGCCCGCGGGCTCGCATCGCCTCGCCCAACGCGTGCGCGGTGGCCTCGCCCTCGGCGGTGAAGCTGGTGGCGAGGATTACCTCCTCGACCTGACCATCGGCAGCGCGGTCCAGCAGCTGGCGCGCCTCGAGCGCGTCGACACCGATGCCGTCCAGCGGCGACAGACGCCCCATCAGCACGAAGTACTGGCCTTTGTAGCTGCCGCTGCGCTCGAGCGCCGCCTGATCGGCGGGCGTCTCGACCACGCACAGCAGGCGCGGGTCACGACCCGGATCGCTGCAGGTGGCGCAGATCTCGGCCTCGGTGAAGGTGTGGCAGCGCCGGCAGTGCCGCATCGAGCCGACAGCGTGGTGCAAGGCGCGGGCCAGCGCCTCGGCGCCGCTGCGGTCGTGCTGCAGCAGATGAAAAGCCATGCGCTGCGCCGACTTCTGCCCGACGCCGGGCAGGCGCCTGAGCGCATCGATCAGACCGGCGAGCGCGGGTTCGGACATCGGGTCAGAACGGGAACTTCATGCCGGGGGGCAGCGGCATCCCGGCGGTGAGCTTGCCCATCTTCTCGGCGCTGGTCTCCTCGGCGCGGCGCAGGCCGTCGTTGAAGGCGGCGGCCACGAGATCCTCGAGCATGTCCTTGTCCTCGGCCAGCAGGCTGGGGTCGATGCTGACACGGCGCACGTCGTGCTTGCAGGTCATCACGATCTTCACGAGGCCGGCGCCGGACTGGCCCTCGACCTCGATGGTCGCGAGTTCGTCCTGGGCCTTCTTGAGGTTGTCCTGCATGGCCTGGGCTTGCTTCATCAGGCCGGCGAGCTGGTTCTTCATCATGGCGTGGGGTCCTTGGTGTTCAAAGGGGTTTGATCGATCCGGGCACGATCTGAGCGCCCTGGAACTGGGAGAGCAGTTCGCGCACCAGCGGGTCGGCCTGGATGGCGCTTTCGGCGGCGCGTTGGCGGCGCGCACGTTCCGCCGCCTCGCGCAGGGCCGGCGAGTCGGACGGAACGCCGACTTCCAGCACCACCTCGACGGGCACTGCCAGGGCATCGGTGAGCGCCGCCGCCAGACGGTCGACCAGCGGCTGTGCGCGCAGGGTCTCGCGCTCGACGCGCAGGCACCACTGGTGGCCGTCGATGCGAACGAGGCCGGCCTGCCAGGCGAGCTCGCGCGTCAGTGCCGACACGGCGCCAGCCTGCACGAGGCCGGTGACGACCAGGTTCCAGCGATCGGCCAGGGCGGGTTCGATGTCCGACCAGGCATCCGCCGCGGTAGCCACCTGCCGCAACTCGACTGGGGCACTCGAAGGCACAGCCTTCGGCAGTCGATGTGACGGGACGGCTTGTACGGGGGCTTGTGCGGGGGCTTGTGCCGGAGCTTGTGCAGGTACGTGTGGGGGGGGCCGTTCGCCGGACTCTGCGGCCGTGGGGGCGCCGCTCCGTGTGCGGACTTGCGCAGCCGCCGGCACCGGATCGGGCACGTCCCAAGGCGGCGCCGTCTCCTGCGGCGCCTTGACGGCGAGCGCGGGCGGGGCGGGAGCGCGCAGGGGTTGGGGTCGCGCCGGGCGCGTGGCGGGCGCCGGCACGCCGGCTGCCGGAAATGCGAACAGCCGCAGCAGCACCATCGTCAGCGCACCGTACTCGTCGCTCATCAGCGCCAGTTCCGGGCGGCCGTGCAGCACGATGCTGTAGAGAAGCTGGAGCTCGTCGGCGGGCATCCGGGCCGCCAGCGCACGTGCCGTGAGGGTCTCCAGGTCTGCCTCGTCGAGCGCGCCGGGCACGGCCTGCTCCACGGCGGCCTGCTGCAGCACGCCGGCGATGGATTCGAGCGTCGCGGCGGCAGACAAACCCTCGCGACGCAGCGCATCGACGCCCGCGAGCAGCGCCGCGCCGTCGCGGCTGGCCAGCGCGTCCAGCAGGCCGGCTGCATGGCTGCGGTCGACGCTGCCCAGCATGCCGCGGACCACGGCTTCATCCACCCGCCCCGCGCCGTAGGCGATGGCCTGGTCGGTGAGCGAGAGCGCGTCTCGCATGGAACCCCGGGCCGCCCGCCCCAGCACACGCAGCGCTCCGGCCTCGAAGGGCACCTGCTCGGCGTCCAGCACGTGGGCGAGGTGCGCCTCGACCGTCTCGGGGGCCATCGGCCGCAGGTTGAACTGCAGGCACCGGCTCAGCACCGTCGGCAGCATCTTCTCCGGGTCGGTCGTGGCCAGCACGAACTTCAGGTACTCCGGGGGCTCCTCCAGCGTCTTCAGCAGCGCATTGAAGGCGTCCTTGGTGAGCTGGTGCGCCTCGTCGATCATGAAGACCTTGAAGCGGCCGACGCTGGGCTTGTAGGCCGCGCGCTCGATCAGTTCCCGGATCTCGTCGATGCTGCGGTTGCTGGCGGCATCGAGCTCGATGTAATCGACGAAACGGTCGGCGTCGATGGCCGTGCAGGCAGGGCAGACGCCGCAGGGGTGGGCCGTGATGCCGCCCTGCCCGTCCGCGCCGGTGCAGTTGAGGCTCTTGGCCAGGATGCGCGACACGGTGGTCTTGCCGATGCCGCGCGTGCCGGTGAACAGGTAGGCGTGGTGAAGACGCTGCTGCTCCAGGGCATTGCCCAGCGCCTGAACGACGTGCGGCTGCCCGACCATCTCGGTGAAGCTGCGCGGCCGGTACTTGCGGGCCAGGACGACATAACTCATGCGCTTCATTCTACGGGCGGGGCCCCGGCGATAATCCCGCCCCATGACCGCCGAGAACTCACCCACCACCCCGCTCACCTACGAACAGTCCGGCGTGGTCTACGACCTGATCGACCCGCTGAAAGTGGCCGCGCAGCGCGCTGCGGCATCCACCGCCCCGCTGCTGGCCGCGCACGGCTTCAGCGAGGTGGCCGCGTCGCGCGGCGAATCCGCCTACGTGGTCGACGTCGGTCCGTTCTATCTGGCCAGCATCGTCGAATGCCTGGGCAGCAAGGCCCTGGTGGCCGACGAGATGCAGCGCCTCACGGGCCGCAGCTTCTATGCCGGGATCGCCCAGGACACCATCGCGATGGCGGTCAACGACCTCATCACGGTCGGCGCCACGCCCCTGGTGGTGCAGGCCTACTGGGCTGCGGGAGGCAGCGACTGGTTCAGCGACGCCGAGCGTGCGCAGGCCCTGGTGGCCGGCTGGAAGCAGGCCTGCGAGGTCTGCGGCGTGGCCTGGGGGGGCGGCGAGACGCCCGCCCTGGCAGGCATCGTCGAGGCGGGGCGGATCGATCTGGCGGCTTCGTGCACCGGACTCGTGAACCCGAAATCCAGGCTGACACTCGGCGACCGACTGTCCGAAGGCGACGCCATCGTCCTGCTGGCGTCCAGCGGCATCCATGCCAACGGCCTCAGCCTGGCCCGCAAGCTCGTGGAGCGCCTGCCGCAGGGCTACCTCACGCCCATCGAAGGCGGCCAGACCTACGGCGAGGCGCTGCTCGCGCCCACCTCGCTGTACTCCCCGGTGACCGAAGCGCTGGCTGCGGCCGGCATCTTGCCGCACTACGCCGCCAACATCACGGGCCACGGCTGGCGCAAGCTGCTGAGGCACCCCGGCACCTTCACCTATCGCATCCACACGGTGCCTCCGGTGCCGCCGGTGCTGGCGTTCATCCAGCAGCAGGCCCAGCAGGACAACGAGGAAGCCTACGGCACCCTCAACATGGGCGCGGGATTCGCGCTGTACGTGCCCGCCGCAGACGCCGAGCGCACGGTGGCGATCGCCCGCGGCCTGGGAATCGACGCCTGGGTGGCAGGAGCGGTCGAGGCCGGGCCGAAACAACTGCTGATCGAACCCTTGGGCTTGAGCTGGAATGCCGACGCGCTGCAACTGCGCTGAGCCGACCCGCTACAATTCGTCTCGCCGGGCCTCCCCGCATGGAAGCGCGCCCAACCGGGTCAGGTGGGGAACCAAGCAGCCCTTAGCGTTGCAACCAGTGCCGGGGTAAGGCTCGGCACCTTTTTCCGGGGTCCCGATCCTCCGACCGCCGTCCCACTGGCGGGCAAGGCTTCCAAAGCCGCTCTCAGCGGTTGTCGAGTTGCCGGAACGCCATGACGGCCTGGTTGCGCAGCGTGCGCATCAGCGACAGTTCCTTCTCGCCCACCTCGATGCCACCCGCGCGTGCCTTGTCGGCATAGATGAGCGCGAAGGTGGCCCCCTTCATCGCCAATGGCAGCAGCAGGAAGGTCGGAGCGCCGACCTGCTGCCTGAACCAGGCCGGAAGCCGGGACTGCATCTGTTCGGTGGTCGCGTCCGCGATCAGGATGTCCATGCCCTTGCCGCAGATGGCGGTGAACAGGTCGGGCGTCCCCGTGCCTGCCTTCAATGGAATGCGGAAGGCCGGCGCGAGCTTGTCGACCCCTTCGCCGAGGCCGAATCGACCCGTCAGCGTTTCCGTCTTCGGGTCGCGCAGGCAGAACACCACGCGCCGGAAGCCCAGCCCCCGGAACATGGTCTCCAGCACCATGCGCAGGATCTCGTTGAGCTTGAAGTTGTCGGCCACCATGCTGTTGGTGATGTCCTGCACGCCGGAGGCCAGCACTTCGGCTGCCGGCGGGCCCGCGGCGTCCAGCAGAACAGTCTCCATGTCCTGCGGCGCCTGCATCGTCGCTGCCAGCTGGTGCGGCGCGAGCGTGTCCTCCTGTGAGGTGGCCACAGTGGCCAGCAGCCGGTTCGCCGGAGCGTCGGGCGTCACACGGATTCCCAGCGCATCGGCCAATGCGACCATGCGCGTCCGGGCAGCCTCGGCAGCCTTCAGCACGGCCCGGGGTTGCAGGCCGAGGGACGGCGCGTGGGCCTCGGCGACGCGGCCGATCCTCAGCTCGATCGGCTCCCGACTGTCGCTGAGCATCTGTTCGGTCACCTCGTTGGCGACCCGGCCGACCCAGCGCTGACGCTCCAGCCCCTTCTCGAGCGGCTTGGTGGGCGGCTCGCCGTCGGGCTGCTGCATCATGCGCTGCAGGCTTTCAGGGAGCCCCCAGCTCTTCGCGACGCCGACACCCAGATCCTGGAAGGTCAGCCCGAGGACCTGCACCGCGGCTCTGTCCAGCGCGGCCGCACCGGCCTTTCGCGTCTGCTGACGGATCTGCTGCGCCTCCTCCGGGAAGTAGTACTCCGTCAGCATGCGCCCCAGGTTCTGGAACATCGAGCCGATGAAGGACTCCTCGGCCTCGCGCGGCGACGGGGTCAGCTCGGCCGCCAGCGTGCCCGCCATCAGTGAGCGCAGGAACTCTTCCTTGATCTGCGCCGCCTGCCCCTTGTCCTGCATGTGCTCCAGCAGGACCACGGACAGTGCCATGTTGCGGATGCCGGCAAAGCCGACCAGGGCCACCGCGCGGGAGATCGTGCTGATGTTGCCCGCGCCGGCATTCGCGAAGTGCACGGTGTTGACCATGCGCAGCAGCTTGTTCGTGAGCGCGACGTCCTTCAGGATCTCCTCGGACAGGCTGTTCAGACTCTCTGTCTCCGAGCTCGCCACGTGCTGGATGCGAACGATGGACTGGCCCAGGGCCGGAAAATCGCGCTTGTGTTTCATGCGCCGCAGCAGGAACTCCAGCGTGCCATGGCCGCCGCCGGCCGATGCGTGGCCGGCGTCATCCGGGTCCAGCCAGACGCCGAGGGCGTCGCGAAACGACGCGGCGCCGTCGTAGCGCTGGCGCGGATCGCGCGAAACGGCTCGCGCGACGATGGCGCGCAGGTTGTCGTCGATGCGGATGGACTCCGGCACCGAGAAGTCTTCCTGCTGGACACGGGCGATGGCCCGGTAGGGGTCACGCTCGCGCAGCAGGGGCATGCCGGCCAGCAGCTCGCCGAGCACCATGCCGGCCGCGAAGACATCCATCGCGGGCGCTGGCGGCTGGCCGCGTGCGGCCTCGGGCGACATGTAGCCGGGGGTGCCCGCAATCTGGCCGTCGCCACCGCCGGCCACTCGTGCGGCGATACCGAAGTCCATGACGCGTGCGCGGCCGTCCTTGCCGAGCAGCAGATTGGATGGCTTCAGGTCACGGTGCACGATGCCCTGCGCGTGCGCGGTGGCAAGCGCGTCGAGCACGCCGATCATCAGCGTGACGGCCTCGCGCGGCTTCATCGGCCCCTTGCCCTTGCGGGACTCGGACAAGGTGCCGCCATCGACGAATTCGAAGACCAGCGTCGGCTGCCCGTCGATGACGTCGGCCTCGAACACCGGCACGATGTTCGGGTGGGTCAGGCGGCTGACGGCTCGTGCCTCGTGCAGCCACTCCTGCACCTCGGCCCGGTCGGTGGCCAGGTCCAGCAGCTTGATGGCCACCTCGCGGTCGAGCCGGGCATCGTGGCCCAGCCAGACCACGGCCTGTGCACCCCGGCCCAGCTGGCGCAGCAACTCGAAGCGGCCGACGCGCCTTCCGGGAGCCTGCGCCACGGCTTTCATGCGGTTCTCCTGGCGGCTTCAGCCGCGCCGGGAGGCAGGATCTCGAGCGCGAGCTGCAGCTCGCGCATGCCAATGCCCATGGCGCGGCCGTACCGCTGGATCACGCGCTGCAGGGCCGACATCACCAACGGGGCTGGCCGCGACAGGGCATCGACGGCCTCGTTGGCGCAGCTGCCGGTCAGGCGAAGGATCTCGTCGTCGCTCTCGGGCGTGTGCACGGACGAACCGAGCGCATGGCGGCGGATCATGTGTTGCACCGACCCGTCCAGGCCCCAGTGCCGCGCCACCGCGACGCCCAGCGCATCGACGTCGGTACCGAGCACCGCGAAGCAGGCGCCCTCCTCGCTCATGCCGGGCTCGTCGGGTTCGCCTTCCTTCGGGTTCGGCGCGGGCTGCATGAGCCGCTGGATCTGCTGCGCCTCTTCCGGAAAATGGTATTGCACAGTCAGCCTTCCAAGGTTTTGCAGCAGGGTCACGAGATACACCACCTCGGCGTCGTAGCCCGCCGGGCGCAAGGCCTGCGCCACACGGGCGGCGCGCTGCACACGGTCGAACAGGCGCCGCAGGTGCAGCGCCCCGGCGTCGGTCAGCGGGCCGGGCCAGGGCCGCAGCGAGAGCGCGGCACGCCGTACGCCGTCCATGCCCAGCATCGCGATGGCGCGCCGGATGGTCAGCACGGGCCCGGTACCGGCAACCTGCCCGCCGCGCACCTGCGCGGTGTTCACGGCGCGAAGCATCTCGAAGCTGAGTGCGAGATCCTGGAGCACCACCTCTGCGAGCTCGATGGTGCGTTCGCGGTCCATCAGGGCCATGCGTGCGACCCGGTCGGCGGCGCCGGGCGACGCCGGCAGCAGGCCCACCGTGTGGAGCCGGTCGAGCAGCAAGGCCAGAGGCCCGCCGCCGGACTCCGAATCGGTCTTGAGCCAACCCTTCAGCGCGCCAACGAGCGTGCGGGCGTTGCGATAGCGCTGGCGCTCCTGGCGGTCGGTAGCGCGATTGACGATGGCCCGCAGGGGATCGGGAACGGGCTGGGCCATCGACCACGGCAGGCGCACGATCTCGCGCCCCAGGGGTGGCATCAGGCGCAGTGCGCGGCCGAGGTCGGGTTCCTCCAGCGCCGGCGCGCCGGCCAGCGCGTGATGCATCAGCAGGCCGAAAGCCAGCACGTCGCGCTGCGCGGCCTCGCGCTGCGCCGCAAGGGCACCTGCATCCAATGCCGCGCCGCCGCGGCCGGGGTCCGCACCGCCGTCGGCCAGCGCCACTTCGGTTCCGAGCAGACGGACCTGCCCCTGGTCGCTGACCAGGACAAGATAAGGCTGCAGGTCATGGTGGGCAACGCCGGCGTCATGGGCGAAAGCCAGGCCGTCCAGCGCCTGCACCGCCCAGGCAGCAACCTCGGCACCGGGCTGACCCTTGGTGCTGAACCGCTCTGCCAGCGTGGCGGCGTCCAGTGGGTCGTACGCAGCGAACGGCCAGTGATCCACCACGCCGTTATCGACCATCGGCGCCAGGTTCGGGTGGTTCAGCCTTCCGGCCTTGCGGACCGCCGCTATCCAGCGCTCGAGCGCCTGTGGCGTGGCGGGCTGCTTGCGTGGCAGCACGAGCACCAGATCCTGCCCACTGCGCGGGTCGGACACCCGCCAGGCCATCGTGCGCTCGCTCTTGCCGAGCAGTTGCAGCAACTGGAACCGCCCGAAGGAGCGCACCGCCTGCGCCCGCGGGGGGGCAGCGCTCTTCGTGGACGAGGCAGGGCTGGTCATTCTTGGCAATTGGAAGGCAGCCGCCCGCCTGCAATGCGCCGATCAGGGGCGAAAACGCCGACCAGTTCGAGCTCGCGCACACCGCGGAACGCCACTGCGGGCGCGGCGCCCTCGTCGAATCGGCCTTTATGCCAAAATTGGGCTCACCTTCGCGGGTTGCCGTGCAAGGCACAGGAGAACGCCCATGAGCAGTGATTTGATCAAACACGTGACCGACGCCTCGTTCAGCGCCGAGGTTCTGCAGTCCGACAAGCCGGTCCTGGTCGACTACTGGGCGGAATGGTGCGGCCCCTGCAAGATGATCGCTCCCGTTCTGGATGAACTGTCCAAGACCTACGAAGGCCGCCTGCAGATCGCCAAGATGAACGTCGACGAGAACCGCGAAATGCCTGCGCAGTACGGCATCCGGGGCATCCCGACGCTGCAGCTGTGGAAGAACGGCGAGCTCGTCCGTTCGCTTGTCGGCGCCAAGCCGAAAGCGGAACTGGCGGCTTTCCTCGACGCGCATCTATAATCAAAGCCGATCCGGCCGCCGGGTTCTTCTGATCGAGGAACGCGGCCGGTGACGGCAGTGCCAGCGCGCGATGGGCCCACCGGCCCGGTTTTCGCAGCGTTTCGGCCCCCTTCCCCTACCCTGGTCGTACCGTTGTCGGCATTTCGCCTCAGGCGAATCCGTGAACAGGTCCCGACACCAGCGCCCCTATCCGAGGGACCGCCTCCATGCACCTGTCCGAACTGAAGTCACAGCACGTTTCCGAGCTCATCAAGATGGGCGAGGAGCTGGAGATCGAGAACGTCGCCCGCCTGCGCAAGCAGGAGCTGATGTTCGCGATCATGAAAAAGCGGGCGAAGGCCGGCGAGCAGGTCTTCGGCGACGGCGTTCTCGAGGTCCTGCCCGACGGCTTCGGCTTCCTGCGCTCGATCGAAGCCAGCTACATGGCCAGCACGGACGACATCTACCTGTCTCCGAGCCAGATCCGCCGCTTCAACCTGCACACCGGGGACATGGTCGAGGGCGAGGTCCGCGTGCCCAAGGACGGCGAACGCTATTTCGCGCTGGTCAAGGTAGACCGGGTGAACGGCCTGACGCCAGAGCAGAGCAAGCACAAGATCATGTTCGAGAACCTGACCCCGCTGTTCCCGAAGGAACAGTTCAGGCTCGAGCGCGACATGAAGGGTGAAGAGAACATCACCAGCCGCATCATCGACCTGATCGCGCCGATCGGGAAGGGACAGCGTGCACTGCTGGTGTCGCAGCCCAAGAGCGGCAAGACGATGATCATGCAGCACCTCGCGCATGCCATCGTGGCCAACTACCCCGAAGTCCACCTGATCGTTCTGCTCGTCGACGAACGGCCGGAAGAAGTGACCGAGATGCAGCGCACCGTGCGCGGCGAAGTCATCAGCTCCACCTTCGACGAACCCGCCGCACGCCACGTCCAGGTCGCCGAGATGGTGATCGAGCGCGCCAAGCGCCTGGTCGAGATGAAGATGGACGTCGTGATCCTGCTGGACAGCATCACGCGCCTTGCCCGTGCGTACAACAACGTCCTGCCCTCCTCCGGCAAGGTGCTGACGGGTGGTGTCGACGCGAACGCGCTGCAGCGTCCGAAGCGCTTCTTCGGCGCCGCGCGCAACATCGAGGAAGGCGGCTCTCTCACCATCATCGGCACGGCGCTCATCGACACCGGCAGCCGCATGGACGAGGTGATCTACGAAGAGTTCAAGGGCACCGGCAACTGCGAGATCTACCTCGACCGCCGCATGTCCGAGAAGCGCGTCTACCCGGCCATCCTGCTCAACAAGAGCGGAACACGCCGCGAGGAACTGCTGCTCAAGCCCGAGATCCTCCAGAAGAGCTGGATCCTGCGGAAACTGCTCTACCCGATGGACGAGATCGAGGCAATGGAGTTCATCCTCGAGAAGATGAAGGCGTCGAAGAACAATCATGACTTCTTCGACATGATGCGCCGCGGCGGCTGATAGCTCTATAATCCGCGGTTTTCCTCATTCGGCAAGTGCGCTGCATGGTGCAGTGTGGCTCCCGGTACAACGCTCGAGGTTTTCATGAAAGACGGCATTCACCCGAACTACCGCGAAGTCTGCTTCGTGGACCTGTCCAACGGCTTCCAGTTCGTCACCCGCTCCTGCCTGCAGTCCAAGGAGATGATCAAGCTGGACGACGGCCGCGAGATGCCGCTGATGAAGCTGGAAACCACCAGCGAGTCGCACCCGTTCTACACGGGCACGCAGAAGAGCGTGGACAACCTGGGCGGCCGCGTCGAGAAGTTCCGCAACAAGTTCGCCCGCGTCGGCCTCAAGAAGTAAGGTGCCAACCGGACCAGGAGAGGCAGCTTCGGCTGCCTTTTTTGTGTCCGGCAGGCGCATGACATCATCACCCGCGTGAGCACGCCCACCCCTGCCCTCGTGACCCGGCGCGGCGCCGCGCGCCTGCCGCGCATCGCGCTCCTGCTGCTGTGTGCGGCATACGTGCTGCCCGGCGTCTTCGGGCGCGACCCCTGGCGTAACGCCGACCTCATCTCCTACGGCCTGATGGCCTCGATGGCGGAGGGTCGCAGTTCGTGGTGGGCGCCGATGCTCGGTGGCGTTCCCGTGGACAGCGCGCTGCTGCCGCATTGGCTGGGCGCCGCATCCGTCTGGGCCCTGGGGCCGCTGCTGGGCGGTCCGCTGGCGGCCAGGCTGCCGTTTGCCCTGTTGCTGGTGGGCACGCTGGTGCTGGTCTGGTACGCGAGCTTCCACCTCGCGCGCACCGAAGCCGCGCAGCCGGTGGCCTTCGCGTTCGGCGGCGAAGCCGACCCGGTGGACTACGCGCGAGCGATGGCGGATGCGGCGCTGCTGGCGCTCATCGCCTCGCTGGGCCTGCTGCAACTCGGCCATGAAACCACGCCGGAACTGGTGCAGCTCTGTGCCGTGGCGGGGCTGCTGTGGGCTCTGGCGGCGGCACCGTACCGCGTCGCGGGCGCACGGCTGGCGCTCCTGGCCGCGCTGCCGGTGCTGGCGGCATCGGGGGCGCCCGCCATCGCGCTGGGCATGGGTATCGGCGGCTTTCTGGTCTGCTCGGGCTCCGGCTACGAACAGGTTCGCCGGCTCGCCCCCTGGGTTGCCGGCGCGACGCTGCTGGCCTTGCTGATCGGCGCACTGACCGGAACCTGGGGCTGGCGCCTGGCAAGCGGTTGGTCGCGCACCGACATCTGGTCCATTGCGCGGCAGTGGGCCTGGTTCCTGTGGCCGGCCTGGCCGGCGGCCCTGTGGACGCTGTGGCGCTGGCGTCACCACTGGCTGCACCGGCACGTGTCAGTGCCGCTCGTGGTCGTGGTTTCGGCATTGGCCGCCAGCCTGTTGATGCGCGGATCCGACCGCGCGCTGATGCTGGCCCTGCCGGGCACGGCCGTGCTGGCCGCCTTTGCACTGCCCACCCTGCGGCGGAGCGCCACTGCTGCGGTGGACTGGCTGTCGATGTGCCTGTTCACCGCCAGCGCCGTCGTGGTCTGGGTCATCTACGCGGCCATGCACACGGGGGTGCCGGCCAAGCCCGCAGCCAACGTGGCCAAGCTCGCGCCCAGCTTCCTGCCGGTCTTCAGCCTGGTGGATCTCCTCCCGGCCATGCTGGCCACGCTGGCCTGGGCGTGGCTGTTGCGCTGGCGAACCGGGCGGCACCGCGACGCCGTCTGGAAGAGCATGGTGCTTCCGTCCGGCGGCGTGGTGCTGGTGTGGCTGCTGCTGATGACGCTCTGGCGCCCCCTGCTCGACCATGCCCGCAGCGCGGAGCCGTGGGTCCAGGCGGTGCAACCGCATCTGGCGGGCAGCAGCTGCGTGGCAACGCCCGGCCTGCCCACGGCCCTGGTGGCCGCGCTGGAAGTGCATGGCGGCTGGAAGGTACGCTCGCGCGATGATCTCGGCTGCACGACCCGGCTGGTGGTCCTGCGGGATCAACCCCGGGAAGCTGCGGTGCCGCCGGCCCCGGCGGGGTGGCGGCTGGCCGCGACGCTGAGGCGCCCCACCGACCGCGACGAGCTCACGGTCGTGTGGAGAC
>CAJAES010000105.1 GCA_903938815.1 uncultured beta proteobacterium
ACGAGTGGAGCCTGAACCGGCGCTACATGCAGCTTGAGGGCCTGCAGACCGTCAGCGATACTGTGCCCACTCGGCTGTCGGCTGTGCCGCGCTGAGCATGTGTATCTCAACCTGTCCGGGTTGACGACTTACACCACGTCTCGGGACATTACCCCGCCATGCCTCCGAACCGCGCTCGCCACTCGAAATTGGTCGCGTCCGAGTGGCCGCCTTTGCTGCAGTTCTCCGCCACCTCCATGCCTGCCTCGTTGGAAATACCTACTTCTGGACGGTACTGAAACGGGTACGGGGTCACATCGTGGCAGACACTCCACTCACGGGGTGGTCCGCCAATGCAAGGCAAAGCCGGCACGAGCGGCCCAGCCACGCCAACCGGGACCGGCCGCCACATCGGTGAGAAACAAGTGTTCCTCGTTGGCAAAGTCCCGCTTGGCCGGTGTGTCGCCCTCGCCACGGTCGATCAGCCTCACGCCGTCCGACCATGCCGCTTCGATAACGCGGCGCAGGAGGATTCGGCCCGGCGCGTAGGCCTTGAAATCGGCGTCATACACTGGAAACCAGAAGTGCAAGGTCTGGTGGCATCGCAAGCCAAAGTGCGCGGCGACGACCCGATCGCCGACACGTAGAACGCTCAAGATCGGCGTGCAGGCTGGGTCTCGCACCGCCAGAATTCGCCTCAACAGAGCAACGTTGCTGTCGACCTGCAAGGGTGCAGCCTTGCCGGTGCGGTCGTACTGCGCGTTCTTCAGCACGATCAGACGCTCCAGGTCGGCCGGAGCCTGGCTGGACTGGTACTCGAAGGACACGGCGCCATGCTCCTGCTGCAGCTTGCGGTCCCGGCGTGCAGTGTCAGAAACCAACTTCTTGTCCCTCTGGGCCAGGCTTTCCCAATATGCACCCGCCTGGTCGCCTAGCCTGATGCGCAGACCGATGCGCGATTGCGCCCGACTTGAGACGTTGAAGATCGAGGCCTGGGTCGCATCGAGGTGGCTGTAAAACAGCGCGCCGAGGCCCGCACGCTGCAGAATTTCGGACACCTTCAGCGTTGAATCGGCCGGCGACACCAGGCCGAAGTAGTCGGTCATTCCGCCCCCGACAGGCTCCCACAGGCCCAGCCAGGACCAGGCGCTTTTCACGCTCTGCAGGGGAAGCAAACCAACGCAGCGTCCCTCGCGTTCGACCACGACCACCCGAACGCCATCCGTTACTGCCGCCACAGCCTCAACGTAAGCTGGCGAGAGGAATGCCCGCTGAAGTTCTGGCTGCGTCTGGACCCATTGGCTCCAAAGAGCCCTCTCGCTGCTCTCCAGACGATCCAGCCGTACGCACCGCGCAGTGACAGGCTTCATGTCAGGCTGCGCCGGGAAAAGAGGAATGCAGCCAGTTTCGGCCAGGACACCCGCCCAGACGGATCACAGGTCCAGACGTTTTCCGGCACATGGATGCGCCCAAGCGCCAATGGCCAATCGGTGCCCGGCCCCCGGGGCACGGGCACTACCCCTGTGACGCTGTTGAAGACCCATCGAAAGCCAGCGTCGTGTGCCTGACGGGCAAGCTCAAGGTTCCATGCGCCATGCGGGAAGGCCATCGACAAGGCGCCCGTCGTACGTGCCGCCAGCCAATCCGAAGATTGGCGAAGCTCTGCTTCCGCGTCATCGGCATGGGTCAGCGGTGCATGGCTGTGGCCGTGCGCACCCACTTCGATCCCAGAGGCATTCAGAAGTATCAATTGCGCCTCAGTCAGCATCTGTCGGCCGCCGCCCGGCACCTGAGGATCCAAGACGCCCATTGTCCAAAGCCGTTCGACGGGCATGGCGGCCAGAATGGCGTGGCATTGGTGCAGATCCAATTTGGCTAACCCCAGGACCTGTTGTAGTTGTGCTCGCTTGCGGTCATCACTCAACGCAGAAACCAGCGCGTCGGCCCACCAGCGCGAACGGGCATCCGCGATCGCGGATGGGACCGCGAAAACCACTGCGGGCAGGCCACGCGCCTGCAGCGCAGGCCCGGCGTGCAACAGCGTGTCCTGCCATCCATCGTCGAAGGTGATTAGCGCCGGGCAGCGCGGCAAGGTGCGCGGCTGAGCCAGTTGCGCAAGGGTGACCACGTTGTAGTGCTTCAGTATGAAGTCCAGACAACGCTCGAAGCCCGGGAGCGAGAAAGTGTATTCACGCTCAGACCCGGCCAGGGACGCGCTGCCCGCGGGCAGGACCCGGTGGAACATGAAAACCGTAAGGTGATGGCGGTTTCGAATTCGGTGCCACAAGGACCACAGCCCGCTGTGAAACAGCAAGGCCCTGACCGTCGACTTGAGCGCTGGCAACAGATCGCGGCGCACTCAGCGCTCCTGCAGCTGCTCGCCGCGTTTGATGAGATTGCCGATCAGTTGGCGCGACATCTGGAAGTCCGTACGCGCCCAGGGCGTGAAACGCGGTACCTGGAAGGGGGATATGCCCTGTGGGGCAGTCCCCAGGGCGGTAGTCACAGCGCCGGTGTAGCCGGCCCTCTTTACCAGCCGGATGTCGCGATCGGAGAAGTCGGCCATGGGTTTGCCATTCGGGTAGGCGAAGTGCGGCACATCGGCATCGAGCAGGCTCTGCAGGCGTTCGCGACAACCCTGAATCTCCGCTAAGGATTCCGCCTCGTCGCAATAGGTCAAGATGGGATGCGCCACGGTATGGGAGCCGATGTCGAAGCCCATGCCGTGGACACTGCGCAAGTGTCCTTCGGTGAACCTGGGCACCTGCTCGAGCGAAACCTGTGCCATTTCTTCGATGCGGGCGATCAGGTCGTCCCGGAATGGCACGCGCAGGTACTTCAGGAATGCCGTCAGCTGTTCAGCGGCCGCCAAGCGACGGGCCGGTGTGCTCAGATCCAGGCGACCGATCGCTGGATGTGGAATCTGCAGTTCGTTGCCCGGGCAATGCTGCAGGGCATAAGAGATGCGCTCCGACCACAACGGCGCACCATCCAGTTGCGATGTCGTTACAAAAAATGTGGCTGGAAGTTTGCGCGCCTGAAGTATCGGACAGACAGTGTCTGGCCAATCGACGTAGCCGTCGTCGAAGGTAATGCAGGCCGTGCCGTCGCTGGGCCTGCCATTGCGAAGGCGGGCCATAGCCTCGGACAACGGCACCACCTCGAAGTGCGCCACGATCAAATCCAGCACCTTGCCGAACATCTCAGAATAGGGTTGCCCAGTAACAGGATCCACCGTCCGCTCGGGGATGCTGTGGAATACGAATACGGCCGTCCGGTGCCGAGCCAGGGCGCGCACCAAGGGCTTAGTGATAGGAGAGGACCAGTTCATGTCTTTAGACTGCTGCAGGCGTCAGGGGCATCACCAGACGTTGTTCCACCAGCCGGCAGCTGATCATCGCGATCATGATCAAGTAATACGGCAATTCGAAATAGGCCATGCTGACGCCCGCACCGCCTGCCATGTAGACCAGCAGACTCCCAGAAAGTGCCGTCCCCAAACCGTGGGCCCACTGGAGATCGGAGCCGCCGGCACGACCGAGTCGACGCAACTTCAGCGCGTAGTAGAAGCCAGAAGCCAAGACACTCAGAAAGATCACGAGGCCGACAAAACCCTGGTCACCCAGAACCTCGAAGTAGATGCTGTGCGCTGCCTTGCCTCCGCCTCGAACACCTTCCACAACGGGAATGTTCACGAAGTCGAGCAGGCCGGACTCGCCCCTGAACGTGTTCCAGACGGCTCCGCTTTCGACCGCATGGTACCCGCCACCCACAATAGGGTGTTTCAGAGCGATGGCCGAACTGATTTGCCAGGCCGCCAGGCGACCCTGGAAAGAACTGTCCTCCCCGGCCTGGCCGATGGTGTTCATACGCGCCTCCCAGGTGGCGGGGGCAAAGGCCAGCAGCGTCGCACCGGCTGCCAAGACGATCAATGTGCCCAGCACTTTGCGCCGGCTCACGGAAATCTGCCAAACCGCATAGATAGTCAGTGCGATCAGACCGCCACGGGAGTAAGTTGCAATAACTGAAATCACCAGCAGCAGCACACTGACCAGCATCAGGGGCTTCAGGATCTTGGAGGCGGTGTGCTGCCTCAGGTGCATCAACAACGGAATGAGCATTACCGTGACCACCGCCAAGTGGTTGTTGTCGCCGTACTTCGCGAGCCCACGCACGATGTGTCCCCCCCCGGAGGAGATGAACTTCAAGCCTTCCAGCGCCGTGTGGATACCGATACCCAGGCAGATCGCCCACAACAGAGCATGAATGCGCAAGGACGAACGCAGCACCAGCGGCAACAACAGGCAGAAGAGCACGAGCTTGGTGATGTTCTCGACGTACTCCGCGTTCCGGGCCAGTCCACTGTAGGCGGCGGCTCCCACCAACCAGCATTGCAACAGCATGATCAACAGCAGCGTGGTGAACCAGCCTTTGCCGAATTCGTAGCTCAGACCCTTGTTCCTGAACAGCAATAGCACAAGCGCCATCAAGGCAAACGTTGTGCCGTACGGGAAGGTCTGCATCGACCCGTACATATAGTTGTCCAGCGCCATGAAGCCCGACCAAGCCCACAACAACATTGCGTTGAACGCGTTGCGGATGCCAAGGCCCAGCAGCACCACGATCAGCAGCATGATGACGATGTCACGCACGTGGTGGGCCTCCCTTAGGAACGGGGACCGGTTCTTTTGACGTGCTCGGGTCGTCGAAGATCCAGCGACCGTGCCGGCCACCCAAGCGCTCGGCGCGCTCCACGCCGATCAGCACCATGATCACAATCACCAGAACCAGCGCAATCAGTGCGGCGTCAATCACAACGCAGCTTTCAGCCGGAAGAGGCCGTTGTAAGCGGCTAGCACCGGGGCCAAGCCATAAAGCTCGCGGCCCACGGTGCCTGCGGCGGCCGCGTCCACCCGGGCAACTGCCGGGTCGGCCCAGCATCGGCTGATAGCCTGCACCATGGCCCGTACATCGCCCGAGGGTACAAGTGCGCCCAAGGTGCCAGCGCCCAGCACGGCGCCGTTGCCGCCCACATCGGTGGCAATGATCGGCAGCCCCGTCACCATCGCCTCCTGAAGGGTGCATGAGGTGCCCTCGGCCAGCGAGGGCATCACGAAACAATCCATGTGGCGCAGCAGATCCGGCACGTCGGCCCGGCTACCCGCCAGCCACGCCAGATCGGCGCAGCCACGGTCAGCAAGAAGCTGGCGCAACTCAGCTTCCAGCGCCCCACTGCCCACCAGCATCAAACGCACTCGTTCGCGCGCCGATGGGTTGCTCTGCACCAGTTCGGCAAACGCTTCTACCAGCAGGCGGTGGTTCTTGATCGTCTCCAACCGGCCCACACTGCCGACCACCCAGTGTTCGCCACGCGTGAACGGGAAACCTGGCGGCACCGGGTCTCCAGCCCGCGCAGGCCGGAAGCGCACAGTGTCGACGCCATTGATGACCAGGCGCACCTTGCCTGGCGCCATGCCCACGGCATGTACAAGGTAGTCGTATATCGGTTGGGAGACGGCCACGAAGCGCTGCACGAACCGACCGTAGACACGTCGATACCAGCGAAACTTTCGGTTGGAGCCGTCTGGGTCCGCCACATCCCAGCCGTGTTCGGCGTGTACCCGGCACGGCACACCGGCAACCATGGCCACGGGCGCGAACTCCAGCGCTGCCAGGTTGCAGCTGTGCAGGACATCTGGCTTGAGCGCACGCAGCAGCTTGTACATGCGCGGGTACAGGCCGAACGGTTGCCCCGGCTTCTTGTTCAGGGAGATCAGTTCGACATCCGTGCGCTGGATGCGAGACGCAAAGACCGGGTCAACTGCGGTGAGCGCCACCACAGTGTGTCGATAGGCCTCATGCGGGAGGCCATCGATGAGTTGCACGACGACGTTCTCCAGCCCACCGGCCGCAAAGCCGTAGACCAGGTGAACCACATGCACTGGCGGCTTGCTCGTGGTCACGCGGCCATCCGGGTCAGTTGCGGCCAGGACGAAGCCACTTCGCGAAAGAGTGTGAGCTGCCCCTGGGAAGTGGCCTGCCAGGAAAACGCCTCGGCGTAGCGCCGCGTCGCGGCGCGTTTCGGCATCTGTTCCTGCAACGCTTGCCAAGCCGCTGCCAGTGCTGCGGCCGTTCGATCGCTCATCAGTTGCCCGGCCTCGGGCGAAGCCACCACCTCGGGCGTACCCCAGATATCCGTAGCCACCACCGGCGTCCCACAGGCCATCGATTCCAGCAGCACATTCGCCCAGCCTTCGCGGCTGGAGCACAGCAGTGATGCATCGGCCGCGCTGTACCACCAGCGCAGCTCGGCGTTGTCCACCAGGCCGACGAAGCGCACGCGATCCTGCACACCCAGGCCGCCAGCCAGCGCCTTGAGCGCGGCCTCTTCGGGGCCGCGCCCCACGATGCACAGGCGTACGTCCGGCATCTTCACCATGGCCTCGATGGCAATGTGGTGGCCCTTGCGCTCGATCAGGTGGCCCACCGACAGCAGCATCCGGCCTTCGGCCGGCAGCCCGAGCTTTGCCCGCGCCTCGACCATGGGCTCGGGGCGGAAGCGTTCCAGGTCGACACCGTTGCGCAGCACATGCAACTTGGCGGGGTCGGCACCCAGTTCGGTCAGGCGGTCCATCAGCGCCTTGCACACGCCGATGGACGCAGCCGCCTGCGCGGCTGTTTCCAGGATGCGGCGCCGCGGTTCGGGAAAGTCGGGGATCAGGTTCAGGTCGGTTCCGCGCGCGGTCACGACGAAGGGCTTGCCCAGGCGTCGGGCGATGATGGCTGCGGCCACGGCGTCGGGGTAGTAGTAGTGGGCGTCGATCAGATCGAAGTCGAACCCATCCGCGATCAGGCGCTGAACTGCCGGCCACGCGGCGCGCGCAATGCTGGCGGGCGCCATGTTCATGCCCACCTTGGGCAGCAGAAGGTAGCGCGGGTACTGCACGTGGATGCCGTGGCGCGTGTCTTCACGGGGCGTAGCGGCAAACTGCCCGTACTCCCCGAAACGCTCCCCCGTCAGCGGGAACCACGGCACAGGCGCTATCACGCGGGTCTCCACCTCGCCGGTCTTCAGCAGTTCACGCAGGCGCGTTTCCACGAAGATGCCGTGAGACGGCCGCACTGCGCTCGGGTAGAGCGTGCTGAACAACAGCGTGCGGATGCGCCGGCTCATGGTGGCTCAGCGGCCCTGCGCCGCAACGCGCTGGCCCAGCGCCACGGCGCGGGCTGCGTTGGCACGCCAGGTCAGGCCCAGGCGGTCGATGGTGGCGCGGGCCTCATGCGCCAGGCGGTGGCGCAGCGCGGTGTCGGCGCAGGCTCTTGTGAGGGCAGCTTGAAGCGCGCCAGGCACGCCATCGGAGAACAGCAGCGCATTGCGCTCGTGCTCGAGTATTTCGCGAATGTTCGGCGTGTCCGGTGCCACCACAGCCTTGCCCATCACCAGATACTCCATCAGCTTCAGTGGCGAAGCATAGGCTGTGACGGCCGGCTGCAGCGCCACGTCGAAGGCGGCCACATGGGCCGGCACGCGGTCGCGGTGCACCACGCCCGTGAAGCGCACGCGGTCCCCCAGGCCCAGGGTCTGCGCACGCGCTTCCAGCTCGGCTCTCACGGGGCCGTCACCCACCACCAGCAGCTGCGCATTGGCGGGGGCGTCGGCGGTGGCCATCCATTCCACCACGCGGTCCACGCCGTGCCAGTCACGCACGAAGCCTGTAAAGCCCAGCACCAGGCGGCCTTCCAGGCCCAGCGCCTTCTTGGCGGCCTGCTGGTCGGGCGCGGTCTCGAAGTGGGCCTCGTTGATGCCGTTCGGCACCACCACGATGCGGCTGTCGGGCACGCCGCGAGCCACCACGTGGTCCGCCAGCACGCGTGTCACGGGCAACACGACATCGGCGCTGCGCCACACGAAACCTTCGGCCCAGCGCGCCAGTGACACCAGGGACAAGCCGCCGCTGTGCTTGATGCGCTCTTCGAACAGAGGGGCGTTCACTTCCAGCAGCAGCGGAAGTTTCAGGCGGCGCGCAGCCAAGCTTCCCGCCAGCAGGAAGAGGTTGTAGCGCTCGTAGATGACATCGGGCTTGAAGCGGCGGGCGGCGCGCATCAGCTTCAGGTAGGCCAAGGCCGAATAGCCCAGCTCCATCAGCTCATACAGCCACTGGGGCAACGCGCGCTTGAGCCCGCTGATGAACCCCGACTCGCCACCCATGGCGCCATCGCCGGCATCGGGCGCACCCGGTGCGACCACTTCAACCTCGTGCCCGAGAGATCGCAGCGCGGCGATCATCTCGTCGATGTGCACGGCTTGGCCATCACGCGAGGCGGTACGGTGGTGGTAGAGAACCCGCATCGTCGCGTCAGGCGGCCAGAGCAGCTTGCCGCACAGGCGCCGCGCGCTCGGCGTTGCGCAGGAACGCGTCGAACATCAGCAAGCTCCAGATGACGACGCTGTGGTCGCGCTGCCCGCTTTCGTTCTGGGCCACGATGTTGCGCAGCGCAGCAGGCTCGAAGAGGCCGCTGTCGGCCAGGGTCTGGCCTGTCAATGTGTCACGCACACGGGCCTGAAGCGGCCCGCGGAACCAGCGCGCCAGCGGCACCGAAAAGCCCTGCTTGGGCCGGTACAGAACGTCGTTCGGCAGGTGCGGCTCCATGGCCTTCTTGAACATGTACTTGCCCTGCCCGCCCTGCAGCTTGTGCGATGACGGGATGGTGCCCAGCCATTCCAGCAGCTTGTGGTCCATCAGGGGCTCACGCACTTCCAGCGAGTGCGCCATCGACGCACGATCGACCTTGGTGTTGATGTCGCCCACCAGGTAGGTCTTCATGTCCAGGTACTGGATCAGGCCCAGCGGGTCGTCGGTGCCGGCGTTGCGGGCATGCTGGCGGAAGACCTCCACCGCGCTGTAGCCGGCCAGGTCGCGCTTCAGGCTGGTGCTGAACAGCGCCTGCCGGTCTGCCAGCGGCATCAGCGACATGCTGCCGAAGTAGGCCTCGGCGCTGTCGCGCGCCAGGGCCTGGAAGGTGGTCTTGGCGCGGAACATGCGCGGCGCCCAGTCGGCCTTGGGGTAGATCTGGCCCAGCGGCCCGAACAGGCCCCGGCGCAGCGCCAGCGGCAGCATGCCGCGCACGCGCTCTTCGGCCACGTGCATGCGGTGGCGCCGGTACCCGCCCATGGCCTCGTCGCCGCCGTCGCCCGAGAGCGCCACCGTCACGTGCCGCCGTGCCAGCTGGCAGACACGGTAGGTGGGGATGGCCGAACTGTCGGCATAGGGCTCGTCGTACAGGTGCGCCAGGGTGTCGATGAGGCCGAAGTCGTCCGGCGACACGGTCTCGCTGCGGTGATCGGTGTTGTAGCGCTTTGCCACCTGCTGCGCGAAGGCCGATTCGTCGTAGTTGGGGTCGTCGAAGGCAATCGAGCAGGTCTTCACGGGCGTGGACGACAAGCCAGCCATCATGGCCACCACGGCGCTCGAATCCACGCCACCCGACAGGAAGGCACCCAGCGGCACCTCGGCAATCATGCGCAGGCGCACCGATTCGCGCAGGCGCTGCACCAGTTCCTGCTGAGCGTCGGCTTCCGAGATGCGGCTGTCGAGCGTGAAGCGAAGATCCCAGTAGGGCTTGGGTGCGGGCAGAGGGTCGCCACGCCGCAGGGTCAGCGTACAGGCCGGCGGCAGCTTCAGCGCCTGGCGGTAGATGGTGCGGGGCTCGGGCACGTAGCCCAGAGCGAAGAAGTCTTCCACCGCCAGAGGGTCCACCTGACGCTTCAGCCGGCCGTGCGCCAGAAGCGACTTGAGCTCGGACCCGAACACGAGCATGCCGTCGTCCAGCAGCGCGTAGTACATGGGCTTCACGCCCAGCCGGTCGCGCGCCATGAAGAAGGTCTGGCGGTTGCGGTCCCAGAGCGCGAAGGCGAACATGCCGCGGAAGCGCTCGACGCAGGCCTCACCCCAGGCCTCCCAGGCGTGCACGATGACTTCGGTGTCGCTGCGGGTACGGAACACATGGCCCAGCGCCTGAAGTTCGGGGATCAGGTCCTGGTAGTTGTAGATCTCGCCGTTGAAGACGACGACGACGCTGTGGTCTTCGTTGAAAAGCGGCTGCTGCCCGGTGGCCACGTCGATCACGGACAGGCGCCGGTGCCCCATGCCCATGCCGGGCTCCATGTGCAGGCTGCCTTCATCCGGGCCACGGTGAAACTGCGACTCGTTCATGCGGTGCAGCGTCTCGTAGACGATGGGCCGAGCCGAGCGGGTATCGAAGATGCCGGTGATGCCGCACATGATGGAGTTGGAATACGGGGGCCCCGGCGGGTTGCCGAAGGTCAAATTTCATTCTAGGCAGGGCCTGCCGCGCTCCCCGGGCGGGGAGCGTGCAGGAAGTTACGTCCGGGCTGACGCTGTCAGCGCTGGGCGCGTATGGCGTCCAGTTCCTGCGCCAGCAGGGGCAGGCTCGATTGCGCCAGCTGCGCCAGGTCGGCATCGGCCTGAGGCCCGCTGGGCGTGGCCACGATCACCACCGCGCCATCGTCGCCGCCACCGGCCAGGCGCTGGAACGCCTGAAGCAGCTTGGCTGCCGCATCGCTGGTGGTCCAGCGGCTGCCAACGCGGTAGACCATGCGCACCGATACGCGCTCCGAACCCTGGGCATCGAGCTTTGCGCCACGCCGGATCTCACCGGTGCGCAGCGGCACGGCGCCCGCAGGCAGGGCGACATTCGTTGCGCCACGCTGGGTCTGGGCCCAGACTTTCTGCTCCAGGCCGGCAATCTCGTTGACCGAGGACACCAGCTTGCGGTCATCGCCCTGGCCGCGGTAGTAGCCCACCCAGACCCAGGCCGCACGGCCGCCCTGCATGTAGGTGCGTGTGCTGGCAACGCTGGGGTTCTTGTAGCCCGGCACCCACGGAATGGCGGGCGCATCTGCGGCCTGCCAGCCACCGGCCAGGGCGGCCGGAAGCACGGGCGAACGCGGCGCGCCGGCGCCGTCGTGCTCCAGCTTCCACATCAGGCCATAGGTACCCAGCAGCAGCGCAGCGGCTACCGCCGGCACCATCGGCCGCAGCACCGAGGGTGCCACGGCACAGGTCTCGCCGGCTTCCGGCGGGTCGCCGGCATCGGCCCAACGCGCGCCGATCATGAACATCAGGCCGATGACGATGCCGAAGAACACCCAGCCGTACACGAGGTGGTCCACGCCCGTGGCCAACTCGTTGCCCGACAGGTGCCCGATCATCACGATCATGTAGGCCCGCAGCCAGTTGGCGGCAATCGGCACGATGAGCGAGACGGCCACGAAGGCCAGACGGCGCGACAGGCTGCGGTAGTTCAGGTACGCGAAGAGCGCGCCCACCATGAAGGATGCGATGAGGTAGCGCACGCCGCTGCAGGCTTCCACCACCGACCAGGTGCCTGAAGGAATGACGAACTGAAGCCCCTCGCGGTACACCGGAATGCCACTCAGCCGCAGCGCCAGCACGGTGAAGTCGGCCGTGCCTTCCATGAGCGACGGCACCAGGAACTCACCCAGCGGAACGGAGAAATACAGGAACGCCAGCGGAAACGCCAGCACGCGCGCCACGCCCCAGCCATGGACGGCAACCACCCCCACCACGATCAGCGACACCAGCGCGAACTGCGAGGCGGCCGTCACGGTGGCCAGCTCGCCCAGCAGCCACAGGAAGCACGCACCCGCAAAGACCACGAGCAGCCAGGGCACCGGCTTGTCCGGAATGGTGGCCAGCAGGTGGCGCTGGCGCCACGCCAGCCAGATGACGATGGGCGGCACCAGGAAGGCGTGCGTGAATGTCTCCGACCGGACCCAGATGGCCACCATGGCCATGGCCGTGTCACGGAACAGCAGCAGCAGCAGCGCGATCAGAGCCACGGTGGGCCACAGGCGGGCCCAGGAACGGTTGGATTCAGTCGGCATGCGGGTGGGATGACTCAAGGAATGGATCGAGCCCGCCCAGTCGGGCCGACCAGGCGTAATGCTGCAGCACGCAGGCCCGGGCGGCGCGGCCCATCTGCACGGCCTCGCCCTCTGATTCGAGCAGGCGCGAGACTTCGTTCACGTAGTGGGCGGGCGTCTCGGCGGCGGCCAGGTGCACGCCAGCCTGCGCGTCCAGCACGGCAGCACAGGTGCTGGCTGCCACCACGGGCCGCGCCATGGCCATGGCTTCCAGCACCTTGTTCTGCACGCCGCGCGCCAGGCGCAGCGGCGCCACGATGACGGCAGCGTGCTGAAGGTAGGGCCGGACGTCGGGGACGGTGCCGGTAACGTTGATGTGATCACCCGCCAGCGCGCGCACCGCAGGCGCCGGGCTGCGCCCGACGATGTGAAACCGCAGCGCCGGCCAGCGTGCGCGCAGCGCCGGCAGCATCTCGGCGGCGAACCAGGTCACGGCATCGACGTTGGGCCAGTAGTCCATGGCGCCGGTGAAGACCAGCGGAATCTCGCCTGCCTGGAAGGGCGACGCCAAGCCTGGGTCGGATGCGAAGTAGTCGGCGTCGACACCATTGCCGATGGCCTGCAAGCGGCCGGCACAGTCGGGCGCCAGGCGTTCGAACAGCGCCACCTCCTGCTGCGTGACCAGAAAGCTGCGGGTGGCCGTCAAGGCGATCTCGCGCTCGTAGGCCAGCAGCGTGCGGCCTTCACGGGCATACAGCCAGGACAGCGGCCAGGGCCGGGCCCGGGCGTATTCGGCCCACTTGGCGGAATCGACATCGACCAGGTCCACGAGAACCGGCACGTCGAAGCCCTGGGCGTAGGGCGCCATGGACGAAGAGAACACCACCACGGCATCGATGCGGCCGCTCTCGCGCAGGCGCCGCACCCAGGCGGCCATGGCCGCGTTGCGGTAGTAGGCCAGGGTGAGCGGCGTGCCGCGCAGCAGGCCCGTCAGGCTGGCCACGCGGGCAGGCAGCGGGCTCAGCGGCAGGGCCAGCACTTCGCTGCACCACTGGCTGAGGGCGGGCACGTGCTGCTGGTCGTCGGGGTCATCGACGAAGGTGCCCAGCAGCACTTCGTGCCGCTCGGCCAGATGCTTCAGGAGGTGGTGGGACCGCACCTTGTCGCCCTTGTTGGGCGGGTACGGAATGCGGTGAACCAGGTAGAGGATGCGGGCCAACGCGCCCTACCCCAGGCTCTTCACGATGAACGGCCCCAGCCAGTTCACCACCGGCTGCGGCAGCTTGCGCCAGGTCTCGATCATCAGCTTGTACTTGGCGTTGGACGGGTTGTTCTGCGGCACCGAGTCGCGCTTGTACAGGCGATATTCGTAGTTCAGCGGCGTCGGCTCGAAGCCCCAGTTGCGCTTGAAGGCATAGGGGCCGGTGCCCTGCTTGCTGCGGCCGTAGTCGAAGACCTTGAGGCCGCGCGCGCAGGCGTGGCGCATCAGCTCCCAGTATTTGAAGTCGTTGGCGGCCAGGTCGCGGGCGGCCTCGTCGTCACCGGCGTAGTAGGGCAGGATCTCGTCGCGGAAATAGAAGCTGACCACGCTGGACAGCAGCCGCCCGGGCTTGCCGTCCACCTCGGGGGCGGTGACGGTGAGCACGCTGCAGTCGTCGCCGAACAAGCGCCGCAGCGTCTGGAAGTAGCGCTTTGACAATGCCGGCGTGCCGTGCCGGTGCACGTTGTCGGCATACAGCTCGAAGAAGCGGTCCACGCTGTCGTCGAACGTGGCCACCAGGTTGTTCTTGATGCCCTTGCGCACCATCGCGCGCTGCTTGCGCGGAATGGCCAGCATGTTGGCCTCCTCGTCCGGCAGGATCTCCTTGCGGAAGGTCACGTACAGCTCTTGCCGCGGCCAGCCTTCGTGCTGGCGCGCCAGTTGCCTGAACTCGAGGTGTTCAGCGCCCAGTTGCTGCGCAATGCGCTCGGCCTCGGCTTCCAGCGCCTGGGCGGCCTCCTCGTCGGCAGCGGCGACGCCGGCATACACCGCGAACGGCAGGCTCACCAGCGAATGGCCGAAGAGCATGCTCTTCACCTGGGCCAGCGGCAGCACGCCCACGATGGCGCCGTCGCGTTCGGCATACAGGTAGTGCGTGGCATGGCCGAAGACTTCCACCATCACCTGCAGCCAGGCTGCGCGGTGGAAGAACGTGGCCTGCGGGCACGCGTAGACAAAAGCGTCCCAGCGCGACGCGGCTGCCGCGTCGCCCGGGTTCAGGCGATGGATCTGCAGCACGTGGCGGCGGCTTTCAGTGAGCGTTCGTGTCGAGGAAGATGCGGTCCATGCGGCCCCAGCGGAAGTCCTGCAGCAGGCGCTGCAGGCGGCCTTCCATGCGGCCGATGTTCACGTAGTGCCGAAAACGCGTCTTGGCGTCGATGCCGGCCACGCGGGGCTGGCCGACGTCGAACTCCCAGGGGTGGCAGTAGAAGATGGCCGACTGGCGGTCCTTCTGGTTCACCTGGCGGATCATCCAGCGCGACACGTCATACGGCAGCAGCCGGAAGTAGCCGCCGCCGCTGGACGGCAGGTTGCGGCTGCCCATGCGCAGCGTGGTCACGGGCACTTCCAGCAGGCCGTTCTCGCGCCGGTGCGCGAAGCGCGGGGCGTCGGGCATGCCGTAATGGTCATGCTGGATAGGGTAGATGCTGGAGCTGTAAAGGTGCCCGGTCTCGGCCAGCGTATCGAAGGCCCACAGGTTGCCGTAGCCGATGGAAAAGCTGGGCGCGCGGTAGCCACGGATGGCCACGCCGCCGATGTCTTCCAGCGCCTTCTTGGCCCGGTCGAGGTCGGCGCGGAACTCGTTGCGGTCGAGGTCGCTCACGCGCTGATGGCCGTAGCCGTGGCTGGCCAGTTCGTGCCCGCCGGCCACGATGCGACGCACCAGCGCCGGGTAGCGGTCAGCCACCCAGCCCAGCGTGAAGAAGGTGGCCTGCGTGCCGTTGGCATCCAGCATCTGCAACAGGCGGTCGACGTTGGCTTCCACGCGGCACTCGCGCTGGTCCCACTCATCGCGGCGGATGTAGGGGGCGAAGGCCGAGACCTGGAAATAGTCCTCGACGTCGATGGTCAGGGCATTGGTAAGCGCGGGCGCGAGCATGCTATTTCTCTGTCGGGTCCGGGGCCTTGGCGGGGCTGTTCTGCTTCACCGCGCTCACCAGCTTCTGCAGCATCGACAGTGTCTGCACGTTGATGCGCTCCAGCCGAAGCAGGCTGCGCTCCAGGCGCTGCATCTGGTCCAGCCGCTGCTCGGCCGAAAGGCGCGAAAGCTGCTTGCCCATCGTGTCGGCGGTGGCCGGGTCGATCTTCAGCTTGGAGAGGTCCAGGTCCAGCGGCATGCCGCCCACCGAGCCGGCATACAGCTCGCCGGTCACGCTGTCAGGCCCAGGCAGCGCGGGCGTGTCGCGCTTGGGTGGCGATGCATTTTCGGCGTCGAGTTCGCGCACGACCTCGTTCACGTCATCTACCGTCAGCGCGGTGCGGCCGGCCAGGAAGCCGAGCAGCAGCACGCGGTCGCAGACCGAGTTGATGCGCCGCGGGATGCCCCGCGTCGCCTTGTGGATGGCCTCGAACGCGCCTTCACCCCAGCTGGGCTTGTCAGTGGAGCCGGCGCACTTCAGGCGATGCTCGATGTAGGCGCGGGTCTCGTCCGGGTCCAGCGGGCCGATGTGGCAGGTGGCCGCCACGCGCTGGCGGAACTGCTCCATCTCCGGGCGCTGCAGGATCTCGCGGAATTCGGGTTGGCCGATCAGGAAGCTCTGCAGCAGCGCCTGGTTGCCGAACTGGAAGTTCGACAGCATGCGCAGCTCTTCCACGGCGCGCATGCTCAGGTTCTGGGCTTCGTCCACGATCAGCAGGCAGCGCTTGCCCTGGCTGGTCTGGCTGATCAGGAAGGCCTCGAGCGTGATGAGCAGCTCGCTCTTGGGCACGTCCTTGACCTTGAAGCCGAAGGCGGCGCCCACCATGCGCAGCGTGTCTTCCGCGCCCAGCTGCGTGGTGACCAGGTGCCCGGTGACCACGTTGCTGCCGTGCAGGCCCTCGATGAGCGTGCGCAGGATGGTGGTCTTGCCGGCACCGATTTCGCCGGTGATGACGACGAAGCCCTCGTTGCGCGAAACACCGTACTCCAGGTACGCCTTGGCACGGCTGTGCTGCTTGCTGCCGAAGTAGAAGCTCGGGTCGGGAATCAGCTGGAAGGGCTTGCTCGCCAGCCCGTAGTGGGTTTCGTACATGGCTCTAGAAGCGCAGGCTCAGGTTGGCGATGACGGCATTCTCGATGTAGGGGTCGATGTCGGCCTCGTACTCGGCATGCCGCACGCCAAGCGAGAAGTTCGTGCGCGGGCCGAGGCGCTCAGACCAGAAAGCCGAGACCGAGCGAAGGTCGGTGCGGCGGCCGGCAGATTCCTGGCCGCGCGTGCCCGAGGCCAGCACGCTGAGCGATGCGCTGGGCGTGAGCCGGTGCGAGAGTGTGAACGTCAGGCCGCGCTGCCGGACATCGTTGCCGGCCACGGTGTCGTCCACGGCGGACGACTGGGTGTCGACACGCCTCGAATCGCTGGCGAATGCCGAGGCGATGACCGACGTACGCTGGCCCTGCAGCAGCAGCGAAAGCTCCTGACGACGCTGCAAGGTGACAGCCGAGGTCAGAAAGCCCACCGGCACCTGCGAATCACGCTGCAGGTTGTTGCGTTGCAGCAGGTTGTCCACCAGCTGCTCGCGCAGCACGGGGTCGGGCTCCTGCGATGCGTAGAGCTGGTTGAAGAGGTCGAAGGCCCCCACCAGTGACGCGGCGGTGTCGGCGGCGCCGCGCGTCACATCCTGTGAATCGCTGTAGCGCCACACGGACTGGCGCGAGCGGTGCTCCAGGGAGATGGTGTGCGAATGGCCGAAGGCGCGGCGGTCGGCATCGACCGAGAAGCGCGTGCGCGCGCTGGGCGTCCACAGGAAGCCAGCGCCCCAGGTCTCGTACTGGCTCTTGCCTTCGGTGCGGCGGAAGTTGTTGGCTTCCATGCCCCCGCGCAGGCGGAAGAGCCAGTCGACGTCGGTCCGCAGGCTCAGGCCCAGCGTGAGCCGGTCGTCCACCGTCCGGCGGCCTTCGTCGAAATCGACGTAGTTGCGCGTGCCGTCAAGAGACCAGCCGAACTTCCCGCCGGTGGCGGAAGCCAGCTTGAAACTGCCCGACAGGTTGGTTGAGTCGGAAGTGGCTGCAGCACCGCCGGTGTCGGTGGCCGACAAGGCGGCCTGCATCTGCAGGTCGATATCGCTGCCCAGGCGGCTCTCGAGCCGCGGGCGCAGCGCCAGGGTGCTGACTTCAGTGCGGTTGCGGGTGCGCACGACGCCGTCGGCCGTCTGCTGCGCCAGCGCGGAAATGGGCTGCTGGCTGATGGAAGCCAGGGCCTCGACGAACAGCCTGCGCTCCACCAGCTCGCCCAGCACGTTGGCCTGCAGGCGGTTCTGCAGATCGTTCGAGCGCGAATCGCGCGCGTACATCACGCCCGTGAGCGAGTAGTCGACGTTGCCGGTGATGCGGCCGGTGCGGCTGGCCACCCGCACGCCGGCCTGCAGCGTGGTGATGGATTCGGCAGCGCCCGATGGGTTGGTACCGTCGACCTGGTTGTCGGTGACGGTCTGGCCCAGCGAGACGCTGGGCGTCACCTCGAAGGTGCGGCCACGCGTTTCCTGTGCCTGTGCATGTGCCGGCACCTGCGCGCCGGCAGCCAGGGCCAGGGCCAGCGCAGGAGCAAGGGCACCGCTCAGCTGGCGCTGCATGGGCCGTTGCACCCGTCAGCCCGCCTGCCGCTGGGGCTCGGCAGACGGATCAGGCGCGCCGTAACCGTAGCCATAACCGTAGCCATAGCTGCCACTGGCGGCGCCCCGGACGCGGTTGAGCAGCATCATCTTGACGGGGCAGCTCTCGATGGTGGCCAGGGCATGCTGCACATCGGCCTGCAGCGTGCGGCCCGCGCTCACCACGACCACGATCTGGCCCATGTTGGTGGCCAGCACGCGGGATTCGGTGGTCAGAAGCAGCGGCGGCGAATCGAAGATGATGATGCGGTCGGGGTAGCGCGTGGCCATGTCGTCCAGCAACTGACGCATGGCGTCGCTGGCCAGGAGTTCGGTGGCGCGGGGGTGCGGGTTGCCGCTGGGCAGCAGGGTGAGCTTGTCGATGTTGGTGCGCAGCAGCACATCGGTCATCTCGGTCTTGTGCTCCAGCACGTCCAGCAGGCCGGGGCCGGGCGGCAGGCCCAGCATGCGCAGCACCGAAGGGCGCGCCACGTCGGCATCCACCAGCATGACGGTGTGGTCGAGCTCGGCCGCGATGCTGATGGCCAGGTTCAACGACGTGAAGCTCTTGCCCTCGCCCGGCAGCGCGCTGGTGACCATGATCAGGTTGCCGTGCCGGATGGGCGCGGCGCCTCGGCCCATGGCGTTGGTGATCAGCGGCCGCTTCAGCACGCGGAACTGGTCCGACAGGGTCGTCCGTGGCGCGTTGGGGGCAAGAAGGCCTTCGGCCTGCAGGCGGGCCAGGTCGATCTCGACGAGGCGGGACTGCACCGTGGCAGCAGGCTCCGCAGCCTGCGCCGTGGCTGACGTGGACGTAGCGGGCGACACCGTCGGCGTGGGTGCAAACCCGGCAGCGGGCGCCGTGACATTGGGAACCTCGACTCCCGCGCGACGCAGTTGCTCCAGGCGGTGGGCGGCTTGTTCGATCAGACTGCTCATGTTGCCTCTTCAGCCTGCGCGGTTGGCCAGGATGGCCATCGCCACCAAACCGAGCGCGAACGTGACGACGAGCCCGCCGGAAGCGCCCAGGAAGCGCAGCTTGTCCATGCGCTCGCGGCGGCGTTCGACATCCCCCAGCGAGACGGAGACGATGCCCAGCAAGGGCAGGCCGGTCTTGGCGCGCAGTTCGATGGGGTCGGAATAGACCGGGCGCAGCTGCGTGCCGGCGAAAGCGGTGAACAGGCCAGCCCCGAGCGCTGCCACCAGCGCCACCGGCAACAGCAGCAGGCGGTTCGGGAAGACGGGCTTGGGTGAAACGCGCGGTGGGTCGATCAGGCGGAAGTCAGCCACGCCGGAAGCGGAGTCCAGATCACCGGAAATCACGGCGCTCTGGCGGCGCGCCACCAGGTCTTCGTAGTTCTTCTTGGTGATCTCGTAGTCGCGGTTCAGCTGCGCGGCTTCGGCTTCCAGCTGCGGCGCCGTGCGCATGGCCACACGCGCTGCCGCCAGGCGGCCACTGAATTCACCCACGCGGGCGCGCAGCGAGGCCACCTGCACTTCGGAGCCCGCCAGCAGACGGCTGAGCTCCATCATGGCGGGGCTGTCGGTCACCGGAACACCGGCGGTGACATTGGCTGCTGCCGCCTTGCGCAGCGCTGCCACCTCGCGGCGCTTCTGGTCTTCCAGTTCCTTGATCACGCGGCGGGCGTTCACCACATCCGGGTGCTGGTCGGTGAAGCGCTGCAGCAGTTGGTCGAGGTTGCGTTTCTGCGCGTCCAGGCGGGCGTCTATCTCGGGCGTGGCCACGGGCAG
This sequence comes from uncultured beta proteobacterium, assembly GCA_903938815.1. GTDB lineage: Bacteria > Pseudomonadota > Gammaproteobacteria > Burkholderiales > Burkholderiaceae_C > Rubrivivax. Next base: position 19,467 of record CAJAES010000105.1, read on the forward strand.
CACGGCATCGGCGGCGGCGCTGCCAACCGCTGCGGCAGCGGTGTTCAGGCGGGCGCGCTCGGCGGCCAGTTGCGATTTGGCGGAATCGCGCGCGTTCTCGGCTTCACGCAGCTGAAGGCGTGCGTCTTCGAGTTGGCGGGTCAGGTCGCCCAGACGGGAGGCCGCATCCTTGCCTTCTGCAGTCTGCAGGTCGAGGTTACGCAGCCGGAACTCCTTCAGGCGGCCTTCGGCTTCTTCCAGCTTGGCCTCGAAGTTCTTGATCTGCTCGTTCAGGAAGACCTTGGCGGAATCGGAATCCTTGCGCGAAGCGCCCAGGCCCGATTCGACGAAGATGGAAACGAGCGCCTGGATCACGCGCTTGGCGCGTTCCTGGTCGCTTTCGCGGTAGCTGAGCGAAAAGAGGTTGTCGCGCGCCGTGCTGCTGATGCGGATGTCCTTCATCAGCTCTTCGATCAGCTTTTCCTGCTGCGCCTTGCTGCTGGCGGCCAGGTCCAGGTCAGCCATGCGAACCAGCTTCTCGATGTTGGGCCGGCTGATGAGCGTGCGGCTGAGCATGCCCACCTGCTGCTCGATGTTGGGCTGGATGGCCAGGCCTGACAAAAGCGGGCGCAGGATGGACTGCGTATCGACATAGATGCGCGCCGTGGCTTCGTACTGATTGGGGATCTTGAAGATCACCACCGTACCGACGGCGCCGACGATCCAGGCCACGATGACGGCCGGCCAACGGAAGCGCCACATCCCGCGAAGGATGGACGTGACCTGAATGAGAAGCTCGTTCATGGGTGGCGGGCGCGCGGCCGGGTGCGAATCAGAAGAAGCTCTGCGGAATGATCAGGATGTCGCCCGGGCGCATCTCGACGTTGGCGCTGACGTCACCACGCTTGATCAGGTCCTTCAATCGCACCGAATACTGCTTGTTGGCGTCAGATGTGCGCAGGATGGTGGCTGAATTGCCATCAGCGAAATCCGTGAGGCCGCCGACGGCGATCATCACGTCCAGCACGGTCATCTTCTGCTTGAAGGGCAGGAACTGCGGCTTGGCAGCCTCGCCCACCACACGGATCTGCTCGCTGTACGGGCCGACGAAGTTGGTGACGATGACGGTGACGATGGGGTCGCGCACGTACTTGGCCAGCGCCTTTTCGACTTCGCGGGCCATTTCCACCGAGGTCTTGCCCTGGGCGACGATCTCGTCGACCAGCGGCGCCGAGACCTTGCCGTCGGGCCGCACGGGCACCGACATCGACAGCTCGGGGTTGCGCCAGACGACGATGTTCAAGTTGTCGCCGGGGCCGATGATGTAGCTGTAGTCAGGTGCCGCAGCCGTCATGGGCGCGGGCGGCAGGGCGCTGGGCACGCTCCCGCAGGCCGCCAGGCCAGCCAGGCCGATGGCCGCCGCGGCCCGCACGAGGGCTCGGGTGAAGAAAGTGTTCATCGAAGTCATCAGGCTTGTCCTTGGCGTACTGTCGGCTCGAAATCAAGTTCCGGTGCCCATGCGAAATGCGCGAGCGCACATCGTTCTGGCACGAATGGAATCGTCCGGGGAGCGATGCTTGCACAGAAGTAAGGCCTGAACCACCCCGAAGCCGAACACACTTGGTGACACCGGCGGAATATTCACGGCGATGGCGTGTTCCGGCCACGAGTGCCAGAGCGCGTTGCCTGGCGCACAGACCGGTACGAAATCACGGGTGGTGATCGCCCTCCGCCTCCGGGGTCTGTCGGCGTTCTTTACACCGACCAGCTCGCCACGATATCGACCCGACCCGAACGACATTCAAGCCTTTGTTTTTATTGAACTTTTTTGACCTGGCACGCCAACTGCTTACGTTGAGTTCGATTGGAGGCATTTGGGCTTCCGACAGCAAATTAGGCAAGGAGTCTCAAATGACTTTCTCCAAGATCTTCTCCGCCGTCGCGCTTGGCCTGGTGGCTGCCGGTTCGGCTCATTCGGCTCTGGTGATCGACACGTTCGACATCGGCCAGGACTCGGTGTCGGTTACCGGCGCCGCGACAAACAACATCGTCGCCCCGTTGACCACGTCTGCTGCCGGCGTTTCGCTGTACCAGACCAACATGGCTGGCGCTGCGGGTTCGACCAACTCGATCGTGGCCACTTCCGCCGACATCCTCGGCCTGGAGCGCGACATCGCTGTGGCTCGCGTTTCCGGCACGAACCGCGTTGAGGCGATCGTTGACGGCGGCGGTCAGTTCGTGTTCGACCAAGGCAATTCGACGACCGGCTTCGCGATTGTTCGCTGGGACGGCGCTGTTGGCGACTGGACCAACTCGGTGAAGGTGGACGGTCTGGGTGGGGCTGATCTCTCCACCGAAGGCATCCAGATTCTGGTGGGCACGAACGTCGATAACGCCGGCCTCAACTACAAGATGACGTTCCAAGTCTGGACCGAGACCGTACTGAATTCCAACGTGTGGACGCTGTCCGAAGTGACAAAGACCATCACGAGCAACGGCGGCGACAAGGATGTCGGCTTCATGTTCTCGGACTTCAGCGGCGCCAACTTCGCCCGTGTCGGCGCGATCCAGATGATCGTGAACACCGGTGCCGGCAGTGCTGGCGGCCTGGACTTCAGCATCGACATCGTCGGCGCCGTCCCGGAACCCGGCTCCCTGGCTCTGGCCGGTCTGGCACTCGCCGGTCTGGGCATGGCTGGCCGCCGTCGCAAGGCCGCCAAGTAAACCAGCGCTTCAGCCGCGCAGCTTGATGTCTGTGGGGCTTTCGAGCCCCACAGTCGTTTGTAGCAAGCATTCCGCCGGAGCACCCCTGATCGAGGGGGGCATCCCTCCGGTTGAGTGGTGCAGCGAACAGTGGCGCCGGCCATCGGTGTGGGAAACTTCTCGGCAATCACTGCCCTGGGGTGCCCAACCAAGCCTAGCGTGAGATAGCCTTAGACCAACGGTGCGTCCATGAGTCAACAAGACCAGAATCCAGTCCAGAAGCTGCCCAGTTCGGGTGGCCGTCGTCGCTTTCTCGGCGCGGGCGCCGCCGCTGCGCCGGCCGTGCTGACGCTGGTCAGCCAACCGGCACTGGGCACCACCTGCTTCTCGCCTTCGCGTTCGCTGTCGCGCAACACCAGCGTCTCCCAGCAAGGCCTGTACGGCGAGTGCCGCAACGCCGAGTCCCCGGGCAACTACAAGGCGCAGCAGACGCCTGGCGCCCAGGCATACCACTGGCCTGCAGCGATACCGCCCAGCACGCCTTTCCACCCGACCTTTTCGGGCACCAAGTTCACGACCGGTTCGGGTTCGTCCTACCGCAGCATGACGATGGGTGAGGTTCTCAATCTCTCCGGCTCGGCTGACCCCGAAAAGATGGCCTTCCATCTGATCGGCGCCTACCTGAACGTCAACGGCGGCAACGGCGCCGTCATTCCGTCGAACGTGATCACCGCTGGTGAAATCACGACCATCTGGCACGAGTGGAGCACGCGCGGCTACTTCGAGCCGACGGCAGGCGTGCAGTGGAATGCCACCGCCATCAAGTATTACCTGGTCTCCAACGGCATCATCATCTGATGCCTGCCGCATGAGGTGAAGCCCGGCTCCAGCGACCTGCTGTGGTGTGATTGCGGTGACGGATACGTCGTCTACGATCAACTGACGGGCAACACCCACGCACTGGATTCCCTGGCGGCTGCATTGCTGCGCCGTTCTCTTGCCGGTATGCCCCCCGCCGACCCGGCCGGGATTTCGGCTGTGCTTTCAGATTCGGCAGACCCGCAGGCTGTGCAAGCCGCGCGAGACCAACTGGTGAGTTGTGGTCTCCTCTGACCACCGGGCCGGTGCCATTACCGCCTCTGCCTGGACCGACATGGTCCGCCAGGGGCGAATCACGATCTTCACCGGGCCGCTGAGCTTTCGCGTCCGATCGCAGTTTCCGGACGTGGCTTCGTGGCTGCATGACGCCTACCGTCACCACCCCGCGCAGGTGGACGCCGACTTCGCGGACTTCAGCGTGGAAGTGCGCTCGCCGCTCAACCTGCGACGCTGGCTGCGCCCACAGGCCGAGTTCGTGGTGGACGGCGAGGCGCCCTTCGAACCCCTTCCCCGCGACCAGGCCCCTGCCCTGCTGGAATGGGGCCTGAACTGGACCATCGCGGCCTCCTGCCACCAGTGGCTGATGATCCATGCCGCCTCGCTGGAGCGTGGCGGGCGCGCGGCCATATTGCCCGCGCCGCCGGGCTCGGGCAAGAGCACGCTGTGCGCGTCTCTGGCGCTGCGCGACTGGCGCCTGCTGACCGACGAGATGACCCTGCTGGACCCGGCCACGGGCCTGCTGCACGCCCTGGCCCGGCCGGTGAACCTGAAGAACCAGTCCATCGACATCATCCGGGCCTTCGAACCGTCGGCGCGCTGGGGCCCGCTGTCCTTCGACACCATCAAGGGCCGGATCACGCACCTGTGCCCGCCCGAAGCCAGCGTGCGGCAGATGAACACGCCGGCCACGCCGGCGTGGATCGTCTTCCCGAAGTACGTGGCGGGCGCCGAGCCGAAGCTGACGCCGCGCAGCAAGCGCAGCACCTTCATGCACTTTGCCGAGAACGCGTTCAACTACAGCATCCTCGGCAGCGCCGGGTTCGAGACCGTGGGCCGCCTGGTGCGGCAGTGCGAGTGCTACGACCTGGAGTACAGCCGCCTCGAGGACGGGCTGGAAGTCTTCGACTGGCTCAGCGACCCGCAGCGCGATGACTGAAGCCGCACCCATGGCCACGCTGCTGATGCAGTGCCTGCGGGAGCCTGCCAGCCTGCCCGGCCTGAGCCTGAAGCAGTGGGACGGCCTGCTGCGCGTGGCGCGCGGCGCCAACCTGCTGAGCCGCCTGGCCACGCGGGCGGAAGAAGCCGGGGTTCTGACGGCCGTGCACGCCGCGGCGCAGCCGCACCTGGTGGCGGCCCTGGTGCTGAACCGCCATCAGCGCGAGGCCATCCAGTGGGAGTTCGGCCATCTGGCCGAGGCGCTGGCGCCGCTGGGCGTTCCGCTGGTGCTGCTGAAGGGCGCGGCCTATGCCGCCGCCGGCCGCGAGGCCGCACGCGGCCGCATCTTCGGCGACGTGGACCTGCTGGTGCCGCGCGAATCGCTCAATGCCGTGGAGGCCGCGCTGCGCCTGCACGGCTGGAGCAACGGCGGCACCGACCCCTACGACCAGCGCTACTACCGCGAGTGGATGCACGAGCTGCCCCCGATGGCGCACCTGAAGCGCGGCACGCTGGTGGACGTGCACCACAACATATTGCCGCTGACGGCGAAGGCCGTGCCCGACGCCGGGCTGCTGGTGACCGCCAGCCAGCCGGTGGCCGGCAGCCCGTGGCGCGTGCTGGCGCCGCAGGACATGTTCATCCACAGCGCGGTTCACCTGTTCCACGAGGGCGAGCTGAACAACGGCCTGCGCGACCTGTACGACCTGCAGGCGCTGGGCGAGGAATTCACGCGCACCGACCCCGGCTACTGGGCCGCCATGCTGGCGCGCGCGCAGGTGCTGGGCATGGCCTGGCCGGCGGCGCTGGCCCTGCGCTACCTGCATGCCGTGCTGCAGATGGAAGTGCCGGCGGCGGTGCGCCAGCAGGCGCTGGCCAACGCGGCCCTCGGCGGCCTGCGCCTGCGCGCGCTGGACGCGATGTACCTGCGCGCCTTCGTGCCGGTGTATCCCGACGCACCCCCCCCTGGATCGGGGGTGGCCCGGACGGCCATCTACCTGCGCTCGCACGCCTTGCGCATGCCGTTCGGCATGCTGGCCGTGCACCTTGGGCGCAAGGCTTTCCTGCGTCTATTCAAGAACAGCTCTCGCCAAGCCTGATACCAGCCGTCACACAGGCGGGGGGTTCGTGGCGAAGTGCCGCTTGACGCCGGGTAGCCGTGCGCCAAGGCGGCGCATTCACGGCACAGTGCTGTTCAACGTCAGGGAAGGCCCCCCGGTTCAAGGCGGCCCCCCATGCCGGGGATGGTATGCACCGATGCACATCCTTACATTCGATTGGTGGAAGAGCCTGTTTGCCCGAGGGGCCAGGTGAACCACCTGTTGGCCTGCTGATGGCCCGCTGCACAGAGTCGCAATAGATGATCCGAATCTTCAATCACTACATGCACCGCCAGACGCTGGCCAGGATGCTGAGCGACATCGGCTTCGTCATGCTGGCGATGCTGCTGGTCTTCATCACGCTGTCGGGCAGTTTCTCGCTGTGGCCGATGGCGGGCACCCAGGCCGTGACCATCGCCGCGGGCATGTTCGTGATCAACACGGCCTCGGGCCTGTACCAGAAGGCGCCGAACTTCACCATCAACCAGGCCGTGGCGCGTGCCGCCGTGGCCCTGCTGCTGGCCCTGCCGCTCACCTGGCTGGTCTTCGGCCTGCTGCCGGCCGACCTGCCCAACCGCGACGCCATGCGCATGGCCGGCGTGGCGGGCGTTGCCGCCGTCATCCTGCGCCGCGTGTATGCCACGCACTGGGCGGCCAGCCACCACGGCCGCACCCGCATCATGATCCTGGGCTCCGGCCCGGCGGCGATGCTGGTGACGGACACCCTGCGCGAGCGCGACCCGAACGCCGAGGTGGTGGGCTACTACCCGAGCCCGAACGAAAGCGAATGCGCGGTCGACGAGAGCAAGGTGCTGTCGGGCGACCGCTCCCTGAGCGCAACGGCCAGCGACCTGAACGTGGACGAGATCGTGGTGGCCCTGACCGAGCGCCGCTCGGGCAGCATGCCGCTGCGCGAGCTGCTGGACTGCAAGCTCATCGGCGTGAAGGTCTTCGACGTCAACACGCACTTCGAGAAGACGCTGGGCCAGATCAGGCTGGGGTTCGCCAACGCGGGCTGGATGATCTTCGGGGACGGATTCAACCAGGGCTTCGGCCGCACGGCCGTGAAGCGGGTGTTCGACGTGCTGTCGGCTGCCGTGCTGCTGGTGCTCGCCGCACCGATCATGCTGATTGCCGCCGTGGTGATCAAGCTCGACAGCCGCGGCCCGGTCTTCTACCGCCAGGAGCGCGTGGGCCTGAATGGCAGCACCTTCCAGGTGATCAAGTTCCGCAGCATGCGCGTGGACGCCGAGAAGGATGGCAAGCCGCGCTGGGCCACGGTGCAGGACGACCGCGTGACGAAGGTGGGCAACTTCATCCGCCGTGCGCGCATCGATGAACTGCCGCAGCTCTGGAACGTCTTCAAGGGCGAGATGAGCATGGTGGGCCCGCGCCCCGAGCGGCCTTTCTTCGTCGAGCAGCTCACGCAGCAGATTCCGTATTTCGCGGTGCGCCAGTCGGTGAAGCCGGGCGTGACGGGCTGGGCGCAGGTGCGCTACCAGTACGGCGCGACGGTCGAGGATTCGATCGAGAAGCTGCAGTACGACCTGTACTACGTCAAGAACCACACGCTGTTCCTGGACATCGTGATCCTGTTCGAGACCGTGGCTGTCGTGCTCACCGGCAAGGGCGCCCGCTGACCCTCCGCCTGCCGGCCGCCCGCCGCCACCGGGGCGGCACGGCACGGCCTGTGGTCTGATGCAAGGCATGCGCATGGACGCCACCCACATCGCCCTGCTCGCCTTTGCGGCCGCGCTGCTGGCCTACGGCGCATTCGGCGTGCGTCTGCTGCTCACCGGCTACCTGCGCCGCGATGCCGGCGTTCCGGCGCACGCATTCCTGCTGGCCGTGGCCTGCACCGTGGCCTGGGGCGCCGCCGGCATGGTGGCGGCACTGGCACCCGACACGCTGCTGTGGCTGGCCGTGCCCGCCATCGACCTGGCGCGCTATGCCGCCTGGTTCTGGTTCCTGCTGGTGCTGCTGCGCCCTGCGCTGAAGAGCCCGGCCGACCAGGAAACCGGCCGCCTGCGCCCGGCAGCGGCCGTACTGGTGGGCCTGGCTGCGGTATCCCTGGTGGTGCCGCTGTTCACCGACAACGAAACCGCCAGGCGCTGGGCGCTGTTCGCCGCGATGGCGCAGCCGGTGTTCGGCCTCGTGCTGGTGGAGCAGCTGTTCCGCAACATCGCGCATGACAGCCGCTGGGGCGCCAAGCCGCTGTGCCTGGGGCTGGCCGGTCTGTTCGCCTTCGATGTCTACATCTACTCGCAGGCGGTGCTGTTCGGCAGCTTCGACGAAGACGCCTTCAGCGTGCGCGCGGCCATCCATGCGCTGGCGGTGCCGCTGCTGTTCATGTCGGCGCGGCGCCAGGCCAACTGGCGCGCGCAACTGAAGGTCTCGCACAACGCGGCGTTCTTCTCGGCCACGCTGCTGCTGGCCGGCGCCTACCTGCTCTTCATCTCGGGCATCGGCTATTACGTGCGCTTCTTCGGGGGCAGCTGGGGCCGGGCGCTGCAGATCGCGCTGCTGTCCGGCGCCATCCTGCTGCTCGGGGCGCTGGTGCTGTCGGGCGAGCTGCGGGCGCGCCTGAGGGTGTTCGTCAGCAAGAACTTCTTCGCCTACCGTTACGACTACCGCGAGCAGTGGCTGCGCTTCACGGCCATGCTCTCGACGCCTGCCTCACCGCAGGAAATGGGCACGCTGGTTCTGCGCGGCCTGTGCGGCCTGGTGGACAGCCCCGACGGCAGCCTGTGGATGCTGGCGCCGGGCGATGCGACGTTCATCGAGACCTCCCGCACCAAGCAGCTCGTGCAGGGCGGCGAAGAGCCGCTGGCCTCGCCCTTCGCGCAGTTCCTGCAGGGCAACGAGTGGATCATCGACGTGGCCGAGGCCCGCGCAACGCCGGACCGCTACAAGGACCTGCTGCTGCCGGCGTGGATGGGCGACAACGTGTGGGCCGTGGTGCCGCTGCTGGTGGGCGAGCACCTCACGGGGTTCGCGCTGCTGGCCAGGCCGCACGCCGCACCCGACCTCGACTGGGAAGTGCGCGACCTGCTCAAGACCGCCAGCCGCCAGGCGGCCGTGTTCCTGGCGCAGCTGCACGCCACCGAGGCGCTGCTGGAGGCGCGCAAGTTCGAGGCTTTCAACCGCATGTCGGCCTTCGTCGTGCACGATCTGAAGAATATCGTGACGCAGTTGTCCCTCATGATGAAGAACGCGAAACGGCTGCACGACAATCCCGAATTCCAGCAGGACATGCTGATCACTGTGGAGAGTTCGCTGGAAAAGATGCGCCGTCTGATGCTGCAATTGCGTGAAGGCGAGAAGCCTCCCGGCGGCCTGCTCGGCGTGGATCTGCAGCCCATCGTCGCGCGCATCGCGCAGGCCGCGGAAGGCAGAGGGCGCACGCTGGAACTGCAGCAGGTCGACCGCGTGGCCACGCGCGGTCACGACGAGCGCATCGAGCGCGTGCTGGGCCACGTGGTGCAGAACGCGTTCGACGCCACGCCGCCCGGCGGGCGCGTGTGGCTGTCGCTCACGCGCAGCAGCGGGCAGGCCCGCGTGACCGTGGGCGACACCGGCGCGGGCATGTCGCGCGAGTTCATCGACACGCGCCTGTTCAAGCCCTTCAACACCACCAAGTCGGCGGGCATGGGCATCGGCGCCTACGAGAGTTTTCAGTACGTGCGTGAACTCGGCGGCGAAATCCTGGTCGATAGCGAGCCTGGGCGCGGAACCGTCATCACCCTCGTGCTGCCGCTCTTCGACGCCCACCATGATTCGCAGTTCAACATGCTGAGCCCCCAATGAGCACCGACAAGCAACCGCCGCTGCTCATCGTCGAGGACGATCTGGCGCTGCAAAAGCAGATCAAGTGGTCGCTCGACCGCTATGAATCCGTGACGGCGCACGACCGCGCCAGCGCGTTGCTGGCGTTCCGGCGCCACCAGCCTGCTGTCGTGACGATGGACCTCGGGCTGCCGCCCGACCCCGACGCCACATCCGAAGGCTTCAAGCTGCTCGAGCAGATGCTCGACATCGACCCGCACGTGAAGGTGATCGTGCTGACCGGGCAGAACGACCAGTCCAATGCGCTGCGCGCCGTGGCGCTGGGCGCCTACGATTTCTTTGCCAAGCCCTTCGAGCCGGAACTGCTGGGCCTGACCATCGACCGCGCCTACCGGCTGTTCGAGCTGCAGGCCGAGAACCGGCGCCTGCAGGCCGCGAAGCACCCCGACGCACTGTCGGGCCTGACCACGCGCGACGCCGAGATGCTGCGCATCTGCCGGCTCATCGAGCGCGTGGCCAGCAGCGACGCCACGGTGATGCTGCTGGGTGAATCCGGCACCGGCAAGGAAGTGCTCGCCCAGGGCGTGCACGAGGCCTCGCGCCGCACCGGCAAGTTCGTGGCCATCAACTGCGCGGCCATCCCGGAGAACCTGCTCGAGACCGAACTCTTCGGCCACGAGAAAGGCGCCTTCACCGGCGCCACCAAGACGACGGTGGGCAAGATCGAGACGGCCCACGGCGGCACGCTGATGCTCGACGAGATCGGCGACCTGCCGCATTCGCTGCAGGCCAAGCTGCTGCGCTTCCTGCAGGAGCGCACGATCGAGCGCGTGGGCGGGCGTCAGGAGATCCCGGTGGACGTGCGGGTGGTCTGCGCCACGCACCAGAACCTGCAGGGGCAGATCCGCGAAGGGCGCTTCCGCGAAGACCTCTACTACCGCCTGGCGGAGATCGTGGTGGACATCCCGCCGCTGCGCCAGCGCACCGGTGACGCCGTGCTGCTGGCGCACGCGCTGCTGCGCCGATTTGCGCAGGAGCAGCGCCGCGGCAACCTCACCTTCACCGACGAGGCCGTGCGCGCCATCGAGGCCCACGCATGGCCGGGCAACGTGCGCGAGCTCATCAACGTGGTCAAGCGCGCGGCCATCATGGCCGACGGCGGCCGGGTGGGCTGCGAGGATCTCGGCCTGCGCCCGCCGGCCGACGAGGCCGGCGCGGCCGCCACGCCCGAAGGCGGTGATCTCGACCTGCGCCGCATCCGCGAGCACGCCGAGCGCGAGGCCATCGTCACCGCGCTTGCGCGCGCCAACGGCAACATTCTCCGAGCGGCAGAGATCCTGGGGGTCAGCCGCCCGACGCTCTACGACCTGATGCACCGTCTGGGCATCAAGTAGAGCCCTGTCCCACGCCCCCCTGCCCCCGATCGGAGTTGGCATGAAAGTGAAGAATCTCTCCCGCGCCCTGGCGCCCGTGCTGCTGGCGATTGCCGCGGCTTCTCTGGTGGCCTGCGGCGGCGACAGCCCCGAGAAGCTGCTGGGCTCGGCCAAGGAACTGCTGGCCAAGGACGACCACAAGGCGGCGGTCATCCAGATCAAGAACGTGCTGCAGGAGAACGCGAACAACGCCGAGGCGCGCTTCCTGCTGGGCAAGGCGCTGCTGGCCGGCGGCGACCCCAGCGGCGCCACGCTCGAATTCCGCAAGGCTCTCGACCTGCGTCACCCCGAGGCCGCGGTGGTGCCCGAACTCGCCCGCGCGATGTTCATCGAGGGCCAGTACCAGAAGCTGACCGAGCAGTTCGGTCAGACCAGCCTGTCCGACCCGCTCGCGGATGCCGACCTGAAGTCGACGCTCGCGCTCACCTACGGCTCGATGGGCCGCCGCGACCAGGCGCAGACGGCCGTGGCCGCCGCGCTGAAGGCCATGCCCGACTACGGCCCGGCCAAGGTCTTCGAGGCCCGGCTGCAGGCCGACACCGGCGATCTGGACGGCGCGCTGTCGGCGGTTGAAAAGCAGATCGCACGCACCCCGCAGGACCACGACGCCTGGCAGCTCAAGGGCGACCTGCTGAACTACGGCAAGCGCGACGTGGAAGGCGCGATGGCGGCCTACCGCCAGGCCATCGCCGTGAAGCCCAATTTCGTGCCGGCGCACAGCGCGCTGATCACGCTGTCGCTGGGCAAGCAGGACCTGGCCGCCGCGCGCGCGCAGGTGGCGGCGCTGCAGAAGGTTCTGCCGGGTCACCCGCAGACTGCGTACTTCGCGGGCAACGTGGCGCTGCTGGCCAAGGAATACGACAAGGCGCGCGAGATCGCGCAGGCCCTGCTGCGCGTGGCGCCCGACAACCCGCGCATCCTGCAGCTCGCAGGTGCGGTGGAGTTCGAGAAGCGCTCCTTCATCCAGGCCGAGGCCTACCTGGGCAAGGCGCTGCAGAAGGCGCCCGATCAGGAAGTCTCGCGCCGCCTGCTCACGCTGACCTACCTGCAGATGTCGCAGCCGGCCAAGGCGCTGGCCACGCTGCAGCCGATGCTGGACAAGCCGAACCCGTCTTCGGCCGTGTACTCGCTGGCAGCGCAAGCCCACCTGCAGGCCGGCGACCTGAACGACGCGGAGGCCGCGTTCGCGAAGGCCTCCCAGCTGAACCCGGACGACAAGCGCGCCAAGACGGCGCTTGCGGTGAGCAAGGTGCTGCGCGGCAACTCCGACGCCGGCCTGGCGGACCTGCAGAGCCTGGCCGCCAGCGACACCGCCACCACCGCCGACCTGCCGCTGATCGGCGCCCTGGTGCGCAAGAAGGACTACGCCGGCGCGTTGAAGGCCATCGATGCGCTGGAGAAGAAGCTGCCCGACAAGCCCGTGGCCGCGAACCTGCGCGCCCGCGTGCAGATGCAGCAGGGCGACAAGGAAGCGGCCCGCAAGTCGTTCGAGCAGGCGCTGAAGATCGAGCCGAGCTTCTACCCGGCCACGTCCGCGCTGGCCCAGATGGCCCTGATGGACGGCAAGCCCGACGAAGCCAAGCGGCTGCTGGACCAGGCCATCAAGACCGACCCGCGCAACATGCAAGCCCTGCTGGCCTCGGCGCGCCTGCGCGCCAATGCCGGCGCCCCGCGCGAGGAGATCGTGGGTGTCTTCACCAACGCCATCCAGCAGAACGCCACCGACCCCGCCCCGCGCCTGGCCCTGATCAACTACCAGCTGGCCAACAAGGACTTCAAGGCCGCGCTGGAACTGGCGCAATCGGCCACTGCCGCCCTGCCGAACAACACCGACATCCTCGAAGCCCTGGGCCGCGCCCAGGCCGCCTCGGGGGACAGCAACCAGGCGCTGGCCACCTTCAACAAGCTGGCCCAGCTGATGCCGCAGTCGCCCATGCCCTACCTGCGGCTGGCCGACGTGCAGTGGGCCGCGAAGAACCGCGAAGGCGCCATGCAGAGCCTGAAGCGTGCGCTGAGCATCGCCCCGGACAACCTGCAGGCCCAACGCGCGACCGTGGACGCCTACCTGGCCGACAACAAGATGGCGGAAGCCTCGGGCGTGGCGCGCGAGATCCAGAAGCAGAGGCCCACGCAGGATGTCGGCTTCCTGATCGAAGGCGGCATCGAGGCTTCGCAGAAGCGCTGGGACAAGGCGCTGGCGGTCTACAACACCGGCCTGAAGGCGGCCCCCAACTCCACCGAGCTGGCCACCCGCGTGCACGTGGCCCTGACGGCCGGCAAGCAGGAAGCCGCGGCCGACAAACACGCGGCCGACTGGCTGAAGGCGCACCCGGCCGACGCCGAATTCCAGTTCTACCTGGGCGACTTCGCGCTCGCGAGCCGCAACCTGGCGCAGGCCGAGATGCGCTACCGCGAGGTGCTCAAGCTGCGGCCGGAAAACGCGCTGGCGCTGAACAACGTGGCCTGGCTGATGGCCACGGCCAAGAAGCCGGGCTCGGTGGCCATGGCCGAGAAGGCCAACGCGCTGCTGCCCAACCGCCCGGTGATCATGGACACGCTGGCGATGGCGCTGGCCGCCGAAGGCCAGGCAGCCAAGGGCGTGGAAGTGATGAAGAAGGCGCTGGCGCTGGAAAGCACCAACCCGCAGCTGCGCCTGAACCTGGCCAAGCTCATGATCCAGGCCGGCGACAAGGCCGGAGCCAAGACCGAACTCACCACGCTCACCGAACTGGGAACGAAGTTCCCGCGGCAGGGCGAGGTGGCGGAGCTGATGAAGACGCTGTGATGCGGCACGGTTATCTCGCACAGTGCTGGCGACTCCGATCGCCTTACGATGAAGTAAGGAAAAAGGAGCGACAGAATGTCCACCGCAACATTGACCACCAAGGGGCAGATCACGATCCCCGTCGATGTCCGCCGCGCTCTGAATGTCGAGGCAGGCGATCGGGTCGAGTTCGTTCAGCTTGAGCCCGGGCGCTTTGAGGTCATCGCCACGACGCGCTCTGTGCGTGAACTCAAGGGGCGCTTCGGCAAGCCCACACGCACCGTCACGATCGCCGAGATGAACGCCGCCATCGCGGCCCAAGGTGCGCGAGCGAAATGATCGGTCTCGACACGAATGTCGTGGTGCGCTACATCATGCAGGACGACCCGAAACAGTCGGCCAAAGCCACGCGGCTCATCGAGGGCCTCACGAGCGAGAGGCCGGGCTTCCTGGGGCTACCCTGCAGCCTGCACCATCCTCGCCACGAGTGACATCACGGCGTCCGTCTGCTGTCTCAGTGCGGGCGGTGGTGGCGATGTAGCGGCCGTGGCAACGGCAAGCTTCAGCCCGGGTGCGAGCAGCGCGAACTGCCCTCCGTAGCCCCAAGCCCACGCCACGTGTTGCCCATGCAGGAGACCCGTGAACCAAAGGAGGCCATAGCCAACGTCCGCAACGCTCCCGGGGCGCCAGGTTGCAGGCCCCTGCGGCGTGAGACTTTGCGCGACCCAGGATTCGGGCAGCACCTGGCGCCCCTTCCAGCGGCCGCCCTCGATCATCAATGCCGACAGCTTGAGCAGATCGCGGGGCCGGATGGCCAAACCGGCAGGTGCCAGCGGGTTTCCGTCGCGGTCGCGCCGCCACTCGAAGCGCTTGATGCCAATCGGGTCGAACAGATCACGTGAGGCCAGCACGGCCAGGTCCGCGCCCTGGGCACGGGCCAGGATCGGAGCGATCAGCGCCACCAGGGCGTCGTTGTACGACCATCCGGGCGGTGCGACGGAAATGGCCGGTCGGCTGAGCGCATAGCGCACCAGAGGCTTCGCGCCGGCAAGTTGGCCGAAGTGCATGGGATCGAAAGCAAGGCCGGATCGCCCGGAGAGGATCTGCCGCAAGGTCAGCGATCGCGCCGGAGAATCAGGCACCTCATCGATGGCGTCTGGCAGCAGTTGCGAAACCGTTTCGTCAAGGCTCCTGATGCGACCGTCGCGCAGCGCCTGGCCGACCAACATGGAGCAGACGCTCTTGGTCGCGGAATTGACGGGTTGCAGGTCGTCGGGTCCTGCGCCGCCGTAGTAGCGCTCGGCCACCAGGACGCCGCTATGCGATACCAGCAGAGCGCG
Organism: uncultured beta proteobacterium; assembly: GCA_903938815.1. Classification (GTDB taxonomy): domain Bacteria; phylum Pseudomonadota; class Gammaproteobacteria; order Burkholderiales; family Burkholderiaceae_C; genus Rubrivivax. The sequence continues at coordinate 34,606 of CAJAES010000105.1, forward strand.
CAAGCCGGGCAATGACTCTCCAGCGTTCAGGGCATCCGCGACATCGCCAGCACGCATGCCGCTGGCCTGCGGCGCACCCACATCCCAGTCGGGTGCCTCGACCCCGAACACTCGCCCGGCTGCGAGCGATGCGCCGGACATGACGAAGTCGCGTCTCCAGATCATCGGGTCTCCCGGCCAGCGAACTGCGCCGCGATGTGCGGCGCAATGTGCGACAACTTTCGGAGGATACGACTCGAGCGTCAGGGGGCCGCTGAAGATCGGCGGCACCCGTTCGTGGCCTTCGGGTGCAACCGTTCGACCGGGATCCCTTCCCGGCCGACGGTGGCCACCCGCGAACGCTCAGCGCGGCAGCGCGGTGGCGCCGGTCAGGAAGCGGTCCACCTCGCGGGCGGCCTGGCGGCCTTCGCGGATGGCCCAGACCACCAGGCTCTGGCCGCGGCGCATGTCGCCGGCGGCGAACACCTTGGGCACGTTGGTGGCGTAGCCGGTCTGGTCGTCCGTGCCGGCCTTGGCATTGCCGCGGCCGTCGCGCTCGACGCCGAAGGCCTGCAGCACCCCGGCCACCGGGCTGGTGAAGCCCATGGCCAGCAGCACGAGGTCGGCCTTCCATTCCTTCTCGGTGCCCGGCACCTCGACCATCTTGCCGGCCTGCCACTGCACGTGCACGGTCTTGAGCGCGACGACGCGGCCCTTGTCCTTGCCGGTGCCCGCGATGATTTCCTTCGTGGCGATGGCGAACTCGCGGTCGCAGCCTTCCTCGTGGCTGGAGCTCGTGCGCAGCTTGCTGGGCCAGTAGGGCCAGGTCAGCGGGCGGTCCTCGACCTCGGGGGGCTGGGGCATCAGCTCGAACTGCGTGACGCTGGCCGCGCCGTGGCGGTTGCTGGTGCCGACGCAATCGCTGCCGGTGTCGCCGCCGCCGATCACGATGACGTGCTTGCCGGTGGCCATGATCTGGCCCTTGAGCTTGTCGCCGGCCACGACCTTGTTCTGCATCGGCAGGAATTCCATCGCGAAGTGCACGCCGTCCAGCTCGCGGCCGGCCACCGGCAGGTCGCGGCTGATCTCGGAGCCGCCAGTCAGCACCACGGCGTCGAATTCGGCCTGCAGCGTGGCGGGCGAAACGGTTTCCTTGGCGTCGTTGGTGACCTTGCAGCCTTCGCCCAGATCACCCACCAGCACGCCGGTGCGGAAGACCACGCCTTCGGCCTGCATCTGCTCGATGCGGCGGTCGATGTGGGACTTCTCCATCTTGAAGTCGGGGATGCCGTAGCGCAGCAGGCCGCCGATGCGGCTGTTCTTCTCGAACACCGTCACGTCATGGCCGGCGCGAGCCAGCTGCTGCGCGGCGGCCATGCCTGCGGGGCCGGAGCCGACCACGGCGACCTTCTTGCCCGTCTTCTTCTCGGGCGGCTGCGGCAGCACCCAGCCCTCGGCCCAGGCGCGGTCGATGATGGCGTGCTCGATGGACTTGATGCCCACGGCATCGTCGTTCACGTTGAGCGTGCAGGCGGCCTCGCAGGGGGCGGGGCAGACGCGGCCGGTGAACTCGGGGAAGTTGTTGGTGGAGTGCAGAACGGTGATGGCGTTGTGCCAATCGCCGCGGTACACGAGGTCGTTGAAGTCCGGGATGATGTTGTTGACCGGGCAGCCGCTGTTGCAGAACGGCGTGCCGCAATCCATGCAGCGCGCCGCCTGCACCTTCGACTGATCGGCCGACAGGCCGATGACGAACTCTTTCCACTTCTTCACGCGCTGCGGAACGGGCTCGTAGCCCTCTTCCAGGCGCTCGTATTCCATGAAGCCGGTGACCTTGCCCATGATCTTTCCTCGCTCTTCGTCAGCGTGATTACTTGGCGGCGACGGCTGCTGCCGACGCCATGGCCTTGGTGGTGGCGGTGCTCGCCTGCGCCTTGGCAGCCTGCTCCGACAGCGCGCGGCGGTACTCGTGCGGGATCACCTTGACGAACTTCGCCCGTGAAACCGCCCACTGGTCGAGGATGTCGCGCGCGCGCAGCGAACCCGTCCAGCGGTGGTGGTCCTCCACCAGCTTCTTGAGCAGCACCTCGTCGGCCTGGCCGCGGTGCCAGGATGCGGCCTCGCCGGCCTGCTCGGCCTGCGGCAGCACCTTCTCCAGGCCCACCATCGAGGTGTTGCAGCGCTTGTAGAAGCTGCCGTCCTCGTCGTAGACGTAGGCCACGCCGCCCGACATGCCGGCCGCGAAGTTGCGGCCGGTCTGGCCGAGCACGGCCACGGTGCCGCCGGTCATGTACTCGCAGCCGTGGTCGCCGGTGCCTTCCACCACCGCGGTGGCGCCGGACAGCCGCACCGCGAAGCGCTCGCCAGCCACGCCGCGGAAGAAGGCCTCGCCGCTGGTGGCGCCGTACAGCGCCGTGTTGCCGATGATGATGTTCTTCGCGGCGTCGCCCCGGAAATCGATGCTCGGGCGCACGGCCAGGCGGCCCCCGGACAAGCCCTTGCCGGTGTAGTCGTTCGCGTCACCGATGAGGTACATCGTGATGCCGGGCGCCAGGAAGGCGCCGAAGCTCTGGCCGCCGGTGCCTTCCATCTGGATGAAGATGGTGTGGTCGGGCAGGCCCTCGGGGCGGTGGCGCACCAGCTCGCCCGACAGCATCGCGCCGACGCTGCGGTTGAGGTTGCGCGTGTCCTCCATGAACTGCACCTTCTCGCCGCGTTCGATGGCCGGCTTGCAGCGCTCGATCAGCTTCAGGTCCAGCGCCTTGTGCAGGCCGTGGTCCTGCTCTTCGGTGTGGAAGCGCGACACGTCGGCCGGCATCTCGGGCAGGTGGAACACGCGGCTGAAGTCGAGCCCGCGCGCCTTCCAGTGGGCGATACCCTTGCGCGTGTCGAGCAGGTCGGCGCGGCCGATGAGCTCGTCGAAGGTGCGGATGCCGAGCTGCGCCATGATCGTGCGCGCTTCCTCGGCCACGAAGAAGAAGTAGTTCACCACATGCTCGGGCTTGCCCGAGAACTTCTGGCGCAGCAGCGGGTCCTGCGTGGCCACGCCCACCGGGCAGGTGTTCAGGTGGCACTTGCGCATCATGATGCAGCCTTCGACGACCAGCGGTGCGGTCGCGAAGCCGAACTCGTCGGCACCGAGCAGCGCGCCGATGACGACGTCGCGGCCGGTCTTCATCTGGCCGTCGGCCTGCACGCGGATGCGGCTGCGCAGGCGGTTCAGCACCAGCGTCTGCTGCGTCTCGGCCAGGCCCAGTTCCCAGGGCGTGCCGCAGTGCTTGATGCTGGACCAGGGCGACGCGCCCGTGCCGCCGTCGTGCCCGGCGATGACCACGTGGTCGGCCTTGCACTTGGTGACGCCGGCGGCGATGGTGCCCACGCCGACTTCCGACACCAGCTTGACGCTGACGCTGGCGCGCGGGTTGGCGTTCTTCAGGTCGTGGATGAGCTGCGCCAGGTCTTCGATCGAGTAGATGTCGTGGTGCGGCGGCGGGCTGATGAGGCCGACGCCGGGCACGCTGTAGCGCAGCATGCCGATGTACTCGGACACCTTGCCGCCGGGCAGCTGGCCGCCTTCGCCGGGCTTGGCGCCCTGAGCCATCTTGATCTGGATCTGGTCGGCGGAAACGAGGTACTCGGTCGTGACACCGAAGCGGCCGCTGGCCACCTGCTTGATCTTGGAGCGAAGGCTGTCGCCTTCCTTCATCTCGTAGTCGGCCTCGATGACCTTGGCGCCGATGACTTCCGACACCTTGGTGCCGGCGGTGATCTTGATGCCCTTGAGCTCGTTGCGGTAGCGGGCCGGGTCTTCGCCGCCCTCGCCCGTGTTGCTCTTGCCGCCGATGCGGTTCATGGCGATGGCCAGCGTGCTGTGCGCCTCGGTGCTGATGGAGCCGAGGGACATGGCGCCGGTGGCGAAGCGCTTGACGATCTCGCTCGCGGGCTCGACCTGGTCGAGCGGGATGGCCTTGACCGGGTCGAGCTTGAACTCGAACAGGCCGCGCAGCGTCATGTGGCGCTTGCTCTGATCGTTGATGAGCTGGGCGTATTCCTTGTAGGTGTCGAACTTGCCCGAACGCGTGCTGTGCTGCAGCTTGGCGATGGCGTCAGGCGTCCACATGTGCTCTTCGCCGCGCACGCGCCAGGCGTATTCGCCGCCGCCGTCAAGCATGCTGGCCAGGATGGGGTCGTTGCCGAAGGCGGCGGCGTGCATGCGCAGCGCTTC
>CAJAES010000106.1 GCA_903938815.1 uncultured beta proteobacterium
AGCGGTACGTGGCTTTCTGGACCAGCTCCCCCGAGCCCCCTCCGAGAAGGGGCTCCAGTTCGTTCGACGGCACCCTCCAGCCTCCCTCCGGGAGGGAGGCTCCAGTCGGTTTGACGAAGTGGGTGCCGCCGTTCAGCTTGCGCTGGGCAAGGCCCAGTCCCGCAGGTTCAGCGCCCTGCGTGTGCGCTGCCGGGCGGCGCGCCGGGCGGGACGATCAGGCGGCGCGGGGCTTCACCTTCGCTGCGGCGCGCTTGGCCTTGGCGCGCGCGGCATCGACGTCGGTGTCGCGCGCCAGCGCCACGCCCATGCGGCGCTTGACGAAGCTCTCGGGCTTGCCGAACAGGCGCAGGTCGGTGCCGGGTTCCGACAGCGCGTCCGCCACGCCGTCGAACACCAGGCCGGCGGCATCCACGCCGCCGTAGATCACGGCGCTGGCGCCGTGTGCCTTGAGCGACGTGTCCACGGGCAAGCCGAGGATGGCGCGTGCGTGCAGCTCGAACTCGTTCTGCCACTGCGTGATCATCGTCACCATGCCGGTGTCGTGCGGGCGCGGGCTGACCTCGCTGAACCAGACCTCCTCGCCCTTGACGAAAAGCTCCACGCCGAAGAGGCCCTGGCCGCCGAGATCGGCGGTGATGGTCTGCGCGATCTGCTGCGCACGCGCCAGCGCGGCCGGGTGCATGGGGTGCGGCTGCCAGCTCTCGACGTAGTCGCCGCTGACCTGCACGTGGCCGATGGGCTCGCAGTAGTGGGTGCCGCTCGCGGCGCGCACGGTCAGCAGCGTGATCTCGTAGTCGAAGTCGATGAAGCCCTCGACGATGACGCGGCCGTGGCTCACGCGGCCGCCGGCCATGGCGTAGTCCCAGGCCCGGGCGACGTCGGCCGGGCCGTCGATCTTGCTCTGGCCCTTGCCGGAGCTGCTCATCACCGGCTTGACGATGCAGGGGTAGCCGATGCCGCCGTCGATGGCCGCCTGAAGCTCGGCCAGCGAGTCGCAGAACTGGTACGGGCTGGTGGGCAGGCCCAGGGTCTCGGCGGCGAGGCGGCGGATGCCTTCGCGGTCCATGGTCAGGCGCGCGGCGCGCGCGGTGGGGATCACGCGCACCAGGCCCTCGGCCTCGAACTTCTGCAGCTCGGCGGTGGCGATGGCCTCGATCTCGGGAACCACCAGCATGGGCTTGTCGGCCTCGATCAGGGCGCGCAGCGCGGCGGCGTCGCTCATCTGGATGGTGCGCGCGTGATGCGCCACCTGCTGGCCGGGCGCGTTGTCGTAGCGGTCGACCGCGATGGTCTCGACACCCAGGCGCTGCAGCGCGATCAGCACCTCCTTGCCGAGCTCGCCGGAGCCGAGGAGCATCACGCGGGTGGCCTGGGGAGACAGCGGGGTTCCGATGGAAGTCGACATCGTGCGGGTCCGGGGCGTTCAGGAGCCGGGATTGTCGCCGCACAATTCCGCACCATGCCGCGCACGACTTCCGCTTCGTCCCCGAGCCTCGACGCCCTGCGCCGCCACGCCGTGGCGCGCACGCTCTTCCCGCCCACCAGCCTGCCGGCCGCGCTGCGCCGCCTGGGCTTCGTGCAGGCCGACCCCATCCGCACCCCGGCGCGCGCACAAGACCTGACCCTGCGCCACCGGGTGAAGGGCTACCGCGCCGGGGACCTGGAGCGCCGGTATCCCGCGCTGGACGTGGAGGAGGACTTCTTCGTCAACTACGGCTTCCTGCCACGCGCCACGCAGGCGCTGATGCACCCCCGCACGCCGCGCACCGTGTGGCCGAAGGCGCGCTGGGCGCAGGCCCATGCCGTGCTCGACTTCGTGCGCGAACACGGCGTGGTGCACCCGCGCGAGGTGGACGCCGCGTTCCAGCACGGCAAGTCGCGCAACTGGTTCGGCGGCAGCTCCAACGCCAGCACGCAGCTGCTGGACGGCATGCACTACCGCGGCCTGGTGCGCATCGCGCGGCGCGAGGGCGGCGTGCGCCTGTATGCCGCGCGCGAACCGCACGCCGAGGCACCCGACCCCAAGGCCGCGCTCGACGCGCTGGTGGACCTGGTGCTGCGCAATTACGCACCGCTGCCGCTGCGCTCCTTCAGCGAACTCGTGCACCACCTGCGCGGCGGCGCGCCGCAGTGGGCCGACGACCGCCGCCCCGCCGTGGCGCGCGCCCTCGGCCGCCATCCGCAGGCGCGCGTGGACGGCGTCGACTGGATCTGGCCCGAAGGCGAGAACCCGGCATCGAAGCGCCATGCGCCGGACGAGGCCGTGCGCCTGCTGGCGCCGTTCGACCCCGTGGCCTGGGACCGGCGCCGCTTCGAGCTGCTCTGGGGTTGGGCCTACCGGTTCGAGGCCTACACGCCGGCACCGCAGCGCGTGCGCGGCTACTACGCGCTGCCGCTGCTCTGGCGCGACCAGGTCATCGGCTGGGGCAACCTGGCCTGGCGCGACGGCGTGCTGACGCCCGACATCGGTTACGTCGGCGGCCGGGCGCCGCGCGAGGCCGGCTACCGGGCGGCGCTGGACGCGGAACTCGGCCGGATCGAGACCTTCCTGACCCCGCGCTGAGGACGCGCCAGGCCAAGCGCCAGCACCAGCGTCAGACGCCCACCGCAGCGCCGTCGCTGCGCGGGTCGGCCGCTCCTTCGATGCGGCCGTCGGGGTGGCGCACCAGCGCGCCGGCATGGCCCATGGTGTCGCTCCAGGCCTCGGCCAGGGGCTCGACCGCGTGGCCGGCCGCCTGCAGCTGAGCCACCAGCGCCGGCTCGAAGCGGGACTCCAGCTTGAGCGTGGTGCTGGTGTCGCCCCAGGTGCGGCCCAGCAGCCAGCGCGGCGCCGCCACCGCCTGCTGCAGCGGCTGCCCGAAGCGCGCATAGCGCGTGTACACCGCCGCCTGCGTCTGCGGCTGGCCCTCGCCGCCCATGGTGCCGTAGGGCATGACGCGGCCGTCGGCGAAGCGGGCGAGGGACGGGTTCAGCGTGTGGAACGGCTTGCGGCCCGGCTCCAGGGCGTTCAGCGCAGCCGGGTCGAGCGCGAAGCTGATGCCCCGGTTCTGCCAGCAGATGCCCAGGTCCTTCAGCACGACGCCCGAGCCGAACTCCCAGTACACGCTCTGGATGAAGCTGACGGCACGGCCGTGGCGGTCGACGGCGCCCATCCAGATGGTGTCGCCGGGCAGTGCGGGCTGCGGCCAGGGCAGCGCGCGCGTGGGGTCGATGCGCCGGGCACGCTCGTCCAGCGCGGCCGGAGCCAGGAAGGACTGCGGGTCGGCCCGCAGGCGGCCGGGGTCGGTGACGACGCGGTCGCGCACCAGGAAGGCCTGCTTGGTGGCCTCGACCAGGCCGTGCACATGGGCGAAGCCTTCGGCTTCGGCCACGTCCAGGCGGTCGAACAGGCCGAGGATCAGCAGCGCCGCCAGCCCCTGCGTGGGTGGCGGCAGGTTGAAGACCTCGGCCTCGCGCAGCGCCACGCGCAGCGGCGTCACGCGCTGGGCGCGGTAGCCGGCCAGGTCGGCCGCAGCCACCGGGCTGCCCACATCCGCCAGGGCAGCGGCAATGCGCGCGGCCAGCGGCCCGCGGTAGAAACTGTCAAGCCCTTCGACGGCCAGCTGGCGCAGCGTGGCGGCCAGGGCCGGCTGGCGCAGCCGGAATCCCGGCGCGGGCGGCGCGCCGCCCGGGAGATAGGCCTCGGCGAAGCCGGGCTGGCGGTGCAGTTCCTCGAACTTCTCGCGCGACAGCCGGGCCTGGCTGGCGGAGACGGCCACGCCGTCCTCGGCGTGGCGGATGGCATCGGCCAGCAGGCGGTCCAGCGGCAGCGGCGCCTGCCAGGGCGCGCTCACGGCCAGCGCCTCGGCCCAGCCGCCCACCGTGCCAGCCACTGTCAGTGCGGCCAGCGGACCGCGGCTGGGGATCGCGGAATGACCCCGGTAGAAGTGACGGTCGGCAGCCGCGGCGGCCGTGCCGCAGGCGTCGATGGCCACGGGCGGTGCATCGCCGGCGGCGGGGTCGTGGATGAGCCAGAAGCCGTCGCCGCCGATGGCGTTCATGTGCGGGTACACGACCGCGATGGCGGCCGCGGCGGCCACCATGGCCTCGACGGCGGTGCCGCCGTCGCGCAGCACGTCCCGGCCGGCCTGTGCCGCCAGGTGGTGGGGCGCGACCATCATGCCGCCGTAGGCACTGTGGGTATGGATCATTGGAAACTCCTTGTCAGATCGATTCGGGATTCATCGAGCCGCGAGCAGCCGCCGCGCCACTTCGGCGAAGCCCTGGCCCCGCTCACCCTCGGCCAGGTACGCGGGCCAGGTGTGCAGCTGCGCCGCGAAGTGCATCAGGTTGGCCACGCCCACGCTGAGCGCGAAGCGGCCGAACATGACCTGGTCGTTGGTGGAATCGCCGACATAGACCCAGCGGTCGGTTTCGGGCTCGAGTGCGCGGCCCAGGCGGCGCTGCACGATCCAGCGCGCGCCGCTCCACTTGTCGTGGTCGCCGAACCAGCCGTTGATGTGGATGGAGCTGACGGTGGCGGTCATGCCGGCCGCCTGCATCAGCCCGACCACCCGCGCGATGGCGGCGGTGTCGAGGTGGGCGAACTCGCTATGGTCGACGGCGATGTCGGTCACGCGGCCGGCGCTGTCGCGCGCCAGGATCGCGCCCGGCACCTCGGCCAGCACGCGCGCGGCCACCTCGCGCAGGCGAAGCGCGTTCGCGGCGCGCGTGGGCTCGTCCTGCGAGTACTCCACCCGCAGTGTGCCGGCGTCGCGCCACAGGGCAACGGCGCCGTTCTCGGCCACGATGGCCTGCACGGGCCAATCCATCGCGAAGGGCTCGCTCCAGCCCATCGGCCGGCCGGTGATCGCGAACACCGGTACGCCGGCGTCGGCCAGGGCCTGCAGGGCCTGCAGCGCGGCGGGCTCGATGGCGCCGTCGCGGGTGAGCGTGTCGTCGATATCGGTCAATACGCCGACGACGCCGGCGCAGGCGGCCTGCGGCAATTCGGTCAGCGGGCGGGGCGGGGCGGCTGGCATCCGGTCAGTCTCGCACAGGCATGGTGCTTGACGATGATCAAGGCTCGAACCCGGCGGCCGACGATGATGGCGGATCCACCCCAGAACCCCTCGAGCCATGCCACCTGCACGCCCCGCCCGCGCTGACCGCGCCGCCACCGCTCCCGCCAAAGTCACCGGCAAGGGCACTGGCAAGGACCCCAGCAAGGACGCAGCCACAGCCAAAGGCGAAGCCATCGTCAGCAAGCCGCGCGCCGCCGCGCGCCGCCGCACGCCCACCGCCGCCAGCATCGAGACCGAACGCGTGGCGCGCGGCGGCTCCGAGGCGCACACCATGCAGGCCATGGCGCTGGCGGACCTGCTCGCCGAGCACGCGCGCGGCAACGGCGCGGCCAGCGAACTGCTGCAGCAGTGGCGCACCTTCGCCGACGGCGTGTCGCCCGACGAGGCCCGGGCGCTGCGCCGCATGCTCGCCGAGCGCGCCGAGCCGGCCACAGCGGGCGTCGACCCCGACCAGGAACTCGCCCCGGGCTGGCGCGACGGCGGCTACCCCTACCGCAACCTGCTCTCGCGCAAGCGCTACGAGCAGCAGAAGTACCGGCTGCAGGTGGAGTTGCTGAAGCTGCAGGCCTGGGTCAAGGAGACCGGGCAGCGCGTGGTGATCATCTTCGAAGGCCGCGACGCCGCCGGCAAGGGCGGCGCGATCAAGCGCTTCATGGAGCACCTGAACCCCCGCGGCGCGCGCGTGGTCGCGCTGGAGAAGCCGAGCGAGGTCGAGCGCGGCCAGTGGTACTTCCAGCGCTACATCCAGCACCTGCCCACGCGCGGCGAGATCGTGATGTTCGACCGCAGCTGGTACAACCGGTCGGGCGTCGAGCGGGTGATGGGTTTCTGCAGCGACGCCGAGTACGACGAATTCCTGCGCCAGGCGCCGGAGTTCGAGCGCCAGCTGGTGCGCTCGGGCGTGCACCTGTTCAAGTTCTGGTTCTCGGTCAGTCGCGCGGAGCAGCGTCGCCGCTTCAAGGAACGACAGGTGCACCCGCTCAAGCAGTGGAAGCTCAGCCCGATCGACCTGGCTTCCCTGGACAAGTGGAACGACTACACCCGCGCCAAGGAATCGATGTTCCTGCACTGCGACACCTCGGACGCGCCCTGGACCGTGATCAAGTCGGACTGCAAGAAGCGCGCGCGCCTGAACGCGATGCGGTACGTGCTGCACCGCCTGGCCTACACGCGCCGTGACGTGCCCGGCATCGGGCCGGTGGACCCGCTCATCGTCGGGCGGCCTTCGCTGGTGCCCGATCGTGGCGAGGACCAGCTCGCCGTCAATGGTTCCGCATGAGTCGTGAATTCCGGCCGCCTGCACGACGGGGCGGCCGCTGATAGAATCTGCCCCGTTCCGAGGAGCGTTGCGAGGTGCCTGATGGCGCCCCAGGCTCGGGACCCTTCATTGGAAACGGCGCTCACCCGCTTCGGCGCGTGTGAGTGGTTTCCCACCTCACCTGATGCGCCGCGGCGGGCCCCATTTTGTTCTGGAGCCCTGTATGAACGCTGTCCTCAAGCCGCACGCCATCCCCGAGCACGCCATCGCCGACCTGACGCAAGCCGCGTTCGGCCGCAAGGAAATCCGCATCGCCGAGACCGAGATGCCGGGTCTGATGGCCATCCGCGAGGAATTCGCCCCCAAGCAGCCCCTGAAGGGCGCCCGCATCACGGGCAGCCTGCACATGACCATCCAGACCGCCGTTCTGGTGGAAACGCTGCAGGCGCTCGGCGCCGAAGTGCGCTGGGCCTCGTGCAACATCTTCAGCACCCAGGACCACGCCGCAGCCGCCCTGGTGGCCCACGGCACGCCGGTCTTCGCCTACAAGGGCGAGACGCTGAAGGACTACTGGGACTACACCCACCGCATCTTCGAATTCGGCGCCAAGGGCACCGATGGCGAAGGCCCGAACATGATCCTGGACGACGGCGGCGATGCCACGCTGCTGATGCACCTGGGCAAGCGCGCCGAGAAGGACGCCTCCCTGCTGGCCAACCCGCACAGCGAGGAAGAGACCGAGCTGTTCGCCGCCATCAAGGCCAAGCTGGCCGTCGACCCGACCTGGTACAGCCGCAAGAGCTCGCAGATCGTCGGCGTGACCGAAGAGACGACCACCGGCGTGCTGCGCCTGAACGAGATGGCCGCCAAGGGCCAGCTGATGTTCCGCGCCATCAACGTGAACGACAGCGTCACCAAGAGCAAGTTCGACAACCTGTACGGCTGCCGTGAGAGCCTGGTCGACGCCATCAAGCGCGCGACCGACGTCATGATCGCCGGCAAGGTGGCCGTGGTCGCCGGCTACGGCGACGTGGGCAAGGGCTCCGCACAGGCGCTGCGCGCGCTGTCGGCCCAGGTCTGGGTGACCGAGATCGACCCCATCAACGCCCTGCAGGCCGCGATGGAAGGCTTCAAGGTCGTGACGATGGAATACGCCGCCGACAAGGCCGACATCTTCGTGTCGGCCACCGGCAACAAGAACGTGATCCGCTACGAGCACATGGCGGCCATGAAGAACCAGGCCATCGTCTGCAACATCGGCCACTTCGACAACGAGATCGACGTCGCCGCGCTCGACAAGTGCGAGTGGGACGAGATCAAGCCGCAGGTCGACCACGTCATCTTCCCGGACGGCAAGAAGATCATCCTGCTGGCCAAGGGCCGCCTCGTGAACCTGGGCTGCGCCACCGGCCACCCCAGCTTCGTGATGAGCTCCAGCTTCGCGAACCAGACCATCGCGCAGATCGAGCTGTTCACGCACCAGGACTTCTATGAGCAGGGCAAGGTCTACGTGCTGCCGAAGCACCTGGACGAGAAGGTCGCCCGTCTGCACCTGCAGAAGGTCGGCGCGATGCTGACCGAGCTGACGGAAGAGCAGGCCAGCTACATCGGCGTGCCGAAGCAGGGCCCGTACAAGGCCGACACGTACCGGTACTGACCGGACACGGGCAAGGCGGGGCTGCACGCGCGGCCCCGCCCTGCCCTGCCTTGCAGCGCACCCAACCTGAATCGCCATGAACGCCAGCGCCCCGCCCGTCTTCAGCTTCGAGTTCTTCCCGCCCAACACGCCCGTCGGCAGCGAGAAGCTGAAGACCGTCGTGGCCGATCTGGCCGCCGTGCACCCGGAGTTCTTCAGCGTGACCTACGGCGCCGGCGGCGCCACGCGCGACAAGACGCTGGCCACGGTCCAGGACATCGCGGCCCTCGGTTTCGAGGCCGCCCCCCATCTGTCGTGCGTGGGTTCCACGCGCGAGAACATCGCCGAGACCCTGGCCACCTACCGGGCCCAGGGCATACGCCGCCTGGTCGCGCTGCGCGGCGACCTGCCCAGCGGCACCGCCACCGCAGGCGAATTCCGCTATGCCTCGGAGCTGGTGCAGTTCGTCCGCGAGACCCAGGGTGCCGACTGGCACATCGAGGTCGCGGCCTACCCCGAGTACCACCCGCAGCAGCGCTACGCGAAACGCGACATCGAGCACTTCGCGGACAAGGTCCGCGCGGGCGCCGACTCTGCCATCACGCAGTTCTTCTTCAACCCCGACGCCTACTTCCACTTCGTCGACGAAGTCCGCAAGCTGGGCGTGGACGTGCCCATCGTGCCGGGCATCATGCCCATCCACAACTACGCGCGCATCGCGCAGTTCGCGGCGCGCGACGGCATCGAGATCCCGCGCTGGGTGGCGCTGAAGATGGAAGGCTTCATGGACGACGCCGCCTCGGTGCGCGCCTTCGGCCTGGACGTCGTGACGCGGCTGTGCGAGCGGCTGATCGCCGGCGGCGCACCTTCCATTCACTTCTACACGCTCAACCAGAGCGCGCTGTCGCTGGAAATCTGCCGCCGACTCGGTGCCTGAGTACAGTCGGGGCGTGTCTCCCGGCGCGACCCTCCCACCTGCCACGGCGCTGCCCGACTGGTCGACGCTGTTCGACCTCCTGCCGATCGGCGCCTACCGTTCCTCGGTGGACGGCCGCATGCTGCGAGCCAACGCGGCGCTGGTGCGCCTGAACGGCTACCGCAGCGAAGCCGAGAACGTCGCTGCGGTCAATGACATCGCGTCCGAGTGGTATGTCGACCCTCTGCGCCGCGCCGAGTTCCGGCGCCTGCTGGAAACGAGGGGCCGGGTTCAGGGTTTCGTGTCGCAGGTCTATCGCCACGCCACGCGCGAACGCATCTGGATCAGCGAGAACGCCCACGTCATACGCGACGCCGCCGGCAATACCGTCTGCTTCGAAGGCACGGTGGAGGAGATCACCGACCGCATGCACACGCTGCAGGCACTCGAGCACAGCGAGGCGCAGCTGCGGCTGATCGCGCAGCAGTTGCCCGGCGTCGTGTACCTGGCCCACGTGGCGCCGGACGGCTCGCCGAGCTTTCGCTTCATCAGCGACGGCGTGCAGGTGCTCTACGGTGTCACGGCGGCCGAGGCGATGCGCGACGGCCGCGTGCTGCAGCGCCTGCGCCACCAGGACGATGAACCGCGCGTGCAGACGTCCCTGCGGCAGTCCGAACAGGAAGGCCGCTCGCACTCCGACGAGTTCCGCATCGTCCGGCGAGACGGCAGCGTGCGCTGGGTGCAGGCCACGTCGTCGCCGATCCGGCGCGGCGCCGACGGCGACATGCGCTGCGGCCTGATCCTCGACATCACGGAACGCCGGCAGACCGAATCGCTGCGCGCCGATCGCGACCGCGCCGAGGCGGCGCGCCTGGCCACGGCGGGCCTGCTCTCGCGCATCAGCCACGAGCTGCGAACGCCGCTCAACGCGGTCCTGGGGTTTGCGCAGCTGCTCGCGCGCGACCCGGGGCTGGACGCACGCCAGCAACGCTTCGCGACGGAATCGCTCAATGCCGGCCGGCACCTGCTGTCGCTGGTGGACGATGTGCTCGACCTGGGCAGGGCCGAGAGCGGCGAGTTCTCGCTGAACATCGCGCCGATCGACCCTGCCGCCGCCCTGGCGGCCAGCCACAGCCTGCTCGCAGCCACCGCCGAGGCCGCCGGAGTGCCGATCAGCCTGCCCGGCGGGCCGCTGCCGGCGATGCAGGCCGACAACCAGCGGTTGCGGCAGGTCCTGACCAACCTGCTGTCCAACGCCATCAAGTACAACCGGCCAGGCGGCTCGGTGCGGGTGAGCGCCGCCCGCGTCGGCAACAGCGTCGAGCTGACCGTGGCCGACGACGGCAACGGCCTGACGCCCGATCAGCAACTGAAGTTGTTCCAGCCCTTCGAACGCCTGGGCGCAGAGCGCGGCCCCGTGGCCGGCACCGGGCTCGGGCTGACGCTGAGCCTGCAACTGGCACGCGCGATGGACGGCGACATCACGGTGCGCAGCGAGCCCGGCAAGGGCTCGCGCTTCACGCTCAGTCTGCCGGCGGCAGCCTGATCAGGCGCCCGGCCGCATCCACTGCAGGCCGTCTTCCGTCAGCAGCGCGTCCAGAGGGACATCGTGCGGCTCGGCCGACAGCCAGGGAATGTAGCCGTGGGCATACCCGACACCGGCCGTGAAGGGCTGGGGCTGCAGGGTCGCCAGCGTGCGGTCGTAGAAACCGCCGCCGTAGCCCAGCCGCAGGCCGCCGGGGCCGAAGCCCACGCAGGGCACCAGCAGCAGTTGCGGCTCGAAGGCCTCGGTGTCCTTGGGCTTGGGGATGCCGTAGGCGTCTTCTTCCATCGCGCAGCCGGGATACCACACGTGGAAGCGCAGCTGCTTCGTCTCGCGGTCCACCACCGGCAGGCCGATGCGGCGACCGGGGTCGGCCTCGCTCCAGCGGTACAGCGCGGGCAGCGCATCGAACTCGCCCTTGATCGGCCAGTAGGCGCCGATGCTGGTCTCGCGCCGCGACACCAGCCACACGCGCAGCACCTCCTGCAGGTGCACCGACCGCTGATGGCGGTCGACCAGCGATTGCCGTTCCGCCTGCAACTGCCGGCGCAGCGACTTCTTGTCCTGGGAGGGCTCCAGCGAGAACTTGAAGGACTCGGTCATGGCGCGCATTGTGACCTTGATCGCGCGCAGGGCGCGATTCGACCAGAACTTGCTGCAACGCAACATCCTGCCCGGCCCACCGCAGTGCAATGGGCTTGGCGATGTCGCCGGAAGACAAGACAAGAGGACTACAGAATGAACAAGCGCTGGATGACCCTGCTGGCCGTGGCCGCGGTGATGCCTGCCGCACAGGCGCAGTCGAACGACACCGGCGACTGGATCGTCCGCGCCCGCGCCGTCTACCTGGACTCGGCCAACAAGGACAGCACGGGCCTGGACCTGAGCGTCAACAACAAGACGATCCCCGAAGTCGACATCACCTACTTCTTCAGCCCGAACGTGGCTGCGGAACTGATCCTGACCTACCCGCAGAAGCACGACATCCGCGCCGGCTCGGACAAGATCGGCAGCCTGAAGCACCTGCCGCCGACACTGACGCTGCAGTACCACTTCACGGGCATGGGCTGGCGGCCGTATGTCGGCGCCGGCATCAACTACACGCGCTTCTCGAGCGTGGACTTCATTCCCGCCGTCGACACCGCGCTGAAGCCCTCGATCGACAAGAACAGCTTCGGCCTGGCCTTCCAGGCCGGCGTCGACGTGCCGCTCGGCGGCGGCTGGCTGCTCAACCTGGACGTGAAGAAGGTCCAGATCAGCACCGGCGTGTTCTCGTTCGGCAACAAGGCCGGCACCTTCAAGGTCGACCCCCTGCTGGTGGGTGTGGGCATCGGCAAGCGCTTCTGACGAGCTTCCCGCGCGCGCCCCGATTCGAGGCGGCGGGCGGCGAGCGCTTCACCTATGCGTCCCAGGGCAGGGAGGCGGCGCTCAGCTAATGGACGCCGCCGGCCGAAGCCATGGAAAGCGCGGCGCTGATGGCGCCCTGGGTGCGCCTCGCCCTGCAGGCGGCGCTGAGCGCCCGCGCTGCGAAAGCGGCGCCGGGTCCGCGCAAGGCGAAGGCGGAGCCTGCAGCAGCACGAAAGCGCCCTCGCCCCAGGCCTCGATGAGCCAATCGGTGCCGGGGCCCAGCCAGAGGCGTTCGCCGGGCTGAAGCCAGACATCGGCCTCGCGCGCGGCACCCGCGCCACCGCGCGTGAGCCACAGGCGGCCGCCAGTCGCCGCCAGCCAGCGCCCATGCGCTGCGGGCATGAGCCGCAACACCGATCCGGCTGCCAGCCGCCAGGCATCGTCATGCGCGCAAATCATCGGTTGGCCAAGCTTCATGGCGTTCTCCAGTGGGTTCGACGGGATCGATCTTCGGGCCATGCCCGTGCCGGGTCCAATGAGAATGGTGCCGTTGATTCATAATCAAACCGCATGAATGCACCGCGCCGCCGCCCACTTGCCATCGGCCCGCTGCGGGCCTTCGAGGCCGTCGCGCGGCGTCTGGCCTTCGGTGCCGCCGCCAACGAGCTGCACCTGACGCAGCCGGCAGTCAGCCGCCAGATCAAGGCCCTGGAGGAAGAGGTGGGCGCGGCGCTCTTTCACCGCGGCACGCGCCATGTCGAGCTGACGGGCGCCGGGGCCGCGCTGCTGCGCACGGTGGCCCCGCTGCTCGACCGCCTGGACGCCACGGTGCACCAGATCCGCAGCAGCCAGACACGGCGCCACGTGGGCGTGACCACGTTCGCCTCGCTGGCCTCGCTGTGGCTGATCCCGAGGCTGGCGGGTTTCCAGGCGACGCAACCGGGCATCGACATCCGCATTTCCGCCAACGACGCCCTGGCCGATGCCGACGACCCCGAGGTGGATCTCGCGCTGCGCTACTGCCACCCCAAGGACGCGCCGCCAGGCTCGAGCGCTCTCTTCGACGAGATCCTGACACCCGTGGCCAGCCCCGCGCTGCTGGCGCGCCTGCCGCTGCGCACGCCCGCCGACCTGCTGCGCCACACCCTGCTGGAAGAAGACGACCACCGCCCCAGCGCCGAATACCTGAGCTGGCGCCACTGGCTCAAGCTGCATGCCGGCCCGGGCGTCGAGCCCCAGGGCTGGCTTTACCTGAACTACACGTACCAGCAGATCCAGGCCGCGCTGTCCGGCCAGGGCATCGCGCTCGCCCGCTGGGCGCTGGTGGGCGAAGCCATCGAGCGCGGGGAGCTGGTCGAGCCCTTCGGGGCCGCGGGCCGGGTGACGTCGCCGTTCGCCTACTGGCTGGTGCGCTGGCCGGCCCGCAGGCAGCAGCCCGAAGTGCGCGCATTCGAGGCCTGGCTGCTGGCGGAAGCCGGCCGGACGCAGGCATCCATCAACCGGGCGCGGGACAGCGCCACCCCCCTGCGGTAGACTCGGACGATGCTTCGATCCCTGACCCCCTGGCTACTGGCGCTGTTGACCGCCGTGGCCGCAGCGCAGCCGGCCGCTCCGCCCGCTCCGTCCACTCCGTCAGCCGACGACAGCCTCGTGCTGGCTGCACGCGACGCCTTCCGCACCACCGACCGCAACCGCCTGGCCGCGCTGCGCGAGCAGGCCCTGCGCCAGCAGCATCCGCTGGCCTCCTGGTTCGACTACTGGGAGCTGAACGCGCGCCTGAGAGAAGCGCAGCAGCCCGAACTCGAAGCCTTCTACGCCCGCTGGCCCGGCAGCTATGTCGAAGACCGCCTGCGCAACGACTGGCTGCTGGTGCTCGGCATGCGCCGCGACTGGGACAACTTCAGGCGCGAGCTCCCGCGCTTCAAGCTGGCCGACGACCGCGAGGTGGACTGTTACGCGCTGCTGGCGCGCCACGCCGAGGGGCAGGACGTGCGCGAGGCCGCCGCGCAGGCCTGGCGCGCGCAGCGCCGCGACGACGACGGCTGCACGCTGATGGCGCGCACGCTGGCCGAAGCCGGCCGCTTCGGCCGGGCGGAAGTCTGGCCCGGCATCCGCCTGGCCGCCGAGGCCAACCGGCCCAAGGCGGTGCTGGCAGCCGCGGCCCTGCTCGGCTCGAGCACCGAGCGCCAGTTGCGCGAGGTCCTGGACAACCCGGCACGCTGGCTGACCCGCCACCCACGCACGCAGGTGCGCGAGCACGATGGCGAAGCCGCCGTGATCGCCCTGCTGCGCATGGCCGCAGCCGACCCCGAGGCCGCCGCGGCCCAGGCGCTCGACTGGGAGGACCGGCTCACCCCGTCGCAGGCCGCGTATGCCTGGGCGGCCATCGGCCGGCAGTCGGCGCAGAAGCTGCTGCCCTTGGCCGCAGCGCAGTACGCGCAGGCCTGGACCTTCGTTCGCGCCGAGCACGCGATGGACTGGCCCGTCGAGACCCTGGCCTGGGGCGTGCGGGCCGCGCTGCGCGCGGAGCCCGCGGTGCGCTGGCCGCTCGTGTCGCGCACCATCGACGCCATGCCCGCGGCCGAGAAGGCAGACCCGGCCTGGGTGTACTGGAAGGCGCGGGCGCTGCAGGGCGCCGCCAAGGCCGGCACCGCCGGCGACGCCGACCGGGTGCGCGGCCAGCAGATGCTGCAGGCCCTGGCCGGGCCACAGAACTTCTACGCCCTTCTGGCGCTGGAGGAGCAGGGCGGGCGCTTCACGGCGCCGGCCGCGCCGACACCGCCGAGCGATGCCGAACGCAGCGCCGCGCGTGGCGTGCCCGGCCTGCAGCGCTCGCTGCAGCTGATTGCCCTGGGCCTGCGCAGCGAGGGCGTGCGTGAGTGGAACTTCACGCTGCGGGAGCTGCCGGGCGACCGTGCGCTGCTGGCTGCTGCGCAGTGGGCCTGCGAGCGCGAGGTCTGGGACCGCTGCATCAACACCAGCGACCGCACCCGCGCGGAGATCGATCTCTCCCAGCGCTACCCCACCCCGTTCCGCACGCAGGTCCAGGCCAAGGCGCGCGAGGCCGGCATCGAGGCCGCATTCGTCTACGGCCTGATCCGCCAGGAATCCCGCTTCATCATGGACGCGCGCTCCAGCGTCGGCGCCAGCGGCCTGATGCAGCTGATGCCGACCACGGCGCGCTGGACGGCGCGCAAGGTGAGCCTGGAGTTCACGCCCGCCATGATCAACGACCGCGACGTCAACCTGCGCCTGGGCACGAGCTACCTCAAGCTCCTGCTCGACGACTTCGAAGGCGCGCAGGCACTGGCCACCGCAGGCTACAACGCAGGCCCGGGCCGGCCGCGGCGCTGGCGCGACGGCCCGGTGCTCGATGCCGCGGCCTGGGTCGAGAACATCCCGTTCACCGAGACACGCGACTACGTGAAGAAGGTGCTCACCAACGCCGTGCACTATGCCGCCGTGCTGGGCGAGAACGGCACATCGCTCAAGGCCCGACTGGGCGCCACCGTGGGGCCGCGACCGCCGGCCGCCGCCGCACCGAACAAGGATCTGCCATGACCTCCCGTGTCCTCGTGCTCGGCGGCACTGGCTTTGTCGGCCGCTCGATCTGTGAACGCCTGGTGCGTGCCGGCTGGGACGTGCGCGTCCCGACGCGCCGCCTGCGCCACGGCCAGGCCATCCAGTCGCTGCCCACGGTCGAGCTGGTGCAGGCCGACGTGCACGACGAAGCCGCGCTGAAATCAATGCTCCAGGGCTGCGACGCCGTGATCAACCTGGTGGCCATCCTGCACGGCAGCCCGGCAGCCTTCGAGCACGTGCACGTCGCGCTGCCCGGGAAGCTGGCCGCCGCCATGCGCGCCACGGGCGTGCGCCGGCTGGTGCACATCAGCGCGCTGGGGGTCGGGCCGAGCGCGCCGTCGAACTACCTGAAGAGCAAGACTGCGGGCGAGGCCGTGCTGCAGGCCGCCGGGCTGGAGCTCACGCTGATCCGCCCCTCGGTGATCTTCGGGGCGGGCGACCGCTTCCTGAACCTCTTCGCGCAGATGCAGGCCATCGTGCCGGTGGTGCCGCTCGCCGGCGCCGATGCCCAGTTCCAGCCAGTGTGGGTGGAAGACGTCGCCGGGGCCGTGGTGCAGGCGCTGTCGCGGCACGAGGCCATCGGGCAGGTCTACGAGGCCGCGGGGCCGGGCATCCACACGCTGGCCGACCTGGTGCGGCTGGCGGGCCGCTGGTCGGGGCACCCGCGCCCCGTGATCCCGCTGCCGACAGCGCTCGGGCGCATGCAGGCGGCCATGATGTCGCTCGCACCCGGTGAGCCGCTGATGTCGGCGGACAACCTCGATTCGATGCGCGTGCCCAACGTGGCCGGGGGCACGCTGCCGGGCCTGGCAGCGCTGGGCGTGGAGCCCACGGCGCTGGAGGCCGTGGCGCCCATGTACCTGGGCCGCAAGCCGGGGCGGCAGCGGTTCGGCGATTTCCGCGCCCATGCCAGAAGGGACTGACATGAAACTCGCTATCGGCAACAAGAACTACTCGTCCTGGTCGATGCGGCCGTGGGTGCTGATGCGCGCCCTCGGCCTGCCGTTCGAGGAGGTGATGCTGCGCTTCGATTTCCGCGCCGGCTCGCCCTTCCGGCAGGCCGTGGCGCAGATCAGCCCGGCCGGCAAGGTGCCGGTGCTGGTGCTGGACGACGGCTTCACGGTGTGGGACACCCTGGCGATCACCGAGACGCTGGCCGAACGCTTTCCCGCTGCCGGCGTGTGGCCGGCGGATGCCAACGCGCGGGCGCGCGCCCGCAGCCTGTGCGCCGAGATGCA
The DNA here is from genome assembly GCA_903938815.1 of uncultured beta proteobacterium. GTDB lineage: Bacteria > Pseudomonadota > Gammaproteobacteria > Burkholderiales > Burkholderiaceae_C > Rubrivivax. Next base: position 16,584 of record CAJAES010000106.1, read on the forward strand.
CAGCGGCTTCGGCGCGCTGCGCAACCACTGCCCGATGAACATCGAGGCGCAGCTGCCCGAGGTGGGCGCCCGGGTCTGGGCCGAGCACGAGGCCGTGCGGTGCGACGTCGCCCGCATCGAGCAGCTGTGGTCCGAGGCGCTGGAGGCCAGCGGCGGGCCCTTCCTGTTCGGCGCGTTCGGCGCCGCGGATGCCTTCTACGCGCCGGTGGTGATGCGGCTGCTGACCTATGCGCTGCCGATGTCGGACACCACGCGGGCCTACGTCGAGCGCGTGCGCACCTCGCCCGGCGTGGCGGCCTGGATCGCCGAGGCGCTGACCGAGCGCGATTTCGTCACCGAGGACGAGCCCTACCGACCGGCCCCATGAAGGTCTACGAGGTCGGCGGTGCCGTGCGCGACGCGCTGCTCGGCCGCCCGCCCGGCGACCGCGACTGGGTGGTGGTGGGCGCCACGCCGCAGCAGATGCTCGACGCCGGTTTCCGGCCGGTGGGCCGCGACTTCCCGGTCTTCCTGCACCCCGTGACGAGCGAGGAATACGCGCTCGCGCGCACCGAGCGCAAGTCGGCGCCCGGCTACCACGGCTTCGTGTTCCAGGCCGCGCCCGACGTGACGCTGGAACAGGACCTGGCCCGCCGCGACCTGACCATCAACGCCATCGCCCGCGACGCCGACGGCACCCTGACCGACCCCTACGGCGGCCAGCGCGACATCGCCGCGCGTGTGCTGCGCCACGTGTCGCCCGCGTTCGTCGAGGACCCGGTGCGGCTGCTGCGCCTGGCGCGGCTGGCGGCGCGCTTCCACGACTTCAGCGTGGCCCCCGAGACAGAAGCCCTGCTGGCCCGCCTGGTGGTGGAGGGCGAGGTGGACGCGCTGGTGCCCGAGCGCGTCTGGCAGGAACTCGCGCGAGGCCTGCTCGAAGCGCGCCCGGCGCGGATGTTCGAGGTGCTGGAACGCTGCGGCGCCCGCGCCCGGCTGCTGCCCGAACTGGGCGCCGGGCCGGTGGCGGTGCCAGCGTTCGACGCCGATGCCGGGCTGGACGTGCGCTGGGCGGCGCTGCTGCTGGCGAACACCGTGCCCAAGGCCGGTGCACGCGCCCTCGCCGAACGCCTGCGCGTGCCGGCCAGCACGCGTGACCTGGCGGACATGGCGCTGCGCGAGTCCGAAGTTCTGCGCCGCGGGGAAACGCTGGACGCCGAGGCGCTGGTGGCCCTGCTGGAGCGCTGCGACGCGCTGCGCCGGGCCGACCGCTTCACGGCCCTGCTGCAGGCCTGCGGCTGCCGCGACAGCCGGCGCCTGCCGCAGGCGCTGGCCGCCGCGCAGGCCGTGCCGACAGCCGCCATCGCGGCAGGCCAGCCCCCGGGGCCGGCCGTGGGCGCGGCCATCCGGCAGGCGCGTGTAGCTGCAGTCGGGCAGGCAGTCGGGTAGGCCGCCATGCAGGCCGTGGGGCAGGCCGCGCCATAGCGGGCGGGCGCACCATGAGGCCGGGGGCGCGCTGGATGCCGCCGCCGCAGCCCGGACGGGCGGCCTCGATCAAAGCAAGCCCTCGATGGGCAGCCACGAAAGCACCCGCGCGCCCACCCGCAGCAGCAGGCTGGCCTTGGGTTCGGCGTCGTACACCTGCGTTCCGCCCGCGCCTGCCTCCAGCCACTGCAAGGAACCGTCCGCGGCCAGCGTCACCCGGTAGGCGGTGGCGGGCAGGTCGCGGTCGATGCCTTCGGAGACCGTCCTGGCCATGGCCTCGCTGTCCACGGCCAGACCCATCTCGGTGTTCAGGTAGGCCGAGCGGGGGTCGAGGTTGAACGAGCCCACGAACACCTGGCGCCTGTCCACCACGAAGGTCTTGCCGTGCAGGCTGGCCGATGACGACGGCGCCAGGCGGGCATTCCAGGGCAGCCTGGGGCGGCGTGTGTCGGCGTCGGGCTTGAGTTCGAACAACTCGATGCCCGCCTCCAGCAGGGTGCGCCGGTGGCGGGCGTAACCGGCGTGCACCGCCATCACGTCCGTGGCGGCGAGCGAATTGGTGACGACTCGGACAGCGACCCCTCTGCGTGCCAGATCAACCAGCGCCTGCACACCCGCGTCTCCGGGCACGAAGTAGGGGGACACCAGATCCAGCGTCTGCCTGGCGCTTCGCAGCCAGACGCCGAGTGGCTCGAGCACGCGTTGGCCGGGCATAGTGGCAGCTGGGGCAGCTGGGGCGGCTGGGGCAGAGCTCACCTTGTCGGGCGAATCGGAGAGGAGTTTCACCGGAGCCCACTGCATCCGGGTGTAGGCCGTCAGGGGTGCTGCGAGCCAGGGAGAGCCCTGCAGGCGGGCCTGCAGGCTCGCTGCCTCGGGCGAACTGCCCGGCTCCGCCAGCTGGCGCACGTGCAGCGCCAGCTCGGCCGGGTCTGCAGGGGGCACCAGGGGCGCCAGGGGGTACGCCAGCGGACTGTTCCAGTAGGCGTCGAACTGCTTGGCCGTCGCCAGCGCGGCGGGGCCCAGCGCCAGGAGGTCGAGGTCGGAAAACAGTAATGCGGCATCGACGCCGAAGTACACGTCGCCCACGTTGCGTCCGCCCACGATGGTGGCGACGCTGTCGGCCGTGAACGACTTGTCGTGCATGCGCTGGTTGAGCCGATGGAAGTCGGTGAGGTAGCCGAGTGCCTTGAACTCGCGGTGGCTGAAGGGATTGAACAGCCGCACCTCCACACCGGGCTGGGTCGCCAGAGCCTGCAGCCAGGTATCCATGCCGGCGCTGCCGTTGTCGTCGAGCAGCAGGCGCACGCGCACGCCGCGCTGGGCCGCGCGCCACAGTTCGTGCAGCATGATGTGGCCCGACACATCGGGCCGCCAGATGTACACCTGCACGTCCAGCCCCCGCTGCGCGGACCGCGCCAGCAACATCCGGCTGGCCAGGGCTTGCGTGGGGTCGTCCAGCAAGGCGACACCGCTGAGCGCGGCGTTGCCCAGCGGCGGGTCGTAGGCCCGTGCCAGCGGGCTGTCGGCAGCACCGACCAGGTGCGTGGACGCCTGGCGGTCGGGCAGCGGCGGCAGTCCGTAGGCGCAGGCGGTGAGGCCTGCGCAGGCAGTGACGCAAAGCGCCATGCCCAGGCGCCGCCACGCGCTGCGCGCGGCATCTGCTGCCGTTCGGCCCCAGGGAAAGGGAAGGCGCGGGGCGTGAGGACTCGACTTCATTTCGAAGGGCAGTCGAAGGCGAAGCCGGCGTACATGCCGGCGGCCTTCTCGCCGGTGTTGTCGGTGTCGGTCATGGCTGCGATGGCGATGACCGGGCCGGGCGAGACACCGAAGGCGCGGCGGTAGTCCTCGCGCAGGTTGCGGCTGACATCGTGCCAACGGCCAAGTCCGTCGGTGCCGGACTGCACGACCAGCATCTTGATCTGGCTCGTGTGGGCCGATGGAATGATGGTGCCCGGCGCTTCCTGACTGCCCCAGATGTACATGAGGGCAGCGTAGGGCGGCGGCCTGCCGGTCATCGTCTGGGCCAGCCTGCGCTGCGCGCGTTCGGCAAAGGGCAGCCTGGACGCATCGCCGTCGAAGGCCACCACCACGCGCAGCGGCGCGTCTTCGCGATTCCGGTCAGCGTTGTCGGCACGCGGCACCAGCGCATCCGTCTTCCAGGACCACCGCAGCCAGGCATTGGCGGGACGCGACGGCTTGAAGGCCGCGCCATACAGGGAAGCCGACCCGTCGGCCTGCGCCTGAAGCACCTGGCGACCGTCCTCGGCGACCAGCTTGTACTGCGTGTCCTGTTTGAGCTTGGAGAGTGGCGCGTGGCCCCACGCAACGGCGCCACCGTCGAAGGGGATCGGGCGAACGGCACAGCCCTTTGTCTGCGCCCAGGCCGGGCTCACACCTACGGTCAAGGCAGCCAGCGGCACCGAGAGGACCGAGAGGACAGAAACAAATTCCTGCCGAATCAGCATGCAGAACTCCTGGCGTACAGGCGTGAACGCGGCCTATTGGACCACCAGTGTTCCGGGAACGCCACGCGTGCCCACCGTGCGCGGCCAAGGCCCCGCAGACCGCCAGTGGCGCCGGCAGATCAGCCCGCCGCCCGGTGTGCGCCGGGCGGCACGCAACTTCGTGCGCCTCCGAGGTAGGGGGGCGGCAGCGGAGTCGACGCCCTTGTGACACCATCCGGGCATGCGCCTCGCCGACGGCATTCGCAAGCATGGCTTCCGCAAGTGGTACGAGCGGGAGTTGCTGCAGAGCCATGCGCATCTGGCTTTCGTCTTCCTGTGCACCATCGGCATCCTGGGCTCGCTGGAAGCCGCGTCGAGCGCCCGCTCGATGGGCGACCGCGCCTCGGACCTGCTCACAACCCTGCTGTGCAGCGCGGCCGGGCTCTGGGCGCTGCGCCGCTACCTGCTCCTGCTGTCGACGGCCGAGGCCGTGGCCAACCAGGCCAACTGCCCCGAGTGCACCACCTACGCCCGCCTGAACCTGCTGCAGGCCAGCGAGGACGGCCGCTCGGTGATCGTGGGCTGCCGAAAGTGCGAACACCGCTGGCAGATCGACAGCTGAGACGGTTCGCTGGATGTTCTGGCGGCTGTCGGTGCGGTGTGCGGGTCGGCTGCGGTTCAGGGCGAGTGCGCGCTGAAGGCCCGTTGCGGGCCTGGCCTTCACGCTGGCGCAGGTGCACGCAAGTCGGGTGGGTCGAGGCCGGCGGCCAACGACCCTCCGAAGACGTTCGACAGGGCGGACAGAGGGCTTCAAAGTACCCCCTCGCTCGACGCGCTGCGCGCGATCTGCCCGGGAACGGCCGTGTCCTGTCGAGCACTGAAGGCCTTGTCGGAGCCAGGCGCTGGCACTGCTGATGGCTTGCGGGTGGCGTACCGACTGGGTGTGGGGGTGTCTGCCAGGCGCTCGTGCAGCCCACGCGGGACACAGGCGCAGGCGCCACTTCCAGTTCACCAGGGTCATCTGGGGACCGGTGCGGCGGCGCCCTCCGCGGGAGCACACAGTGCAGCGGCAAGGATGTCATGCGAAAGGCCCTTGCCTTGCCAGATCTCGCCGAAATCGAAGTCTGCCTGGTTGCTGAACATCACGACCGAGACGCCACGCCCCGGCGCGATGATGTTGCGCGCCTGGATGCCACCCACATAGCCGCGGCGCTCCACCAATTCCACGGGTTCGGCACAGCCGGCGATCGGCGCGGTGAAGGCCCACACACCCAGGCCGGCATAGCCCCACTTCGGCTCACCTGTCCACATGGCCTGGCGCGAAGCCGCGCTCACCAAGCGCCCGGCCAGCAAGGCACGGCTGAAGGCCAACAGGTCGCGCGCCGTGCCCTCCATCGCGCCGGCGGCGCCATAGGTGGCCATCACTGGTTGCGGCACGGCCTGGCCGTTGGCGTCCATGGCGACGGCCATCGCCCGCGTGCGGCCCTCGTTCAGTCGAAGGCTTCGCAGGCCCAGCGGCTGCGCGATGCGCTGCTGCATGAGCTGGCGGATGGGCTGGCCGGTGAGGTGCTCGATCAGTCCCGCCAGCACCAGCGTGTCGCAGTCGCCGTACTGGAAACGTTCGCCCGGCGCGGCCTTCGCAGGCCCGGCGCAGAAGCGAAGCGCATCGGGCTGCCAGGGCGGGCCCTTGCGCCGGTAGAACGACCACACGCCATCGGCGTCCCTGGGGCTGTCGCCGGTATACGCAAGGCCGGACAGGTGCTGCATCAGGTGCTGCACAGTGATCCGCGCGGCCCCGGGTGCCTGAAAAGCGTGCCAGCGCTCGGCGAGCGTATCGTCCAATTTGAGCAACCCTGCATCCACCAGCTGCATGGCCAGGGTCACTGTCACCTGCTTGCTCACCGACCCCCAGCGCCAGACCGCGCCGGGCTTGTGCGCCACGTCGGGCTTGCGCCGAGCCAGGCCCACGGCCTGTTCGAACCACACGCTGTTGGCGTCAGCCACCAGGACCTCGCCAGCGAAGCCTTGGCCCTGGGCCGTGTTCACAACCTGCCACAGGCGCGCAGGGGTGCCGGGCGGGGTGGCGGCGACGGCTGGGCCGCACACCAGGTTCAGCAGTGCCGCGGCCAGGGCGGTGGTGAAAGCGGGCCACATGACTCGGCGACTTGGGGTCATCAGCGGTTCCTTGTTCAAGGCGCTTCCATGGATGCACACAAACCGACTGCAAGCAGCCAATGGCTAGAAGAACGCCCCCACCGCCATCGCGATGAAGCTCAGCACCAGGCTGCTGGCCAGCGGCACGTAGATCTCGCGGCCGAAGAGGCGCAGGGTGAAGTCCCCCGGGAGCCGGCCAAGGCCGATGCGCTGCAGCCAGGCACGCAGGCCGTTGAAGATCAGGAAAGCGAGCAGGAAGACGAGCAGCCAGCGCATGGCAAGGTCAGACTCGGGCTACAGGCGGTGGCTGCGGTCGCCGGCGCGGAAGCCGAGCGCGTCGAAGCCCTCGCCCGTGGCGAAGCCGATGACCTTGAACAGCTCGCCCATCTCGTGCTCGTTGACCAGCTTCTGCGCCGCGGAGCGGGCCGGCAGGTCGGCGGATTCCAGCAGATCGGCCAGACCGCAGTTCAGCAGGAAGCGCGCCTGCGAGGTGTAGCCCAGCACCGTCAGGCCGGCGTCCTGCCCGGCCAGCGCGATACCGCTGAAGTTCACGTGCGCGGTGATGTCCTTCTCGCCCAGATCGGACAGTGGGTCGGCGTCGGCGCGGTGGGCCTGGTGGCACATCAGTGTGCCGCCATGGCGCTGCGGCAGGTAGTACTCGGCCTCGGGGAAACCGTAGTCGATCAGGAAGACGGCGCCCCGCTTCAGTGTGGCGGCCAGCGTGCGGATGAAGGCCTCGGCCTGCGCGTGGATCTCGGTCACGGTACCGGGCACGTAGGGCGCCGCCAGCGGTGGGCGCAGCGCGGTGGGCCGGTCGGACCAGCCGAACCGGGCGCCGTCGCTGCCCACGCCGCGCTCGAACCATTGCGCGCCGTCGAAGTGGAGCAGTTGCACCGGCATGGCGTCGAGCACCTCGTTGCCGACGACCACGCCTTCCAGCTGAGACGGCAGCGCGGTTTCCCAGCTGACCTGAGCACCGAACGCAGCCAGGCTCTCCTGCTGGCGCGCCCGAAGTGCGCCCGACAGGTCGACGATGCGGTAGCGGCGCACGCGTGGCCCCAGCGCGCGCAGCAGCTGCCCGGCCAGTTTGCCGGAGCCCGCGCCGAACTCCCAGACCTCGTCGGTGCCGGTGGCGTCCAGCGCCTGCGCCACCTGGGCGGCCAGCGCGGCGCCGAACAGCGGCGACAGCTCGGGCGCGGTGACGAAGTCGCTGCCGTACGAGGGCATGGCGCCGAACATGCGGTCGGATCGGCTGTAGTAACCGAGGCCCGGTTCATACAGCGCGAAGGCCATGAAACGGTCGAACGGCCACCAACCGCCGTCGGCGGCGATGGCCGCATGCGCCCGCTGCCGCAGGCGGCTGGCTAAACTGGCGGGTTCGTCGTGCATCCGGCGTCATTGTAGAAAGCCTGCCCATGCCCCGTCCCGTGGTCCTCGTCACCGGCGCCGCCCGCCGCCTGGGCCGCGCCATCGCGCTGCATCTGGCCTACCGGGGCTGGGATGTGGCGGTGCATTACCGTGGTTCGGCCGGCGAGGCCGCCGCGACCGCGCGCGACATCGCCGGCCTGGGCGCGCAGGCCGAGATCTTCCAGGCCGACCTCGCCGACGAGGCTCAGTGCGGCGCGCTGCTGCCGGAGGTGATCAAGCGCTTCGGGTACGTGACTGCCGTGGTGAACAACGCATCGCTCTTCGAGTACGACAGCGTTGCCGACTTCAGCTTCGCCGCGATGGACCGCCACTGGCGCGCCAACACGGCGCCGGCCATCGTGCTGGCGCGTGCGCTGCACGCGGCCGGCGGCGGCGCGGTGGTCAACCTGCTCGATCAGAAACTCTGGAACCCGAACCCCGACTACCTGTCGTACACGCTGTCCAAGGCGGCGCTCGAAGCCGCCACCACCTTGCTGGCGCAGGCGCTGGCGCCCAGCACCCGCGTGTGCGGCGTCGCGCCGGGCGTCACGCTGGTGTCCGGGCCCATGGGCACTGCCGAGTTCGAGCGCGCGCACAAGCTGACGCCGCTGGAACGCTCCTCCACGCCGGAAGACATCGCGCGCGCGGTGCTCTTCCTGCTCGAATCGCCGGCGATCACCGGCACCACCCTGCTGGTCGACGGCGGCCAGCACCTGCAGGCCCAGTCCCGAGACGTGCTGTTCCTTGCGAAAGATCATTGAGATGCAAACCCTCCTGCAACACCCTCGCCTGATGGACTGCCGCCGCCTCTTCCTGCGCGACTACGAGGTCTGGATCAACATCGGCGTGCACGACTTCGAGAAGAAGGGAGAGCAGCGCGTGCTGATCAACGTCGACCTGTTCGTGCCGATGGCGCTGTCCACGCCCGTCAAGGACACGCTGGACGAGGTGGTGGACTACGACTTCATCCGCCGCAGCATCGCCGAGCGCGTCTCCAAGGGCCACATCCACCTGCAGGAGACGCTGGCCGACGACGTTCTGCAGGTGATGCTGGGCCACCCGCGCGTGCGCGCCGCCCGCGTGGCCACCGAGAAGCCCGACGTCTACCCCGACTGCGACGCGGTCGGCGTGGAGGTCTTCGGCATCAAGGAGGGCCTGTGATGAGCACCGACCCGCGCAAGGCCGCCTTCGAGGCCCGCAAGCTGGGCAAGCGGCTGCACCGCCAGGTGGGCCAGGCCATCGTCGACTACAACATGATCGAGCCGGGCGACAAGGTCATGGTGTGCCTGTCGGGCGGCAAGGACAGCCACGCGCTGCTCGACATCCTGATGTCCCTGCGCGAGCGCGCGCCGGTGGACTTCGAGCTGATCGCCGTCAACCTCGACCAGAAGCAGCCGGGCTTCCCGGAGGACGTGCTGCCCGCCTACCTGACCAAGCTGGGCGTGCCCTTCCACATCGAGAACCAGGACACCTATTCCATCGTCAAGAAGCTGATCCCGGAAGGGCAGACGATGTGCAGCCTGTGCTCGCGGCTGCGGCGCGGCATCCTGTACCGCGTGGCGCGCGATCTCGGCGCCACCAAGATAGCGCTCGGCCACCACCGCGACGACATCGTCGTGACGCTGATGATGAGCATGTTCTTCGGCGGCCGCATGAAGAGCATGCCGCCCAAGCTGGTGAGCGACGACGGCCGCAACATGATCATCCGCCCGCTGGCCTACGTGGCCGAGACCGACCTGGAACGCTGGGCCGAGATCCGCGAGTTCCCCATCATTCCCTGCACGCTGTGCGGCAACCAGGACAACCTGCAACGCGTGCAGGTGCGCAAGATGCTGCGCGAGTGGGAGCGGCAGTACCCCGGCCGCACCGACAACATGTTCCGCGCGATGTCGACCGTGGTGCCCTCGCACCTGGCCGACCGGAAGCTGTTCCCCTTCGCTTCGCTGCAGGTCACGGGTGTGCCGGATCCGGACGGCGACCGGGCCTTCGACCCGGACGACGAACCCTGCGCCACGCCGGCCGCCCAGCCCCTTCAATGGTTTGCCCGGGAGGATGTTCCATGATCCAGCGTCGATTCGCCGTCCTGCTGCTGACGGCCGCGCTTGCCACGATCGCCGGCTGCGCCGGCTTCAACACCGTTCAGGCCGACCTGTCCACCTTCGGCGAATGGCCGGCCGGGCGGGCGCCTGGCAGCTACGCGTTCGACCGCCTGCCATCGCAGCAAGCCGCGCCGGACCAGATCACGCCGCTGGAGGACGCTCTGCGCCCGGCCCTGGAGCGGGCCGGGTTCCGCGCGGCCGGACCCGGCGCGCGCCCGGACGTGCTGGTGCAGGTGGGCGTGCGCACCACGCGCGAAGGCTCCAGCCTGTACGACGACCCGATCTGGTGGCGCGGCGGCTTCGGCATCCACGGCCGCCCCTGGATCGGCGCGACCTGGGTCATCAACCCGCTGTGGCGCGAGGACCGGTACCGCTACCAGCGCGAGGCCGCGGTGCTGCTGCGCGATGCCGCCACGGGCCGGCCTCTGTATGAAGCGCGGGTGGCGAACGAGGGCTCGACGATGGGCAGCGATTCGCTCATCCACGGCCTGCTGCAGGCCACGCTGGCCGACTTCCCGCGCGTCGACCCGAAGCCGCGCACGGTCACGGTCACGCTGCCCTGATCGACGGCTTGCGGCGCTGCGGCGCGCCGCAACTCACGTCACCTCACAGGCCGCCCGCAGCGGCCAGGGCCCTGAGGTCTTCCTCGTAACCGGCCAGACGCTCCCGCAGATGCTGGCGCTGCTGGGCCGTGGTGCTGTTGTGCAGCGCGGCGCTGAGCTCGCAGCCGTGCTGCTGCCAGCGCGCCTGCCGGGCGCCGTAATCGCCGTCCGGCGCGCGCATGAAACGCTGCGCCGCTGCGCGCAGGGCGGCGGTGCGGCGGGCGAGGTCGGGCTCCTGCTGGATGCGGCGCAGGCTCTGCACCAGCTCGCGCTGGCGGGCCTCGCGCTCGGCGAGCCAGACTTCGGCTTCCATCGGCGACGCGGCCACGCGCTCGGCCAGCAGCTTCTTCTGCGCGGCGCTGAGCGGGCCGTAGAACTCCTCGCTGCGGCTGATGGCGCGGTCCAGCGAGGCGCCGATGCGGTCGTCACGGCTGCCCTGCAGGAAATCCTTGCGCTGCTCGGCGGCGCGGTCGGTGAAGCGCTTCTGAAGGTACTGCCACTGGGGGGCTTCGATGATGGGCAGAAGTTCGGCGCCGGCCGGCACCGCACGCTCGACGGCGGTGACGAGGCGCTCGCGCGTGAGGTCGGCCCAGCGGCAGACCTCGTCGCCGGTGACGTTGCCGCCCGCGCGGCCCTTCCAGGTGCCCAGCCACTGCGCGTAGTCAGGCAGCTGGGTGGCCCGGTGCCATGCGAACCAGGCTTCGAGCAGCGGCTTGGCGCGCGCTTCCTGGGAGCGGTCGAGATCGAGGTAGCCGTCGAGCCACCACAACGCCAGGGACGGGCCGTTGTCGTAGCCCAGGCGCACGGCGCTGCAGGCCGACAGCAGCAGGGCGAGCAACCCGATAATGATCGTTTTGACCGCGATCGGACGACGCATGGCAGTGAACGTGATCATCATGGCCGCCGGCAAGGGCACTCGCATGAAATCCACCCTGCCGAAGGTCTTGCACCGGCTGGGGGGGCGAAGCCTATTGCAGCACGTCCTGGATGCCGCAGCGGGGCTGGGGGACAAGCGCACCGTCGTGATCGTCGGCCACGGGGCCGAAGCGGTGACGGCGGCGGTGGGCGCAGCCGCCACCTGCGTGCTGCAGCAGCCGCAACTCGGCACCGGCCATGCGGTCCAGCAGGCCGTGCCGGCGCTGGACGACGCGAACGCCACCACGCTCATCCTCAACGGCGACGTGCCGCTGATCCGGACCGAAACCGCGGCGGCGCTCGCCGCGGCCTGCGGCGGGCAGCGGCTCGCGCTGCTGACGATCTCGCTGCCCGACCCCACTGGCTATGGCCGCATCGTGCGCGACGGCGACATGGTGCAGGGCATCGTCGAGCACAAGGACGCCACGCCCGCGCAACGCGGCATCACCGAGGTCTACACCGGCATGATGGCCGCGCCGACCGCGGCGCTGAAGCGCTGGGTCGCGGCGCTGAAGAACGAGAACGCGCAGCGCGAGTACTACCTGACCGACATCGTCGCGATGGCCGTGGCAGACGGCGTGCCGGTGGTGGCCAGCCCCGCACCCGACGAGACCGAGGTGCTGGGCGTCAACAGCCCGCTGCAGCTGGCCGACCTGGAGCGCCGCTTCCAGCGCCGCCAGGCCGAGACGCTGATGGAGGCCGGCGTGCGCCTGGCCGACCCGGCGCGCTTCGACCAGCGCGGCACGCTCGCCTGCGGCAGCGATGTCGAGATCGACGTCAACTGCATCTTCGAGGGCCGCGTGGAGCTCGGTGACGGCGCGCGCATCGGCGCGAACTGCGTGATCCGCGATGCGCGCATCGCCGCCGGCGCGGTGATCCACCCCTTCACGCACATCGAGGGGGCGAGCGTGGGCGCCGGCGCGCTGGTGGGCCCGTTCGCGCGGCTGCGGCCGGGCGCGGTGCTGGGCGCCGAGGTCCACATCGGCAACTTCGTCGAGGTGAAGAATTCCACGCTGGCCGACGGCGCCAAGGCCAACCACCTGGCCTACCTGGGCGACGCCACCGTGGGCGAGCGCGTCAACTACGGCGCGGGCAGCATCACGGCCAACTACGACGGCGCGAACAAGCACCGCACCGTCATCGGCGCCGATGTGCACGTGGGCAGCAACTGCGTGCTGGTGGCGCCCGTGGCCATCGGCGCGGGCGCCACCATCGGCGGCGGTTCCACGATCACGAAAGACGTGGCCCCGGGCAGCCTGGCCGTCGGCCGGGGCAGGCAGGCCGCCATCGCGGACTGGTCGCGCCCGAAGAAGGCGCCGAAGGGCTGAGGCTGAGGCCGCCTGGGGCGCGTGCCGGGCGGTTCAGCCGCCGGCCCGCTCTGCCGTGGCCGCCGCGAGACAGAGGTCTTCCCAGGCCTTGGCCTTGTCCGGCAGGTTGCGCAGCAGGTAGGCGGGGTGGTAGGTGACGATCAGCGGCACACCCTGGTACGAGTGCACGCGCCCGCGCAGCTTGCCGATGGGGTCGGTGGTGCGCAGCAGGGCCTGCACCGCGAAGCGCCCCATCGCGAGAATGATGCGCGGCTGCAGCAGCTCGATCTGGCGCACCAGGAACGGCTCGCAGCGGGCCATCTCGTCGGCGGCAGGGTTCCGGTTGCCGGGCGGACGGCACTTGAGGGTGTTGGCGATGTAGACCTGGCGCGCCGGCTCGCTGTCTTCGGCATCGCGCGAGACACCGAGCGCGGCGAGCATGCGGTCGAGCAACTGGCCGGACGCGCCGACGAAAGGCTCGCCCTCCCGGTCCTCCTGCTCGCCCGGCGCCTCGCCGATGACCATCCAGTGCGCGCGCGCACCGCCGACGCCGAACACCGTCTGGCGCCGGCTCTCGCACAGGCCGCAGGCGCGGCATCCGGCAACGGCCTCCCGCAATGCGGGCCAGTCGAGCGCGGCCACCGGCGACGCAATACCGGTGGCCGGTGCGCGGAGGGTTGAGGGAGCAGCGGCGGCCTCGGCAGGGATGGCCGCAGGCGCCGGAGCAGCGGCACGGCCAGCTGCCGGCGCACGATCGGCAGTCTGGCCTGCCCGGCCCGGCGCGGAAACGGGCGCGGAAACGGGCGCGGCCGGTGCCGCACGGGCCTGCGGCGGCTCGAGGGCTTCAGGCACGGCTGCCTCATCGCCGGCCTGCGCGTCCGTGCCGGCCGCGGGCGACCACACCCGCAGGCCCATGGCCTGCAGCATCGACTGCTGACGCTCAGTCCAGGCCATGCGGCGGGCCCCCGGGGATCAACAGGCTCATCACGATCGCGTCCTCGCGGCGCCCGGCCGGGGCGGGGTAGTAGGCACGGCGCAGGCCGACCTCCTGGAACCCGCGGCGGGCATACAGCGCACGCGCGCGCTCGTTGCTCGGGCGCACCTCCAGCCACAGCGAATGCAGGCTCTGCGCACGGCAGTCGTCGATCAGACGCTCGAGCAGCGCATGGGCGTGGCCGAGACCCTGGCACTCGGGGCTCACGGTGATGTTGAGCAGGTGCATCTCCTCGAAGCCGGGCATGGCGACGGCGTAGCCGAGGATGCGGCCGTCGTCCCCCAGGCGCAGCTCGCAGCGGTAGCCGGCGGCCAGCGAGTCGATGAAGTTGCCGCGCGTCCACGGGAACCCGTAGCAGACGTTCTCGATCGCCAGCACGGCGTCGAGATCGGCCACGCCCATGGGCCGGTGCAAGGGCGGGTGCATGGGCGCCGGGCTCGGGCCCGGCTTCAGGATCGCATTCATGCCGCCGGGCTCGCCACGCTGCGGGCGGCGCGTTCGGCAACGCGCTCGGCGGTGGTGGAGGCGACCTTGTCGCGCAGGTACATGGGCAGCGCCAGGGCCGGGTCGATGCCTTCGCCGCGGGCCCAGGCGCGGCGCGCCACGCGCAGCAGTGCGGCGGCGCGGTCGGACTCGACAGGCTGCAGTTCGGCGTCACCGAAAGGCAGGCGCCCGGCGAACGCCGCGATCGCGCTGCCGGCCACGCGCTGCGGCGGCGCGGCCAGCCAATCGGCGCTCAGCGCCGGCAGCGTGTAGAGCGCGGGGGCCGGGTCGGCCGTCCAGCCGCCTTCGACCGGGTGATAGGCGGCGGCGTAGATCTCGTTCATCCGGGCGTCCATCGCTACCCAGACCGGGCCGTCGCGCCAGGGCGCGCCCTCGGCCACGATGGCCAGGCCGTCGAGCGCCAGGACCGGGCAGCCGAGCCCGAAGGCCAGGCCCTGCGCCACGGCGCAGGCGGTGCGCAGCCCGGTGAAGGCGCCCGGCCCGGCGCCGAAGGCAACGGCATCCAGGTCACGCAGGCCCAGGCCGGCGCGGGCCAGCACCTCGTGCACGCGCGGCAGCAGGCCAGCGGAGGCCGCAGCCCCGCCAGGGCCGGCCCAGCCGGCCTCGCCCGCAGGCCCGCAGGCGGCGATCGCCATCGTCTCGTTGGACGTGTCGAAGGCCAGCAAGGCGGGTTGGCGGGTCGGCTCGGGGAGCATCGGAAGAGTGTAGCCGTGCGATCATCCGCACCATGTCGACGCGTCTCGGCCGGGCCGTGTCCCGCCTCCTGGGGGCGTTCTGCCTCGTCCTGCCCGCCTTGCTGTCCGCCCGCCCGGCGCTGCCGCCCGAGGTGGCGCAGGCCTTGCAGCGCGCCCGCGTGCCGGAGGAAGCCCTCAGCGTCGTCATCGAGGAAGCAGGCACCGGCCGCAGCGTCCTGGCCTGGCAGGAGGACCGCCCGGTGAATCCGGCCTCCTTGATGAAGTTGGTGACCACTTATGCGGCACTCGACCGTTTCGGGCCCGCCTGGAGCTGGCGCACGCCCGTGTGGTTGCTGGGCGAGGTGCGAGACGGCGTGCTGGAGGGCTCGCTGGTCATCCGGGGCAGCGGCGACCCCACCCTGGTGCTGGAGCGCGTGTGGCTGATGCTGCGCCGCGTGCAGCAGCTGGGTGTGCGCGAGATCCGGGGCGACATCGTCATCGACAGCAGCGCCTTCGAACTGCCCGACGGCAACCCTGGCGACTTCGACGGCGAGGCCCTGCGCCCCTACAACACCCGCCCCGACGCGCTGCTGCTGAACTTCAAGACTGTCACCTTCGGCTTCGTGCCCGACGCCGCCACCGGCCGCGCCCGCGTGACGCAGACGCCCGCGCTGGCGGGCGCCGAGGTCGACCGCAGCGTGCCGCTGCTGCCTGGCCCCTGCAGCGACTGGCGCACCGGCCTGAAGGCGCAGTTCAACCCCGATGGCAGCACGCGCTTCACGGGCGGATTCCCCACGGCCTGCGGCGAGCTGGCCTGGCCGGTGGCCGACCCGCAGCCGCGCAGCTACAACGCCCGGCTGCTGGAAGGCCTGTGGCGCGAGATGGGCGGGCAGCTCACGGGCCGGGTGCGCGAAGCGGCAGCGCCGCTCGACCGCGCGCCGAACTTCGAGCTGGTGTCGCCGGCGCTGGCCGAGGTGGTGCGCGACATCAACAAGCACAGCAACAACGTCATGGCGCAGCACCTGTTCCTGACGCTGGGGCTGGAGCCTACCGCGCCCGCCGCACCCGCCGCAACACCCGCCGCCACGCTCGCAGCCACGCCCGGCGCGGTGTCCGGCACCCCCGGCAGGTCGACCAACCTGGAGCGCGCCCGCGCGGCGGTGATGCGTTGGCTGGACGCCCGTGCGGGCGCCGGGGCCGCCGGCGTGGTGCTCGGCAATGGCGCCGGCCTCTCACGCGAGGGTCGCATTCCCGCCGCGCTGATGGCGCGCCTGCTGCAGCAGGCCTGGAGCAGCCCCGTCATGCCCGAACTGATGTCCTCGCTGCCGGTGTCGGGCCTGGACGGCACCCTGCGGCGGGCCCAGATGCAGGCCGGCCGCGCCCACCTGAAGACCGGCTCGCTGAGGGATGTCTCGGGCCTGGCCGGCTATGTGCTTTCCGACTCGGGCCGCCGCTACGTGCTGGTGGCCATCGTCAACCATGCCAATGCCGCGGCCGCAAGGC
Source organism: uncultured beta proteobacterium (assembly GCA_903938815.1). Classification (GTDB taxonomy): domain Bacteria; phylum Pseudomonadota; class Gammaproteobacteria; order Burkholderiales; family Burkholderiaceae_C; genus Rubrivivax. The sequence continues at coordinate 32,648 of CAJAES010000106.1, forward strand.
CCGCACTGGATGCGCTGGTGCGCTGGGCTCTCAACGACGCTCCGACCCGCTGAACACAGGAACCCCGAAGCATGCCCCTTGAACTGCTGCCCACCCAATGGCTGGGCTACGCCGCCGCGACCTGCACGACGGCATCGTTCATTCCCCAGGCCGTGCTGACGCTGCGCACGCGCGACGTCTCCGGCATCTCGCTCGGGATGTACGGGGCCTTCACGTTCGGCGTGGCCCTGTGGCTCTTCTACGGCTGGCGCCTGGGGGAGTGGCCGATCATCGCGGCCAACGCGCTCACGCTGTGCCTGGCCGCGACGATCCTCGGGACCAAGCTGATCGTCGACTGGCAGGCGCGCGCCCGCAGGCGCGCCGCACCCTGAGGCCGGGGCCCCGGAGCCCGCCCTAGAACGGGTTCTGCCGCGCCCGCGAAACGGCCAGCACACCCAGGCGGCTCTGGCCGCCAAAGGCCATGCGCGTGGCGTCGGCCCACAGCCAGGTGGCCGGATCGGCGCCGCTCACGAGCGTGGCCGTGCTGCAGTTCGGCAGGGCGACAGTGCAGGCCTCGGCCGTGACGTTGCCCAGGCCGAAACTGCCGGGGGACTTCACCATCGCCTGCACCATCTCGTCGGCCAGCACGAGGCCGACGAAGCGGCCGTCGTTCAGGATCGTCGTGCGGATGCCGGCATTGAGCTCGGTGGTCAGCTCCGAGATCAGCTTGGCGCGGTCGGTGTCGGTGAAGGCCGCCTTCTGCGCCAGCGCATAGGGCGTCAGGCCCTGGTCGGGCACCGTCGAGACGATCACGCGCACATCCAGGCCGATCAGGCGGTTGACCTGCACGCCGACGGCTCTTCCGCGCTCGCGGGCCGCGTCCAGCAGATCGGCGCGGCTGCGGGTGGGGAACTCGGCGTAGAGGTCCAGCACGTCGTGCCCGCCCACCAGCACCGTGGCCAGAGAACTGGCAGGGAAGCCGCCGGCAGCGATGTGGGTGTCGATCTGAGCCGTGAAGTCGGCGACGCGGGCACCCACGGCGGCGCGCATACGCGCCTTGGGGTCCACGACGGCGTCGGGGTTGCATTCAGCGAACACGTGGCCGTACACGGCGGCCACGGCCTGGACCCAGATCTGCTGGGAATTGCAGCTGATGGCGCCGGTTTCGGCGACCAGCTGGTTGACGCCGTACTTGCGGCCATCCGTGGTCAGCACGCTGGCCTCATCGCCGAAGGCCACGTACTGCTGGGCCACGAAATCCTCGACCTGCGAGGTGCCGCCGCCACAGGCGACCAGCAGCGCCGCAGCCAGGGCCAGCAGCGCGGGGCGGCCTTGCCGCACCAGGAATCCAGGGAATCTCATCGTCTCTCCGCCACCGGGCCGAGGCCCGGGGTCTGCTCAAGCCGCGGCAGCGCGGCGCAATCGGTCGTTCACTCCGTCCCAAGCGGGATCGGCCGGGGGCCGTTCGACCCAGATCTGGGCCACACCCGTCGCGTCCAGTTCGCGGAGGACCGCGAAAAGTTCGTGCGCAGCGGCTGCGGCAGCCTCGGGCATTTGCCGCCACACGGCCAGGCCGGACGACGCAAACGCCTGGCGCGAATATACCGCCACCGCCGCCAGACCCTCGCGCGCGGCCTCTTCCACCGCGCGGGACAGTTCCGTGGGCGTGAACAGGCGAACCCGGGCAGCCGGCGCGTAATGCGATTCCAGCGTGCCCGATGCCCGGGGGCTCCCGGCGTCGGGATCGCGCAGCGGCTGCCCGAGCGCGGCCTCGATGTCGGCCCGGCCCACGCCGCCCGGGCGCAGCAAGGCAGGAGGTTCGCGCGTGCAGTCGACGATGGTGGACTCGATGCCGACCTCGCAGGGGCCGCCGTCCAGCACGAGGAGGGCGTCGCCGAACTCCTGGCGCACGTGCCCGGCCCGCGTGGGGCTGACACGGCCGAAACGGTTGGCGCTGGGCGCAGCCACACCCGGCACGCCGAGGGCGGCGGCGCGCGCCAGCAGTGCCTGCGCCACCGGGTGCGAGGGGCAGCGCAGGCCGATGCTGCCCTGACCGCCGGCGGCAGCGGCCCCCACGCCGGCACGACGCGGCAGGATCAGCGTGAGTGGGCCTGGCCAGAAGCGCTGCATCAGGCGGCGCGCGGACGGGCCGGGGGCATCCGCGAAGTGCAGCGCGGCAGCCGCATCGGTCACGTGGACGATCAAGGGGTGGTCGCTGGGCCGACCCTTGGCCGCGAAGATGCCGGCCACGGCGGCATCAACGTCGGCCCTGGCGCCCAGGCCGTAGACGGTTTCTGTGGGGAATGCGACCAGTGCACCGTCGCGCAGCGCCCGCGCTGCCAGCACGAGCGCGGCGTCGTCGTCACCCGGAAGGCAGGGCAAGAGGCGCCTCAGAAGGCCGGCAGGCCGAGCAGGGCGCAGGCCTGCAACGCCACGGCGCGTGCCGTGGCGGCATCGGCGGCCGTGAGGGTGAGGTGGCCCATCTTGCGACCGGGCCGTGCATCGGTCTTGCCGTAGAGGTGCAGGTGCGCGCCCGGCAGGGCCAGGATGTCCGCCCAGGGCGGCGTGCGCGCCGGGGCGGCCGGGCCGTCGGGGAACCACAGGTCGCCGAGCAGGTTCAGCATGACGGCCGGCGAATGCAGCCGCGGCGCCACCAGCGGCAGGCCGGCGAGCGTGCGCACCTGAAGGTCGAACTGGGAGACATCGCAGGCGTCCAGGCTGTAGTGGCCCGAGTTGTGCGGGCGCGGGGCCATCTCGTTGGCCACCAGCGTGCCGTCGGCCAGGGCGAAGAATTCGACGCAGAGCACGCCCACGTAGCCGAGCTCGGCGGCCAGCCGCTGCGCGCACGCAACGGCCTGCGCGCCCAGTTCGGCCGGGACATCGGGGGCAGGCACCTGGGTGACGGCCAGGATGCCGTCGCGGTGCAGGTTCTGCTGGACGGGCAGGTGGACGCAGGCGCCATCGTGGCCGCGGGCCACGATGACGCTGAGCTCCACCCGCAGCGCCAGCCGCTTCTCGAGCACGCACGGCGCCTGCTTCAGCGAAGCCCACGCGGCGGGCAGTTCGGCCGGCGAGGGAACGGTCGCCTGGCCCTTGCCGTCGTAGCCGAGCGTGGACGTCTTCAGGAGGGCCGGAAACATCGAGCCGGGCACCACCGAAAGATCGGCCGGCCCCTCGATGAGCGCGAACGGCGCGCAGGGCACGCCCGCGCGCTGGAAGAAAGCCTTCTCGCGCGCCCGGTGCTGGCACACCGCCACGGCCTCGGCGGCCGGCGCCACCGGCACGTGGGCGGCCAGCGTCTGAAGCGCATCCGCGGGGACGTTCTCGAATTCGGTCGTGACGGCCGCGCAGAGCGCACTCAGTTCGGCCAGCGCGGCTGGGTCTCTGTACGGCGCGCGCACGTGGTGGTGCGCCACGAGGCCAGCGGGGCTGTGCGCATCGGGTTCGAGCACCGCGGTGGCGTAGCCGGCCTGCTGCGCGGCATGCACGAACATGCGGCCCAGCTGGCCACCACCCAGCACCCCGAGCGTGGGCGTGCGGCCGAGTGCGTCGGGCGTGCCGGGCAGGACGGTGAGATTCATGTCAGGTCCCCGGTCATGCCGCGCGCGACCTCGGTCTGCTGCTGGCGGTAGGCCAGGAGCTTGTCGTGCAGGCCGGGAACCTCGCGCGCGAGCATCGCCACCGCGAACAGGGCTGCATTCGCGGCGCCGGCGGTACCGATGGCAAAGGTGGCCACCGGGATGCCCTTGGGCATCTGGACGATGGAATGCAGGGAGTCCACGCCCTGCAGGTGCTTGCTGGGAACGGGGACGCCGAGCACCGGGACCGTGGTCTTGGCCGCCAGCATGCCCGGCAGGTGCGCCGCACCGCCCGCGCCCGCGATGATGGCGCGCACGCCGCGGTCGTAGGCGGATTCCGCGAAGCGGAACATGTCGTCCGGCATCCGGTGCGCCGAGATCACCTGCGCGCTGTAGCTCACGCCGAAGAGATCGAGTATCTCGGCGGCCGGTTTCAGGGTCGGCCAGTCGCTGGACGAACCCATCACGATGAAGACTTGCACGTCGGTTTTCATGTTCTCGGGGGATGACGGATCAGGCGGTCAGGACATCGCGATAGGACGAAAGCATCGACTGCAGCAACTCCATCTGCCGGTGGTTGGCGGCCCGCAGCGTGCTCACCGTCTCCAGGATCCCGGCTGCACGCTGTGCCTGCCCGAGTTCCGTGAGGATGGTGGCCGAAATGGCCAGCGCGACCGCATGGTCGTCGCTGTGGGCCGCCTCGAAGCCGTCGTCCAGCACCTGCGCCACGAGCGCCAGGGCCGCATCGGGACGCCGGAGGCAATGATGACACAGGGCCATGTCGGCCCGGGCCGAGGCCAGCAGGCGGCGGTCGCCGCGGGCCAGGCCCTCGAGGCAGGGCTCGTAGGCCTGCAGCGCACGCTCGAAGTCACCGTCGAGGAGCAGCAGGCGGGCGCGGGACAGCGCGTAGGGGTACAGGCCGCCCAGCGCACCCACCAGGGACTCGAAGGACTCCGCCGAGCTGAGCTCCTGCAGGCGGAAGCGGTCGCCGCGCCAGGCCGACCGCTCGACGAACTCCTGCCAGCGGAAGTTGGAGAGCAGCTGCGTCGAGCGGTTGTGCATGATCGCGCCCAGCACCAGGCGGTCCCCGATCGCCTCGGCCAGCCGCCGCGTGACGGCATAGCGGGCGGTGGCCGGCGCCAGGTGGCCGGCCGTCATCTCCATGTCGGCCAGGGTGAGCTGTGCCCGGATCACGGCGTCCTGGGGGGCGTTCTTCCAGTGGGCCGCCAGGTAGGCGAGGTCGTCCTGGCAGCCGTCGATGCGGAAGGCGTTGAACCGGACGTGCAGCAGCCAGGCCGCGAACCGCATCGACAGGGGCGTGAGGCCGAAGGACCGGCTGAGCTCGAAGCCGCGCCGAAGGCGGTCGAGCGCGCCATTGGTGTCGCAGGCGAAGTACGCACACAGGCCGTCGAGCAGGAAGGCGAGCACCGAGGATTGCAGGTCGATGCCGGGCTCGCGTCGGCCGCGCAGGGTCTCCGCGATGCCGCGGGCTTCCTCGAGTTCGCCGGCGCGCGCCAGGTAGCAGCCCAGTTCGATGCGGGCGGCGGTCTGGGAGGGCTCGTCGTTCGGGGCACTGGCCAGCGCCCGCAGATCGTCGAGCCTGCTCATCGGCAGTTCAGCTCGCCAGCCGCGCGAAGATCTCCCGGTACTGCGAAATCACCGTGGAGCAGATGGCCGGCGAGAGCGGCGGCGGCGGGTAGCGCTTGTTCCAGGGTGCGCCGTCGACTTGCTGGGACTCGAGCCAGTCGCGGATGGCCTGCTTGTCGTAGCTGGACTTGAAGTTGCCGGCAGCCACGCCGGAGGCTTCCCAGAAGCGCGAGGAATCGGGCGTCAGCGCCTCGTCCATCAGGGTCAGCTGGCCGTCCGGGGTGAGGCCGAACTCGAACTTGGTGTCGGCGATGACGATGCCACGGGTGAGCGCGTAGGCGGCCGCGGCCTCGTACAGGCGGATGGAAACATCGCGGACCTGGGCGGCGCGCGGCGCGCCGATCAGACGCTCGGTCGTGGCGAAGTCGATGTTCTCGTCGTGCTCGCCGGCGTCGGCCTTGGTGGCAGGCGTGAAGATGGGGGCGGGCAGGCGGCTGCCCAGTTGCAGGCCGGGTGGCAACTGGACCCCGCAGACGGTGCCGCTGGCCTGGTATTCCTTCCAGCCGGAGCCGGCGAGGTAGCCTCGCACCACGGCCTCGATGGGAATGGGCTGCAGCCGCTTGACGAGCATGGACCGGCCACGCACCTGGTCGACCTCGTCGGGCCGCACGACGCTGACGGGGTCATCGCCGGTGAGGTGGTTCGGGCACACTGCGGCGAGCTGCCGGAACCAGAACAGCGCCATCTGCGTGAGGATCTCGCCCTTGCCCGGAATGGGCTCGCTCATGACGACATCGAATGCCGAGATGCGGTCGGTCGCGATCATGAGGATGCGGTCTTCGCCGACCTCGTAGTTGTCGCGCACCTTGCCGCGGTGCATGAGCGGCAGGGAGCGGAGCTTGGATTCGAGCAGCGTGGTCATGGCGTGATCCGGGCCCGTTGAAGGCGTCTGGGCGCCAGTGTGGCGCAGAACAAAAGGAAAGGGCCGCAAGGGCGGCCCGTTCATCGGCTGACGGAATGATGCCTCAGCTCAGCCCGCGACCACCATGGCGAGCTCGCCGCGCGCATAACGCTGGGCCACCGCCGTCAGGCCCATGGGCTTGATCTTGCCCGCCTGGCCTTCGCACCCGAACTCGACGTAGCGCTGGCGGCAGATCTGCTTGGCGGCCTCGCGGGCCGGCTTCAGGTAGTCGCGCGGGTCGAACTTGTCGGGGTTCTCCGCCATGTACTTGCGCACCGCGGCCGTCATCGCCAGCCGGATGTCGGTGTCGATGTTGATCTTGCGCACGCCGTGCTTGATGGCTTCCTGGATCTCCTCGACCGGCACGCCGTAGGTTTCCTTCATGGCGCCGCCGTACTGGCGGATGATGGCCAGGAGATCCTGCGGCACGCTGGACGATCCGTGCATCACGAGGTGCGTGTTCGGGATGCGGCGGTGGATTTCCTTGATGCGGTCGATCGCGAGGATGTCGCCCGTGGGCTTGCGCGTGAACTTGTAGGCGCCGTGGCTGGTGCCGATGGCGATGGCCAGCGCGTCGAGTTGCGTCCGGCGCACGAAGTCGGCGGCCTGCTCGGGGTCGGTCAGCAGCTGCTCGCGCGTCATGGTGGATTCGGTGCCGTGGCCGTCCTCCTTGTCGCCGCGCATCGTCTCCAGCGAGCCCAGGCAGCCGAGTTCGCCCTCGACGGTGACGCCCAGCGTGTGGGCCATGTCGACGACCTTGCGGGTGACGTCGACGTTGTAGTCGTAGCTGGCGATGGTCTTGCCGTCGGCCTCGAGGCTGCCATCCATCATGACCGAGCTGAAACCGAGGCCGATCGCGCCCTGGCACACGGCCGGGCTCTGGCCGTGGTCCTGGTGCATCACGAGCGGGATATCGGGCCACTGCTCGAGCGCCGCCTGGATCAGGTGCTTGATGAAGGGCTCGCCGGCGTACTTGCGGGCACCGGCGCTGGCCTGCAGGATGACGGGCGCACCGACTTCGGCCGCTGCAGTCATGACCGCCTGCACCTGCTCGAGGTTGTTGACGTTGTAGGCCGGGATCCCGTAGCCGTTCTCGGCGGCGTGGTCCAGCAACTGGCGCATGGAAACGAGGGGCATGTCGATCTCCTGTGGGTATTCCGGGGCCGCTGTAATCGGGCCGTAACTGCGACGAATTCTAGCGACGCGGGGTGGCGGCGCGCTGATCTGACGCCGGTTCCACCCTCTTTTCGCGCTCAGGTTCACAGCCCGTCGGGCCGACACTGCGCGAACCGCAGCCTTTCGTCCGCTGCGCGGAGCCCGCCATGACCCGCAACACCCTCGCGTCGGCCACGACGTGGATCACCGGGGCCGCCGTCCGCCACGGTGATGACCTGCTCGCGCACGTGATGCAGCGGCAGGCCATCAGCCGCCGTCGCGCCCGCAAGCTGCTCGCCTCGCTGGTCGACAGCCAATGGCTGAGCGCCAGCGGTACACCCCGAAAGCCCGTCTACCGGCCGGGCCAGATGCGCCAGATCGTGCAGCACTATGCCCTGCAGGGACTGCAGGAGGACCTGCCCTGGTCCCGTGACTTCGCGCCCCTGCTGGACCTGAGCCCGAACGTGGCGCGCCTGGCGCAGCATGCCTTCACGGAGCTCTTGAACAACGCCATCGACCACAGCGGCGGCAGTGGCGTCACGGTCTCGGTGCGCCAGACCGGCTTGCACCTGCAGATGCTGGTGTCGGATGACGGCTGCGGCGTGTTCGAGAAGATCGAGCAGGCCTGGCACATCGGCGACCCTCAGCTCGCGATGCTGGAGCTCGGCAAGGGCAAGCTCACGACGCAGCCCGAACGCCACTGCGGCCACGGCCTGTTCTTCGTGGCGCGCTCTGCCGACATCTTCGACCTGCACGCCAACCGGCAGGCGTTCCAGAGGCGGCCGGGGCGCAGCGGCTGGTCCAGCCTGAGACCGATGGCGCGCCAGGGCACGTCGGTCTTCCTGGCCATGGCGCTGGACACGACGCGCACGCTCGACGAGGTCCTGCGGTCGCAGGCGGAGCAGGGTTACGGGTTCGAGCACACCGAAGTGCCGCTGCGCCTGTTGACGGGGCCGCAGATCGGTCTGGAGTCGCGCGCGCAAGCACGTCGGGTCACGGCCCGCCTGGACCAGTTCCGCCGCGCACGACTCGACTTCAGCGGCATCGAGGACATCGGCCCGGCTTTCGCCGATGAGCTCTTCCGCGTCTACGCCCGCACCCACCCGCAAGTGGATCTGCGCGCTGATGGCATGGCGCCCCGCGTGGCGGCCATGGTCGCTGCCGTGCGTTGATGGCGGCGCCACCTGGGTCCGCCGAGATCGGTCGAACTCCGCGCGCGCGGCGGTCGGCAGGAGCCGCCACGCGCCTCAAGGTAGCCAGAGTTCGAAGCGCGCCCCGCGTTGTGGCCGGTTCGCCAGCGTGATCCGCCCCTCGCGCTCGCCATGCCGGTGGGCGCGGGCCACGGCGCGGCACAGCTCGGTGCCCAGTCCGGTCGACCCTTCGGCACCCCGGTCGGCCGCGGCGACGCCGGCGCCCAACCCAGGGCCGTCGTCTTCGATCGAGATGACCAGCCAGCCGTCGACCTCGGCGGCGTCGATCACCACCGCCTCGCGTGCGAAGCGCAGCGCGTTGTGCAGCGCTGCGTCGATCGCCAGGCGCACCAGTCGGTGGTCGAAATGCCAGAAGACGGGCGCCGCGGCGCAAGGGCCGCAGCCCAAGCGGACGCCGGAGCCCGGCTCGGGCTCGATATGCCGGACGAGGCCGGCCAGGAATTCGAGCGGCGACTCGTCTGACAACTGCGGGCGCAACTCTTCGGACACGCGGTACACCGTCAAGAAGGCGACGAAGTTCCGGCGCAGCCGAGCGCAGCGGCGCCGCGCGGCGCGCGCCTTCGCCGGGCTGGGGTTCGTCTCGAGAGCGCCGAGTTCGCCCTCGAGGGCGCCCAACGCGTTCTTGACGTCGTGGATCGCGAGCGCCACGAGCTGCGGGCTCATGGTCACTGCGGCACCCTGCTGACGCCTTCCAGTTCGGCGAGGGTCTCGCGGTAGTAGGCATGCAACCGGGCCACCCGGTCGCTGCCCGGCATCAGTGCGTCCAGACGCGACAGGCACGCTCGCACCCGCTCGACGGCCGGGGTATCCAGGTGCTTGCTGTCTCGCAGCATCAGGCATCGCATCTGCGCCACCTGAAGCAGCACCTCGCAGTTGTCGGGGTAGTCCGCCAGCGCGTACTCGATCGTCGTGAGGGCGCGGTCGGCGCGCCCATCCCGGAACAACGCCTTGGCAGCGGCAACGTGGTGGGCGACGATGCCCGCTTCTACGACACGGGCGAACTGGTCGGCGTGACCGGTCTGATGCAGCGTCTGCCCGATGAGCTGGCGGGTGCGAAGGTTAAGGTGGTCGTCGGTCACGGCCGACTCCAGCCGCTTCAGGCCCGCCTCCTCATGGCCCGCCATCAGCTCGGCTTTCGCCAGCACGATCGTCGAGAAATCGGCCGACGAGCGGCGCAGGATCTCACGCTCTCTCGCGAAGGCAAGGCTGGCGCTGGCGGCAGTGGAGTCCCCGTTGCGGGCCTGCATCTGCGCGCCGAGCGCCGGTGCCGCGACGGCCAACATCCGGTCGTTGGGAAAGGCCTTCGCGCTGGCTGCGATCACCGCCTCTGCCGCGACGCAGTCACCGGCATCGACCAGCACCTGCGCATGCGCGATCGCGTCCTGGGGCTGGGCTGCGATGGTGCCCTGCGTGGCCATCGCCACCCGGGAATAGCAGTCGCGGGCAGTCCCGATGTCGCCGTTGCGATAGGCCGCCTCGCCGACGATCCGCTGACGCCGCGCCGAAGGCACGACGGCCGCTGAATCCTTCAGCATCCCGAAGGCGCCACGGTGGTCGCCACGAGCCTCCAGGCAAGACACGACGAGATCGTAGGCCTCGACGTTTCTCGCGCCATCCGGCGACCGGATCAGCCCCTCTGCCAAGCGCAGTGCCCCGTCGACGTCGCCGCCTGCCTGCAAGGCCTTGGCCAGGCCAAGCTGTGCCCAGGCGAGGGCGGCATGGATGGAAAGGGCCTGACGATAGACCGCCGCTGCGTCGCCGTGCCGGCCCATCTGGAGCAGCGTCTGCCCCTTGAACTGCAGGGCCTGCATCGACCAGCGACCCCGCTTGGCCAGGATCGTTTCGCACGCCGCCAGGGCGCCGGCGAGATCATCTCGGGCCAGACGCTGGGTGACCAGCTGCATGGCATGGCGTCGGTCGAGAAGCGACTTCAGCCGGTCCTCGACCTCCCCCGCGGTGATCGGCTTGACAAGGTAGGAGTCCGGCCGGTGCTCGCTTGCCGCGGCGACCGCGTCGTAGCGGCTGTCGGCTGTCACCATGAAGAACAGGCAGCCGGGTGCCAGCAGACCGGTATCGCGCAGATGTTCCAGAAGCTGCTGGCCGTCGCTCTTCTGGTTGAGGTTGTAGTCGCAGATCACGAGACCGTAGACGTGCTGCCGGATCAACCGGACCGCGGCCTCGACCGTCGACGCCACATCCACCTTCTGGATGTACAGCAACTGGAGCTGGCCGCGCAGCGTGGTCTGCTGCGTCGGCATGTCCTCGACGATCAGCGTGCGGATTGCGGAATACCGGGACAGGATGGCCATGCAGACTCTTTCGGCATCCATGATGCGTTAAGAGCAGTTTCGGCAGTTAACTCGGTTTCTTGATGCCTTCGTTCCGCCTGAGATTCCGCGCAAACCCTGATTTCGGCACATTCGAGCACAGTCTTCGGTGATCGAAGCCGCATCAAGGTCGATTCATAACTGTTTTAAACGATATAAATCTTTGGCTGCGCCGAGCTCTTCCCGTCCGGCCTGCGGCCGCACGCTGCGGCTGCGCCGCCGCTGGGTCGGCCTTCAGCCGACCCGGCAGACTTTGGCTATGCCGAGCTCTTCCCCCCTGCCTGCGGCCGGGCGCAGCGGCTGCGCCGCCGCTGGGTCGGCCTTCAGCCGACCCGGCAGACTTTGGCTGCGCCGAGCTCTTCCCGTCCGGCCTGCGGCCGCACGCTGCGGCTGCGCCGCCGCTGGGTCGGCCTTCAGCCGACCCGGCAGACCTTGAGCATGTTGGTGCCGCCCGGGTAGCCCATCGGCTCGCCGCAGGTGATGGCGTAGGTGTCGCCCGGCTTGAGCACGCCCAGGTCCACCAGCAGTTTCTCAGCCGCGGCCAGGGCCTCGTCGCGGTCGGTCATCTTGGGCATCAGCAGCGGGCGCACGTTGCGGTAGAGCGTCATGCGGCGCTGCGACGTTTCCTGGGAGGTCAGGCCGTAGATCGGCACCTTGATGCGGTGCCGGCTCATCCACAGCGCCGTCGAGCCCGACTCGGTCAGGGCCAGGATGGCCTTGCAGCCCAGGTGGTGCGCAGTGAACAGCGCGCCCATCGCGATCGACTGGTCGATGCGGCCGAAGCGCTTGTTGGCGAAGTCGGTCTCGATGCTGACGTCGTCGGCGGCCTCGGCCTCTAGCGCAATGGCGGCCATCTGCTCCACGGTTTCCAGCGGGTAGCGGCCGGCGGCCGTCTCGGCGCTGAGCATCACGGCGTCGGTGCCGTCGAGCACCGCATTGGCGACGTCACTGACCTCGGCGCGCGTGGGCACGGCGTTGACGATCATCGACTCCATCATCTGGGTGGCCGTGATCACGACCTTGTCGAGTTCGCGCGCCATGCGGATCATGCGTTTCTGCAGCGCCGGCACGGCCGCGTTGCCCACCTCGACGGCCAGGTCGCCGCGCGCGACCATGATGCCGTCGGACGCGCGCAGGATCTGCTCGAGCACCGGGATGGCCTCGCTGCGCTCGATCTTCGCGATCAGCGCCGGCTTGTGGCGGAAGGGCTCGCCGGCCACGTTGGCCAGCTGGCGCGCCATTTCCATGTCGGTGGCGCTCTTGGGGAAGCTGACCGCCAGGTAGTCGCACTGGAAGCTCATCGCGGTGCGGATGTCCTCCATGTCCTTCGCGGTGAGCGCCGGGGCCGTCAGGCCGCCGCCGGCCTTGTTGATGCCCTTGTTGTTGCTCAGCTCGCCGCCCACGCGCACAGTGGTGTGCACCTGGTCCCCGATAACCTTGTCCACCGTCAGGCGAAGCAGGCCGTCGTTGAGCAGCAGGGTGTCGCCGGGGCGTACGTCGCGCGGCAGGTCCTTGTAGTCCAGGCCGACGATGTCGTTGTTGCCGGGCTCGGTGCGCGCGGCGTCCAGGATGAAGGGCTGCCCCGCCACCAGTTCTGTCTTGCCGCCCTCGAACTTGCCGACGCGGATCTTCGGGCCCTGCAGGTCGGCCATGATGGCCACCGCCTTGCCGGCACGGGCGGCCACCTCGCGCACGAGCATCGCGCGGTCGATGTGGTCCTGTGCCTTGCCGTGCGAGAAGTTCAGACGGACCACGTCGACCCCGCCCCGGATCATGCGTTCCAGCATCTCCGGCGAGGAAGACGCCGGGCCGAGCGTGGCAACGATCTTGGTGGCGCGCATCGAAGTAACTCCGTAACAGGTTGGCGGGGCGATTATGGAGGCGGCTTCGCCTCGGGCGATTACCGGGCGGTTACAGCGTCCGCCGCGTCGGCCACGGCGAGGGCCGTCATGTTGACCAGGCGGCGCACCGTGGCCGAGGGCGTGAGGATGTGCGCCGGGCGCGCCGCACCCAGCAGGATCGGGCCCACGGTCACGCCCTGCGAGCCCGTCATCTTCAGCACGTTGAACAGGATGTTCGCGGCATCGATGTTGGGCAGCACCAGCAGGTTGGCGGCGCCGGTGAGCGTGGTGTCGGGCAGGTAGCCGCGGCGCACGGACTCGGACAGCGCCGCGTCGCCGTGCATCTCGCCGTCGCACTCGATGTGCGGCGCCAGCTGCACGAAACGGTCGCGCGCCGCGCGCATGCGCAGGGCGGAGGGCCGCTGCGACGAGCCGAAGGTGGAGTGCGACACGAAGGCCACCTTCGGCGGCAGGCCGAAACGCTGCACCTCGGCCGCCGCCAGCAGCGCGATCTCGGCCAGCTGCTCGGCGCTCGGCTCCTCGTGCACGAAGGTGTCGGCGATGAAGAGCGTGTGCTGCTCCAGCATCAGCGCGTTCATGGCCGCCATCACGTGGGCGCCTTCGCGGGTGCCGATCACCTGCTGGATGTGCTCCAGGTGGGCGTCGTAGCGGCCCACCAGGCCGCAAAGCAGCGCATCGGCTTCACCGCGCCGAAGCATCAGCGAGCCGATGAGCGTGTTGGAGCGCCGCACCGCCGCCTTGGCGGTGTCGGGGCTTACGCCGTCGCGGCCGCGCAGCGAGCGGTAGAGCTCCCAGTAGTCGCGGAATCGCGGGTCGTCCTCGGGGTCGCAGACCTGAAAATCGCGGCCAGCCTGCAGCTTCAGGCCGGCGCGCTCGATGCGCATTCGGATGACCTCCGGGCGACCGATCAGGATCGGCTGCGCGAGGCCTTCCTCCAGCACCACCGGCAGCGCGCGCAGCACGCGCTCGTCCTCACCTTCGGCGTAGACCACGCGCGCCGGGCGCGCCTTGGCGGCCTCGAAGACCGGCCGCATGAACATGCCGGTCTGGTAAACGAAACGCCCGAGCTGCTGGCGGTAGGCGTCGAGGTCGGCGATGGGCCGCGTGGCCACGCCCGATTCGGCCGCCGCGCGGGCTACTGCGGGCGCGATGCGCAGGATCAGCCGCACGTCGAAGGGCGTCGGGATCAGGTAGTCGGGGCCGAAGGTCAGGTCCTTGCCGGCGTAGGCGGCGGCCACCTCGTCGCTGGCCTCGGCCTTGGCCAGCGCGGCGATCTCGCGCACGCAGGCGAGCTTCATCGCCTCGGTGATCTTGGTGGCGCCGCAGTCGAGCGCGCCACGGAAGATGTACGGGAAGCACAGGACGTTGTTGACCTGGTTCGGGTAGTCGCTGCGGCCGGTGGCGATGATGCAGTCGGGCCGCGCGGCCTTGGCCAGTTCGGGGCGGATCTCCGGCTCGGGGTTGGCCAGTGCCAGGATGATGGGCTGGCGCGCCATGGTCTTCACCATCTCGGGCGTCATCACGCCGGGCGCCGAGCAGCCCAGGAACACGTCGGCGCCGTCCACCACGTCGGCCAGGGTGCGGGCGTCGGTGCGCTGGCAGAAGCGCTGCTTGCTCTCGTCCAGCGTGTCGCCGCGCCCCTCGCGGATCACGCCCTTGCTGTCGCAGACGAAGATGTTCTCGCGCTTCACGCCCAGGCCCACCATCACGTCCAGGCAGGCGATGGCCGCCGCGCCCGCGCCGGAGACGGCGAGCTTCACGTCGCCGATGGCCTTGCCCACCAGCTCCAGGCCGTTCAGCAGCGCAGCGGCCGAGATGATGGCGGTGCCGTGCTGGTCGTCGTGGAACACCGGGATGTTCATGCGCTCGCGCAGCTTCTTCTCGATGTAGAAGCACTCGGGCGCCTTGATGTCCTCGAGGTTCACGCCGCCGAGCGTGGGCTCCAGCGCGGCGATGATGTCGATCAGCTTGTCGGGGTCGCGCTCGGCGAGTTCGATGTCGAAGACGTCGATGCCGGCGAACTTCTTGAACAGGCAGCCCTTGCCTTCCATCACCGGCTTGCCGGCCAGCGGGCCGATGTCGCCCAGCCCCAGCACGGCGGTGCCGTTGGTGACCACACCCACCAGGTTGCCACGCGAGGTGTACTCGTGCACCAGGGACGGGTCTTCCTGGATCGCCAGGCAGGCATAGGCCACGCCAGGGGAGTAAGCCAGGGACAGGTCGCGCTGGTTCGACAGCGGCTTCGTGGGCGTGACGGCGATCTTGCCGCGCGTGGGTGCGCGGTGGTACTCCAGCGCGGCGTCGCGCAGCGCCTGTTCGGCGTCGGACAGGGGCTTGGACATCGGGCGTCTCCTCGTCGTTCGGGTGGAACGCGAGATTACGCCCGATCCAGCGGGCCCGACCCAGGGGTCTACACGCGGCTACGCGGCTGTGCGGCAGCCCATCTGCGCGCCTATGCGCCTATGCGCCTACGCCGCAGCGCGGCGGGCCAGGATCTCGAACGCCGGCAGGGTCTTGCCTTCCAGCACCTCCAGGAAGGCGCCGCCGCCGGTGGAGATGTAGCCCACCCGGTCCTCGATGCCGTACTTGGCGATGGCCGCCAGCGTGTCGCCACCGCCGGCGATGCTGAAGGCCGGGCTGTCGGCGATGGCGCGCGCGATGGCCTCGGTGCCGTGCGAGAAGGCCTCGAACTCGAAGACGCCCACGGGACCGTTCCAGACGATGGTGCCGGCGGCCTTGAGCTGCGCGGCGAGGACGGCCGCGGTCTGCGGGCCGATGTCGAGGATGAGGTCGTCGGCGGCCACGTCGGCCACGGCCTTGACGGTGGCGGGCGCGTCGGCAGCGAAGCTCTTCGCGGTGACCACATCGGTCGGGATGGGCACGGCGGCGCCGCGGGCCTGCATGGCGTCGATCACGGCGCGGGCCTCGGCCACCAGATCGGCCTCGGCCAGGCTCTTGCCGATGGGCAGGCCCATGGCCAGCAGGAAGGTGTTGGCGATGCCGCCGCCCACGATGAGACCGTCCACCTTGCTGGCCAGGCTCTTCAGGATGGTGAGCTTGGTGCTGACCTTGCTGCCGGCCACGATGGCGACCAGCGGCCGCTTCGGGTGCGCCAGCGCCTTCGTGACGGCGTCGATCTCGGCGGCCAGCAGGGGGCCTGCGCAGGCCACGGGCGCGAACTGCGCGATGCCGTAGGTGCTGGCCTCGGCGCGGTGCGCCGTGCCGAACGCGTCGTGCACGAAGATGTCGCACAGCGCGGCCATCTTCTTCGCCAGTTCCTCGTTGTTCTTCTTCTCGCCCTTGTTCAGGCGGCAGTTCTCCAGCAGCACCACCTGACCGGGGGCCACGGTGACGCCATCGACCCAGTTCGAGACCAGCGGCACCTCGCGGCCCAGCAGTTCGGAGGTGCGCGCGGCCACGGGGGCCAGCGAGTCCTCGGGCTTGAACTCGCCTTCGGTCGGGCGGCCGAGGTGGCTGGTCACCATCACCGCGGCGCCGGCGTCCAGCGCCATGCGGATGGCCGGCAGGCTGGCGCGGATGCGGGTGTCCTCGGTGATGTTGCCGGCATCGTCCTGCGGGACGTTGAGGTCGGCACGGATGAACACGCGCTTGCCGGCGACACGGCCGGCAGCGATCAGATCGGCGAAGCGGATGACGTTCATGGCGGTGGATGGGTGAGTGGAAAGATGGACGGTCACCAGCCGAGGCCGAGCCGCAGCACGAGCAGCACGGCGGTGCCGGTGACGATGGTGCCAAGGATGCCCCGGCGCCAGAAGAACCAGGCCGCGCCGGCGGCGGCGGCGTAGATGCGGGCGTCCTGCCAAGTGTCGATGAGGTGGCCCTGCGTCATGATCACCTCGGGCACGACGACGGCGGTGAGCGCGGCGACCGGCGCGTATCGCAGGCCGCGCTGAAGCCACCCGGGAATGGGCACCTCGCGGCTGGGAAGAATGAAGAAGCCGCGCGTGACCAGCGAGATGATCGCCAGCCCGACGATGGTGATCAGCGCCTCCAGGGAGCTCATGTCTGCCCCCAGGTCGCTGCGCGCCCGCCCCCCAGGGGGGTGATGAGCCAGTTTGGGGCGGCCCTGCACAGGCTCATGTGGGATCCGTAGCCGGCAGCGGCGTGCGCGGGGTGGTGTGGTCGATCAGTAGTCCGATGGCCACGGCCGCGGCGATGGCGACGACGATGTTGAGCTTGAAAGGCAGCGCGAAGGCCGCCACGGCTGCGCAGCCCGCCACGGCGGCGGCGACCCAGGTGGAGCGGTCCACGAGCAGCGAGCACACCAGGCCCAACAGCGCCATGACACCGGCGAATCCGAAGCCCCACTCCGTGGGAATGACCGCGGCGAACAGGATGCCCACGATGGACATGATGTGCCAGGCGCCGAAGTTCATCAGCGAGCCGCCCCAGAAGTACGGCACCTGGCCGGGCGCCGGCTTCGGGTCGGGGAAGCGCGCCATGAACAGCACGTAGTTCAGGTCGGCAGCCACATACGACATCAGCGCCCGCTGCTTCAGGGGCAGGTGCGCCAGGTAGGGCCGCCACTGCGCGCTCTGGATCACGAAACGCAGGTTCACGCAGATCGCAGTGGCCCAGACCACCCAGATGGGCGCGCCGGCGACGATGAGCGGCAACGCAGCCAGCTGCGCGCTGCCGGCGAAGACCAGCAGCGACATCGCCAGCGCCACCGGCACCGACAGCCCGCTCTTGACCATGGCCACCCCGGTGACCAGGCCCCAGGCAGCAACCCCCAGCGCAATGCCGGACATCTCCCCGGCGCCGCGGCGGAACTCAGGATGCTGGCGGATGCGCTCCCATTCGGACATCCGGCGATTGTCGCCGCTGCGGCAGGCTCAACGCCTGCGCACGTCTCCGCTGCCGACGATGGAGGTCTTCACGGCCGTGACCTTGCCGCCGTAGCGCACGTCGCCGCTGCCGGCGATCGACACCGACAGCGCGGTGTCGGCCGTGACCTTGGCGTCGCCACTGCCTGCGATGCTGACCTTGACCTCGTCGGCGGTCAGCGCGGAGAGATCGGCGTCCCCGCTGCCCGCGATGCTGACCTTCAGGCGCGTGGCGCGGCCGCTCGCCTTGATGTCGCCGCTGCCCGCGATGCTGGCGTCCACTTCGTCGGCGCCCAGATCCTTGACGAGCACGTCGCCGGAGCCCGCCACGCTCATGCGCAGGCGGTCGGTCCTGAGTCCGTTGGCCTCGATCAGGCCCGATCCGGATGCCGCCAGGCCGCGGATGCGGATCGCGTCCACCGTGACGAGGATCTCGCTGCTGTTGCGGATGGAGATTCCGCGCTTCCAGCGCACGACCAGCGTCGGCTGCCCGCTGCGCGTCTCGACCACGGTCTCGATCAGCGGCAGCAGGTTGTCGTCGGCCCGGATCTGCACCGCCTCCTGGCTGCCCTGGCGCACGACCAGCTTCATCGAGGCCTCGAGCAGCACGGC
>CAJAES010000107.1 GCA_903938815.1 uncultured beta proteobacterium
AGGAAATGGTGATGCCTGGCGACAACGTCAGCATCACGGTCAAGCTGATCAACCCGATCGCGATGGAAGAAGGCCTGCGTTTCGCGATTCGCGAAGGCGGCCGTACCGTCGGCGCCGGCGTCGTTGCCAAGATCATCGCCTAAGGAGCGGACCATGCAAAAGCAGAAGATCCGCATTCGCCTGAAGGCTTTCGATTACAAGCTGATCGACCAGTCCGCTCTCGAGATCGTCGAGACCGCCAAGCGCACGGGCGCCATCGTCAAGGGCCCCGTGCCCCTGCCGACGCGCATGCAGCGTTTCGACATCCTGCGTTCGCCGCACGTCAACAAGACGAGCCGTGACCAGTTCGAGATCCGCACGCACCAGCGCCTGATGGACATCGTCGACCCCACAGACAAGACCGTGGACGCGCTCATGAAGCTCGATCTGCCGGCGGGTGTGGACGTCGAGATCAAGTTGCAGTAAACTGGCGGGCTTACCGCGAGGCAGGCATCTCTTGATGCCTGCCTTTCAATCGTCAGCCTCACCAATCGATGTGAGGCATTGGAGAAAAACCATGAGTCTGAGCAATCGTCTCGGATTGCTGGGCCGCAAAGTGGGCATGATGCGCCTGTTCACCGAGGATGGCGATGCCATTCCGGTGACCGTGCTCGATGTGTCCAACAACCGCGTCGCCCAGGTCAAGACCGAAGCCACCGATGGCTACAGCGCGCTTCAGGTCGCGTTCGGTTCACGCAAGGCATCTCGCGTGACCAAGCCTGAGGCCGGCCACCTCGCCAAGGCGGGTGTGGAAGGCTGCGAACTCCTCCAGGAGTTCCGTGTTACCGCTGATGTCGCTGGCCAGTTCCAGCCCGGCGCCACGATCCCCGTCACGATGTTCGCCGCCGGCCAGAAGGTCGACGTGCAGGGCACCTCGATCGGCAAGGGTTTCACCGGCACCATCAAGCGCCACAACTTCAAGTCGCAGCGTGCGTCGCACGGCAACAGCCGTTCGCACAACGTTCCGGGCTCGATCTCGATGGCGCAGGATCCTGGCCGCGTGTTCCCGGGCAAGAAGATGTCCGGCCACCGCGGCGACGTGACCGTCACCACCCAGAACCTCGACGTCGTCCGTGTGGACGAGGCTCGCTCGCTGCTGCTGATCCGCGGCGCCGTGCCTGGCGCGAAGAACGGCCACGTGGTCGTGTCGCCCGCCGTCAAGGCCAAGCTGAAGAAGGGAGCTTGAGAATGCAGCTCGAACTCCTGAACGAACAAGGCCAGGCCACCTCCAAGGTGGACGCGCCCGACACCGTGTTCGCCCGCGACTACAACGAAGCGCTGGTGCACCAGGTGGTCGTGGCGTATCAGGCCAACGCACGCCAGGGCACGCGCAAGCAGCTCACGCGCGCCGAGGTCCACCACTCCACGAAGAAGCCTTTCCGCCAGAAGGGCACCGGCCGCGCTCGCGCCGGCATGACCTCCTCGCCGCTGTGGCGCGGGGGCGGTCGTACCTTCCCGAACCTGCCTGACGAGAACTTCTCGCACAAGGTCAACAAGAAGATGTATCGCGCCGGCATGGCTGCGATCCTCTCCCAGCTGGCCCGCGACGGCCGCCTGGCGGTGGTCGATTCCCTGACCATCGAGGCGCCGAAGACGAAGCTGCTGGCCGCCAAGTTCAAGGCCATGGGTCTGGACTCGGTGCTGGTGATCTCCGACCTCGTCGACGACAACCTGGCGCTGGCCTCGCGCAACCTGGCCAACGTCCTGGTGATCGAGCCGCGTTACGCCGATCCCCTGTCCCTCGTCTTCTACAAGAAGGTGCTGGTGACCAAGGGCGCGATCGAGCAGCTCAAGGAGATGTACGCATGAGCGCCGTCCAGAAGAAGTATCAAGAAGGCCATCTGGCCACGGTGCTGGTGGCGCCGATCATCTCCGAGAAGGCCACGCGCGTCGGTGAAAAGCAGAACCAGGTCCTGTTCAAGGTCCTGCGCACCGCCACGAAGCCGGAGATCAAGGCTGCCGTCGAGCTGATGTTCAAGGTCGAGGTCGAATCCGTCCAGACCGTGAACCAGAAGGGCAAGACCAAGCGCTTCGGTGGCCGAGTGGGCCGCCGCGACCACGTCAAGAAGGCGTATGTGTCGTTGAAGCCTGGTCAGGAGCTCAACTTCTCCGGGGAGGCCGCGTAATGGCTGTCATCAAGGTCAAGCCCACTTCGCCCGGCCGTCGCGCCGTCGTGAAGGTGGTGCACAAGCATCTGCACAAGGGCAAGCCCGAGGCGTCGCTGCTCGAGCCGCAGATGCAGAACGCTGGTCGCAACAACAACGGCCACATCACGATGCGTCACAAGGGTGGTGGCCACAAGCACCACTACCGCGTCGTCGATTTCCTGCGCAACAAGGACGGCATTCCTGCGAAGGTCGAGCGGATCGAGTACGACCCGAACCGCACGGCCCACATCGCGCTGGTGTGCTATGCCGACGGCGAGCGTCGCTACATCATCGCTCCGCGCGGTGTCGAGGCTGGCGCCACGCTGATGTCCGGCTCGGAAGCGCCGATCAAGGCCGGCAACACGCTGCCCATCCGCAACATCCCGGTCGGCTCCACGATCCATTGCGTCGAGATGCTGCCTGGCAAGGGCGCGCAGATCTGCCGCTCGGCGGGCACCTCGGTGACGCTGATGGCGCGTGAAGGCACCTACGCTCAGGTTCGCCTGCGTTCGGGTGAAGTCCGCAAGATCCACATCGACTGCCGCGCGACGATCGGCGAAGTGGCCAACGAAGAGCACAACCTGCGCCAGTACGGCAAGGCCGGTGCGATTCGCTGGAGAGGCATCCGCCCGACGGTTCGTGGCGTTGCCATGAACCCGGTGGACCACCCGCACGGCGGCGGCGAAGGCCGCACCGGCGAGGGTATGCCGCAAGTGTCGCCGTGGAACACCCTGACAAAGGGCTACCGCACGCGCAGCAACAAGCGTACGCAGACGATGATCGTCTCGCGTCGCAAGAAGTGAGGCCGTAGAACATGGCACGTTCACTCAAGAAGGGTCCCTTCGTGGATCACCACTTGCTGGCAAAGGTCGAGAAGGCCGCCGCCATCAAGGACAAGAAGCCGATCAAGACCTGGTCGCGCCGCAGCACGATCCTGCCCGAGTTCATCGGGCTGACCGTGGCCGTACACAACGGCAAGCAGCACGTGCCTGTGTACGTGACCGACCAGATGGTCGGCCACAAGCTCGGCGAGTTCGCCCTGACCCGTCTGTTCAAGGGTCATCCGGCGGACAAGAAGGCCAAGCGATAAGGAGCGCCGCATGGAAACCAAAGCAAGCGTCCGCGGCGTACGCCTCTCTGTCGACAAGGGTCGACTGGTGGCGGACCTGATCCGTGGCAAGAAAGTCGATCAGGCGATCCAGATCCTGAATTTCACGCCGAAGAAGGCTGCGCTGATCGTCAAGAAGGCCGTTGAATCGGCTGTGGCGAACGCCGAGCACAACGACGGCGCCGACATCGACGAGCTCAAGATCACGAGCATCTACGTCGAGCAGGGTGCAACGCTGAAGCGTTTCTCCGCACGTGCCAAAGGCCGCGGGAACCGTATCAGCAAGCCTACCTGCCACATCTTCGTGACCGTGGGCAACTGAGGAAGAGCATGGGACAGAAAATCCATCCGACCGGCTTCCGCCTCGCCGTCACGCGTGCCTGGTCTTCGCGCTGGTTCGCCAACCGTCAGAACTTCGCCGGCATGCTGGCCGAAGACCTTCAGGTTCGTGAATACCTGAAGGCCAAGCTGAAGAACGCCGCAGTTTCGCGCATCCTCATCGAGCGTCCCGCCAAGAACGCCCGTATCACGATCTTCTCGGCTCGCCCGGGCGTCGTGATCGGCAAGAAGGGCGAAGACATCGAGAACCTGAAGGCTGAACTCAGCCGCCGCC
Source organism: uncultured beta proteobacterium (assembly GCA_903938815.1). Lineage (GTDB taxonomy): Bacteria > Pseudomonadota > Gammaproteobacteria > Burkholderiales > Burkholderiaceae_C > Rubrivivax. The sequence continues at coordinate 3,908 of CAJAES010000107.1, forward strand.
TGGGCGTGCCCGTCGCGGTGAACATCGAAGAGGTGCGCAAGCCCGAAGTCGATGCGCAGCTGATCGCCGACTCGATCACCCAGCAGCTCGAGAAGCGCATCATGTTCCGCCGCGCCATGAAGCGCGCGATGCAGAACGCCATGCGTCTCGGTGCCCTGGGCATCAAGATCATGTCGTCGGGCCGCCTGAACGGCATCGAGATCGCGCGTTGCGAGTGGTATCGCGAAGGTCGCGTGCCGCTTCACACTCTGAAGGCCGACATCGACTACGGTTTTTCGGAAGCCAAGACCACGTATGGCGTCATCGGCGTCAAGGTGTGGGTCTATCGTGGCGACCGGCTTGCCAACGGTGAGTCGCCGGCGCTGACCGCCCTCCCGAGCGAAGGCGACGATCGTCGGCCCCGCCGTGGTCCGCGTCCTGGCGGCGACCGCCCGGGTGCCGGCCGTGGCCGTCCTGGTGGCCCCGGTGGCCCTGGCGGCGACCGTGGTCCGCGTACCGATGCTGCCCCCGCTGCGGCCAACCCCGCAGCCACGCCTGCCGGCGACGCGCCGCGCAAGCCGGCCGTCAAGCGCGTGCCTCGCGCTGCGCCGGCTGCCGGTGGCGAGACCAAAGGAGAATAAGAATGCTGCAACCCAATCGCCGCAAGTTCCGCAAGGAACAGAAGGGCCGCAACACCGGCATCGCGACGCGTGGTGCCGCGGTGTCCTTCGGTGACTTCGGCCTGAAGGCCACCGAGCGTGGCCGCATCACGGCGCGCCAGATCGAAGCGGCTCGCCGTGCCATCTCGCGTCACATCAAGCGCGGTGGCCGGATCTTCATCCGCATCTTTCCGGACAAGCCGATCTCGCAGAAGCCCGCCGAAGTCCGCATGGGCAACGGCAAGGGCAACCCGGAATACTGGGTGGCCGAGATCCAGCCCGGCAAGGTGCTGTACGAGGTCAACGGTGTGCCCGAAGCCCTGGCCCGTGAGGCCTTCACGCTCGCCGCTGCCAAGTTGCCGCTGCGTTGCACCTTCGTCGCCCGCCAGGTCGGCGCCTGATCCAGGAGATCACGATGAAAACCTCTGAACTGCGCACCAAGGATGTGGCCGCGCTGGAAAAGGAAGTCGCTGACCTGCTGAAGGCCCATTTCGGCCTGCGCATGCAGAAGGCGACCCAGCAGCTGACCAACCATTCGCAACTGGGCAACACCCGTCGTGACATCGCCCGTGTCAAGACGATCATCGCCCAGAAGAAGAAGGAAGCCGCCAAATGAGCGACGCCACCACCCAAGCCCAAGCGCCCGCGACGAACACTCGCACGCTGGTCGGCCGTATCGTGAGCGACAAGCGCTCCAAGACCGTCACGGTCCTGGTCGAGCGCCGCACCGCGCACGAGCTCTACGGCAAGATCGTCGCCAAGTCCCGCAAGTACCACGCCCATGATGAAAAGGGCGAGTACAAGATGGGTGACCTGGTCGAGATCGCCGAAGGCCGTCCCATCAGCAAGACCAAGTCGTGGGTCGTGACCCGCCTGGTCGAGAAGGCGCGTCTGGTCTAAAGACCTGCCACCGCCTCGAACGGCCGGAAGCTGGATACTCCAGCCCGGCCGTTTTTCATTTCACACGCCAGGAGACACTGAACATGATCCAAGTCGGAGACAAGCTGCCCGCGGGCAACCTGCAGGAATTCATCGAGGTCGAAGGTGCGGGCTGCTCGCTCGGCCCCAACAGCTTCCCCATCGAGCAGCTGACCGCTGGCAAGACCGTTGCCATTTTCGGTCTTCCCGGCGCCTTCACGCCCACCTGCTCGGCCAAGCATGTTCCCGGCTACGTGGCCAAGGCGGACGAGCTCAAGGCCGCGGGCGTCGACGAGATCTGGTGCGTGTCGGTCAACGACGCTTTCGTGATGGGCGCCTGGGCGCGGGACCAGCATACGGCCGGCAAGGTCCGCATGCTGGCCGACGGTAGTGCCGACTTCGCCAAGGCGACGGGCCTGACGCTGGACCTCACCGCGCGTGGCATGGGCGTGCGTGCGAACCGTTTCTCGATGCTGGTCAAGGACGGCGTCGTCAAGACGCTGAACATCGAGGGGCCGGGCAAGTTCGAAGTCAGCGACGCGGACACCATGCTGGCCCAGGCCAAGTCCGCCTGAATGAAATCGCCGGGGGCGCTTGACACGCCTTCCGGCTACCCTGCATAATGCAAGGCTTCGCCGAGAGGACACAACCCCGCTACGGGATTGAACACTCTCGGATCTGCTCCGAACCTGGAGCCCAAGACTGACCGACGCCGCGAACCCGCGGCGACGGGGCAAGTTGGGGACACACGATGATCCAAATGCAAACTCGGCTCGATGTAGCCGACAACACGGGTGCCAAGTCCGTCATGTGCATCAAGGTGCTCGGCGGCTCCAAGCGTCGCTATGCGGGCATTGGTGACGTGATCAAGGTCACCATCAAGGAAGCTGCTCCGCGTGGCCGAGTGAAGAAGGGCGAGGTCTACAACGCCGTCGTCGTTCGCACCGCCAAGGGCGTTCGCCGCCAGGATGGCTCCCTCGTCAAGTTCGACGGCAATGCCGCCGTTCTCCTGAATGCCAAGCTCGAGCCGATCGGCACGCGCATCTTCGGCCCCGTGACGCGCGAACTGCGCTCGGAGCGCTTCATGAAGATCGTGTCACTGGCTCCGGAGGTGCTCTGACATGAACAAGATTCGCAAGGGCGATCAGGTCATCGTTCTGACCGGTCGCGACAAAGGCAAGCGCGGGACCGTGTCTCTGCGCGTCGATGAAGACCACGTGGTCGTTGACGGTGTGAACATCGTCAAGAAGCACGTCAAGCCGAACCCGATGAAGGGCACCACCGGCGGCGTCGTCGACAAGACGATGCCGATCGACCAGTCCAACATCGCGATCTACAACCCGGCCACCGGCAAGGCGGATCGGGTCGGCATCAAGCTCCTGGCAGACGGCAAGAAAGTGCGCGTCTTCAAGTCCAGTGGCGACGAGATCAAGGCTTAAGGCGAGATCACCCAGATGGCTCAACAACAACCGGCCCGAGTGGCCCGCCTGCAGGCCCAGTACAAGGACGTCATCGTCCCTGAGCTGATGGCCAAGTTCGGCTTCAAGTCCGTGATGCAGGTCCCCCGTCTTCAGAAGATCACGCTCAACATGGGCGTGAGCGAAGCGGTCTCCGACAAGAAGGTCATGGACAACGCCGTGGGCGACCTGACCAAGATTGCCGGCCAGAAGCCCGTGGTCACGAAGTCGAAGAAGGCCATCGCGGCCTTCAAGATTCGCGAGAACGTGCCCATCGGCTGCATGGTGACCCTGCGCGGCGTGCAGATGTACGAATTCCTGGACCGCTTCGTCACCGTGGCACTGCCCCGTGTGCGCGACTTCCGCGGCATCTCGGGTCGTTCATTCGATGGCCGTGGCAACTACAACATCGGTGTCAAGGAACAGATCATTTTCCCTGAGATCGATTACGACAAGGTCGACGCAATCCGTGGTCTGAATATCAGCATCACGACGAGCGCGAAGAACGACGAGGAATGCAAGGCGCTCCTGGTGGCCTTCCGTTTCCCGTTCAAGAACTGAGGTGCCCTGTGGCGAAAAAGTCCGTCAAGCAGCGTGAAGAGAAGCGCGAGAAGCTGGTCGCCAAGTACGCGAAGAAGTACGCCGAGCTGAAGGGCGTCGCAGACGACGCACAGCGCTCGGACGAAGAGCGTTACGTGGCCCGTCTCGAGTTGCAGAAGCTTCCGCGCAATGCGAACCCGACCCGTCTGCGCAATCGTTGCGCGCTGACCGGTCGCGCACGTGGCACCTTCCGCATGTTCGGCCTCGGCCGGAACAAGATCCGCGAACTCGCCTTCAAGGGCGACATTCCCGGCGTCGTCAAGGCCAGCTGGTGACATCGGCGAGCAGATCAGGAGATTTTTCATGAGCATGAGTGATCCCATCGCCGATATGCTGACCCGCATTCGAAACGCCCAGAGCGTGGAGAAGGCTGTTGTCAAGATGCCGTCGTCGAAGTTGAAGGTTGCGATCGCGCAGGTGCTGAAGGACGAGGGTTACATCGACGGTTTCGCTGTGCGCGCTGATGGCGGCAAGAGCGAACTCGAGATCTCGTTGAAGTACTACGCAGGCCGTCCCGTGATCGAGCGTATCGAGCGTGTCAGCCGTCCCGGCCTTCGCATCTACAAGGGTCGCGACGCGATCCCGCAGGTGATGAATGGTCTGGGTGTGGCCATCGTCACGACCCCCAAGGGCGTCATGACAGACCGCAAGGCCCGCGCAAGCGGCGTCGGCGGCGAAGTCCTGTGCTACGTGGCCTGAGGAGAGATTCGACATGTCCCGCGTAGGAAAAATGCCGATCGCCGTGCCGCAAGGTGTCGAGGTCGCAATCACCGCAGAGCACATCACGATCAAGGGCGCCAACGGCACCCTCGCGCGTGCGGTGCACAGCCTGGTCAACGTCACCCGCAACGGTGCCGAACTGAACGTGGCGCCCGCCAACGACAGCACCGAAGCCGACGCGATGAGCGGCACGATGCGTGCGTTGCTGGCCAACATGGTCAACGGCGTCGGCAAGGGTTTCGAGAAGAAGCTGACGCTCGTCGGCGTGGGCTTCCGCGCCCAGGCCGCTGGCACGAAGCTCAATCTTCAGATCGGGTTTTCGCATCCCGTGGTCAAGGAAATGCCGGCTGGCGTCAAGGTCGAGTGCCCGACGCAGACCGAGATCCTGATCAAGGGCGCCGACCGCCAGGCGGTTGGCCAGGTTGCGGCCGAGGTGCGGGCCATTCGCCCGCCCGAGCCGTACAAGGGCAAGGGGATCCGCTACGCCGATGAGCGTGTGGCCCTCAAGGAAACCAAGAAGAAGTAAAGGAGCGAGATCATGCTGACCAAGAAGGAACAACGCCTTCGCCGCTCCCGCCAGACCCGCGTGCGCATCGCGCTGCAGGGTGTGGCGCGCCTCACGGTGTTTCGCTCCAACCTGCACATCTACGCCAGCGTCATCTCTGGCGACGGCGCGCAGGTTCTGGCAAGCGCCTCGACGGCGGAAAAAGACGTGCGCGAGCAGCTGGGTGTCGCAGGCAAGGGCGGCAACGCTTCCGCCGCGGCCATCATCGGCAAGCGCATCGCCGAGAAGGCCAAGGCCGCCGGCATCGACAAGGTCGCTTTCGACCGCGCAGGTTTTGCGTACCACGGCCGCGTGAAAGCGCTGGCCGAGGCGGCACGCGAAGCCGGCCTGCAGTTCTGAGCGCGGCTAAAGGAAAGATCAAATGGCAAAGTTCACCCCCCGCCAGCAGACCGAAGGCAACGACGACGGTCTGAAGGAAAAGATGATCGCGGTCAACCGCGTCACCAAGGTCGTCAAGGGCGGCCGCACGCTGAGCTTCGCCGCGCTGACCGTGGTCGGCGACGGCGATGGCCGCATCGGCATGGGCAAGGGCAAGGCCAAGGAAGTGCCCGTGGCCGTGCAGAAGGCGATGGAATCCGCGCGCCGCAACATGGTCAAGGTCCAGTTGCGCAACGGCACGATCCAGCACAACGTGCGCGGCATGCACGGCGCGGCCAAGGTGCTGATGGCGCCGGCCAAGCCGGGTGACGGCATCATCGCTGGCGGGCCGATGCGCGCAGTGTTCGAAGTGATGGGTGTCACCGACATCGTCGCCAAGAGCCTGGGCTCCTCGAACCCCTACAACATGGTGCGTGCGACGCTCGACGCACTGAAGAACTCCACGACGCCGGCCGCCGTGGCAGCCAAGCGCGGCAAGTCGGTCGAAGACCTCTTCAACTGATACGCCTGGCGGAGAACCAAGACATGTCCGAGAAGAAAACCCTGACCGTCAAGCTCGTCAAGAGCGTGGCCGGCACCCGTGAGGACCATCGCGCGACCGTGCGTGGCCTGGGCCTGCGCAAGCTCAACAGCCAGCGCACCCTCGAGGACACGCCTTCCGTCCGCGGGATGATCAACAAGGTCGCGTATCTGGTGCAGGTGCTGTAATGGAACTGAACACGATCAAGCCGGCAGACGGCAGCAAGAAGGCGCGTCGCCGCGTCGGCCGGGGCATCGGCTCTGGTCTGGGCAAGACCGCTGGTCGCGGCCACAAGGGGCAGAAGTCCCGTGCTGGCGGCTTCCACAAGGTGGGCTTCGAAGGCGGTCAGATGCCTCTGCAGCGCCGCTTGCCGAAGCGCGGCTTCAAGTCGACCACTCTGAAGTTCAAGGGTGAAGTCACCCTGGCCGACCTCGAGCGCCTGGGCGCAGACGAGGTGGATCTGGTTTCCCTGAAGGCCGCTGGCCTGGTGGGCGAGCTGATCCGCGTCGTGAAGGTCATCAAGGCCGGCGAGCTGACCCGCAAGGTCGCGCTCAAGGGTGTTGGTGCCACAGCAGGCGCGAAGGCGGCTATCGAAGCCGTCGGCGGCTCGGTGGCCTGAAGAAGGACGCGCAGACGGTGGCTACTTCCACGAACCAGTTGGCCAAGAGCGGGAAATTCGGCGACCTGCGTCGCCGGATCGTCTTCCTGATCCTGGCGCTGGTCGTCTACCGCCTCGGGACACACATCCCGGTGCCCGGCATCGACCCGCAGCAGATGAAGCAGCTGTTCGAGGGCCAGGCCGGCGGCATCCTGAACCTGTTCAACATGTTCTCGGGTGGCGCTCTGTCTCGCTTCAGCGTCCTGGCGCTAGGCATCATGCCGTACATCTCGGCGTCGATCATCATGCAGTTGATGACGTACGTCGTGCCCTCGCTGGAAGCCATCAAGAAGGAAGGCGAGGCCGGCAAGCGCAAGATCACGCAGTACACCCGCTACGGCACCCTGGTGCTTGCCATCTTCCAGAGTCTCGGTATCGCGCTGGCGCTCGAAGGTTCGCCCGGCCTGGTGTTGAGCCCTGGCATGGGCTTTCGCATGACGGCGGTCGTGAGCCTGGTCGCCGGTACGATGTTCCTGATGTGGCTGGGTGAGCAGATCACCGAGCGAGGCCTCGGAAACGGCATCTCGATCCTGATCTTCTCCGGCATCGTCGCGGGTTTGCCCAGCGCGATCGGTGGTCTGTTCGAGCTCGTGCGCACGGGCTCTATGAGCATCGTCGCAAGCCTGTTCATCATCGCCATCGTCGGGCTGGTCACTTTCGTGGTGGTGTTCGTTGAGCGCGGCCAACGCAAGATCCTGGTCAACTATGCCAAGCGGCAAGTGGGCAACAAGGTCTATGGCGGGCAGTCTTCGCACCTGCCGCTGAAGCTCAACATGTCGGGCGTGATCCCGCCGATCTTCGCCAGCAGCATCATCCTGCTGCCCGCAACCATCGTCGGCTGGTTCGCCACCGGTGAAGGCCTGCGCTGGTTGAAGGATCTGTCTTCGGCGCTGTCGCCGGGCCAACCCGTGTACGTGCTTCTGTACGCGGCCATGATCGTTTTCTTCTGCTTCTTCTACACGGCTCTCGTGTTCAACAGCCGGGAGACTGCGGACAACCTGAAGAAGAGCGGCGCGTTCATTCCAGGCATCCGCCCGGGTGAGCAGACTGCCAAGCACATCGACCGTATCCTGGGCCGCCTCACGCTTGCTGGCGCGATCTACATCACTGCGGTGTGCCTGCTGCCTGAGTTCCTGGTGCTGAAGTACAACGTGCCGTTCTACTTCGGTGGGACGTCACTGCTGATCATCGTCGTTGTCACGATGGATTTCTGGGCCCAGGTCCAGAGCTATGTGATGAGCCAGCAGTACGAGTCGCTGCTCAAGAAGTCCAACTTCAAGGCCACCTGAGCACATGTCCAAGGACGACGTTATCCAGATGCAAGGGGAGATTCTCGAGAATCTCCCGAACGCCACGTTCCGGGTCAAACTGGAGAACGGGCATGTGGTGTTGGGCCACATCTCGGGCAAGATGCGCATGCACTACATCCGCATCCTGCCGGGTGACAAGGTCACCGTCGAGCTCACGCCCTACGATTTGAGTCGGGCGCGGATCGTGTTCCGCGCCAAGTGATAGGTCAAGGAGAAGACCATGAAAGTCGCCGCATCGGTCAAGAAGATGTGCCGGAATTGCAAGATCATTCGCCGCAACGGCGTTGTGCGTGTGATCTGCACCGACCCGCGTCACAAGCAGCGCCAAGGCTGATTCGCTAGGAAAGAACATGGCACGTATTGCTGGCATCAACATTCCTCCGCACAAGCATGCGGAGATCGGACTCACCTCGATCTACGGTATCGGGCGTTCGACCGCGCAGAAAATCTGCACCTCGGTCGGCATCCCCTTCTCGAAGAAGATCAAGGACCTGACCGACAGCGATCTCGAGCGCATTCGCGACGAGATCGGTCGTATGACCATCGAGGGCGATCTTCGCCGCGAGCTGTCGATCAACATCAAGCGGCTCATGGACTTGGGCTGCTATCGGGGCTTCCGCCACCGCCGCGGCCTTCCGGTCCGCGGTCAGCGCACCCGCACCAATGCTCGCACCCGCAAGGGTCCGCGCAAGGGTGCAGCTGCCCTGAAGAAGTAAGCCTCACGCGACTGAAGAGAACACGACATGGCCAAGCCTCCCGTCAACACCGCCGCACGGCGTGTGAGCAAGAAGATCCGCAAGAACGTCGCGGATGGCATCGCGCACGTGCACGCTTCCTTCAACAACACGATCATCACGATCACTGACCGCCAAGGTGGCGCCCTCGCTTGGGCGTCCAGTGGTGGTCAGGGCTTCAAGGGTTCGCGGAAATCCACGCCGTTCGCGGCGCAGGTCGCAGCCGAAGTCGCAGGTCGCGCAGCGCAGGAACAGGGCATCAAGAACCTGGACGTCCGGATCAAGGGCCCCGGCCCTGGTCGTGAGTCGAGCGTGCGTGCCCTGGCTTCGCTGGGCATCCGCATCAACCTGATCAGCGATGTGACGCCGATCCCTCACAACGGCTGCCGCCCCCAGAAGCGTCGCCGTATCTGAGCGCCGCCGGCAGAGTGTGCCGGCAGTCGCTACAATAGAGAGTTTCCCGCTGCCGGTGGCTGCCTTGTGTGGCCGCCGGCAATTTTCCTGACGCAAGGGCTTGCGGTTGAACCGCTTGCCCGGAGTCCCAAGCCCACCGTCCGAGCGCCCTCAAGAACATGCGCCGGACTCGCGCGGCGAGCATCCCTCAAAGTGTTGCTCCGGCCGCGCCAGACAGAAACGAAAAGGATCAGACGTGGCACGTTACCTCGGCCCCAAGGCCAAGCTTTCCCGCCGTGAAGGCACCGACCTGTTCCTGAAGAGCGCGCGCCGCGCCATCAGCGACAAGTCGAAGTTCGAGACCAAGCCGGGTCAGCACGGCCGCACCAGCGGTTCGCGCACCTCCGACTATGGCATCCAGCTGCGTGAAAAGCAGAAGGTCAAGCGCATGTACGGCGTTCTCGAGCGCCAGTTCCGTCGCTACTTCGCAGAAGCCGAGCGCCGCAAGGGCAATACCGGCTCGAACCTGCTGATCCTGCTGGAATCCCGCCTGGACAACGTCGTCTACCGCATGGGTTTCGGCTCGACGCGCGCCGAAGCTCGCCAGTTGGTGTCCCACAAGGCGCTGACGGTGAACGGCCAGGTCGTCAACATCCCGTCCTACTCGGTCAAGGCTGGCGACGTGGTCGCGCTGCGCGAAAACTCGAAGAAGCAGCTGCGTGTCATCGACTCCCTGAAACTGGCCGAGTCGATCGGTCTGGCGGGCTGGGTGTCGGTCGACGCCACGAAGATGGAAGGCGTCTTCAAGAAGGCGCCTGATCGCGATGAATTCGGCGCTGAAATCAAGGAAGCGCTGATCGTCGAACTGTATTCGCGCTGATCGTACTGACGCGCAAGCAGACAAGCGGGCACCGGCCAAGCCGGTAGCTCATCAAGGTGGGGCCTCGTACGCCGGGCGCGAAGTCCCTGACTCAGCCCGGCATGGTCCATCAGCCTTATCGGTGTAACGAGCCGAGGGTATTGACAGGAACGCACACTCAATGCAAACCAATCTCCTCAAGCCGAAGGCCATTCACGTTGAACCTCTGGGCGGCTTCCGCGCCAAGGCAACGCTGGAGCCCTTCGAGCGTGGCTACGGCCACACTTTGGGCAATGCCCTGCGTCGCGTTCTGCTGTCGTCCATGGTCGGCTACGCGCCCACCGAAGTGACGATCGCCGGCGTGCTGCACGAGTACTCGGCCATCGACGGCGTCCAGGAAGACGTGGTCCACATCATGCTCACCCTCACGGGCGTGGTGTTCAAGCTGCACAACCGTGACGAAGTCACCCTGGTGCTGCGCAAGGAGGGCGAAGGCCCCGTCACCGCCGGCGACATCCAGACCCCGCACGACGTCGAGATCATCAATCCCGAGCACGTCATTGCGCACCTTGCCCAGGGCGGCAAGCTCGACATGCAGATCAAGGTCGAGAAGGGCCGTGGCTATGTGCCCGGCACGCTGCGCCGCTACGGCGACGAGCCCACGAAGGCCATCGGCCGCATCGTGCTGGACGCATCGTTCTCGCCGGTTCGCCGTGTGAGCTACGCGGTCGAGAACGCACGCGTCGAACAGCGCACCGACCTCGACAAGCTGGTGATGGAGATCGAGACCAACGGTGCGATCAGCCCCGAGGAAGCCATCCGCGCATCGGCCAAGATCCTGGTCGAGCAGTTGGCCGTCTTCGCTCAGCTCCCGTCCGACAATCTCGAAGAGATCATGAGCGCGGAGCCGAAGAAGTCGAGCACCTCGTTCGATCCGATCCTGCTGCGTCCGGTCGACGAACTCGAGCTGACGGTTCGTTCCGCGAACTGCCTGAAGGCCGAAAACATCTACTACATCGGCGATCTGATCCAGCGCACCGAGACCGAGCTGCTGAAGACTCCGAACCTCGGCCGCAAGAGCCTGAACGAGATCAAGGAAGTGCTGGCATCGCGCGGGCTCACGCTCGGCGCGCGGCTGGAAAACTGGCCCCCTCAGGGCCTCGACAAGCGCTGAAGCGCTGTCGCGCATGCATCCCCGGTACCTGACACGGCCGGGGCTCTATAAAGAAAGGTCAATACCATGCGTCACCGTCACGGACTCCGCAAACTCAACCGCACCAGCTCGCACCGTCTCGCGATGCTGCGCAACATGTGCAACTCGCTGATCACGCACGAAGCGATCAAGACCACGGTCCCCAAGGCCAAGGAACTGCGTCGCGTCGTCGAGCCCCTGATCAACCTCGGCAAGACGCCCACGCTGGCGAACCGCCGCCTGGCGTTCGACCGCACGCGTGACCGCGATGTCGTCGCCAAGATCTTCAATGTGCTCGGCCCGCGTTATGCCGGCCGTCCGGGTGGCTACAGCCGCATCCTGAAGATGGGCTTCCGCGTGGGCGACAACGCGCCGATGGCCTTCGTCGAACTGCTGGATCGCCCCGAGATCACCGAAGCAGCAGAAGATGCTGACAAGTCGGCTGAATAAGTGCTAGAATAATAGGCTCAGTCGCGGGGTGGAGCAGTCTGGTAGCTCGTTGGGCTCATAACCCAAAGGTCGCAGGTTCAAATCCTGCCCCCGCAACCAAAATTCCCGAACAATAATAAAAACACAGAATTGGCGAACGCCGACCACGAGGTCGGCGTTTTGCTTTGTAGGCCTCCTCTGGTGCAGGCCGTGCGTCAGTTGCCGCGGGCAGTCGAAAATGCTGCCGCAGATTCAGTCACACGGTCAGCCCCACGGTCAGCCCCACAGTCAGCGCAACAGTCAGCCTCGCTTCTAGCCCCACGCCTCGCCGGCCCGCTCGGGCGGGCGCGTCATAGACCGGAGACCACCCATGAGCTTCGCCTGGAACAACCCCTACCCGACCATTCGCAGTCCGCTGTTCGCGCGCAACGTCGTGGCCACGTCGCAGCCGCTGGCGGCCCAGGCTGGCCTGCAGATGCTCCAGCGCGGCGGCAATGCGGTGGACGCTGCCATCGCGACGGCGGCGGCCATGACCATCGTCGAGCCCTGTTCCAACGGCCTCGGCAGCGACAACTTCGCGATCCTGTGGGACGGCGAGAAGCTTCACGGCCTGAACAGTTCCGGCACAGCGCCGGCGGCCTGGACGCGTGACTACTTCGTGCACAAGTACGGCGACAAGTACCCGATGCGAGGCTGGGACAGCGTCACCGTGCCTGGGGCTATCGCCGGATGGGTGGCGTTGTCGGAGCGCTTCGGGAAGCTTCCTTTCGCCGATCTGCTCGCCCCGGCCATCGAACTCGCCGAGCGTGGCTACGGAGTCGGGGTGGTCACGGCCGACAAATGGGCTCGCGCAGTGCCCCTGCTGCAGGACCAGCCCGGGTTCGCAGCGGCCTTCATGCCGCGCGGCCGTGCGCCGCAGCCGGGCGAGCGATTCTCCCTGCCGGATGCCGGCGCGACCTTGCGGCGAATCGCCCAGACGCGGGGCGAAGCCTTCTACCGCGGTGAAATCGCCGAGCGACTGGCTGCGCACAGCGCGGCCAACGGGGGCTCGATGACGACGGCCGATCTGGCCGGCTACACGCCGGAGTGGGTCACGCCCATCGCGAAGGACTTCGCTGGCCACACCCTGCACCAGATTCCGCCGAACGGGCAGGGCATTGCCGCGTTGATGGCGCTGGGCATGCTCGACAAGCTGGACATCGGGCGCTTCCCGGTCGACAGCCTGGAGTCCCAGCACCTGCAGATCGAGGCGATGAAGCTCGCTTTCGCCGATACCTACCGCTGGGTGGCGGACGAACGCTCGATGACCGAGGTCACCGCAGCCGACCTGCTCGACGACGCCTACCTGGCCGAACGCGCGCGCCGGATCGACCCATCCCGAGCGCAGGATTTCGCCCATGGCCACCCGCCCCGCGGCGGCACGATCTACCTGACCGCCGCCGACCAGAGCGGCATGATGATCAGCCTGATCCAGTCCAACTACATGGGCTTCGGCAGCGGCATCGTGGTGCCGGGTACCGGCGTGAGCCTGCAGAACCGCGGCCACTGCTTCTCGCTGCAGGCGAACCACCCCAACGTGGTGGCGCCGGGCAAGCGCCCGTTCCACACCATCATTCCCGGCTTCCTCACGAAGGACGGCCTGCCGCAGATGAGTTTCGGCGTGATGGGTGGCAACATGCAGCCGCAGGGCCACCTGCAGACTCTGGTGCGCATGCTGGTGCACGGCCAGAACCCGCAGGCCGCCTGCGACGCCCCGCGCTGGAAGGTCGACACGGGTGTCAAGATCGACTGCGAGCACACGATGTCGCCTGCTTTGGTGCAGGGCCTGCGCGGCCTGGGCCACGGGCTGGAGGCCACGGCCGACTCCTACATGGACTTCGGCTCCGGCCAGTTCATCTGGCGTCAGTCTGACGACCCCGAAGATGGTTACGTCGCGGCCAGCGATTCGCGCCGCGAAGGGCAGGCGGTCGGGTTCTGACCGCCTCTTGAAATCAGGGCCGCTGCCCATACCCGCAGTGGTCTCGTCGGTTCACCCGGAAAACTCTCATGGACAACAAGCAGACCCATTCCTTCCAGGCCGAGGTCAAGCAGATCCTGCATCTGGTCACGCACTCCCTGTATTCGAACAAGGAGATCTTCCTGCGCGAACTGGTCTCCAACGCATCCGACGCCTGCGACAAGCTGCGCTTCGAGGCGCTGGACAAGCCGGAGCTGTACGAGGATTCGCCCAACCTCGATGTGCGTGTTCTCTTCGATGAGCAAGCCAGGACGATCACGATCCGCGACAACGGCATCGGCATGAGCACCGAGGAGGCGGTGGCGCATCTGGGCACCATCGCCAAGAGCGGCACGCGCGAGTTCATGGCCAAGCTCGAGGGTGAGCAGAAGAAGGACGCCAACCTGATCGGCCAGTTCGGCGTGGGCTTCTATTCCGGCTTCATCGTCGCCGACCGCATGACGGTCGAGACCCGGCGCGCCGGGCTGCCCGCGAGTGCAGGTGTGCGCTGGTCCAGCGAGGGCACCGGTGACTTCGAGGTCGAGGCCATCGACAAGCCCGGCCGTGGCACGGACGTCGTCCTGCACCTGCGCGAAGGGGAGGAGGAGTTCCTCAACGCGTGGAAGCTGAAGTCCATCGTCTCCAAGTATTCCGACCACATCTCGCTGCCCATCCTGATGGTCCAGCAGACCTGGGACGAGGAGAAAAAGGCGCAGGTCGAAACCGGCGAGTGGGAAACCGTCAACAAGGCGGCTGCGCTGTGGTCGCGCAGCAAGTCGGACATCACCGACGCCGAGTACCAGGCCTTCTACCAGCAGATCAGCTACGACCAGCAGGCCCCGCTGGCCTACACGCACAACCGTGTCGAGGGCCGCACCGAGTACACGCAGCTGCTGTATGTGCCGGCCAAGGCGCCGTTCGACCTGTGGAACCGCGACAAGCGCGGCGGCGTGAAGCTCTATGTGAAGCGTGTCTTCATCATGGACGACGCCGAGGCGCTGATGCCTGTCTACCTGCGCTTCGTGAAGGGCGTGATCGACTCCGCCGACCTGCCGCTGAATGTCAGCCGCGAGCTGCTGCAGGAAAGCCGCGACGTGAAGGCCATCCGTGAGGGCTCGACCAAGCGTGTGCTCAGCATGCTCGAGGACGTGGCCGAGAACCAGGCCGACAAGTACGCTGAATTCTGGAGCGAGTTCGGCAACCTGCTCAAGGAAGGCCTGGGCGAGGACTTCCAGAACCGCGAACGCCTGGCCAAGCTGCTGAGATTTGCTTCCACCAACGCCGATTCGGGCGTGTCGTTCGCCGACTATGTGTTGCGCATGAAGGAAGGCCAGGACGCGATCTACTACATCACCGCCGATTCATTGGCGGCCGCCAAGGGCAGCCCGCAGCTCGAGATCTTCCGCAAGAAGGGCATCGAGGTGCTGCTGCTGATCGATCGGGTGGACGAGTGGATGCTGTCGCATCTCTACGAGTACGAGGGCCATGCGCTGACGAGCGTGGCCAAGGGCTCGGTCGATCTCGGGCAGCTGCAGGACGAGGCCGAGAAGAAGGCCGCCGAAGAGGCCGCCACCGCATTCAAGCCCGTGCTCGACCGCCTGAAGGAAGCGCTGAAGGACCGTGCCAAGGACGTGCGCGTCACGACGCGGCTGGTCGATTCACCGGCCTGCATCGTCGTGGACGAAGGCGATGTCAGCTCCCACCTGGCCCGGATGCTCAAGCAGTCCGGACAGGATGCGCCGAAGTCGCAGCCGATCCTGGAGGTCAACCCGGAACACCCGCTGGTGAAGCGGCTGGACACCGACGCCCGGTTCGACGAGCTGGCCCACATCCTGTTCGACCAGGCCCTGCTGGCCGAAGGCGGACACCTCGAAGACCCCGCCGCCTACGTGCAGCGGGTCAATCGTCTTCTGGTGGCCTGAACGACGCCGTGTCCATGGCCTCGAGCTGCTCGAGCAACTGCACCGTCTGCTGCGACCAATAGGCCGCGGTTCCGAAGAACGGGAAGTTGAGCGGGAAGCTCGGGTCGGTCCAGCGCTCGGCGAGCCAGGCGGAGTGGCGCAGCATTCGCAGCGTGCGCAGCGGCTCGATCAGAGAGAGTTCGAGGTCGTCGAAGTCCCGGAAGGCGCGGTAGCCGGTCAGGATTTCGGCGAGTTGCGCGTTCATCGTCGACGGGTCGCCCGACACGAGCATCCACAGGTCCTGAACGGCCGGGCCGTTGCACGCGTCGTCCAGGTCGACGACGTGAGGGCCGTCACGCCACAGCACATTGCCGAGGTGGCAGTCGCCATGCAGGCGCAGCATTTCCAATGGGCCGACTCGGTCGAATGCGGCGGACACGGCTTCCAGGGCCGCATCGCAGCGGCTGCGCCATGCCGGCAGCTCGGCATCGGTCACGAAGCCTCCGCACAGCAGAAGGTCGCGCGCACGGGCGCCATCCCGCCTGGGATCGAGGGTCACCCTGTGACGAAAGCGCCTGCGTGCCCCGACCGCATGCAGCCGGCCGATGAATCCGCCGATGCGGCGCAGCGTTCCAGGGTCGTCCAGTTCGGGTTCGCGGCCCGCGCATCGGTCCGACACACTGAAGCGGTGAGGCACCGCGCCGTCCAGGCAAGCCAGGGTGGGCGCATCCGGTGGCAGCAGCCGGACCGGCTGCCGCGCGTCCGGATCGGCGCGCAGTAGGCGCGGCGGGACGACAGGCACCTCCGCAGCGGCGAGTTCCAGCGCGAACTGATGCTCCTCGACGATCTGTGCGTCGGTCCAGCGGCCCGGCCGGTAGAACTTGGTGACGACCGCGCCGCCGTCCTCCAGGAAAAGCTGGAAGACCCGGTTCTCGTAGGAGTTGAGTTGCAGGATGCGCCCGTCGCCGCGCAGACCGGCGGCGTCCAGGGCGTCGAGCACCTGTTGGGGATCGAGGCCCGAAAAGCCGGGCAGTGCGGCCGGACCGTCGGCGCTCAATGGCGCACCGGCGGTGCGCCTGGCGACCCCACCACCACGCCGGCGACGGAGTCGCCGGCATCGGTGGTCTCGCGCACGCTCACGCCGCGCATGATGCCGCCGAACTCTCCGGGCATGGCGCTCTCACCGCCCAGGCGGCTGTCGGTGCCGAAGAACGAATCCTGGAAGAAGCTCGAGTCCTGCCACAGCGCCCGGCTGTTGCGGCGCCGTGAACCGGTGGTGTCCGCCCCCGGCACGACCCCTGCAGACGCTGCCTGGGGCGCCCTCGACGCCGGCATCTGGTGCGGCACGAGCAACTGCAGTTCAGGCACGGAGGGCAGATGGTCGACCGGGCAGCGCAGGTACCGCACGCGGCACGCCGCCAGCACCTTCTGCTTGATCTGCAGGGCGCGCCGCGAGTTGCCGCGGTCGGTATCGATATCGATGGCCGCCAGAACACGCCCGTTGGCGCTGCAGATCGCGAAACCGACGTGCGTGGAGCCCAGCAGTTCGTACCAGAAGCGAACCTGTTGCGGATCGGTCGGTTGGCAAAAGCGCACCAGCGGCAGCTTCGACAGGACGATGTGATGCGGCAGGGCCTCGCGCAACTGGCGGTAGACGCGCCGTTCGTCACTGCTGAAGACCGGCCTCGCTGTGAGCGCCCACTCCTCTGGCAGCGGCGCAGGTTCCTTGCGCTGGCGACGCACAGCCCAGAGCCCCATGGCCGCCACCAGAAGCGCCGCGGACGCGATCGCAATGATCCAGGGGATGGTGTCGGGTTGCATGGTATGCCGGTAGTGGCACGCATATTACCGCCAGCATCACCGTTCGTTCACCCCTTGCCTGCGGGTCTCACTGGGAGCCGAGGCCGCCGCTGTGACCGACACCGTCGCGCACATCGGCGATCATGTCGAGCAGATGGTCGATGCGTCTGGCACCGGCCTTCAGGTTGTAGTCGAGTTCGGCCGCCTGCCGGCCCCATATCTCCTCCACGTGCGTGGCCATGGTCTCGCGCGGCAACTTCAGCACGGCTTCGGCATCGCCGCCGTCGCGCTCCACGCGGGCGCCGGCTGCGCGTGCGATCCGCAGCATGGGTGTGTTCTCCGACAGCGCATGAACGATCAGCGTGTCCACATGCCGGTTCCGCGCGTGCAGCATGGCGTGGTCGAACAGCCGCCCGCCGAAGCCCCGGCCGCGATTGCGCGGCAGCACCGAGACACCGAACTCGGCCGCGCGCGGCTGCGAGGTGTCGGCCATGTAGGCCAGGTGCGCCATGGCCACCAGGTGCAGCTTGCGGTTGAAGACGCCGAACACCTCGTCCCGGTCGAAGTCGATGAGGTCGACATAGCGCCCGATCTGGGTGTCCGACGCCGGGTGCCCGAAGCGCAGGTAGCGATCCATGGTCGGCAGCTCGAGCAGGTGGGCCAGGATGCGCGGGCGATGTCTCGGCGCGAGCGAGCGGATCGGGATCCACTGGAAGCCGACCGGGCCCGGCTCGGTGCCGGCCGTTCCGGCGGCGGAGACTGTGGGCGAGTGATCGATTGCCATCATGTGGCCTTTGGAGAAGCGGTAGCGCATAGTAGCCGCAAAGATTAGGGTTTTCCCTCAGCTTGCATTCGGTCTGTCGCCAGCAGTGGGAAATCCACTCGGCCCCTGCGCTGTGTATACTCGCGGGCTTTCCCTGAAAAACGGCCGGGGAAAGATTGCATTGCCTGCCGCCCCGAGAGGCCGCCCAAACAAGCGGCGCCGAAGGAAGCACAACAGATCCGCCAGATCCAGCAGGGTCCGGCAGATCCGGCAAGAGCAAACGTACAGCCGTGACCCCAGAAAGACCCTCATGAAGACCTTCAGCGCCAAGCCGGCCGAGGTAGTGCACGAGTGGTTTGTGATTGACGCCACCGACAAGGTGCTCGGACGTGTTGCCAGCGAAGTGGCACTCCGTTTGCGCGGCAAGCACAAGCCCATCTACACGCCTCACGTCGATACCGGTGATTTCATCGTCGTCGTCAACGCCGACAAGATCCGTGTCACCGGCTCCAAGGCCACCGACAAGATCTACTACCGTCACTCCGGTTACCCCGGTGGCATCTACGCCACGCCCTTCAAGGACATGCAGGCCAAGCACCCCGGCCGCGCGCTCGAGAAGGCCGTGAAGGGCATGCTGCCCAAGGGCCCGCTGGGCTACGCGATGGTGAAGAAGCTGAAGGTGTACGCCGGTGCCACGCATCCGCACACCGCGCAGCAGCCCAAAGTGCTCGAGATTTAAGGGACTGCGATGATCGGACAGTGGAACTACGGAACCGGACGCCGCAAATCGTCGGTGGCTCGTGTCTTCATCAAGAAGGGCACCGGCCAGATCGTCATCAACGGCAAGACCGTCGATGACTACTTCGGCCGTCAGACGTCCATCATGATCGTCAAGCAGCCTCTGCTGCTGACGGCCAATGACGGTACGTTCGACATCAAGATCAACGTGCACGGCGGCGGTGAATCCGGCCAGGCCGGCGCGGTGCGCCACGGGATCACCCGTGCGCTGATCGACTACGACGCAGCGCTCAAGCCTGACCTGAGCCGTGCCGGCTTCGTGACGCGCGATGCGCGTGAAGTCGAGCGCAAGAAGGTCGGCCTGCACGGCGCCCGCCGTCGCAAGCAGTTCAGCAAGCGCTGATCCGCACCGGGCGTCCTACGCCCATGCGCTGGAAACTGCTGCGGCGCCGCCTGTCGGTCAGCGCGCCGCGCGTTATCGTTCGCAGCCACCTGCCTTGGCCTTTGCGCTGGGCGGTGGCTGCTGTCGTTCTGGGATTCTCCGGTGCACTGGCGCTGTGGGCTTTCGAGACCGGCAAGGACCTCGCTGGTCTGGAAGGTGATGCGAAGCAGGAACTGGCGCAGTTGCGTGTGGAGGTTCAAGGCCTGCGCGCAGAGCGTGACCGCGCGCAGTCGATCGCCAACGCCGCCGACGGCCTGCTGAAGGCGGAGCGCGCGACGCAGGAACGCCTGGCTCAGGATCTTCGAGTGGCGCAGTCCCGGCAGCAGTCCCTCGAGGCCGATCTTGGCTTCTTCCAGCGGCTGCTCCCGGTCACTGCAGGCCAGGCACTGCAATTGCGTGCCCTGCATGCCGAGTCTCCGGCTCCGGGCCAGACCCGGTACCAGATGCTGGTGATGCAGTCCGGCAAGTCGCCCTCGGAATTCACAGGGCGCTATGACATCCTGCTCGACGGCCTGCTTGCCGGGCAGCCGTGGCGGATGTCGCTGCCGGGCGGCGCCCAGCCCTTGACCATCCGGCAGTACGCGCGCGTCGAAGGGTTGATCGACCATCCGCCCGGCGTCGTGCTAAAAACGGTGCAGGCGAGAGTGATCGATGCACAGGGAGCTGTCCGGGCAACCGAGACACTCAGACTCCCGTGAGCGATTCAGAGGAAACAAGATGATCTTCACACGCAAGGCGCAGCCGCCGATCCGCACGCTGATCGGCGAAGGCACCGTGTTGCGCGGCGAACTGAAGTTCGACGAAGGCCTGCGCATCGATGGCGAGGTATTCGGGGACGTGATCGCCAATCCGGGATCCCGCACCCTGCTCGTCGTCAGCGAGAAAGCCCGGGTCCATGGCAAGGTCAACGCCGGCCATGTGATCATTAACGGTGAGGTAAGAGGTCCTGTGACCGCCAGCGAGATGCTGGAGCTGCAGCCCCGTGCCACCGTGGTCGGCGACGTGCGCTATGAGGTGCTGGAAATGCACCCCGGCGCGACGATCGACGGTGAATTGAAGCCGCTGAAGGGCGGCGAGAAGCCGGCCCTGAAGCTGGCGGCTTCCAACGATGCTTGAAGGAATTCCATGAACGCTCTGGCCGAACACCTGACCCCCGAACTCGACGACATGCCCCCGCCACTGGTCTTCACCGACAGCGCCGCGCTGAAGGTTGCGGATCTGGTCGCCGAGGAAGGCAACCCCGAACTGAAGCTGCGCGTCTTCGTGCAGGGCGGCGGCTGCTCCGGCTTCCAGTACGGCTTCACCTTCGACGAGGTGGTCAACGAAGACGACACGCAGATGACGAAGAACGGCGTCACGCTGCTGATCGACGCCATGAGCCTGCAATATCTCGGCGGCGCCGAGATCGACTACAAGGAAGACCTGCAGGGTGCGCAGTTCGTGATCAAGAATCCGAACGCCACGACCACCTGCGGCTGCGGTTCCTCGTTCTCGGTCTGAGACATCCGCACTGAGCGGAGGGCCCCGCAACCGGGGCCGCGCTCAGGCTGGATAGAGAGCGCCGAGCAGGCGAGGCCCTGCCGCGCCCGTGACGGCCGGCAGGTTTGCGGGTCTCCGCTCGACGAAAGCCTTCGCCAGCCACGCAAAGGCGAGTGCCTCCACGTGCTCGGGAGCCACGCCTTCGGCCCCGGTATCCCTCACGTCGACGCCGGGCAGCGCCTGCGTCAACCGCTGCATCATCAGGGTGTTGCGCGCTCCACCGCCGCAGACCCGCAGCGTGGCTGTGCCCGGCGCGCAGGTGAGCAGCGCGTCCTTCACGGTCCTCACGGTCAGCTCCAGCAGCGTGGCCTGCACGTCCACCGGCGCCAGCCCCGGGAACCGCGCGAGGCGCGTGTTCAGCCAGCCTGGCTCGAACAGGTCGCGTCCCGTGCTCTTCGGTGGTTGCGCACTGAAGTAGGGCTCGGCGCACAAGGCCTGCAGCAGCCCGTCATGGACGCGCCCTTGGGCGGCCCAGGCGCCGGCCTCGTCATAGGCGCGCCCCAGGTGTTGCAGCGCCCAATGGTCGAGCAGCGCATTGCCAGGCCCGGTGTCAAAGCCGCGAACGGCACCATCGGATGACAGCAGGCTCAGGTTCGCAATGCCACCCAGGTTGAGTACGGCGGAATCCACCCCCGGGCGCGCAAAGATGGCAGCGTGAAAGGCCGGCACCAACGGCGCACCCTGGCCCCCGGCTGCCACATCGCGGCTGCGCAGATCTGCCACAACGTCGATGCCGCAGTCCTCCGCCAGTTGCGCGGCATTCAGCAACTGCACCGTGTAGCCGCGGCCATCGGGTTGATGGCGCACTGTCTGGCCATGTGCGCCGACGGCACTGACCGCACTCGCGTCCAGTTTCGCTTCGGCAAGCAGGGCCTGCACCACGCCCGCGTAGGCCGTGGCCACGCCATTGGCGGCCAGGGCCGAGCGATGGAGTTCATCGAGGCCACCCGGGCGGTTGAGCGAGAGCAATTCGTCGCGCAGCGCAGCAGGAAAGGGCCGGTGCACGTGGGCCAGAAGCCGGAACGGGGCCGAGAGGTCTACCAGCACGCCGTCCACCCCGTCCAGCGAGGTGCCGGACATCAGGCCGGCGTACAGCCCGTTCACTCCGCTTCGATGCGGCGCCCGCGCAGCGAGTACGCAATCTCGAGCTGGGTCTTCACGCCCTGGGCCACCTGCTGGAACTGCGGGCGAAGGTTCGCCGCCAGGGCCACGGTTTCGGCAGAGCGCAGAAGAGCCCGCGGATCCTGGTGTTCGCCGTTGACGCGGAACTCGAAGTGCAGGTGCGGCCCGGTCGACCAGCCGGTGGAGCCCACCGTACCGACATTCTGGCCTTGGTCGATCCGCTGGCCCTTGCGGACGTCGATGCGGGTCATGTGGGCGTAGAACGTGCTCTTGCCGTTGCCATGGCGGATCTCGACCGCGTTGCCATAGCCGTTCTGCCAGCCCGCGAACTCGACCGTGCCCGAGCCGACGCTGCGGATGGGCGTTCCCTTCGGTGCGCCGTAGTCGATGCCCTTGTGCGCCCGCCAGGTCTTCATGATCGGGTGGAAGCGCATCGCGAAACCCGAGGTCACGCGTGAGAAGGCCATCGGGCTGCTGAGGAAGCTGCGCTGCTTGCTGGTGCCGTCGAGCGCGAAATAGCCACCCTTGGCGCCAGGCGTGCCGAACCATACGGCTTCGAAGCGCTTGCCGGCATTCACGAACTCGGCCGCGAGAACCTTGCCAGTGCCATCGCTCCAGGTGATGGGCTCGCCGTCGGCGGTCAGTGCTTCGTAGACGACGCTGAAGGTGTCTCCGGCGCGCAGTTCGCGGTGGAAGTCGATCTCGTTGGAAAACACCTCGGCGATCTGGCTCGAGATGGCATCCGGAATGCGGGCTTCGTCGGCAGCCGAGAAGAGCGAGGATCGGATCGTGCCGCTGCCCAGCCGGACCTGCGGCTCGAGCGCGGCCGACTCGACACGGGCCAGCCACTGCGTGCCATTGCGTTCGACCGTGAGCCGCGTGAAATGCGTCTGCGACTGCTCCGGCTTTTCCGCCGGGTAGCGCGCCACCAGCTGTGTCAGGCGGCCGCCATCACCGGTGGTGACCTGCACCATCTTGCCGGGACGGCCCTGCAGCACGCGGCGCGCGGTGGTGTCGCGGCGCAGAAAGGCCGCGGCTTCGTCGTCGACCACGCCCAGCCGTGCCAGCAGGCCTTCGGCGCTGTCGCTGGCGCGGGTGAGGTCGGCGCGGGTGAGTTCGAGGTCGAGGTCGGCGAGCGCCTCGAGCTGTGCGTCCAGGCCTTCGGGCTGGACTTCCTCGATGACGATGCGCTGCGGCAGGTCGGCGGCGTCAGGCGCCATGGGTGCGACGCCGAACGCGACAGCGGAAAAGCCCACCAGCCCTGCGATCAGCGTGCCATTGATGGCGCGGCGATGCTGCTGGTGGAACGCTGCAGTCCGCTGCAGCCAGAGATCAAATGCTTCGGCCAATGGTGGGGATTCCGGAGTCTGTCGCGCAACTAGAATGAGGTCCGAGGAGCACGCACGACGCGTGCCGCACGGGCCGCGGCAGACCGCTGACCTCCTAGGATGAGCGGCCGAGTATAGCGGCCGCCTCGACTTCCAGACCCCGATAACACCCTGATTCCCCTGCCATGAGCGATCTGGTTACAGCCGTTTCAACGCCCCCGTCCGACCGAGTCCTGGAGGCGATGGCCGTTTCCCGGCGAGGCGTGGAGGAATTGTTGCCCGAAGCCGAATGGCTGCTCAAGCTGCAGCGGTCCGAGTCTTCCGGCACGCCGCTGCGCATCAAGCTCGGGCTGGACCCGACCGCGCCCGACCTGCATCTGGGCCACACGGTCGTCCTGAACAAGATGCGCCAGCTTCAGGATCTCGGCCATCAGGTCATCTTCCTGGTCGGCGACTTCACTTCCATGATCGGGGATCCTTCCGGTCGCAACACCACCCGCCCGCCGCTGACGCGGGAGCAGATCGAGGCCAACGCCCAGACCTACTATGCGCAGGCCAGCCTCGTGCTGGACCCGGCGCGGACCGAGATCCGCTACAACAGCGAGTGGAGCGACCCGCTGGGCGCGCGCGGCATGATCCAGCTGGCCGCGAAGTACACCGTCGCCCGCATGATGGAGCGAGACGACTTCCACAAGCGGTTCAAGGACGGCACGCCCATCAGCGTGCACGAATTCCTGTACCCGCTGATGCAGGGCTACGACTCCGTGGCGCTGAAGTCCGACCTCGAGCTCGGCGGCACCGACCAGAAGTTCAATCTGCTGATGGGGCGCCACCTCCAGCAGGAACACGGGCAGGAGCCGCAGTGCATCCTGACCATGCCGCTGCTCGAAGGCCTGGACGGCGTCGACAAGATGTCGAAGAGCAAGAACAACTACATCGGCATCACCGAGGCGGCGCCTTCGATGTTCGCGAAGGTCCTGTCGATCAGCGACAGGCTGATGTGGCGCTGGTTCACGCTGCTGTCGTTCCGCAGCGAAGCCGCGATCGCCACCCTGAAGGCCGAGATCGCCGCCGGCCGCAACCCGAAGGAGGCCAAGGTGATGCTCGCGCGCGAGATCACCGAGCGTTTCCATGGCCGAAGCGGCGCCGACGCGGCCGAGGAGGACTTCGCCCGCCGCTCCGCCGGCGGCGTGCCCGATCAGATCCCCGAAATGGCCCTGACCGGCGCCCCGCTGGGCATCGGTGCACTGCTCAAGCAGGCCGGGTTGGTGGCGTCCGGCAGCGAGGCGCTGCGTCTGGTCGAACAGGGCGGCGTGCGCCTGGATGGTGCGGTCGTCAGCGACAAGGGGCTGAAGGTCGGCGCAGGAACCGTGGTGGTGCAGGTCGGCAAGCGCAAATTTGCGCGCGTGACGCTGAGCTGACGCTTGCGCATCGGCTGGGCCGGCTGGAGCGGCTGAAGTGGCTGAAGCGGGCTTGCCCGCCTTGCCAGCCGCACCAGCTTCACCAGCCGCAACAGCGGCAACAGCCGCAACAGCCGCAACAGCCGCACGAACGCCCAGCTCACCGGCCGGCCTTCGCGCCGATCTCGGCCAGCGTGCGTTTCACCGCGTCCAGCCACCGGGTATCCGTGCCCGTGGCGAGTTCCTGCGCCCGCAGTGCTGCGGCCAGCGCGCCCTCGCGGTTGCCTGTGCGCAAGCGCACCTGGGCCAGGTTGTTCCATGCCGCGGCACTCTCGAACCGCCCCGTCGTTCGCAGCAGCGCCGCCTCGGCTGCGGCCCAATCGCCGCCGGCCACCCAGGCGTTGGCCTCCCCGATGGCCAGCGTCAGGTCGTCCGGCCATCGCTTGGCTGCGGCGGCCCAGGCGGGCGCCGTGTCGGCAGGGGTGGCGCTGCGGTCCAGGGCGAGAAGCGCCTGCCGTGCTGCCGCCGCGGTCGCGGTGGCCGGCAGCCGGCCGGGTGCGGTGGCCACGAATGCCCAGTGGCCACTGCGAGCCCAGGTCGATTCCAGTGTCGCCAGCGTCCAGCGGGCGTTCGCCTGCATGCCGCTGTGCAGGCGTGCCTCCTGCCGCGCGCCGTCCAGCCCGGTCAGCACCACGTAGTGCCATCGCGGCCAGAAGGGCAGGGACAGGTTCAGCAGCAGGGCCACCGGGTTTCCAGCGGCGAGTTCCTGCGCCACGCCGTCCAGCCCGCCGGGCACGGTCATCGAGAGCAGGCCGTGGCGACGCGGCGCCGCGAGCATTTCCGCCTGCAGGCTGCCCTCGCGGCCCGGCAGGTAGACCTGGGCCTCGAGCTGGGCCAGGTTCGCCGGCCGCCCGGCCGCGACCAGCAGCGATGCCAGCACCGCAGGGCCGCACAGGAGTTCGTCGTCGGGAAAGTGCGGCGCGTTGGCCAGCAGCTGGCCCGTCGGCAGCACGCGCGGCGTGCTCGCGCAGCCCGCTGCCGCCAGGGCCAGCAAGCCGACGGCCTGCCGCCGGTTCAGCGCAGGGATCGCGTGAACGGGAACACCTTCGTCAAGCCGAGGATGTCCGTCACCAGCAGCAGCACGAAGATGAAGACGATCGTGCCGAGGATGCCGCTCGCCCCTGCCGGTGCGGCGTCGATCTGCGCCGCCAGAGCCTGCGCTTCGGCGTCGGTGAGGGCCTGAACGCGCCCGAGCACCTCGGCCGGGTCGACACCCTTGGCCTGCAGGCCAGCGGCAACGTCGGCGCGAGCCAGCAACTGCGCGAGATGGCTGCGGGCGTCGTCGGCCGGGCGCAGGGTGGCGTCGGCCGCCGCGACTTCCTCGGTGCCGATCATGCTGGCGGTGGCCGCCTGCGGCCAGCCGGCGAACCCGAGGCTGGCCACGACGGGCCACACGAGCGTCTTCATCAAGGTATTCATCGTTCAGTCTCCCAGGGACATGTGTTCCCGGATGCTATGGATCGCCGCACCCGCTTGCGTTGCGCGCGCCCCCACATGTGTGACGAGCTGTCAGCACGCCGGTGACAATGCCCCGATGCAGGTTTCTTCCTATCTCAAGCTGTCCGTCGCGGTCGCGCTGGCCACCATCGCGCTGAAGACCGGCGCCTGGTGGCTCACCGGTTCGGTGGGCCTGCTGTCGGATGCGCTGGAGTCACTGGTCAATCTCGCGGGGGCGAGCTTCGCGCTGGCGATGGTCACGCTGGCCGCGCAACCGCCGGACGACGAGCACCACTACGGTCACCACAAGGCCGAATACTTCTCCAGCGGCTTCGAGGGCGTGCTGATCCTCGTCGCCTCGCTGGCCATCCTCTGGGCGGCGGTGGACCGGTGGCTGAACCCGCAGCCGCTCGAGCAGGTCGGCATCGGCCTGGCCTTGTCGTTGGTGGCCACGGTGCTCAACGGGACGCTGGCCTGGGCGATGCTGAAAAAGGCTCGCGAGAAGCGGTCCATGGCGCTGGAGGCCGACGCCCGGCACCTCTTCACCGACGTCTGGACGTCGATCGGCGTGGTGGCGGGCCTGATCGCGGTGCAGGCGACGGGCTGGCTCTGGCTCGACCCGCTGATCGCGGCGGCGGTTGCGCTGAACATCCTGCGCGAGGCGGTGTCACTCGTCCGGCGCTCGGCCGACGGCCTGATGGACCGCGCGCTTGAACCGGAGGTGATGGAGCGCATCCAGGCCACCTTGAAGGAGTTCGAGCACGGCACGATCCGCTTCGATCACCTGTCCACGCGCCGCGCCGGGCAGCGTCGATTCGTCGACCTGCACATGCACATGCCGTCGTCCTGGTCGCTCGGCCGGGCGGCCACCCTGCGCGGCTCGGTCGAGCAGGCGCTGATGAGTGCCGTGCCGGGCCTGCGCGCGACGATCGAGCTGCTGCCGATGGACGTCGAGGCGCACTTCGACGACCCCCGGGATCTGCTGTGATCGGCCTCGTGCAGCGCGTGGCCCACGCGCGCGTCGATGTCGCCGGCGCCACGGTAGGCGCGATCGGCCCCGGATTGCTGGTCTTCGTCTGCGCGGAGCCCGATGACGGCGCGGACCAGGTCCTCCGCTTCGTCGCCAAGCTGCTGAAGCTGCGCATCTTCGGTGATGCGCAGGGCCGCATGAACCTCAGCGTGCAGGACGTCGCGGGCGGCCTGCTGATCGTCTCGCAGTTCACGCTCGCGGCCGACACGGCCAGCGGCAACCGCCCGGGGTTCTCTGGCGCCGCGCCGCCCGCACACGGCCGCGCCATCTACGAGGCGGTGCTGGCCGAGGCGCGCGCCCGGCATCCTGTGGTCGAACGGGGCGAGTTCGGGGCGGAGATGAAGGTCCACCTGCTCAACGACGGGCCGGTGACCATTCCGCTGCGCATTCAATGAAAAAAGCCGCCCGAAGGCGGCTTCTGCGGAGCGGCAGTGGTGCTCAGTCGGCGTACTGGCCGGCAGCCTTGATGGCCGGGCCCCACTTGTCGATCTCGGCGGCGACGAACTTCTTGTGCTCTGCCGGCGACAGACGGGCGTCCGACACGACCACCGCGCCGAGCGCTTCCTGCTTCTTGATGAAGTCGGCGTCCTTGACGGCGGCGCGCAGCGCCTCGTTGAGCTTCGCGGTCACGGCGGCCGGCGTGCCCTTGGGCGCGTACATGCCGTGCCAGATGCTGACGTTGAAGCCCTTCAGGCCCTGGCTGTCGAGCGTCGGCAGGCTGGCCAGTGCGGGCGTGGTCAGCGGCTTGGCCGAGGTCACGGCATAGGCCTTGACCTTGCCGCCGGCGATCTGCGCGGTGGTGTTGGTGGTCTGGTCGCACATGATGTCGACCTGGCCGCCGAGCAGGTCGGTCATGGCCGGGCCCGTGCCCTTGTACGGCACCGTGGTCATGTCGATCTTGATGCTCTGCTGGAACAGCAGGCCGCACAGGTGCGATGCCGCGCCCAGGCCGGCGTTGGCGAGGTTGATCTTGCCCTTGTTGGCCTCGAGCCACTTCACGAGTTCGGCGTAGTTGTTGGCCGGCAGCGAGGGGCGGCCGATCAGCGTCATCGGCACGTCGTTGACCATGCCGAGGTATTCGAAATCGTCGAGCGTCTTGAACGGCAGGTTGCGATACAGGCCGGGGCTGGTGGCCATGCCGATGTGGTGCAGCAGCACGGTGTAGCCGTCCGGTGCGGCCTTGGCGACCTTGGTGGCGCCCAGCGTGCCGCCGGCGCCGCCGACGTTCTCGACGATGACGGTCTGCTTCATGTGCTGGCCCATCGCGACTGCGAGGTCACGCGCCACCTTGTCGGTCGGGCCGCCGGCCGCGAACGGCACCACGATGGTGACCGGCTTGTCCGGGTAGGCGAACGCAGCGCTGGCCGCCAGGACCAGGGTGGATACGAGCAGTTTCTTCATCGAGATGTCTCCGGCAGTTGAGCTTGGAACCGAGACCCGGATGCTAGGTCGGTCGGGATGCCCCGGCGCTGCGGAAATCACGTAGCCGTACCCCGCCGCGGGTCATTCGTAGCGCCGGCTGTCCTCGATCACCTTGCCGTCGTTCGGCAGGCTGCCCGGCGCGACCAGTGCCACCTCGCCCCGCAGCTTGGTCACGTCCCGCAGGCTGCGCGCCAGCGCCTCGGCCAACCCCTCGTGGGAATCGGCGCACTCGGCCCGCAGCGTCATGCGGTCGTTGGCCATCTCGCCTTCGATGACGAGGCGGCCGCGGCTGACTTCCGGGTGGCGTTTCAAGACATCGGCCACCTGGCCCGGGTGAACGAACATGCCGCGCACCTTGGCGGTCTGGTCGGCGCGCCCCATCCAGCCCTTGATGCGGGGCGCCGTGCGGCCCGTGGCGCATCGGCCGCCCAGCACGGCCGACAGGTCGCCGGTACCGAAGCGGACCAGCGGGTAATCGGGGTTGAGCGTGGTGACGACGACCTCGCCGACCTCGCCGTCGGGCACGGGCTCGCCGGTGCCCGGCCGGACGATCTCGACGATCACGCCTTCGTCGAGCACCAGGCCCTCGCGGGCCTCGGTCTCGTAGGCGACGAGCCCGAGGTCTGCGGTGCCGTAGCTCTGGTAGGCCTGGATGCCGCGCGCGGCGAACGCATCGCGCAGCGAGGGCGGGAACGCCTCGCCGCCGACCGAGGCCTTGCGCAGGAAGGGCATCGCCAGGCCGGCTTCGTCCGCCTTCTCGAGCGCGATGCGCAGGAAGCTCGGCGTGCCCATGTAGGCATCGGGCCGCAACTCCTGCATGGCCTGCAACTGCAGTTCGGTATTGCCCACGCCGCCCGGAAACACCGTGCAGCCGATCGCGAGGGCGCCCGTTTCCATCATCGAGCCAGCTGGGGTGAGGTGGTAGCTGAAACTGTTGTGCACCAGATCGCCGCCGCGCAGGCCGGCGGCGAACAGCGCGCGGCCGAAGCGCCAGTAGTCGCGTGCGGCCCCTTCGGGTTCGTAGATCGGGCCGGGCGACTGGAACACGCGCAGCGCCGCGCGCTGGCCGCCGAGTGCGCGCCATCCGATGGCGGAAAAGCCGCCGAAGGGGTCTCCGCCCGCAGCCCGCGCGGCCTTCTGGCGTTCAAGCAGTTCGTGCTTGCGGGTCACGGGCAGGGCCGTGAGCGCGCTGCGCGTCGTCACCGCCCGGGCGTCCACGCCAGCCAGCACCACCGCACCTGCCCCGGTGGCCTGGAAGGCTGCCACGCGGGCGGGCAACGCCGCCATCAGCGCTGCCTCGCGCGCGCCCGGGTCGCGGGTCTCGAGGCCGTCGTAGTGTTCGCTCATTCTTCGCGTTCCCATTGCTGCAGGCGCTTCTTCACGGTGTCGACGAAGCGTCGGACGTCCAGGCTGTTGGCCAGGCGTTCGGGGGTCCATTCGGGGTTGGTAGCGGGCCGTCGAGCCAGGAGAGCCTCGATGGCCGTCTCCGTGGCCTGAAGGCTGATCACTGGTCGGCCCTTGATCTCGTAGCGGTCGCCGCGTTCGACCAGGGGCTTCAGGTCGCGGAGTTGGCGCTTGAGCAACACCAGGGCTTCGGCCGGCTTGAAGGGGGGCGCGGCGAACTCCATCTCACGCCAGCCAGCGCTTGCGGCGGCGGTAGCTCTTGCCGTCCTTGAAGCTCTTGCGGTCACCGCCGCCCATGCCGAGGTAGAACTCCTTGACGTCCTCGTTCTCGCGCAGGGCCTTGGCCTCGCCGTCCATCACGATGCGGCCGTTCTCGAGGATGTAGCCGTAGTCTGAGTAGCGCAGCGCCATGTTGGTGTTCTGCTCGGCCAGCAGGAACGTGACGCCCTCGCGCTGGTTCAGGTCCTTCACGATCTCGAACACCTCTTCGACGATCTGCGGCGCCAAGCCCATGCTGGGCTCGTCGAGCAGCACCATCTTCGGGTTGGCCATCAGCGCCCGGCCGATGGCGCACATCTGCTGCTCGCCGCCCGAGGTGTAGGCCGCCTGGCTGCCGCGCCGCGTCTTCAGCCGCGGGAAGTAGTTGTAGACCTTCTCGAGGGTGGCCGCGATGGCCGCCTTGCCGTCCTTGCGCGTGTAGGCCCCCGTCATCAGGTTGTCCTCGATCGACAGGTGTGCGAAGCAGTGACGCCCCTCCATGACCTGGATGACGCCGCGCTCGACCATGTCCGAGGTGCTGAGCTTTTCGATGCGCTCGCCGCGCAGTTCGATGGTGCCCTTGGTGACCTCGCCGCGCTCGCCGGCCAGCAGGTTGCTGACCGCGCGCAGCGTGGTCGTCTTGCCCGCGCCATTGCCGCCCAGCAGCGCGACGATGCCGCGTTCGGGCACCTGCAGCGAGACGCCCTTGAGCACGAGGATCACGTGGTTGTAGATGACCTCGATGCCATTGACGTTCAGGAGAATGTTGCTCATCGGCGACCTTGTGGCTTGTTCCAGCGCCGCACGCGGCGCTCGAAGAAGGGGCCCGCCCAGGGCCCCTCGGTCATCAGGACTGGCAGTCGGCCGGGGTACGGCGCTGCAGCTTCTTCTCGGCAAGGTACTTGTCGGCGGCCGCACGCACCAGCGGCTTCAGGATCTGCTCGTCGGCCTGCAGCCAGTCCGACGTGAATTCCCACTTCTTGCCGTCCCAGGTGTGCACGCGAGCCCAGTTGGCGCCCATGTGGTCGGCGCAGCTGGTGCTGATCGGGCGCAGAACGCCGGCAAAGCCCAGCGCGTCGAGCTTCTTCTGGTCGAGCGACAGGTTCTCATAGCCCCAGCGAGCCTGCTCGCCGGTGATGACCTTGCCCTTGCCGAAGCGTTCCTGTGCGCGCTTGACGCCTTCAACGGCGAACATGGCGCTCATCAGGCCGCGCATGTAGAGCACCTGGCCGACTTCTTCCTTCGGGCCCGTGCCCTGGCCCTTGGCGTGCAGTTCCTTCAGCACGTCCTGGACGATCTTCGAGTTGGTCTCGGTGCCGTGCTGCATGGTCACGGCGTTGTAGCCCTTCGCACCCTCGGCCACGTCCTTCACGTCAGGCTCTGCGCCCGCCCACCACACGCCGTACATCTTCTCGCGCGGGAAGCCGGTGGCCTGCGCTTCCTTCAGTGCGGTGCTGTTCATCACGCCCCAGCCCCACAGCAGCACGTAGTCAGGACGGCTCTGGCGGATCTGCAGCCAGGTCGACTTCTGCTCGATGCCAGGGCTCGTCACCGGCAGCAGCGGCATCTCGAAGCCGTGCATCTTGGCGCGTTCCTGCAGCAGGGGGATCGGCTCCTTGCCGAACGGGCTGTCGTGGTAGACCAGCGCGATCTTCTTGCCCTTGAGCTTGTCCAGGCCGCCTTCCTTCTTGCCGATGTGCTGGATCAGCGCGTCGGCCGCCAGCCAGTAGGTGCCCGCGATCGGGAAGTTCCACTTGAAGGCCATGCCGTCGGCGCTTTCGCTGCGGCCATAGCCGGCGGTGATCAGCGGGATCTTGTCGATCGGCGCCTTTTCGGTCAGCGCGAAGGTGATGCCGGTAGACAGCGGCTGGAACACCGTGGCGCCCTTGCCCTTCAGGCGCTCGTAGCACTCGACACCCTTGTCGGTGGCGTACCCGGTCTCGCACTCCTCGTAGGTGATCTTCACGCCGTTCAGCGCGTTCTTGATCTGTGCGTACTTCAGGTAGTCGACGTAGCCGTTGGCGAAGGGAACGCCGTTCGGCGAGAAAGGCCCCGTGCGGTAGACCAGCGCGGGGAAGAACTGCTCCTTGGCCTGCGCCTGTGCGGCGTCGGCTGCGAGCAGTGCGCCCGCTGCCAGGGTGAGCGTTGCGGTGAGTGATGCCAGTTTCATGCTTGTCTCCAGCGGTTGTTTAAGGGACTGCTCAGTGAGGGAAAGGCCAAAGCCGCAGCTTCTCCTTGGCCGTGGACCACAGCCGCGCGATGCCGTGCGGCTCCTTGATGAGGAAGAAGATGATCAGCGCCCCGAAGATCATCACCTTCAGGTGCTCGGCCAGCGCGGTGTCGATGCTCAGGCCGAACATGCGCGGAACGTTGTCCAGCAGGATCGGCAGCACGACGATGAACGCAGCGCCGAAGAAGCTGCCCATGATCGAGCCGAGGCCGCCGATGATCACCATGAACAGCAGGTCGAAGGAGCGCGTGATGTTGAAGGCCGCCGGCTCCCACGAGCCCAGGTGCACGAAGCCCCACAACGCACCCGCGACGCCGACGATGAAACTGCTTACCGCGAAGGCCGTGAGCTTGGCGTAGACGGGCCGGATGCCGATGACGGCCGCTGCGACGTCCATGTCGCGGATGGCCATCCATTCGCGCCCGATGTGGCCGCGCACCAGGTTCTTGGCCAGCACCCCGAAGACGATCAGGAAGCCGAGGCAGAACAGGTACTTCTGCACCGGCGACTCGATCGGGACTCCGAGCACGTTCAGCCCCGCGACACTGACCGAACCGGAAGCGGAATCGTTGGTCACCCACTTCAGGCGCAGGCAGGCCCAGTCCACGAAGAACTGTGCGGCCAGCGTGGCCACTGCCAGGTACAAGCCCTTGATGCGCAGGCTCGGGATACCGAAGAAGACGCCCACCACCGTGGCGCACATGCCGCCCATCAGCAGCGAAGCGATCACCGGCATGCCCTCGACGCGCACCTGGAAGTTGTAGGCCGCGTAGGCGCCCACCGCCATGAAGGCGCCGGTGCCCAGCGAGACCTGCCCGCAGTAGCCGACGAGGATGTTCAGGCCCAGCGCCGCCAGGCTGAGGATCAGGAAGGGGATCAGCACCGCGCGGAACAGGTACTCCGGCGCGACGAACGGGACCACCGCCACCGCGAAGGCGAGCAGAAGCCCGATGAAGATGCGGTCCTGGGCGATCGGGAAGACCTGCTGGTCCGCCGCATAGCTGGTCTTGAACTGGCCGTTTTCGCGGTAGAGCATGGGTCAGACCCGATCGATGATTTTTTCGCCGAACAGGCCTTGCGGCCGCACCAGCAGGACGATGAGCACCAGCACGTAGCCGAACCAGATCTCGATGCCGCCACCGAGCATGGGGCCGATGTAGACCTCGGACAGCTTCTCGCCCACGCCGATGATCAGGCCGCCGATGATGGCGCCCGGCACGCTGGTGAGGCCACCGAGGATCACAACCGGCAGCGCCTTCAGCGCGACCTGGCTCAGCGAGAACTGCACGCCGAGCTTGCTGCCCCAGATCATGCCGGCCACGAGTGCCACGAAGCCGGCCACGCTCCAGACGATGACCCAGATGCGCGACAGCGGGATGCCGATGCTCTGCGCCGCCTGGTGGTCGTCCGCCACCGCGCGCAGTGCGCGGCCGGTGGCCGTCTTCTGGAAGAAGAGGCTGAGCGATGCGACCAGGGCGGCGGCGATGGCGGCCGCGTAGAGGTCTTCCTTGTTCACGAGGATCCCGCCCTGGAAGGTGCTCTCCAGCAGGAAGATCGGGTCCTTCGGCAGGCCGACGTCGATCTTGTAGATGTCGCTGCCGAAGACCGTCTGGCCGAAGCCGTCCAGGAAGTAGGTGATGCCCAGGGTGGCCATCAGCAGCGTGATGCCTTCCTGGTTGACCAGCTTGCCCAGCACCAGACGCTCCACGAGCCAGGCTACCGCGATCATCACCAGCATGGCGCCCGCGAAGGCCAGGATGTTGGCCAGCAGCTTGCTGTCGAAGCCCAGCAGCGCAGGAAACCATTCGGCGAATCGCGCCATGGCCAGTGCTGCGAACAGCACCATCGCGCCCTGCGCGAAGTTGAAGACGCCGCTGGCCTTGAAGATGAGCACGAAGCCCAGCGCCACCAGCGAATACAGCATGCCCGTCATCAGGCCGCCGAGAAGGGTTTCGAGAAACGGTCCCATCGTGTGTCCTCAGTGGCTCGTACCGAGGTACGCGCTGATGACTTCAGGGTCGGCGCGCACTTCCTCGGGCGAGCCGTCGCCGATCTTCTTGCCGTAGTCGAGCACGACCACGCGGTCCGAGATGTCCATCACCACCCCCATGTCGTGCTCGATCAGCACGATGGTCGTGCCGAACTCGTCGTTCACGTCCAGGATGAAGCGGCTCATGTCCTGCTTCTCCTCGACGTTCATGCCCGCCATGGGCTCGTCGAGCAGCAGCACCTGCGGCTCCATCGCGAGCGCGCGGCCGAGGTCGACGCGCTTTTGCAGGCCGTAGGGCAGTCGGCCCACGGGCGTCTTGCGGAAGGCCTGGATCTCGAGGAAATCGATGATGCCCTCGACGAACGCGCGATGCTCGTTCTCCTCGCGTTCGGCTGCGCCCCAGCGGACGGCCTGCTGGAAGATGTTGGTCTTCATGCGCAGGTTGCGGCCCGTCATGATGTTGTCCAGCACGCTCATGCCCTTGAAGAGTGCGAGGTTCTGGAACGTGCGCCCGATGCCCATCTCGGCCACCTGGCGGCTGTTCATGTGGCTGAAGGTCTGGCCGCGGAAGGTGATGCTGCCCTGCTGCGGCGTGTACACGCCGTTGATGCAGTTCAGCATGCTGCTCTTGCCCGCGCCGTTGGGCCCGATGATGGCGCGCACCTCGTGCTCGCGTACGTTGAAGCTGATGTCGGTCAGCGCCTTCACGCCGCCGAAGGCCAGCGAGATGTTCTTCACGTCGAGGATGACCTCGCCGATCTTCTTTTCAGCCATCAGGCGGCCCTCTTCATCGCCGGGAACGTCTTCACATCGGCGATCTTCAGCGTCGCCGAGACGACGCCGCTGCGTCCGTCCTCGAACTTCACCGCGGTCTCGATGAACTGTTCGGTCCTGCCGCCGTACAGAGCGTCCACCAGCACCTGGTAGCGCTCGCCGATGAACCCGCGGCGCACCTTGCGCGTGCGCGTGAGTTCGCCGTCGTCGGCGTCGAGTTCCTTGTGCAGGATCAGGAACCGGCTCACCTGGCTGCCGGCCAGAAGCGCGTCCTGAGCCAGGTCGGCGTTGACCTTCTCCACGCACTCCTGGATGAGCGCGTAGACCTCGGGCTTCTGCGCCAGGTCGGTGTAGCCGCCGTAGGGCAGGTTGCGCTTCTCGGCCCAGTTGCCCACGGCGTCGAAGTCGATGTTGATGAAGGCGCAGGCCTTTTCGCGGCGGTCGCCGAAGGCCACCGCCTCCTTGATGAAGGGAAAGAACTTCAGCTTGTTCTCGACGTACTTGGGCGCGAACATGGCGCCGTCGTGCGGGCCACCCATCAGGCGTCCGACGTCCTTCGCGCGGTCGATGATCTTCAGGTGGCCGCCGGCATCCAGGAAGCCCGCGTCACCCGTGTGATACCAGCCGTCGGCGGTCAGCACCTCGGCCGTGGCTTCGGGGTTCTTGTAGTACTCGCGCAGCAGGCCCGGGCTCTTGACCATGATCTCGCCGTTGTCGGCGAGCTTGATCTCCACGCCCTCGATGGGCACGCCCACGGTGTCGGCCTTGGCCTCGTGGTCGGGCTGCAGGCACACGAACACGGCGGTCTCGGTGCTGCCGTAGAGCTGCTTGAGATTGATGCCGATCGAGCGGTAGAAGGTGAACAGGTCGGGGCCGATGGCCTCGCCGGCGGTGTAGGCCACCCGCACCCGCGACAGACCCAGCGTGTTGCGCAGCGGGCCGTAGACGAAGAACTTGCCCAGCGCGTACTTCAGCTTGTCCAGGCCGCTCACCGGCTTGTCGTCCATGATGGCCGGGCCGACACGCCTGGCCACATCCATCGCGCGGTGGAACATCCAGCGCTTGATGGCGCCTGCGTCCTCCATGCGGATCATCACGCTCGTGAGCAGGCCCTCGAAGACCCGCGGCGGCGCGAAGTAGTACGTGGGCCCGATCTCCTTGAGATCGATCATCACGGTGGCCGAGGACTCGGGGCAGTTGACCACGTAGCCGCAGGCCAGCCACTGCGCGTAGCTGAAGATGTTCTGCCCGATCCAGGCTGGCGGCAGGTAGGCCAGCACTTCCTCGGCGGACGTGAGCTTGTCGAAGCGTGCGCCCGCGCCGGCGCGGTCCATCAGCGTGAAGTGCGTGTGCACCACGCCCTTCGGCTTGCCGGTCGTGCCGGAGGTGAAGAACATCGCGGCCACGTCTTTGGCGCTGCCCCGGGCGATCTCGGCGTCGAAGTACTGCGGGTGCGCGCCGTTCCAGGCTTCGCCGGCGGCGAGCAGGCTGTCCATCGACGCCAGGCCGGGCTCGTCGTAGTTGCGCAGGCCGCGGGGCTCGTCGTACCAGATGCGGCCGATCAGCGGGCATTCCGGGCGGATCTCGAGCAGCTTGTCCACCTGCTCCTGGTCCTCGACGATCGCGAAGCGCACGTCGGCGTTCTGGATCGGAAACACGAACTCGGTGGTCGCGGCGTCCTGGTACAGCGGCACCGGGATGCCGCCCAGCGACTGCACGGCCAGCATCGAGGCATACAGGCGCGGGCGGTTCTCGCCCACCACCACCACGTGCTCGCCACGCTGCAACCCCGCCTCGGCCAGGCCGCCGGCCAGTTGGCGCACCAGCTTGGCCAGTTCGGCCCATGTGGTGGTCTGCCAGATGCCGAATTCCTTGATGCGCAAGGCGGCGGCCTGGGGCCGCTCGGCGGCGTGGCGAAGCATCTGCTGCGGAAAAGTCGACTGCACCGGAACCCTCCAAGGCACTGGAGCGCATTGTGTGGACGATGTTTGACGCCTTGTTGTCGTTGTGACGACAATTCGCGGGAACCCCCTATCAGGCATTTCCCGGATGCCTTGCCGAGCGAGCATGGAATCTTCGTCGTCCCTCACCGCGCTGATCACGCGCTCGCGCGAAGCCACGGGTGTCGAGCAGGCCAGCATTCCCTGGCTTCAGGCGCTGGCCCCGGCCGAGCGCGCGCGTGCGCTGGCCGACCTGCGCGTGGTGCGCACCGAGCCGGGTGAACTGATCTGCCGGGTCGGGCGGCCGGCCACGTTCTGGCTCGGGCTGGTGGATGGCCTGCTGAAGATGAGCAACGACAGCGCGCACGGCCTGCCGATGACCTTCACCGGCGTGCCACCCGGCGGCTGGTTCGGGGAGGGCACGGTGCTCAAGCACGAGGTCTACCGATACAACATCCAGGCCCTGCGCAGCAGCCTCGTCGCCGGCATCACGGTGCAGACCTTCGACTGGCTGCTCGACCACAGCATCGGCTTCAACCGCTTCGTGATGAACCAGCTCAACGAACGGCTGGGGCAGTTCATCGCCGCGCGCGAGATCGACCGCATGACGCACCCCGACGAGCGCGTGGCGCGCAACCTGGCTGCGCTCTTCCACCCGGTGCTCTACCCCGGCGTGGGCACCCTGCTGCGCATCACGCAGCAGGAGCTCGGCTACCTGGTGGGCCTGTCGCGCCAGCGGGTGAACGAGGCCTTGCGCGTGCTGCAGGCCGCCGGCGTCATCCGCATCGAGTACGGCGGCGTGCGCGTGCTCGACCTCAACGGCCTACGGGCCTACCGGGCCGACTGAGCCGACTGAGCCGACCGGGCGCGCCGACGCAGCACGCCGGCCAGCCCCGCCAGCATCAGCAGCGCGGATGCGGGCTCCGGCACCGGGCTGACCTGCAGGCCCGAGACGCTCAGTGTCGAGACGCCCAGGTAATCCGCGGTGTCCACGATGCCGAGCGCCAGAGAGACCGTGCCCGCGCTCGCGAAGGTGTGGCTGAAGGTGTTCAGCGGCCCGCCCGGCTGGCTGCGCGTGGCCAGCGTGAACAGCTGGCCGCCGAGCACCGCGAAGGCGTGGTCCTCGAAGTCGGCGTCCAGCGTGTCGAAGCGCCAGTTGAAGCTCAACGTGTCGCCGGCCGCGACGGTGAAACTCCGAAGGGCGACGCTGCCCTCGGTGCCGGCTTCGGACGGCAGGTCCAGCGCATAGGGCATCAGGCCGGCGGCGGCCTCGACGGCGCTGATGTCGACGGCAGGTCTGCCGGACAGGTTGAAGGGCGTGTCGGGGTCGCCGACCGCCCACCAGGCCGTCGTCAGCGACAGCGAGTCGTTCACGGCGAGGGCATCGCCGGTGAAGTTCCAGCCGGCTTGTGCACCGAGGGTGGCCAGCGTCAGGCCGCCGGCGGCCAGGAGTTGCTTGAGCATCGCGTCGTTCCTTTCAGCGCACCAGCAGGTCGCGGGTGCCGTTCATCTGGCCGGGGCCGACGCCGCGCAGCGTCAGCAGGGCGCGAAACACCGCGCCGCCAGCGACGCCGTCGGTGCCCACCTGCAGGCTGGTGCCGCCGGCCACGGGCACGAAGCGCACCCAGCCTTCCGCGACGGCGTCGGTGCCGGAGTAGCCGGCCGCGGCCAGCAGGGCGCGCAGGTCGATGAGGTCGGTGCCCGGCGTGAAGTCGGTCAGCACGTCGCCGGCATCGCGCATCGACGCGTAGGCGAAGAGGTCCGTTCCAGCGCCGCCCGTCAGGCGGTCCGCCCCGCCGCCGCCCACGAGGATGTCGTCGCCCGGTGTTCCGGTCAGCACATCTCGCGCGGCGGTGCCGGAGATCGTCCTGAACACGCTCAGGCCCACGAGCACGGGGTCGTGATCCGAGGCGCGGAAGGGGTCGGCCGTGTACGGGTCCGCCGGGCATGGAGCGCCGGAGCAGGTGCGCGGCGCCTTGAACTCCTGGTTGTAGTCGCGCAGCGAGGATTCGTCGGCGTTGATGGCCCAGGTACGGGCCGAGACCACTCGGGCCGACAGGCTCGCGCTGGTGATCGCGTGGTCCAGGCGTCCGGAAGCGCCGTCGAAGACGTAGGAGTAGCCGAAGGCATTGAAGCGGCCGAGCTGGTCGACGTAGCCGGCGCTCGTCAGATCATGCACCGGGTCTTCCTGGCCGTAGGCGTTCAGGTCGCCGGTGATCAGCACATCGTTGCTGCCGCTGGCCGACTGCACCTGCGCCACGAAGCTGCGCAGTGCCTGGGCCTGTGCCAGCCGTGTCGCGTTGTAGCAGCCCTGGCCGTCGCCCTGGTCCAGGTCGGCGCCGACGGCGTCGCCGCAGCCCTTGGACTTGAAGTGGTTGACGACGACGCTGAACTTCTCGCCGTTCGCGGCACTGAAGGTCTGGGCCAGAGGAGGGCGGCTGTGCACCGGTGCTGAGTCGCTGGTGGCTGCGCCCGCGAGCGACAGCCGTGCCGGCTTGTAGAGCAGCGCGACGCGGATGGCATCGGTGCCGGCGCCGCTGCCAGCGGGGCCTGGCACGACGGCGTAGGTGCCGGCACCGACCCGCGCGTTCAGGCCGTTCACCAGATTCTGGGCTGCCGTGGCGCCATTGTTCTGGATCTCCATGAGGCCCACCGCATCGGCGTCGATGGCCGCCAGCGCCTCGACGATCTTGGCGCGCTGGCGCTCGAACTCCGCGAGGTTGTTCGCGCCCCGGCAGAGGCTGGCCGAAGGCGTGCTGCCGCCCTGGGTGCAGACCTGCCCGGTCTGCCCGTCGGCGGTGCGGCCGTCGGTGAAGGTGGTGAAGTAGTTCAGCACGTTGAACGCGGCCAGCTTCACGTTGCCGCCGACCGCGGGCGGCGCGGCGGGCCTCGGGTTGGCGGCAGTGAACACTGGCGCGGAGGTCGGGTGAAGGCGATAGGCCACGATGCCGGTCGCGCTGTTGGTGGCGAGGCCGAAATCCAGCACGCCCGTGAGCGCCGCCACGGTGTCGCCCGCACGGGCCACGCCGTTGGCGCCCAGGTAGGGCGTGGGGCTCGGGTTCTGCAGGCTGCTGCCGTCGTCGAGCAGCAGCGTGGCGCGGGCGTTCTCGCTGGCCAGCGCACGCGCGGCGTCGGAGTTCGGCCGGTGGCGATTGGTCGGGATCTCCCGGCGGCCACCGGCGGCCACCGTCAGCTGGCCGTAGCGGCCCTGGAAGAAGTTCTGCTGCACGGTCAGCGGCACGGTCAGCGTGACCAGCATGCCTTCGTAGCGCTCGAGCCCGTCGAGCGCCGGCACCGGCAGCGTCACCAGGGTCGGCGCGACCGTGCCCGTGCCCAGGACCGTCAGGCCGCTGATGCCCGTCAGCTCCGTCAACGGCCGCGCTTCGGCGGCCGGGTTGGCGGTGCTGGTCGAGACATCGAACTCCGTCACCGTGCCCGTCAGCTGCACGAGTTGGCCGACGGTCACGGTGGGGGCGCTGCTCGTGAACACGAAGATGCCGTCGGAGGTGGCCGGATTGCCGTCGCCAGTGGGGTCCTGCAGGAAGAAGCCGTTGTTCAGCAGCCGGGTCACGACGCCGGAGGTGGTCACGGTCTGGCCGGCCAGCGGACTGACAACGCCGCTGCCCTGGATGTCGTAGATCGGCGCCGTGGCGGCCTGCGCGGCCAGGGGAATGGTGGCCAGCGCGGCCAGGCCCGCGACGATGAGGGGGTGCACGCGACGCATGGCGGGGCTCACGCGCGGCGACGCACGACGGTGCCGATGACGCCCAGGCCCGCCAGCAGCAGGGCCATGGCGCCGGGCTCGGGCACCGGCGCGATCGCCGTACCCGAGAGAGTGACCATGTCCATGCGCCAGGTGCCCGAGGTGCCGTAGCTGCTGCCGACACCCGTGGCCGCATATTGGCCGGTGGTCGGGGCAAAGGCGGAAACCACCCGGAACGCGAACGATGCGTTGTCCGACGCGCCCGCCACGGCGCTCAGGTCCACGGTGCGGCCGGTGTACCAGCGGTCGCCGCCGGCGTCGGCGTCGAACAGCGCGAAGTCCGAGAAGCTGATGCCGTCCAGCGAGATCTGCAGCAGCTCATGCCGCGCCGAGGTGTTGCTGTGGCGCAGGTCGAAGCTGATGACGAGGTTCTCGAAGCCGGCGGTGCTGACGGCGAACTGCGCGCCGCGGGTGCCGCTGCCCGTGCCCTGGGCCGCGAAGGTCGTCAGGTTCCAGCCGCTGTCGTCGCCGCTCGCCGGGTCGCTGGAGCCGCCGCTGGCGTCGCCCGAGGCGAAGCTCGCCGTCGCGCCGCCCACCAGGCTGGCCGTGCCGCTGCCGATGGCGGCCGCCGTGGTGCCCGTTCCGGTGGCGCCATCGGCCGGCAGCGAATTGAAGTTCCATTGCGTGACCACCTCGGCGGCAGTCGACGGCAGGTGAATGAAGGCGGCGGCAGCGGCGGCGGCCAGAGCGTGCTTGTACATGGCGGGACTCCTCGGGTGGTCGGCATCCCGGTGTTCCGGGATCTGGGCTCGACCGTAGTCAGGCCTCGTGAATGCCCCGTGACGGCCCGCCCGTCCACGGCCCACGAACGTGGGGGGTGGCCTCAGCCGCCGTTCGACACCCCGGCCGCGACATGCCCCGCCGGCACATGCCCGGCGGCGCTCTCGACGTGCCCGGTCTGGTCGTCGAAGAAGAAGTCGGGCTCGAACTCCCGCAGGAAGGCGCCCTTCGGCAGGCCCCCGAGGAACATCGCCTCGTCGATCTCGATGTGCCAGTCCATCAGCGTGCGGATCGCGCGTTCGTGTGCCGGCGCGCTGCGCGCCGTGACGAGCGCCGTGCGCAGGCGCATCGCCTCGCCGGGCTCGCGCTGCAGGCGCTGCAGGGCTTCCAGCAGCGGCTTGAACGGGCCGGCCGCCAGCGGCGTGGCGGCGCGTTCGCGCTCGTGGTGCTGGAAGGCGTCCAGCCCCTGGTGCTGGTAGACGCGCTCGGCCTCGTCCGAGAACAGCACCGCATCGCCGTCGAAGGCGATCCGCACTTCGTTCGGGTTCGCGTCGGAGGCGTGCGCTGCGTGGACGGCCACGCGCGCGGCGGGAACCCCGGCCGCGAGCGCCGAACGCACATCGGCCTCGTTGGCCGAGAGGAACAGGTTGGCCGCCAGCGGCTTCAGGTAGCGCCAGGGGCTCTGCCCGCGCGTGAAGACGCCGCGCTGGATGGGCAGCCCGAAGTGCTGCGCCGAGCGGAACACGCGCATGCCCGAGACCGGGTCGTTGCGCGACAGGATCACCACCTCCACCCGCGCGACGGCGTCGTTGAACGCGAGCAGCTTGCGCACAAGCGAGAAGGCCACACCCGGGCGGGCAGGCTGCTCGAGTCGCGCCAGCTGCAGCTGCATGTAGGCGTGATCGTCCGAGGACTCGAAGAGCCGGTTCTCTTCCTCGAAATCGAACAGCGCGCGCGAGGAGATCGCGACGACGAGACGGCCATCCAGGGTGCTGGGCATGCCCGCATCATAGGCAAGGCACAATGTTCCGATGGACCGACGTTGTCTTCTCGTTCTCGCGGCACTGGCCGCCTCGGGTGCGCTTGCCCAAGGCACCCGGTCCCCGCCCTTTCGTGAGCTCAAGTGGGAAGAGCTGGTCCCGAAGGACTGGGACCCGATGAAGGAGTTCAAGGGCCAGGACATGGGGGTCGGCCTGTCCGACACCGACCCGCGCGCCCAGGCCATGCTCAAGCGCCTGCGCGAGATCTGGGACAGCGCCCCGACGGTGCCCGGCCTCGACGGAGTGCAGGTGCGAGTGCCCGGTTTCGTGGTGCCGCTCGACGAGGCCGCAGAGGGCCTTCGGACCTTCCTGCTGGTGCCCTATTTCGGCGCCTGCATCCACACCCCGCCGCCGCCGTCCAACCAGATCATCCACGTGGTCATGCGCTCGCCTGCGAAGGTGCGCACGATGGATCCGGTCTGGGTTCGGGGCACGCTGAAGACTGAGCGCCAGAACTCCGCCATGGGCGCCAGCGGCTACCGCATCGACGCCGTGGGTGTGGACCCGTACGTCGAGAAGGCCCGGTGAGCGACCCTCAGCCCGCAAGCGGCCGCCTGGCGCTGGCCCAGACCACGCTGGGCGTGCTGGCCCTGACGGCGCTGATCGTCGCGTCGCTCTGGGTGTTGCGTCCCTTCATCGGCCCGGCCATCTGGGCCGCGATGGTGGTGGTGGCCACCTGGGGCCCGATGCTGCGCCTGCAGCGCTGGGCCGGTGGCCGCCGCGGCATCGCCACCACGGTGATGACGCTCGTGCTGCTGCTGCTCTTCGTGGTGCCGCTGGTGATGGCCATCGTCACCATCGTCGGCAATGCCGACCGCATCGTCGATGCCGCCAAGGCCGTGGCCGCGTTCCGCATGGCCGAGCCGCCGCCCTGGCTGGCCAACGTGCCGATGGTGGGCGCCTGGCTCGTGGACCTGTGGGGCCAGGCCGAGGCGGCAGGCGTCGACGGGTTGTTCGAGCGCTTGGCGCCCTATGCCGGCAACCTGACCCGCTGGTTCGTCAGCGAGGTCGGCAGCCTCGGGTTCCTGATCGTGCAGTTCCTGCTCACCGTCGGCCTGGCCGCCGTGATGTACCAGCAGGGCGAGGCCTGGGCGCACACCGCGCTGCGCGTCGGCGAGCGCCTGGGCGGTACGCGCGGTCGGCACCTGGTCGAACTGGCCGGCGGCGCCATCCGGGGCGTGGCGCTGGGCGTGGGGGTCACGGCGCTGGTGCAGTCGGTGCTGGGCGGGTTGGCGCTCGCCATTGCGGGCGTCCCGTTCGCGGGCTTGCTGACGGCCGTGATGCTGATGCTCAGCCTGGCCCAGATCGGGCCGCTGCCGGTGCTGCTGGCGGCCGTGGGCTGGCTCTTCTGGCAGGGCGACACGACCTGGGCCGTGGTGCTTCTCGTGGCTTCCACCGTCGTCGGCACGATCGACAACTTCATCCGCCCGGTGCTCATCCGGTACGGCGCGGACCTGCCGCTGCTGCTGATTCTGGCCGGCGTCATCGGCGGCCTCTTCGCCTTCGGGCTGGTCGGCATCTTCGTCGGCCCGGTGGTGCTGGCAGTGGGCTGGACGCTGATGGCCGCGTGGATCGAGGAAGAGCACGTCGAGGTGGTCGTGGCCGTGGCCCTGACCGAGGAGACTGCACCGGTGGACCCGCCGGCATGACCGCGTCGCGCGCCACGCTGGGCACCGCACTGGTGCTGGCGCTGGGCGCGGCGGTCTCGCTGGGGCTGGCGCGCTTCTCGTACGCGCTGCTGCTGCCGCCCATGCGCGCCGACCTGGGCTGGAACTACGCCACCGCCGGGGCGATGAACACCGCCAACGCCGCGGGCTACCTGGCGGGTGCGCTGGCCATGCCCTGGCTGCTGCGCCGCGCCGGGCCGCGCGCGGCGCTGGTGGGAGGCAGCCTGATCACCACGCTGCTGCTGGCCCTGCACGGGCTGACCCGCGCCGACGCCGTGCTCTATGCCCTGCGCTTTGCCAGCGGCGCCGCCAGCGCCGCCATCTTCGTGTCCGGCGGCCTGATGGCGGCCCAGTTGGCCGCACGCGTGCCCTCTGGCGGCTGGCCCTCGCCTTCGCTGGTGGTCGGGCTGTACTACGGCGGCACGGGTCTGGGCATCGTGGCCTGCGCGCTGCTGCTGCCGGGTGTCATCGCTTCGGGCTGGGCGCCCGCCTGGTGGGCGCTCGCCGCGCTGGCCGCGCTGGCGACCGCCTTGCTCGCGTGGCGTGCTCGGGTGCCCGCCCCGCCCGCCGCAGCGGCAGGTACCGCCAGCGCGCCCCTGCGGCCGCTCGCCTTCGGCCTGGCGGGCTATTTCATGTTCGGTCTGGGCTACATCGGCTAC
Source organism: uncultured beta proteobacterium (assembly GCA_903938815.1). GTDB lineage: Bacteria > Pseudomonadota > Gammaproteobacteria > Burkholderiales > Burkholderiaceae_C > Rubrivivax. The sequence goes on from CAJAES010000107.1 coordinate 48,702, forward strand.
ATGACCTTCGTGATCACGCTGCTGCGCGAGCAGCAGCTGAGCGTCGCGGTTGTCACGGGCTTCTATGCGCTGCTCGGGCTGGCCGTGATGGCTTCTCCGTGGCTCTGGGCCGGCCTGCTGCAGCGGCACCGCGGCGGGCGGCCCATGGCCCTGCTCAATGGCCTGCTGGCCGTGGCCACGGTCCTGCCGGTGCTGGCCCCCTGGCCGTGGCTGGCGCTGGTTTCCGGGGCCCTGTTCGGCGCCGTGTTCCTGTCGGTCGTGGGTTCGACGACCGCGCTGGTGCGCCACAACCTGCCGCCCGCAGCGTGGCCGGCCGGCATCAGCGCATTCACGGTGGTGTTCGCCGCCGGGCAGATCGTGGGCCCGGTGCTGGTGGGTGCGCTGGCCGACGGCGCCGGCGGGCTGGCGCGCGGCTTTCTCGTATCGGCGGCGCTGCTGGCGCTGGGCGCCGCGCTGGCATCACGACAGCAGGCCGTCCCACAGCAGCTTCAGGCCCGTCAGTAGCATGCCCAGTTCGAACAGGCCGTAGAACAGGCGCTGCGGAATGCGGCGCACCAGCTTCACGCCGGCCCACACGCCCAGCGGCGCCAGCGGCGCTAGCGCCAACGAGGTGGTCATGTTGCGGCTGTCGATCAGGCCGAGCCAGGCGTACGGAATCCACTTCGAGACATTCACGGCCGCGAAGAACACCGACATCGTGGCCGTGAAGACCACCGGCTTGAGCTTCAGCGGCAGCACGTAGAAGCCGATGGGCGGGCCGCCCGCGTGGGCGACGAAGCTCGTGAAGCCCGAGGTCATGCCCAGCAGCCAGCCGAGCCAGCGCGGCGGCGGCGGCGCGTCTGCCTTGGCCGGAAAGAAGCGGCGCAGCGCCAGGAAGCCCAGCGTCAGCGCGCCCACCATGCCCGCCACCACGGTGGCCGACAGCAGGCCGAAGAGCAGCGTGCCCACGAGCGTGCCCACCAGCCCGGCCGGCAGCAGCAGCCGGATGAGCGCGCGGTCCCGGTCGCGCCACAGCGCCGCCAGGCCGAAGGCGTCCATGACGGCCAGCAGCGGCAGCATGATGGCCGCCGCCTGCGGCACCGGCACGGCCAGCGCCATCAGCGGCACGGCCAGCGCACCGAAGCCGGCGCCGAAGCCGCTCTTGGAGAGGCCCATCAACAGCACCGACGGGATGGCGACGGCGTAGAACCAGGGGTCGGTGATCAAGCGGGTGGACCGGTGCGGAAGGACGCCACAATTGTCGGATGTTCCAGCCCAGCCAAGAGGACGTGCGCCGATTCTTCTGCGCCGCAGCCGCCAAGCACCACGCCGGCGGCGTCCTGACCCCCATGGAAGCCATCGCCGCCCGTTGGATTGCGCAGCATCCCGAGTACGCCGGCGACCTGGCCGACGAAGCCGAGGCCCTGGCGCGGGTCTATGCCGTCGAGGAAGGCCGGACCAACCCCTTCCTGCACCTGTCGATGCACCTGTCGATCGAGGAGCAGTGCGGCATCGACCAGCCCACGGGCATCCGTCAGGCGGTGGCCCTGCTGGCCGCGCGACGCAACTCGCTGCACGAGGCCCACCACGAGGTCATGGAGTGCCTGGGCGAGATGATCTGGACCTCGCAGCGCAGCGGCCTGCCACCCGACGGCCTGGCCTACCTGGAAGCCGTGCGTCAGCGCGCCACGCGCTGACCTGGGCCTGCTGACGCGCCTGCTCCTGCAGGCTGAAGCCGCACGCTGCGCTGCATCTTTCGCTTGAAGAGGCTGCCGCGTGCGCACCCATTGCCGAGGATGCCTGCGGGGCCTGCGGATCGTGGCCCCTGATCCCGTTCAGCCGCGGCCGCGCAGCCAGCCCAGGCCTTCTGAAGTACCCCGGGAGACCGCGCCGCGGGCCGGGCGGTATTCGCAGCCCACCCAGCCTTGCCAGCCGCATGCGGCAGAAACTTCGTCGATGACGTTGAAGAGGTAAGGGTGATTCAGCTCGCCGAGGTCCGGCTCGTGGCGCAGTGGCACGCCGGCGATCTGGATGTGGCCCACGCGCCCGGTGGGCAGGTACTGGCGGATCTTCATGGCCACATCGCCCTCGACGATCTGGCAGTGGTACAGGTCCATCTGCACCTTCAGGTTGGTCGCGCCGATGGCCTGCACCGTGCGGTGCGCTTCGTCTTGCCGGTTGAGGAAGAAGCCGGGAATGTCGCGCGTGTTGATGGGCTCGATCAGCACGTCGCGCCCGACCGTGGCGGCCAGCCCGGCGGCCCAGGCCAGGTTGGCCTCGTAAGTGGCTTGCAGTTGCGCGCGGTCCGCATCGGCCGGGGCCAGGCCGGCCATCAGGTGCACGCGCGGGCAGTTCAGGGCTTCGGCGTATTCCAGGGCACGGGCCACGCCGGCGCGAAACTCGGCTTCACGGCCGGGCAAGCACGCGATGCCGCGCTCGCCGGCGTCCCAGTCGCCTGGTGGGGCGTTGAACAGCACCTGCTGCAGGCCGTCGTCGGCCAGGCGTCGAGCCAGTTCGGACGGCGTGTAGGCGTAGGGGAAGAGGAACTCGACGGATTTGAAGCCATCGGCCGCGGCGGCGGCGAAGCGGTCGATGAAAGCGAACTCGTTGTAGAGCATCGACAAATTGGCGGCAAAGCGGGGCATGGCGGGCTCTCTGGTGGGCTCTCTGGTGGCTCAGGTATCTGGGTGGACAGGGCGCCCGGATGGCGGGACTGTCAGCTTCACCACACGGCACCGAAGGCCTGCCGCAGGTCTTCGATCTGCGCGTCGCTCAGGGGAGCGGCGCTGCGGCCGTTCAGCAGCCACAGGTGCGCGGTTTCTTCCAGTTCTTCCAGCACCGCACTGGCCTCGGCCGGGCTGCGGTGCCACACCACCGGGCCCAGGCGGTCCAGCATCACGCCGCGCAGCGGTTTGCCGGCCGCCACCGAGGCGGCCAGCGTGTCGTGCACCCAGTCGGCGGTGGCCGGGTCGCCAGGGCGGCGGTAGGGTGCCAGCGGCACATGGCCCACCTTCATCACGTAGTACGGGGTGATGGGGGGCACGATGTCCGGCTGCGACCACACCCCCGCCAGCGTCAGCGCCACCAGGTGCGTGGCGTGTGTGTGCAGCACGCAGCGCGCATCCGGGTCGGCGGCGTAGATGCGGCGGTGCAGGGCCAGCGTCTTGCTGGCGCGGTCGCCTCTGAGCTGCACGCCGTCGGCACCCACGTGCGCCAGGCGCTCCGGCGCCAGCGTGCCCAGGCAGGCGTCGGTGGGGGTGATGAGGAAGCTGTCGTCGCCCAGCCTGACGCTGATGTTGCCGGCCGTGGCGTGTACGTAGCCGCGCTGATGCAGCGACAGGCCGACGGCGCAGATCTGTTCGCGTTCGGCGGCGTGGGCTTCGTGGATGTTCATGCGCGGGTCGACTCGGCGGTGAGGCTCAATCGATCACGATCCTGGCGTAGTCGACCGTCGTCTTCCACTGCGCACGTTCGCGCGTCAGGTGGGCGCTGAAGTCGGTGCTGCCGCGGAATTGGGGTTCGATGCCGCGCTGGCGCAGCGCGGCCACGAGGGCCGGGTCGCGCATGGCCTTGGCGCACTCGGCTTCCAGGCGCTGAACCACGGCCGCCGGCGTGCCGCGCGGCACCAGGATGCCGAACCAGGCATTGACGTCGTAACCGGCGATCCCGGCCTCCTGCATCGTCGGCACATCCGGCAGGGCCGGGCTGCGTGTGGTGGAAGTGACGGCCAGCGCGCGCACCTTGCCGGCCTGGATCTGCGGCAGGGCGGGGCTGAGGTTGTCGAACATGAAGTTCACCTCGCCGGACAGCAGCGCCGTCATGGCCGGTGCACTGCCGCGGTAGGGCACGTGCAGCACGAAGCTGCGCGTCTTGAACTTCAGCAGTTCGGCAGACAGGTGCAGCGAGGTGCCGTTGCCGTTGGACGCGTACTGGTACTTGCCTGGGGCTTTCTGCAGCATGTCGATCAGGTCGGCCACCTTGCGGGCCGGTGAATCGGACGGCACCAGGAGCACATTGGGCTGGCCGCCCAGCAGGGCCACGGGCTGCAGGTCTTCGGGCTTGTAGGGCAGCTTTGGGTACAGGCTGGGGCTGATGGCCAGGCCGGGTGAGCCCAGCAGCCAGGTCAGGCCGTCGGGGGCGGCCTTGGCCACGATGTCGGTGCCGATGTTGCCGCCGCTGCCGGGCTTGTTGTCCACCACCACCGTCTGGCTCAGGCCGCTGCCCAGCACGGGCGCAATCAGTCGGCCCACGCCGTCCAGCAAGCCGCCTGGAGGGAAGGGTACGACCAGACGCACGGTGCTGCCGGCGGCGTTCTGCGCGTGTGCATGCGGCGCCAGGGCCAGGGCGCTGGCGCCCAGCAGCAAGTGTCGGCGGGTGCGGTTCATGTCGGTGTCTCCGGGTTGTGGTGTCGGGGTTGCGCCTGGGTCTCGGGGCCCGGGTCACTGGAGGGTGTTCAGTGAAACGTCTTGAGGAAGAAGTCGGCGCTGCCGAAATTGCCCGACTTCAGCGCCAGGTGCACGGGTACGCCCAGGGCGGTGGGCGCCCAGGTCCAGGGCACGCCGGGGTCGATCTGCGGGCCGATGGCGAGTTGCCGCACGCCCAGGGCCTGCACCACGGCGCCGGAGGTCTCGCCGCCGGCCACCACCATGCGGCGCACGCCACGTTCCACCAGGCCACGTGCTACCTGCGCCAGCACGCCTTCCACCAGTGCGCCGGCCTGCTCGACACCCAATTGCGCCTGCACGGCCTGCACGGCGGCCGGCTCGGCCGTGGCGTGCACCAGCACCGGCCCGTCGGCCAGCAAAGGCGTGGCCCAGGCCAGGGCTTGTCCGGCCACGTCCTGCCCCTGCGCGATGGCCAGCGGGTCCACCGCAAATGCCGGCCGGCCGGCAGCCTTGAAGGCGGCGACCTGCCCGTTGGTGGCGGCCGAGCAGCTGCCCGACACCACCGCGCCCAGGCCGTCGAAAGCCGGCAGGGTGCTGGCGGTCCCGGCGGCATCGGGAGCGCGGTCCCAGTTCTGCGGCAAGCCGATGGCAATGCCTGATCCCGCCGTCACCAGCCGCATGCCCTTCAGGGCAACGCCGATGCGCAGCAGGTCGGCGTCGCTCACCGCGTCCACGACGGCCACGCCCACGCCTTCGGCCTGCAGCGCGGCAAACCGCGCGGCAATCGCCTCGGGCCCGGCGGCCACCACGTCTTGCGCGACCAGGCCCACGCGGCGCCGGGTCTGCGCCTGCATCACGCGCATGAGGTTGGCGTCGTGCATGGGCGTGAGCGGGTGGTGGCGCATGGAGCTGTCGGACAGCAGCACGTCCCCCACGAACAGATGCCCCTTGAACACCGTGCGGTTGTTCACCGGGAATGCGGGGCAGACGATGGTGAAGCCCCGGCCCTCGCCGTGCAGTGCATCCAGCAGCGCATCAGTCACCGGGCCGATGTTCCCCGCCGGTGTGCTGTCGAAGGTCGAGCAGTACTTGAAGTAGATCTGCTGCACGCCCTGCGCCTGCAGCCATCGCAGGGCGGCGAGGGATTGCGCCACGGCGTCGGCCGCGGGGATGGTGCGTGATTTCAGGGCCACCACCAGCGCATCGGCTTCGATGGCGGGTGCCTGGGCATCAGGCAGACCGATGGTCTGCACCGTGCGCAGGCCGGCACGAACCAGGTTGTTGGCCAGGTCGGTGGCGCCGGTGAAGTCGTCGGCGATGCAGCCCAGCAGGGGTCGGCGCGTGGTCATGGTGGCGTCCCTTCAGCCGCCGCTCAGGCCGGGGCCTGGGGCAGGGTGATGCCCGGGAAGATCTTGATGACGGCGCTGTCGTCTTCCTTGGCGTAGCCGGCCGTGCTGGCCTGCATGAACATCTGGTGCGCGGTGGCCGACAGCGGCAGCGGGAACTTGCTGGCGCGTGCGGTGTCCAGCACCAGGCCCAGGTCCTTCACGAAGATGTCCACGGCCGACAGCGGCGTGTAGTCGGCCGCCAGCACGTGCGCCATGCGGTTCTCGAACATCCAGCTGTTGCCGGCACTGTGCGTGATGACCTCGTAGATGTCTTCGGCCGCCACGCCTTCGCGCAGGCCCAGCGCCATGGCTTCGGCCGCTGCGGCAATGTGCACGCCCGCCAGCAACTGGTTGATGATCTTCACCTTGCTGCCGTTTCCTGCCTTCTCGCCCAGCTTGTAGACCTTGGCGGCCATGGCATCGAGCGCGCCGCCGGCCTTGGCATAGGCGGCGGGCGTGCCGGCCGTCATCATGGTCATCTGGCCCGAAGCGGCCTTGGCCGCGCCGCCGGAGATGGGCGCGTCCAGGTACAGCAAGCCACGCTCGGCCAGGCGCGCTTCCAGCGCCACCGACCAGTTGGGGTCCACGGTCGAGCACATGATGAACAGGCTGCCGGGCTGCATCGCCGCTGCGGCACCGCCCTCGCCGAACAGGACGACTTCGGTCTGCGCGGCGTTCACCAGCACGCTGACCAGCACCTCGCAGTGCGCAGCCAGTTCGGCCGGGTTGGCGCAAGCCACCCCGCCTTCGGCGACAAAGGCCTGTGTGGCTTCGGACCGCACGTCGCACACGTGCACCGTGTAGCCGGCGCGGCGCAGCGAGGCAGCCATGCCGCGGCCCATGGCGCCAAGGCCGATCACGCCGATATTGCCGATATTGCCGGGCAGCTCATTCATGTCAGGTGGGTCCTTGCTGGTTCGACGGGTCGCGTCACTTGAAGCCCAGTGCGCCTGGGGCGAAAACCTGGCACTTGATGGGGCCCTTGGCGCCTTCGTTCATCTCGTCGCGGAACCCGTTGGCGCACACATCATGATGCGAGCTCTTGCCCGATTGGTCATGTCGTGTGGTTGTCATACAAATTGTGCGAAGGCCCTGCCGGACTGGCTACCGGGGTTTCCCCGCGGCGGTCAGCGGCCGAGGTCGTCGCGCAGGCGCTCTGCCATGGCGCGACCCTGGCTGTTCCAGAAGGCCGGATCGGCGCGGCCGATGCGCTCTGCCGCATTCACCATGTGCGTGGCTGCCGCCAGGCGGGCCGCTGCCACGTCTTGCGCCTCGATGGCGGCCACCACGGCCAGGTGTTCGTGGCGCACGGCCTCTTCCAGGTCCGCGCGGGTGGCTTCGTTGGCACGGGTCACGCGGGTGGCGTCCAGCAGGAAGCGATTCAGGTAGGCCAGCGTGTTCAGCAGAAACGGGTTTTCGGCGGCTTGCGCGATGGCGGCGTGGAAGGCCACGTCTTCGGCGACACCATCGCCACCCAGAGCCACGGCCTTGTCCAGCGCCAGCACCGCGGCCCTGATCCGCTGCAGGCCCTTGCGGCTGCGCCGCGCCGCCGCCAGGCCGGCCGATTCGGCTTCCAGGGCGCGGCGCACCTCCACCATCTGGATCACTGCCTTCAGTGAACCGTCGGGCGTGAGCAGCAGGCTGCTGTCGTCGGTGGCTGCGGCCTCGCGCACGAAAGCGCCCGAGCCCTGCCGCGTGGCGATGAGGCCCAGCGTGCGCAATTGCGACAAGGCTTCCCGCACCACGGTGCGGCTGACGCCGAAGCGTTCGACCAATGCGCCCTCGGTGGGGATCTTCTCGCCCGCCCGCCACTGACCGTCGCGGATGGCCGCGGCCAACGCATCGGCCAGTTGCTCGGACAGCCGGGTGCCCACGCGCAGCGCGGGCATCTGGTCGAGCATGGAATTCGTGGGTGAGGCCGGCACGTTGGCGGTCGAGTCAAAAGCTGTACGACAAGAGTACCACTCGCCCCCGCCGCGCGCGCTCGAGCCGCTGTCTGCATCACGCCGCCGCCCCGGCCCATGCCAACGTCGGCATTGCCTCGGCGGTGCCTGACTGGCTGTACTGCAGGCGCTGCACCGCGCGCTGGCCCGGCACCGGCCTGCGCGCGAAATCCTGGCCCTCAGGGCGTGCCGAGGAACAGATAGGCGTTGGAATTGCCGCTGGTGGAGTGCCCGAAGCCCAGGTAGACCGGGCCGAAGGGCGTCTCGCCGCCCAGGTACACCGTGACGGAGTCGAGCAGTCCCTTGCGCTGTGTCTCGGTGTAGGCGTCGCTCACGCGCGCCACCTCCAGCGCCAGGCCCAGACGCATGTCGCCGCGCAGGCCCAGCGGCAGCCGGCCGATGATGCGCTCGCCGCGGATGTGGCCGTAGCGCACGCCGTCGGCCACCAGTTGCCCGCGCGCGAAGCCCGACAGGTTCAGGAATCCGCCGAGCATCGGCGCGTCCACCACCGGCGCCGTCCCGAGCGGCGAGCCCACGATCAGCGCCCGCGCGCCGAACACGGTGGAACCCCAGGAATAGGCGCCCCTCAGGTCGGCCGAGAGCTGCGCCCAGTCGCCGCGCCGCGAGTGCTGGTATCGCACCTGGGCTGCCCAGCCGTCGGTGGGGAAGTGCAGCCGGTTGAGCTGGTCGAGTTCCAGCTCGACGATCGGCCCGCCTTCGTACTCGGCGTTCGCGGAGACGAGCGGGGGACCCGTCTCGATGTCGACCCGGGTCACCGACTCGCGCCAGCCGACACGCACCTGGCCGAGGAGATTCAGGTTCATGCCGGCCGAGACTTCCGCCATCGATCGGAAGACCTGCAACTGGGTCAGGCGCTCGCCGCCCTGCCAGAGGTCGCGGCGCGACCACCCGCTGGCCAGGTCGACCTGGCCGAACCAGCGGTGCGCCGTGTCCAGCGGCTGGTGCCACTGCAGTTCCAGGCCCGTGCGGCTGCCGAGGTCCACGTTGGCCAGCAGCTCGCCACCCAGGCGGTTGATCCATGTCTTCTGGTAGGCCGCGCGCAGCGCATAGGTGGAGCCTTGGCTGAAGGTGGTGTCCAGGTTCAGCGCGAATCGCAGGTAGTCGGGCCCCCATCCCTTTTCCACCGGCGTCACGCGCAGCACGCGCTTGTCGCGCAGCGTGAGCAGGCTGTAGTCGACGCTCTCGTACCAGCCGTCACCGTAGACGCGAAGGAGGTCGCGGTTCAGCGCCGCGGTGTCCAGCGGTTCGCCCAGCGGCTGGGCCACGTAGCGCGCCACCACCTCGGGCTGCACGCGGGTCATGCCCTCGATCCGGATCTCGTCCACGCGCGGCGCGCCGTCGCGCTCGCCGCGCAGCGCCAGCATGCGCTCCTGCCAGGCGGTGTTGCCGACCGAATAGCCCGCCAGCGCGTAGGCCACCCATTCGGCCGCCTCCTTGCCGCGCGCGGCCGTGGTCTCGAAGCGCGCGAAATCGCTCGCCGAGATGCCATCGAGCACCGGCTTGATGTAGATGTCGCCCGGCTTCAGCCGCTGCAGCGACAGGGTCACGTTCTGCTCGGTCAGCAAGGCCACCATCTGGGCCGAGATCGTCAGGAGGGAGCCCACCTCCGACGCCGGCAGCAGCGGCGAGCCCACGTTCACGGCGATCACGATGTCGGCGTCGCAGCGCTCCCGGATCTCGCGGATCGGCACGTTGTCCACCAGACCGCCATCGACGAGCTTGCGGCCGTCGAACTCCAGCGGCGCCACCAGGCCGGGCACCGACATGCTGGCCCGCATGGCCTGCGTGAGGCTGCCGTCCCGGAACACGACACGCTCGCCGGTGCCGATGTCCGTGGCCACGATGGACAGCTTCATCGGCAGCGACTCGATGCTGCGTTCGCCGCGGTCGGCCCGCACCAGCTGGTTGATGAAGAGCTTGATCTTCTGGCCCGACACCGCGCCCGGGGGGTAGGTGATGCCGTCTTCGGTGACACCGGTCTCGCTGCCCGGCAGGTAGCGCTGCAGCAGGCGCTTGTTGCGGTAGTTGAGCTCGGAGTAGTCGGGGTTGTCCTGGAACATGTCGTTCCAGTTGGCGGCCGCCATCGCGCGGCGCATCTCTGCGGGCGCGACGCCGGCGGCCCAGGCGCCGGCCACCAACGCCCCGAAGCTGGTGCCGGCCACGCAGTCCACCGGCACCTTCAGGCGCTCCAGGACCTCCAGCACGCCGATGTGCGCCGCACCGCGCGCCCCGCCGCCGCCCAGCACGAGGCCGATCCGCGGGCGGTCGGCCGCCTGGGCGGCCCCCGCCAGCATGGCAAGCAGGCACACGGACAGGCGCGCCGCATGGGCGCTCAGCGATGATCTCATCGCCCGGGATTGTGGGGGCTTACTGCAGGAAACCGATGCTCGTGCGCTTTCCGTGGGGGTCGGGCAGGTCGCCGGGCTCGACGGTGGCGCGGCCCGCCAGACGGGCGTTGCCGAAGGCCGTCATCCAGGCACGGCGCATCTCGCGCGGCGCCATCTCCCCGATGCGCTCGAGGACGGACTCCGTGGGTTCGGGGTCGAAGCGGCGCCCCCAGTCGTGCGTGCTCCGGATCGATGCATACAGCCGGCCGGCGATGGTGCGCGCCGCATCGCGATCGGGCATGTGCACCTCGAACACGTTCATCCGGTTCAGGATGGGGTCCGGAATGCATCGCTCGTCGTTCGCGGTGGCCACCCAGATCACCTGGCTCGCATCGATGGCGACCTCGGCGAACTCGTCGGTGAAGGACTGCGCGGTGTCGTGCTCGAGCAGGCTGTAGAGCGCGCCCAGGGGGTCGTAGGCGTGCTCGCCGCGGGCCTTGTCGATCTCGTCGACCACCATCACCGGGTTGGCGTACTGGCCGTCCACCAGGGTCTCGAAGACCTTGCCCGGGCGCGCGCCCTTCCATTGCGACGACGCGCCGCTGAGCACCCAGCCGGCGGTCAGGCTGCTCATCGAGATGAACCCGAGGCCCGTGCCCAGCAGCTGTGCCACCTCGCGTGCGAAGTGCGTCTTGCCCACGCCCGGCGGGCCCAGCAGCAGCATCGGCGTGATCTCGAGCGCGTCACGGCTGTCCTGGCACAGCGCCAGCTGGCGCCGGAGATCGTCGAGCACCCCACGGAAGTTGGGCAGCTCGTCGTAGAGGTGCTCCATGGCCGGCAGGCCGCTCGGCTTGACCTGGAAGCGGTCGGGGCCCTTCTCGAGCATGCGTTCGTAGGTGCTTCGCAAGCTCTCGTGGTCCTTCGGCGGCAGCTTGTCCAGCCGCTTCTCGACATCGCCCGGCCGGTAGACCGTGCGCATCTGCGCGATGGGGATGTTCCCGCGCTGCAGGGGAATCAGATCCTTCGAACTGCTCATCGATGCTCCTTCGCCGGGGATGGAACCTGTCTGCATTCAAGCAAGAAGATTGCCATGCCCAGGCGCGGAACAGCACCCGGGAGATACCGCAGTTGGGGGCTTGGAATCAGCAGCCGTCATCCGCGACTGCCAACGGTAATCGGACGGGAGGCACGGCCTGCGTGCGCGCGTGTCGGCGCGTTTGCTGGCGCCTGTGCCGGCCCTACTTGACCCAGGTGTTGAGCTGGATGATGGGCAGCAGCACCGCGAGCACGATGATCAGCACGATCACGCCCATGGCCACCACCAGCAACGGCTCGAGCAGGGTGGCCAGCGCCATCGCGCGGCGCTGCACCTCGGCCGAGAGCTGCGTCGCGGCGCGTTGCAGCATCAGCGGCAGCGTTCCGGTCTGCTCGCCCAGGCGCGCGAACATCGGCAACAGGCCGGGAAAGCGTTTCTTCGATGCCAGCGCCGAGGCCAGCGGCGCGCCTTCGCGCACCTGCACCAGCGCGTCCAGCGCATCGGCGCGCATCGCACGGTTTCCCAGGGTCTCGGCGGCCGCCTGAAGCGCCTTCAGGATGGGCACGCCGGCTGCCGCCAGCATGGCCAGCGTGCTGCCGAAGCGTGCAGCGTTGTAGCCCCGCGTGAGGCGGCCGAACAGCGGCAGACGCAGGAAGAAGGCATCGCTGCGCTCGCGGAAGGCCTCGCCGCGGCGCAGCACCACGAAGCTCGCCGCGCCGCCCGCGCCTGCCAGCAGCGCCAGCCAGCCCCACTGCCGCACGAAACCGGAGAACGCCAGCAGCGCCACCGTCAGGAAGGGCAGGGCGCGCTTGGAGCTCGTGAACACGTTGGCCACCTGCGGCACCACGTAAGTGACCAGGAACACCACGATCAGCACCGCCACCACCGAGATGATGGCCGGGTAGAGCATCGCGCCCAGCAGCTTGGCGCGCAGCGCCTGTCGCTCTTCCAGGTCGTCGGCCAGCGACTCGAGCACTGGGCCGAGCGCGCCGCTGGCCTCGCCGGCCGCAACGACCGCGCGGTAGACATCATCGAACTCGCGCGGCGCCGAGGCCAGCGCGCGCGCGAACGGGCTGCCCGCGTTGACCTCGCTCTTCAGGTGCGCGATCAGCTCGCGCTGCGCGGGCGCTTCCGCCTCGTCGGTCAGGGCCGTCAGCGCGCGCTCCAGCGGCAGGCCCGAGCCCACCAGCCCGGCCAGCTGCCGTGTCCAGACGGACAGCGTGGTGGCCGAGAACACGCGCCGCGTGAAGCGCGTGCCGCTGCCGCCGTCCGTGGCGGCGCTGGCCACCGGGGCGAGCTCCATCGGCACCAGGCCCTGGGCGCGGATCTGCGCGCGCGCGGCCTTGGCGTTGTCGGCTTCGACGAGGCCGCTGCGGGTCTTGCCGGCGGCGTCGAGCGCTTCGTAGCGGTAGGCGGGCATCGTCTAGCGCGTCATTCCCGCGTCACGCGCAGCACTTCCTCGGGCGAGGTGATGCCGCTGTCGATCAGCCGCTGGCCGTCCTCCCGCATCGAGCACAGCCCGGCGGCGCGCGCGCCGGCCAGCAGGTCGTTCTCAGGGGCCTGGTTGTGGATCAGCGCCTGCAGCCCTGCGTCCACCACCATCAGTTCGTACACGCCGGTGCGGCCCTTGTAGCCTGTCATGCCGCAATGGGTGCAGCCCACCGGGTGCCAGTGGCCATTTTCGCCTTCGCGCTTGCAGTGCGGGCAGAGCTTGCGCACCAGCCGCTGCGCCAGCACGCCCAGAAGGCTGGAGCTGAGCAGGAAGGGCTCCACGCCCATGTCCACCAGCCGCGTGACGGCGCTGGGCGCGTCGTTCGTGTGCAGCGTGGCCAGCACGAGGTGGCCCGTCAGCGAGGCCTGGATGGCGATCTGCGCCGTCTCGTAGTCGCGGATCTCGCCGATCATGATGACGTCCGGGTCCTGGCGCAGGATGGCGCGCAGCGCCTTCGCGAACGTGAGGTCGATCTTCGGGTTCACCTGCGTCTGCCCGATGCCGGACAGCTCGTACTCCACCGGGTCCTCGACCGTCAGCACGTTGGTGGTGGCGGTGTCCACGCGGCCCAGCGACGCGTACAGCGTGGTCGTCTTGCCCGAGCCCGTGGGCCCGGTCACGAGGAGGATGCCGTGCGGCTGCTGGATCTGGCGCTCGAATGCGGTGAGCACGTCGCCGCTCATGCCCAGGCCTTCGAGCGTGAACTTCGATTCGGACTTGTCCAGCAGGCGCAGCACCGCGCGTTCGCCGTGCGACGAGGGCAGGGTCGAGACGCGGACGTCGATCGCCCGGCCTCCGATGCGCAGGCTGATGCGGCCGTCCTGCGGCAGGCGCTTCTCGGCGATGTCGAGCTCGGCCATGATCTTCAGCCGCGAGATCATCGCCGCGTGCAGCGCCTTGTTGGGCTGCACCACCTCGCGCAGCGTGCCGTCCACGCGGAATCGCACCGAGCTGCTGCGCTCGTAGGGCTCGATGTGGATGTCGCTCGCGCCGTCCTTCGCGGCCTGGGTGAGCAGCGCGTTCAGCATGCGGATGATGGGCGCGTCGTCGGCGGCCTCCAGCAGGTCCTCCACCGCCGGCAGCTCCTGCATCATGCGGCTCAGGTCGACGCCGCTCTCCACCTCGCCGATGACGGCGGCGGCGCTGCTCTCGCCGCCCGCATAGGCCGCGGCGATGCGTTGCGCCAGCGTGGACTCGGCTTCATGCTCCTGGCGCGCGACGGCGAACAGGCGTCCCACCTCGGACAGCGCCGCCAGGGGCGTGGTCTCGGCGGCCCACAGCACGAGCTCGCGGCCGTCGTCCTCGAGCAGCAGCACATTCGCCTTCGCGAACGTGTAGGGCAGCGGGTGGCGCGCGCCCATGTCAGTTCACGCCAGAGGCCGCCGGCGCGGCCTTGCCCGGCGGCAGCATGGGCGGCAGCACGGGCGCGTCCTGCACCGGCAGCAACGGGTGAGGCACGGGTTGCTGGTCCTTCTGCTGCTGGCGCAGCTGCTCGTAGCGGTCCAGCGAGAGCCGGTTGGCGCTCTCCTGGTCGCGCATCACCACCGGGCGCAGGAACACCATCAGGTTGGTGCGGCGCTTCTCGCGGCTTTCGCTGCGGAACAGCGCGCCGATGTAGGGGAGGTCGCCGAGCAGCGGCACCTTGGACTTGTTCTCGATGAAGCGGTCCTCGATCAGGCCGCCCAGCACGATGATCTGGCCGTCGTCCACCACCACCTGCGACTCGATCGAGCGCTTGGTGGTCGAGGGGCCGGCGTTGCTGGTGCCCACCGCGGCGGTGTCCTTCACGCTCGACTGCTCCTGGTAGATCGTCATGCGCACGGTGCCGCTCTCGCCGATCTGCGGCCGGATGCGCAGCGTGATGCCGACGTCCTTGCGCTCGATGGTCTGGAAGGGGCTGGTCGTCGCGGTGCCGGTGTTGGTGAACTGCCCGGTGATGAAGGGCACGTTCTCGCCGACGACGATCTTCGCCTCCTCGTTGTCGAGCGTGATCAGGTTCGGGGTGGAGACGATGTTGGTCGACGCCTGACTCTGCAGCATGCGCGCGATGGCGGCCAGCGCGTAGGTGCCGCCGAAGCTGCGCACCAGACCGATGTTGAAACCCTCGCCCAGGTTCACCTCGCCGGCGGCCGCGCCGGTGTTGAGGTTGATGATGTTGCCGCCGGCCCGGCCCGTGAAATTGGTGCCGACGCCGATGAGGTTGTTGTCGCCGCTCTTGCCCAGCAGGCCCTGCCACTGGAAGCCGAAGTCGGCCGCGTTGTCGCCGCTGACCTCGACGATCATGCTTTCGATGTAGACCTGCGCGCGCCGCGCGTCGAGCTGCTCGATCATCGAGCGCACCTGGCGGTACAGCGGTTCGGGCGCGCTGATGATCAGCGAGTTGGTGGCCGGGTCGGCCTGGATGAAGCCACCCGTGCTGGGTGCCGCGGCGCTGCTGACCGGGCTCGTGGCCTGCGAGCTGGCGCCTGCGGCGCCCGTGTTCGCGGGGGTGGACGTGGTCGAGCCGGTGAGTGGCGCCGCGCTCGCTCCGCTGCTGCTGCTGCCGCCCGTGGAGGCGAAGGCCGCGCGCAGCACGGTGGCCAGGCGCACCGCATCGGCGTTCTTCAGGTGCACCACCCAGATGCCGCCTGCCGGTCCGGCGCCGGCCGCCGGCACATCGAGCTGCGCCACGACGGCGCGCACCTGCGCCAGGCGCGCGAGGTTCGGCGCCCGCACGATCAGCGCATTGGCGCGCGGTTCAGCCACCACCGTCACGCCGCCGGCCTGCGCCACGGCCGCGCCAGGTGCGCCGGGCACAGGCCCGCTGCCCACCAGGCGCTGCACCAGCGTGGCCAGGTCGCTGGCCACTGCGTAGCGCAGGGGGATCAGGTCGATGTCGGTGTCGGCCGGGCGGTCGAGCGCCGCGACGATCTGCGCGATGCGGCGCAGGTTGTCGGCGTAGTCCGTGATGATCAGCGCGTTGCTGCCGGGGTTGGCGTTGATCGTGTTGTTTGCCGTGATCAACGGGCGCAGCACGGCCACCAGGTTGTTCGGGCTCTGGTGCTGCAGCGTGAAGATCTGCGTGATGACCTGGTCGCCGCGTGGGCCGACCTCGCCGACCGAGACCGTGCCGGTCTGGATCTTGGCGTCGGCCTCGGGCACGATCTTCAGCAGCCCGCCGTTGTCCACCATCGCGAAGCCGAGTCCGCGCAGCGACGACAGGAAGGTCAGGTAGGCCTCGCGCACGCTGATGGGCTGCTCGCTGTAGACCGTGATGGAGCCCTTCACGCGCGGATCCACCGCGATCTGGCGGCCGATCATGGCCGCGAACGCACGCGATACGGCGTCGATGTCGGCGTTGACGAAGTTGATGCTCACGGGCGCGCGCGAACGCGACGCCGAGCCTTCGCCGGGGGCCTGTGCCAGCAGGGGAGCAGCCGGCAGCAGGCAGGCCGCCAGCAGCACGGGCGTGAGGATACGGCGCAGTTTCATGGTCATCCGATGGCAATGAGCGACCGCGCACCCTGGCGGCGGCCGATGATGTTGAGCAGGTTCGAGAGCGCAGTCTCCGACCCGGGAGCGGCGCTGGCTTCGCCGCGGAAGCGCAGGCCGGTGGCCAGCCATTCCCCGCTGCCGCTGACGCGCAGGGCGCCGTCCACGGTGGTCATGGTCAGGCGCGGCGCGGCATCGCTTCCGGCCGGGCTGGCCAGCTGCATGCGGTAGCTGCCCAGCACGGGCAGTGTCGACAGCCGGGAGGCCAGTTGCTGCAGGTCCACCACGGCGCTGCCGGCCAGTTGCAGGCGGCCCTGCACGGCTTCGAGGACGAGGCCCGGGGAGGCCAGCCGGAGGTCGCCTTCCAGCTGCATCGTGTTCCAGGGCGTTCCCAGGCCGGCAAGCCAGGCCGCGGGCCAGTGGCCGATGACGTTTCCGGCACTGCCGGCCGAAGGCGTGAGCTCGAGGCGCCAGCGATTGAGCCCGAGCGCGAGCCGCAGACGCGGTTCTCCGCTCAGGCAGCAGGCCTGTGCCGCATGCAGCTCCAGCCCGCCGCCGCCCAGCCCCACCGTCCAGGCCAGCCGGCCCGGCAGGGCCACGGCGTCCTGGCTGTCCCTGCCGCCGGCGAGCACCGTCACGGCGCTGCCCGACCACACCGTGCCTCGCGCGTCGGCCAGCAATAGCTTGCCGCCGGTGGCCTGCGCGACACCCGCCGCCAGCCACGCGGCGGGAGCGAAGGCCACCCCGCCGATGGCGGCGCCCAGCACCGCCCCTGCCACGGCCCAGCGCCCGAAACGGCGCGTCTGGCTCACGGCCGGCTCCCCACGGCCACCACGATGGTGCCGTTGTAGCCTTCGTCGCCATAGGTCAGGCGCGTCTCGAGCGGGCGTGCGCGCGCGCCCCGGCGCGCCTCGGCCAGCCACTGCGCGATGTCGGAGCCCTGCGCGCCGGTGAGGGTGAGCACGGCGCGGTCGCCCTGCAGCATCAGCTTGCCGCTGGCGCCCAGGCGCGTTGTGGCGCCCTGCAGCGCCTGCGCTGCCAGTGCCGGCGCTAGCGGCGGCGTGGCCCGCAGCGTGCGCGCCTCCACGGCAAGCCTCTGCATGGTCTGCCACTGCACTTCCAGCTTGGCTTGTTCCATGGGCGCGCTGCGCAGGGTTCGCCAGGCGGGTTGCACGCCCACCAGCCACACCAGGGCCACGGCGATGAGCAACGCCGCCGCCACCACCAGCAGGCGTTCGCGGGCGGCCAGCGCGGCCCAGCGTTCACGCAGCGCGTTCATGGTGTTCTCCTCGGGGCCGCTGTGGCCGCTGCGGCAGCGGCAGGCGCCGCCCCCTGTTGCGGCCCGTCGCCGCTGCGGCTCAGGGTGAGCAGCGTGCCGTTGACGGCCACGGACCACCCGGCGGGCCCGACGCGGTCCCGGAACTGCGCCACGCGTTCGGCGTCCCATCCTTCGATGCCGAGCACCAGGCTGCCCGGCTCGAACCGCACGCTCGCCACGGGGGCCTCGTCTTCGGCCCAGGCCGCCGCGGCCACGCCCAGCAGGGTTTCGAGGTCGCCGTCGCCCGGCTGGCCCGCTGCGGCGCGCAGCAGGTCGTTCTCGCGTGCCATCTGGCGCGGCGCGTCGATCACGGCACGCACCTGCGGGTGCGTGGCCTGCAGCAACGCCACCATGGCCTGCCGCCGATCGGTCAGGGCGCGCTTTTCCATCCAGGCCCAGGCGTTCAGGCCGATCAGATTGATCAGCAGCAGCCCGACCAGGCCGATGTGCACCGGCCGCCAGGCCGGCGCGAGAAAGCCGCGCCAGCCGTCGCGCAGCGCGGTCGCGCCACGATGGCGCGGCGCGAACTCGAACTGCAACAGGTTCCAGGGTGACTTCGCGACCGCCAGCGCGTGCTCGGCCTCGCCCAGCACCGTCACGGGGCGGCCCAGCCAGGCTTCGGCCGCCTTGGCGGCCGCCGGCGTGGCCGTCCAGCGGGCCTCGACGGTGGCCGCGCGCGCGCGCGCCAGCGACCCGCCCAGGCTCATCAGCAGCGCCCCGGCGCTGTCCGCCCAGGCCAGTTGCACGGCCTCGCCGTCGCCCTCGGGGTCCAGGTCGAAGTGGCCCTGGGGAGTCTCGTCGGGCGCGATCGAAGGCACCACCCGGTCGACCGGCCGGCCCGCTGCAGCGAACTTCTGCAGCAGGTCGGCGAACCAGGGGCGATGCAGGACAGCGATCCAGGTGGGCCGGCCCGCGGTGGCGTCGGGCGGCAATCCGAAGTGCAGCGTGGCGTCGTCGTCGAGCAGGTGGTCCTCCAGCTGGCCCACGAGCGCCTGCCGCATCCGGCCCGAAGGCGCCTTGGGCAGCGGGGCCTGGTGCCACGCGACGTCGGTGGCCGCCAGAACGGCCACCACGGTGTCGCTGCGGGGCCACTCGGCGGGTGCGCCGCGCCCCTGCTGCACCGGGCCGGGGCCGTCGCCGAGCACCCACGACCATTCCAGAGCCGCAGGCGGCGGCTCGGCGTCGCGGGTCTTGGGGCGCGGCCTCGGAGGGATCAGGACGACGAGTACGGACATGCGCTGTGCGTGGGAAGGATTGGCCTGTATTGGATCAGAAGCGGCGCGACTCTCATCGGGGCGTGCCTTGCGCGATGCTGCGTCGTTCACGCTGGATGGCGACGATCTCGCCGCCGCGATCGGCTGGGCGGCGATCGACGATCGATCTCTCCTCGAAGACTCGCTCGTCCAGCCGGAGCCGCCCGATGACCTCGAAGTAGCGCGAGCCGACGCTCAGCCGGGTCTCCGGCAGCTCGGGCAGGCCCTGCGGCAGCTCCTTGCGCAGGTCGTCCATCGATGCATAGGCCGCGCGTTGGCGCCGCTGAAGCAGACGCTCGGCGCCACCCAGGTCCAGGCCGTCGATGGCGGCTGCGAGCACCTCGCGCGGCGCGGTGTTGACGTTCACTGCCGTGGCGGAGGGCAGCAGGGTCACGAAGGGCCGCAGCTGCGCGATGCTGTCGGCGTCGATGCCCAGCCAGGCGAGCTGCTCCAGGCGCATCGGCAGCAGCGGCGCGCTCTCGTCGCCTTCACCGACCGCCGCGAGCATGCCCTCGACGATTCGCGGCGCCAGATCGTCCGGCAGGCCGATGATCCGGCACAGGCGCTGCAGCACCGCGGCCTCGGCCTCGACGACCTTGCCCTGCTCGTCAAGGACGTTGTGCAGGTTGTAGCGGGCCTGCTCGTCGAGCACCTGGCCGGAGAGGAAGGCGGCAGGGCCTTCGTCGGCCCCGGGTGATTCGCGGTCGGCCGCCAGGAAGGTGGACAGCCGCGCCTCCGCCAGCGGCACCGCCCAGGGCTCGCCGAGCGAATCGACGCTGCCCGAGCGCGCGTCCTCGCGCAGCACCAGGCGGGCCCAGTCGAGCGCGCCCACCAGCACCCAGGCGGCCTGGCCGCGGGCGCGCTCGGCCGCCTCGACTGCGATGGCCCGCTGCTGCTGCGCCACCATGGCCGACGCCAGCGTGGCGATCAGGGTCATGATCACCATCGCCAGCAGCAGGGCAGTGCCCCGCTGGCGGCGGGGCGGGCGGGGGCGGGGTGCGGTGGTTCTCACGGCTGCGGCGGCACGATGATGTCGCGCGTCAGTGGCCCGGCGGGCAGCGCCAGCACGAGGCGGATGCCGTCGGGCAGGTCTTCGCGCTCCTCGAGCGCGGCCGCGTTGCCACTCGCCGCCCCTGTGGGCGGGCGGGCCTGCTGGTTGCCGCTGGACTGCGCGTTCGTCCAGGCGTTGCCGCGGTAGTAGTACAGCTGCCAGCCCGCGACGCCGTCGACGAGTTTCAGCTCGCCGGCCTCGCCACCCTGGTGCTGCTGGCTGCCGAGCCAGCTCTGCTGCAACTCGCCCTGGCGCTGCACTGCCGGGCCGGCCCAGCGGTACCAGGCGGCGTCGCGCACTGTCCAGGTGACCACGCGCACGCCGCCGTCGCCGGTTCGCGTGAGGCGCAGGGTGCGGCCGTCGAACTGCAGCGCAGGCGCGGAGGCGGTCTCGTGCAGCGCCGCGAAATCCTGCTCCCACTGCGTCATCACGGTCGCCAGTCGCACGCTGCGGTCCAGCGCCGCCTGGGTGGCCTCGCGGCTGCGGATCAGGCTGTCCACGCCGGTCCAGGACAAGCCCGCGAGCACGGCCATGACGGTCAGGGCCACCAGCAGTTCGATGAGCGTGAAGCCGCGTTGGGTGCGCATGCTCAGTAGCGCCCGATGATGGTGGTGACGTTCACCAGCGGGCGGCCGCCTTCGTCGCGCACCTGGGCCTCGACACGGCGGAAGTTCGGGTTCGGCGTCGGCCGCGTCGCCAGCGTCCCTGCGTAGCTGCGCCCGAGCTGCTCGCAGCTGAAGTCCGCATCACCCACGCCAGGCAGCTGCCGCATCAGGCGCAGGTTCGCGAGCGCGTTGTCGGCGCACCACTGGGCGGCCGTGACCTGGGCCAGGCGCTCGCTGTTGTCGGTGAGCGCGCCCGCGGCCCGCATGCCTGCCGCCAGCGCCACCGCCACGATGGCCAGCGCCACCAGCACCTCGACCAGCGTGAAGCCGCGCTGTCCGGGTTTCACTCGGCGCCCTCCGCGGCCGGGGCGTCCGGTGTCACCTCGAAGGGCCCCAGGCCGTCGGTCGCGACCGCCATGCGGCGGTCTCCGAGCTGCAGCAGCACCCGCTGCGGGCCGATCAGCGCCTCGGGGCCGAGTTGCAGGCGCGCCGCGCCGTCCACCCGTGCCTGCACGTTCTCGTCCAGCCAGGCCGCCGGCAGCGGCTGCGACAGGGTCAGCCCCAGGAACCGGAATCCCGGCGCCTCGACCTCGGTGGCGGGAACCCACCACACCGGCAGGCCGCTGGCGCGCGACTCGGCGCGGGCTGTCTCGAGCAGCACGGTCAGGCGCACGGCATCGCGCTCCAGGCGCTGCTCGCTGCCGTCGCGCAGGGCCACGGCCACCAGTGAGCTCGTCAGCGCGATGATCGCGATGACGACCAGCAGTTCGATCAGCGTGAAGCCGCGCGAGCCGCTCCGGCGTTCACTGCCACGACCCGACGTCGGCATCCGCGCCCTCGCCGCCCGGCTGCCCGTCGGCCCCGAGACTGAAGACATCGATCTCGCCCTGCACGCCGGGGTTCGCGAACTGGTACGGGCGGCCCCAGGGGTCGGCCGGCAGCTTGTCGAGGTAGGGCTTCCAGTTGGGCGGGACATTGCCCACCGCGGGCTTGCGCACCAGAGCCTCCAGACCTTGCTCGGCGGTGGGGTAGCGCTGGTTGTCCAGGCGGTAGATCTTCAACTGCTGCATCAGCATGTTGACGTCCGACTTGGCCGCGGCGAGCTTGGCGTCGTCGGCGCGGTTGATGACGTTCGGCACGATGAGTGCTGCCAGAACGCCGATGATCGCGATGACCACCAGCAGTTCGATCAGCGTGAAACCGTGCGCGCGTCTGGCGCTGCGGCGGAAAACGAGGCTCATGGGCTGTCCGGTGGGGGCCGGTGTCGGGAGGTAGGCTGCATCATAATCTTCCGATGCTTGCACGCAGCGTGACTCGGATTGCGACCCTGGGGGTCTGGGTGGCCGTGGCCGCCGCTGCCGTCTTCTGGGGCATGAAGCTGTTCGTGCGCACCGCGCCCGTTCCGGCCCAGGCCACCACCGTGTCGGCCTCGCAGGCCCTGCGCGGCGACCTCACCCGCCTGCTCGGCGCGGCCGCGGAACCCGATGACACCGAAGAACCCGTGGTGGCCGCAGCCTCGCGTTTCCGGCTCATCGGTGTGGTGGCGCCGCGTTCGCCCAAGGCCGCGGGCGAAGGCCTGGCCCTGATCGCGATCGACGGCAAGCCGCCCCGTGCCTACCGCGTGGGCGCCACGATCGAAGGTGAACTGGTGCTGCAGCGCGTGCGCGCACGGGGCGCCGATCTGGGCGCCCGGGGCGCGGGTGCCGCTTCGGTGGCCCTGGACGTGGCGGCGCTGCCGCCGCCGGCCACGGGCGTGCCGGGGCAGGTGGCGGGGCTGCCGCCCGGCGGCGCCCGCCAGCCCCAGAACCTGATGGGTCGCCCGGGCCAGGCGCGTCAGCCGAACGAAGCCGGCGAGGCCGTCCACGGGGAGTCGGACGACGGCGGCGGCGCCGACGAGGTGGCTCCGCAGCCTGCCCGGCCGGGTCTCGAGACGAGGTAGCCGGGACGAGGCGGGCCACGCCCCACGGGCGAGGCCCAGGCAGTCCCCCGGGCTCAGCGCTGCATGGGCAGGTCGGCGGGCACGCCGGCCGGCACCGGCCACAGGCCGTCGGGCTGCGAGGGGCCGGCGTCTTCACCTTCCGCCACCTCGGTCAGCAGGGCTGCGGCGTTGCGCACCAGAGGCCAGGCCAGCGCGGCGCCGGTGCCGTCGGCACTTTCCAGGCCGAGTTCCAGCAGCGCGGAGGCGCGGAACAGCCCCAGCGCGCGGTCCAGGCCGGCGTGCGAGTGGCTGCGGCAGAAAACGCAGTAGTCGGTCACCGGGGTGGCGATCCGCGCGGCCAGCATCAGGGCGGCACACGCCGACAGGCCGTCGATCATCAGCAGATGGCGCTTGCTCGCGGCCACCAGCATCACGCCCACCATCACCGCGACCTCGAAGCCTCCGAAGGCCGCCAGCACCTCGATCGGATCGGTCACGGCCTTGTGCCGGCCCTGGGCGCCTTGCAGCACGACCATCAGGTGGCCGATCAGGTCGGCAGGCATCTGCGGCCCCGACACCGCCAGTTCACGGATCGGCGTGTCCGTCAGACGGGACAGCACCATCGCGGCGCTTTCCTGAGACCCCACGCCCATGCCGGCGCACATCAGGACGTTGCCCCGGAGGGAGTCGCCGATCTCCATGCCCGCACGCATGGCGGAGTGCGCCTGGTCGAGCGTCATGGCCTGGCCCACCCGCGCATTGCGGGTGCCGTGGGCGATCTTGCGCATCAGCAGGCGGTCGTGCGAGGGCATGTCCGCGGCGATGCCGCAGTCCACCACGCTGAGCTCGATCTGCTGCGACCGCGCGAACACCGCCATCGGCCACTGCCCGGACAGCAGCTGGCGCGCCTGATCCTGCGTCTGGCGGCGCCCCGGCGGGGACAGGCCGTCGACCGCGATGCCGTGGTCGGCCGCGAACACCACCAGCTGCGGGTCGACGAAGCGCGGCTTGAGCGTGTTCTGCATCAGCCCCAGCCGCAGCGCCAGCGGCTCGAGTTCCCCCAGGCTGCCGGCGGAGTCGGCCCGGCGCTGCAGCTTCTCGCGCAGGGCGCGTTCGAGAAGGGGGTTGGAACTGGGTGCGATCAACGAGCGGCTGGCCATGCGGGGACTCCTTGCCGCTTCAACGCAGGAAAAGACGGTAGACAGGGTTCATCGTTTCCTCGACGCAGGGATAGGCCAGCGTCCGCAGGAATTCGCCGAAGGCGGCATCGTCGCTCGCAGGCACCTGGATGCCCACCAGGATGCGGCCGTAGTCGGCGCCCTGGTTGCGGTAGTGGAAAAGGCTGATGTTCCAGTCCGGGTGAAGCGCCGCCAGGAAACGCATCAGCGCGCCCGGCCGCTCCGGGAAGACGAAGCGGAACAGCCGCTCGTTCTCGGCCAGTTCCGACCGGCCGCCGACCATGTGGCGCAGGTGTTCCTTGGCCATCTCGTCGTCTGTGAGGTCGAGCGTGGCGAAGCCGTGCCGCACGAAGCTCTTCGCGATCTTTCCTGCCTCGGCGCGTTTCGGGATCGCGATGCCCACGAACACATGCGCCACCTTCGCGTCCGAGATGCGGTAGTTGAACTCCGTCACCGCACGCGGCCCCACCAGTTCGCAGAAGCGCTTGAAGCTGCCACGCTCCTCGGGGATGGTCACGGCGAAGATCGCCTCGCGCTGCTCGCCGAACTCGGCCCGTTCCGCGACGAAGCGCAGGCGGTCGAAGTTCATGTTGGCGCCGCAGGTGATGGCGACGAAGGTGCGGCCCTTGAGCCCGTGCGACTGCGCGTACTGCTTGACGGCGGCCACGCCCAGCGCGCCAGCCGGCTCGAGGATGCTGCGGGTGTCCTGGAACACGTCCTTGATGGCCGCGCAGACGGCGTCGGTGTCGACGATCACGTAGTCGTCCACCAGTGCGCGGGTCAGGCGGAAGGTCTCCTTGCCCACCAGCTTCACGGCCGTGCCGTCGGAGAACAGCCCCACGTCCTTCAGCGTCACGCGCTTGCCGGCCTTCACCGATTGCACCATCGCATCGGAGTCGGCGGTCTGCACGCCGATGACCTTGATCTCGGGGCGGACGGCCTTGATGTACGCCGCCACGCCGGAGATGAGCCCGCCGCCGCCGATGGCCACGAACACCGCATCGATGGGCCCCTGGTGCTGGCGCAGGATCTCCATCGCGACCGTGCCCTGGCCTGCGATGACGTCCGGGTCGTCGAAGGGGTGCACGAACGTCAGGCCGCGCTCGGCCTCGAGCCGCTGCGATTCGCCGAAGGCATCGGTGTAGCTGTCGCCGAACAGCACCACCTCGCCGCCGAGCGCCTTCACCGCGTCGATCTTGAGCCGCGGCGTGGTGACGGGCATCACGATGACGGCCTTGCAGCCCAGCCGGCGGGCCGACAGCGCGACGCCCTGCGCGTGGTTGCCGGCCGAGGCGCAGATGACGCCGCGCGCCCGCTGCTCCGGGCTCAGGTTCACCATCTTGTTGTAGGCCCCGCGCAGCTTGAAGCTGAACACCGGTTGCTGGTCCTCGCGCTTGAGCAGCACCTGGTTGCCGGTGCGCCGCGACAGGTCCGGCGCGACCTCCAGGCTCGACTCGATCGCCACGTCGTAGACACGGGCGGTGAGGATCTTCTTCAGGTAATCGGCCGCGGTACGGGCCGCCGGATTCTTCATGGGCTTGGAGGGGGCTGGCACGCCGGGGATCATAGGCTGAGGCACAAAAAAAAAGCCCGAGGCGGTAAGGCCTCGGGCTGAATCCACCGTTTGGGGGTGGAGGAGACAAGCGGGGGACGGCGCCGGCGCCATCCATGCGATGCAGTCTAGCCGCAGCGATGCTGCGGTGCAATATCCATCTGCGAAGTGGTTCTGGGGAGCGGACTCAAAATACACGGATCGACCCCCCTAGGATGCAGTCATGGAATGCACGATCAACTGGATGCCCGCGAGCGGCATGGCCTTCAACGCCGAGACCGGCAGCGGGCACCTGCTGGTGATGGACGGCGCGCCTGACGGTGGCGGCCGCAACCTCGCGCCGCGCCCCATGGAGACCGTGCTGGCCGGCACCGGCGGCTGCACGGCCTACGACGTGGTCCTGATCCTCAAGCGCGGCCGGCACGACGTGCGGGGTTGCCAGGTGCAGGTGAAGGCAGATCGCGCCGAGGCGGACCCCAAGGTCTTCACGCGCATCCACATGCATTTCGTGGTGACGGGTCGCGGCCTGCCCGAGCCGGCCGTGGCGCGCGCCATCGCGCTGTCCCACGAACGCTATTGCTCGGCCAGCATCATGCTGGCGAAGACCGCCGAGATCACGACCAGCCACGAGCTGATCGAGGGCTGATCGAGGGCTGATCCGCCGCTGGGCGGCTCAGATCCGGTGCGCGGTGGCCGTCATCACCTTGGACGCCACTCGCATGGCCCAGCGCACGGGCGCGGGCAGCTCCACGGCCCCGGCCTCGCGGGCGTCCTCGGCATGGCGGTGCTCGTCGGCCTTCATCTCGTCGACGATGGCCCGCGAGGCGGTGTCTGCCGCGGGCAGCCGGTCCAGGTGCCCGGCCAGGTGCTGTTCGACCTGACGTTCCGTCTCGACCACGAAGCCCAGGCTGACCGCATCGCCGGCCCGGCCCGCCAGCACCCCGATGCCGAAGGCGCCGGCGTACCAGAGCGGGTTCAGCCAGCTGCGGCGGTCACCGAGCTGCTCCAGCCGCTGCTGCGTCCAGGCCAGGTGGTCGATCTCTTCGCGGGCGGCCTGGGCCATGCGCTCGCGCAGGGCGGGGTCGCGTGCCGTCAGCGCCTGCGCCTGGTAGAGCGCCTGGGCGCAGACCTCCCCGACATGGTTCACCCGCATCAGGGCGCCCGCCAGCGCGCGGTCGGCTTCGGGCAGAGGTTCCAGGGGCGCGCCACCGGCTGGCTGGGGGCAGGGCCGGGCGGCGTGGACGGCGCCGGACAAGGTGCGCAGTGCGTTGTCCAGGCTGATGAGGAGGCGGTCTGTATTCATGGTTTCACCGGAGGATAGCGCCCCGCCGTGAACTATGACCAAGCTGTGTCACGTTGTTGCCAGACAACATACCCAGCGCATTTGGAGGCCAAGGCTTGGCACCGATGGCGGGCGTCTGGTGCAATAGCAACAACTTCCGCTGAGGAGGTTGGCTCGATCAGCCCCTCTGAGGGGTTCCTCGTCGATCGGGGCCCTCTTGTTCCAACCTAGGAGATAGTTGCAATGAAAAAATCTCTGCTCGCCCTGGCCGCGCTGACCGCGTTCGCTGGCGCCGCTTCGGCCCAATCGTCGGTCACCCTGTACGGCCGCGTTGACCTGTCTGTTGCCAAGAATATCGGCAGCGACTCCAAGGTCATGCAAAACGGTTCCGGCAGCCGCCTGGGCTTCCGTGGTGTTGAAGATCTGGGTGGCGGTCTGGCCGCTCTGTTCCAGATCGAAACCCGTTTCGACGCCGACACCGGCGCCGCTCAGAACTTCAACGTCTCGGCTCTGACCGAGACGGGCACGAAGGCTTCCACCGCCAACCGCTTCTGGGGCGCCCGCTCCATCGTCGGTCTGAAGGGTGGTTTCGGCCAGGTCGTCTTTGGTCGCGAGTACAGCACCGCGTTCCTGGGCACCCAGCTGATCGCTGACCCGTGGGGCTGGGATACCGTTGCCGCTCAAAACGGCATCACCGGCCTGGGCGGCATCGCCAAGGTCCGTAACGACAGCTCGATCACGTACAACATCGCCGCTTCGGGCTTCTCGTTTGGCGCCCAGATCGCCGAGTCGAGCGACACCATCAACAACTTCGCCTCGAAGCCGATGAACTTCAACGTCGGCTACGGCGCTGGTCCCCTGACCGTGGCCTTCGGCTACGAGAAGACCGGCCGCGAAGCCGCTGGTGACGAGAAGATGTGGTCTGCTGTCGGCCAGTACAACCTGGGCTTCATGAAGCCTGGCTTCTACTACGGCAAGGGCACGGCTCTGAACGGCGCCAGCCATAAGGGCATGATGTTCACCGTCTCCGCCCCGATGGGCGCCGGCGAACTGCGCGCTTCCTACGGCACCCTGAAGGCGAATGACACCACCGTGTCCAAGCGCATCGCTGCCGGCTACCACTACAGCATGTCCAAGCGCACCACGCTGTACGTCGACTTCGCCAACGACAGCGAAGCCGCGACCAGCAAGTCCGCCTACGACGTCGGCATCAAGCACAACTTCTGATCTTGCTCTCGCCCTCGGGCGAGTGTGAATCGATGTGCACAGCCGCCCCTCGGGGCGGCTTTTTCTTGGGGCTCGCGCAATGATGAGGTTCCTCTGTCTGGCTCTTGCATGCCTGTTGAGCGCGTGCAGCACGCCACCCCCGGCTGCCGATGCGGGCAGTTGGCATGCGGTTGCCTTGCCCGGCAAGCGCGCGACGCAGTACGTCTGGACGGTGAAGGAAGGCCGCCCCGCTCTCGAGGCGCGTGCCGACCAATCGGCCAGCATGATGCGCAAGCGCCTTGAGGTGGCGCCCGCCGACCTGGGCAGCGTCAGCTTTTCCTGGTGGGTGCAGGATGTGCTTGCGGGAGCCGACCTTGGTACGGCGGGCCTCGGCGATGCGCCGGCCCGGGTGCTGTTCGCCTTTTCGGGCGACCATGCCCGGCTGACGCCGCGCACCCGCATGATGTTCGATCTGGCCGAGACACTCAGCGGCGAACGGCCACCCTTTGCGACCCTGATGTACGTCTTCGGGCATGAAGGCGCGAGCCCTGACCAGTTGTTCGTGCACCCGCGCACCGACCGGGTGCGCAAGATCGTCCTGGATGTCGGCCCCGAGCAGACGCGCCGCTGGCGCATGCATCGGCGCGATCTGGCGGCTGATTTCCGTCGCGCCTTCGGCGAGGAACCCGGCATGCTGGTGTCGGTGGCCGTGATGACGGACGCCGACAATACGCAGCAGGGCGCCCGTGCCTGGTACGGCCCTATCGAATTCACCCCCTGATTTACAGGCGACACCCCCCCGGAGTTTCCCTTTTGCGGGCGGCACGCGAATTGCGCATCATCGCCCGTCCGTGATCGCGGGCGCATCGTTGGTGCGCCTTCGGTCCGGCCGCACCGGCAACCGGCGGTGTTGCACCCTTTTTGTTCTCCCTGATGCTCGCCTTCATCCTCCGCCGCCTGCTGCAAGCCGTGATCGTCATGATCACGGTCGCGTTCATTGCCTTCATGCTCTTCCAGTTCGTGGGTGACCCCGTGAACAGCATGCTGGGCCAGGACGCCACCGCCGAACAGCGCGACGCGCTGCGCGCGGACCTGGGCCTGGACCAGCCCTTCCCGGTGCAGTTCGCCCGGTTCATGGGCAATGCCGTCCAGGGCGAGTTCGGCCTCAGCCTGCGCCAGGGCCGCAAGGTCTCGGCGCTCATCGTCGAACGCTTCCCGGCGACCATCGAGCTCGCGGTCACGGCAGGCCTGATCGCGTTGCTGGTGGGCATACCGCTGGGTGTGTATTCGGCGCTCAAGCGCGGCAGCTTCGGCTCGCAGATGGTGATGACGCTGTCGCTGCTGGGCGTGTCGCTGCCCACCTTCCTCATCGGCATCCTGCTGATCCTGATCTTCGCGGTGATGCTGGGCTGGCTGCCGAGCTTCGGGCGCGGCGACACCATCGCCTTCGGCACCTGGACCACCGGCGCTCTCACGCTCGACGGCCTGAAGCACCTGCTGCTGCCGGCGCTGACGCTGTCGATCTTCCAGCTGGCGCTCATCCTGCGGCTGGTGCGTGCCGAGATGCTCGAGGTGCTGCGGGCCGACTACATCAAGTTCGCGCGGGCGCGCGGCCTGCCCGACCGCGTGGTGCACTTCGGCCATGCCCTCAAGAACACGCTGGTGCCCGTGATCACCATCACCGGCCTGCAACTGGGTGGCCTGATCGCCTTCGCCATCGTCACCGAAACCGTCTTCCAGTGGCCCGGCATGGGGCTGCTGTTCATCCAGGCCGTGCAGTTCGCCGACATCCCGGTGATGGCCGCCTACCTCTGCCTGATCGCGCTGATCTTCGTGATCATCAACCTCGTCGTCGATCTGCTGTACTTTGCAGTCGATCCGCGCTTGCGCATCGAACGACCCTCCACCGGGCATTGAACCGACACCATGGCTGAAGTCTCCGCGCCCGCACCCGGCGCCATCGCCCGTTTCCTGGACGGCGACGTCTGGTACAGCTTCCGTCACTCGCCGATGGCGATGGTGGCGGCCGTGACCGCGTTCGTCTGCATCTTCTGTGCGTTGTTCGCCCCGTGGGTTGCGCCGCACAACCCCTACGACCTCGCATCCATCGACCTGTCCGACGCGCGGCTGCCGCCGGCGTGGATCGAAGGCGGGCTGGCCAAGTTCCCGCTCGGCACCGACGACCAGGGCCGCGACATCCTCTCGACCATCATGTACGGCGCGCGCATCTCGCTGTTCGTGGGCCTGGCGGCGGTGGCGATCTCGGTGGTGCTGGGCGTGTCGCTCGGCCTGCTGTCGGGCTACCTGGGCGGCCGCCTCGACGCCTTCATCATGCGCGTCTGCGACGTGATGCTGTCGTTCCCGGCCCTGCTGGTGGCGCTGCTCATCGACGGCGTGGGCCGCGCGATGTTCCCGAACGCACACGACACGCTGGCCTTCGCGGTGCTCATCATCGCCATCGCGCTCACGGGCTGGGTGAAGTTCGCGCGCACGGTGCGCGGCTCCACCCTGGTGGAGCGCAACAAGGAATACGTGCAGGCTGCCCGGGTGATCGGCGTGTCCAACCGCCGCATCATGCTCAAGCACGTGCTGCCCAACGTGATGGGCCCGGTGCTGGTGCTCACCACCATCGACATCGGGCAGGCCATCCTGGCCGAGGCTACGCTGTCCTTCCTGGGCGTGGGCGTGCCGCCCACCTCCCCGTCGCTGGGCACCCTGATCCGCATCGGCAACGATTTCCTCTTCTCCGGCGAGTGGTGGATCACCATCTTCCCGGGCCTGATGCTCGTGCTGATCGCGCTGTCCGTGAACCTGCTCGGTGACTGGCTGCGTGACGCCCTGAACCCCCGCCTGCGCTGACATGCCTCTTCTCGAAGTCAACAATCTGCGGGTGGAGTTCCCCACCCGGCACGGCACGCTGCTCGCGCTGGACGACATCTCGTTTTCCATCGAGCCCGGCGAGATCCTGGGCGTGGTGGGTGAATCCGGGGCCGGCAAGTCGCTCACGGGCGCGGCCATCATCGGCCTGCTCGAGCCCCCCGGCCGCGTGGCGGGCGGCGAGATCCGCTTCGAAGGCCAGCGCATCGACAACCTCAGCCGCGAGCAGATGCGCAGCATCCGCGGCCGCAAGATCGGCGCCATCTTCCAGGACCCGCTGACTTCGCTGAACCCGCTCTACACGATCGGCCGGCAACTCATCGAGACCATCCGCACCCACCTGCCGATGAGCGAGGAGGAGGCCCGCCAGCGCGCCATCAAGCTGCTGCAGGAAACGGGCATTCCGGCCGCAGAGGAGCGCATCGAGCAGTACCCGCACCAGTTCAGCGGCGGCATGCGCCAGCGCGTGGTGATCGCGCTCGCGCTCGCGGCCGAGCCCAAGCTCATCGTGGCCGACGAGCCCACCACCGCGCTCGACGTCTCCATCCAGGCGCAGATCATTTCGCTGCTCAAGCGCCTGTGCAAGGACCACGGCGCCGCCGTGATGCTGGTGACACACGACATGGGCGTGATCGCCGAGACCTGCGACCGCGTGGCCGTGCTCTATGCCGGCCGCGTGGCCGAGATCGGCCCCGTGCAGGACGTCATCCACCGCCCCTCGCACCCGTACACCCAGGGCCTGATGGGCTCCATTCCCGCGATGGGCGAAGACCGTGAACGCCTGCTGCAGATCGATGGTTCCATGCCGCGCCTGAACAAGATCCCCAATGGTTGCGCCTTCAACCCGCGCTGCCCCAACGTGATGGACCGCTGCCGCGTGGACCGCCCCGACCTGATGGACGCCGGCCCGACCCGCGCCGCCTGCTGGCTGGTGGGAGCGAAGGCATGAGCCCGCCGGGCCGCCCCAAGGGCGAATACCGGAGTGCGCAGCACGGAGGTATACCAGTGAGCGCGCAGCACGAAACCAGCCCGGTGGGCGGTACGACCGCAGGGGTCTCCTCGGCCGGG
Source organism: uncultured beta proteobacterium (assembly GCA_903938815.1). Taxonomy (GTDB): domain Bacteria; phylum Pseudomonadota; class Gammaproteobacteria; order Burkholderiales; family Burkholderiaceae_C; genus Rubrivivax. The sequence goes on from CAJAES010000107.1 coordinate 80,052, forward strand.
CCGCTGGTCGAGGTGCGTGACCTCGCCAAGGTCTTCGACGTCTCCGCGCCCTGGCTGAACCGGGTCGTCGAGCGCAAGCCGCGCCAGTTCGTGCACGCCGTCGACGGCGTTTCGTTCAGCATCCGCAAGGGCGAGACGCTGGCGCTGGTGGGTGAATCCGGCTGCGGCAAGAGCACCGTGGCGCGCCTGCTCGTGGGCCTGTATGCGCCCACGCGCGGCAGCGTGCACTTCGACGGCCACGACACCGCCACCACGCCCGACCCGCGTGCGCTGCGCCGGCGCATGCAGATGATCTTCCAGGACCCGTACGCGAGCCTGAACCCGCGCTGGAAGGTGCTGGAGATCGTTGGCGAGCCGCTGCGCGAGCACGGGCTCGTGGGCGGCGAGGAGGGCCTCAAGGCCCGCGTGGCCGAACTGCTGCTGTCCGTGGGCCTGGCGGCATCGGACGTCGAGAAATTCCCGCACCAGTTCTCGGGCGGCCAGCGCCAGCGCATCTCCATCGCGCGCGCCCTGGCCACGCAGCCCGAGTTCCTGGTCTGCGACGAGCCCACCTCGGCGCTGGACGTCTCCGTCCAGGCTCAGGTGCTCAACATCATGAAGGACCTCCAGCGCGAGCGCGGCCTGACGTATCTCTTCATCTCGCACAACCTCGCCGTGGTGCGCCACGTGGCCGACCAGGTGGGCGTGATGTACCTCGGCCGACTCGTCGAGCAGGCCGACAAGCGTGACCTGTTCGGCAACCCGCGCCACCCCTACACGCGCATGCTGCTCGATGCCATTCCGGACATCCACATGAGCGGCCGTTCGCGCACGCCGGTGCAGGGCGAGGTGCCCAACCCGCTGAACCCGCCCTCCGGCTGCGCCTTCCACCCGCGCTGCCCGCACGCCAACGCGCGCTGCAGCAGCGAGCGCCCGAAGCTCGGCGAGTTCCAGGGCATCCGCGTGGCCTGCCACGCGGTCGAGGAAGGCCGGATCTGAGCATGCTGCGCCGCTGGCGAGTCCTGGCGGCGTTGCTGGCTGCACTGCTGGTGGCGCCGCTATCTGGCGTGCTGTCGCCAGCCGCGGCCTTCGACCTGCAGGGCCACCGCGGCACGCGCGGTCTGGCGCCCGAAAACACGCTAGCCGCCTTCGAGCGCGCCCTGCGGCTGGGCGTCACCACGCTCGAGCTCGATGTCATGCTCACGGCCGACGGCGAGCTCGTGATCTCGCACGACCCGGCGCTGAACCCCGACCTCACCCGCGACGCCAGCGGCCAATGGCTGCCGGGTCCCGGCCCGCTGATCCGCGCGCTCACGTTCGCACAGCTGCAGGCCTACGACGTCGGCCGCGTGAAGCCGGGCAGCAGGACCGCGCGTGATTTTCTGCAGCAGCAGGCTGTCGACGGGCAGCGGGTTCCGCGCCTGTCCGACCTGTTCGCCCGCGCGGCGGCGCTGGGCGCGCGCGAGGTCCGCTACAACATCGAGATCAAGCGCAACCCGCAGGAGCCCGAGAAATACGGCGATCTGCCGGCGCTGGTGGATGCCGTCGTTGCCGCCGTCACTCGGGCAGGCGTCGGCCCGCATGCGCTGATCCAGAGCTTCGACTGGAACGTGCTGCAGCGCGTGCAGCAGGTGGCGCCGCAGCTGGCAACGTCCTACCTGAGCATCCAGCGGCCTCAGATGAACAACATCGAGGCGCCCGCCTGGACGGCCGGCTTCACGGTGGCCGCACAGGGTTCGGTGCCGAAGATGGTGAAGGCCGCGGGCGGGCGCTGGTGGGCGCCGATGTTCCGCGACCTCACGCCGGAGCTCGTGCGCGAGGCGCAGGCCCTCGGCATCAAGGTGGTGCCCTGGACCGTGAACGAGACCGCCGACATGGAGCGCGTGATCGACCTGAAGGTCGACGGCCTGATCACCGACTACCCCGACCGCGCGCGCGAGGTGATGGCCCGCCGCGGGCTGCCCCTGCCGGCGGCCTGGCCCGCACGCTGACCGTCCGGCGGGCGGTCGCTTGCACGCTGATCGCTGCGGCGGGCGGCCACCCGCACGCTGACCGCTGCGGCGGGCGGCCACCCGCCTCAGCCGGCTGTGAACGCGAAGTCCACCTCGGGCTTGAGACCGCTGACGATGCGCGCGATGCTCTTGCCCGAGCCGCAGGAATGCGTCCAGCCCAGCGTGCCGTGCCCGGTGTTCAGGAACAGGTTGGGCAGCTTCGAGCGGCCGACGATCGGCACGTTGCTCGGCGTGGCGGGGCGCAGGCCGGTCCAGAACTGCGCCCGGCTCGCATCGCCCGCGCCGGGGAACAGCTGCTCCACACGCTTGACGATGGCTTCGCAACGCACGCGGTTCAGGTCACGGTCGTAGCCGTTGAGTTCGGCCGTGCCGGCGATGCGCAGCCGGTCCCCGAGGCGCGAGAACACCAGCTTGTATTCGTCGTCCGTCAGCGAGACCTGGTGCGCCATCGACTCGTCCTTCACCGGCATGGTCACCGAGTAGCCCTTGGCCGGGTAGATCGGCAGCGCGATCCCCAGCGGCTGCGTGTACAGCGGCGACAGGCTGCCCATGGCCAGCACGTAGGCGTCGGCGCGGATGCGCTGGAAGCGGCCCTCGGCGTCGGTGGCTTCCACGTGGTCGATCGCGCCGCCGGCCTCGCGCAGCGCGGTCACGGTATGGCTCATGCGGAACTGCACGCCGTCCTCCTCGCAGCGCCTGACGAGCTCGCGCGCGAAGAGATTCGCGTCGCCCGATTCGTCCTCGGCCGTGTAGGTGGCGCCGGCCAGCTGCGGCCGGATGTGGCGCAGCGCGGGTTCCAGCCGCACCGCCTCGTCGGCCGAGATCACGCGGCGGTCGCAGCCCAGCTCGCGCATCTGCGCGGCCGGGCCCTCGGCGCCGTCGAACTCCTTCTGGCTCGTGTAGAAGTGCAGGATGCCCTGCGTGCGCTCGTCGTAGGCGATGCCGCGGTCGCGGCGCAGCTGCTGCAGCGTGTCGCGGCTGTAGGTGCCCAGCCGCACGATCTGCGCGATGTTGTGGCGCGTGCGCGCAGGCGTGCACTCGCGCAGGAACTGCAGGCCCCACAGCCACTGGCGCTTGTCGGCGCGCAGGCGGAACAGCAGTGGCGCGTCCTCCTGACCGAGCCACTTCAGTACCTTGAACGGCGCGCTCGGGTTGGCCCAGGGTTCGGCATGGCTGACCGAGATCTGCCCGCCGTTGGCGAAGCTGGTCTCCGCCGCCGGCGAAGCCTGGCGGTCGACGACGGTCACGTCGTGACCCTGCTGGCGAAGGAAATAGGCTGAGGTGACGCCGAGCAGGCCGGCGCCGAGGACGACAACTTTCATGACAGGAACTCCGAGGGAACGGGGCGGCGCGCGATGCGGCGCACGCCCGGGGCGAACACACGGCCGCTGGCCGCGTGGACTGGACGAACACAGGCCCGTGGGCCATGTGCGTGCCGCTCCCCCTGTCCTCGGTACCTGAGAGATTCATCCTGGCGCCATCGGCGGGGACTTGCTCCTTCGGTGCGTCACCAGGCGGTGACGGCTCTCCAGACGGCGATGATGGTGTGCAGTACGGGACCTGAGCGTGTATGGGAGATTGCGCCTTCGGTGGCCGCCCGGCGATGCGATCGCTGTGCGGCACTCTCCTGCAGGGTAAAGATGTTACTGCTGCGTGCCGGCCCCCGCCTGCGCACTCAGGAATCGCTCGGCCAGCAGCACCCAGTAGGCGCTGCCGACGGCGACGTTCGCGTCGTTGAAGTCGTAGCCCGGGTTGTGGACCATGCAGTTGCCGCCGGCGGCGCCGTCGCTGCCGTCGCCGTTGCCGATCAGCAGGTAGCTGCCGGGCACACGCTCCAGCATGAAAGCGAAGTCCTCGCTGCCGGTCAGCGGCGGGCCCTGCGGTGTCACGCGGTCGGCCCCGAGCAGTTCCACGGCCACCTCGCGGGCGAAGGCGGTCTCGTCCGGCGTGTTCACCAGCACCGCGTAGCCGCTGCGCCAGTCCACGCGCGCCTCGATGCCAAAGCTCTCGGCCTGCGCCGCCACCAGCGCCTTGATGCGTCGTTCCAGCAGCGAACGCACCTCGCGGTCGAGCGCACGCACGCTCAGCTCCAGCGTCGCGGTGGCCGGGATCACGTTGTTCGCCTTGCCTGCATTCAGGGCACCGACGGTGACCACCGCCGCCTGCAGCGGGTCGACGTTGCGCGACACGATGCTCTGCAGCGCCATGACGATGCTTGCCGCGGCGACGATGGTGTCGGTCGCGCGGTGCGGCATCGCGCCGTGCCCGCCAACACCCAGCAGCGTGATGGTGGCGTAGTCCGACGAGGCCATCGCCGCGCCCTCGCGCAGGACCAGCCGGCCCTGCTCGATGCCGGGCATGTTGTGCATGGCGAACACCGCATCGCAGGGGAACCGCTCGAACAGGCCGTCTTCCATCATGCGCAGCGCGCCGCCACCGCCTTCTTCGGCGGGCTGGAAGATCAGGTTCAGCGTGCCGTCGAATTGCCCGTGCTCGGCCAGGTGGCGGGCCGCGGCCAGCAGCATCGCCGTGTGGCCGTCGTGGCCGCAGGCATGCATCACGCCGGCGTGGCTGCTGGCATAGGGCACGCCGGTGGCCTCGGCGATCGGCAGTGCGTCCATGTCGGCGCGAATGCCCAGGCGCCTGTCGCCCTGTCCCCGCACCAGCGTGCCGACCACGCCCGTCCCGCCGATGCCGCGCACTACGGCGTAGCCCCAGGCTTCGAGCTTGTCGGCCACCAGGCCCGCCGTTCGGTGCTCCTCGAAGGCCAGTTCCGGGTGCTGGTGGATGTCGCGCCGCAGGCTGATGAATTCACCAACCCGGGCATGCAGGGCGTCGAGCAGGTAGGTCACGCTGCCTCCCGGCTCACTGCGGCTGCAGGTTGATCTGCTTGGCGATGGCGCGGTAGCGCGCGGTCTCGGTTTCGAAGAACTTGGCCGACTCGGCCAGGCTCATCGGCGGGGAAGGCTGCTGCGTCTGGGCCGCCAGCTGCGAGCGCACCACGGGGTCCTGCAGGCTCTTGCCGATGGCCGCGTGCAGCCGCACGACGATGTCCTCGGGGGTGTTCTTCGGAACCATGAAGCCGGTCCAGATCTTGTAGGAGAAGTTCTTCAGCGCCTGCCCCTCGCTGGCGGCGGGCACGTTCTTCAGCAGTTCAGAGCGTTGGCCGCCCAGCTGGCCGATCACCTTCATGCGGCCCTGCTCGGCCAGCGCGCCCATCGCCGCGCTGTACACCAGCACCGCGAAATCCACCTGGCCTCCGCCGATGTCCTGCAGCAGCGGGGCGTTGCCCTTGTACGGCACATGCGCCAGCTTGACGCCGGTGGACGCCTGCACGTTCTCGAGGATCAGGTGATAGAGCGAGCCGATGCCCACGCTGCCGTAGGTCAGCGGCTTGTCGGCCGACTTGCGCGCCAGGGCGATCAGCTCGTCCACGCTGTTGACCGGCAGGTCCTTGCGGGTCACGAAGACCATCACCGCATCGGCCACCGGGTGCACGAGACGGAAGTCTTCCGTCTTCAGCTTCACCGCGGCATTCGCCATCGGCGACAGGATCACCTCGTTGGGCGAACCCTGGAAGATGTAGTAGCCGTCAGCAGGCGCGGCCAGCACCTTCTGCGCGGCCAGCGCGCCGCTGACGCCGCCGAGGTTCTCCACCAGCACCTGCTGCCCCAGCTCCTTGCCAAGCTGGTTGTTGAAGATGCGTGCGATGGCGTCCGAGGGCCCGCCCGCGGGGTACGGAACCATCAGGTTGACCGGCTTGGCCGGGTAACCCTGCGCGACGGCAGCGCCGGCGCTGAGCACCAGGCTGGCGATCACGACCAGCGACCGGGGGAACGTGAGCTTCGGCATGGGGACTCCTCGAATGACGCGTTGAAGCGGGGGGAACCTGGGGACGAACCCAATGTAGGAGTCGCCAAACAGGAAGTCCAATGCATTGTTTTACCGATTGCTATGATTTTGAAGCTCAACCTGAAGGACACCCGAAATGACCCTCGTCCAGTTGAGACACCTCACTTCGCTGGCGCAGACGGGCTCCTTCAGCAAGTCGGCGGCGGCCTTGTTCCTGACGCAGCCCGCGCTCAGCCGCAGCATCCGTGCCCTTGAGGCCGAGCTCGGCCAGCCGCTCTTCGACCGCATCGGCCGGCACAGCGAAGTCACGCCCTTCGGACGTGAAGTGGTCGGGCGCGCACGCGAGCTGGTGCTGGCGGCCGACGACCTGCGCGACAGCGGCCGCCGCGCGAGTGACGGCCAGGAGGGCGTGCTTCGCATCGGCATGGGCTCGGGGCCGGGCTCGATGCTGATGACGCCGCTGCTGATGAAGGTGGCACGGGATCTGCCCCGGCTGCGCGTGGAGATCGCGCGCGCCGGGACTGAACTGCTGGTACAGGCGCTGCGCGAGCGCTCGCTGGACGCGCTGGTGGTCGATGCCCGATCCATGCGCCCCGCGCCCGACCTGAACGCGCAGGTCCTGCACGACATGCGTGGCGCCTTCATGGTGCGAAAGGGGCACCCGCTCGCGCGGCGGCGTGCCGGCCCGAGCTTCGACGACCTGCTGCGCTACCCGATCGCTTCGACGCCCCTGTCGGACGAGGTCGGGCGGCTGCTGGTCGAGAGGTACGGCCCGCAGGCCCATCCGGACAGCTGCGTGACGCTGAGGTGCGAAGAGATCCCGAGCCTGGTGGAAGTCACGCGGCGCAGCGACACGGTGCTGCTGGCGATCCGGGCCGCGGCGCCCGACCTGATCGAGCTGGACCTGCAGCCGCTTCTCGCGGCCACGGCGCGGTTCGGCCTCGTGACCCTGGCGCGGCGGACCGAGCCTCCCGGGCTGGCCGTCGTGCGAGAGCTCATGGCGCAGTTGCTGCGCGACGCGTCTGGCCCGGGCTGACCCCCGGCACCTGCGGCCGCGCCGGGCAAGTTCAGCGCAGACCGAGGTACCCGAGGATGAACAGGACGATCACGACGGCGCCGACGAGCCAGATGATTCGGTTCATGACTGCATTCCTGTGGCTGGACTGGTTGGGACGGGTGGGGACTGATGCGTTGCTGCATGGCGCATGGGCTTGCCTGCAGGAGCGCCTACTCTGAGTCACCAGCGGCCAGACATCTGTTCGCTGACGAACATGGCGGGGCACATTGCCGGGCCGTGCCCGGCCGGTCACCGTGCGTTCGATCATGGGTTCGCGGAGCAGGCCTGAACCCTGCCGTTCAGCCCTTGGCGTCGTTCAGCTTCCAGTCGTAGTCGAGAAAGCCGATCTCGGCCTGGCTGGCGCGCAGGCGGGCACGGTCGGCCGGCGCTTCGGCCAGGACATCGGCGTAGCGCGCCATGAAGGCCGGCAGCGAGCCGATGCCGCGGTGCCCGAGCCGGAAGTCCTCGCCGAACCAGTCGAAGATCTTCGACACGTCCAGCCGTCCGCGCGCCGCGTTGTAGCGGTTGCGCGAGCGGTCGCTCATGAAGCGCAGGGTCTGTTCGTCGAGCTGAGCCTCCAGCCGAAGGGCGTCGAAGGCCTCCTCGCGCAGCGCCGGGCAGCCGATGCTGGCGCAGTTGACGGCAAAGTGCACGCGCGGGTCGTCGTAGCGGCCGCGCGCGCGCAGCATCTCGTGCTCGATGTCGTCCAGTGACACCTTGCCACCCAGCAATGGCACCCACTTCGGCTTCCAGGGGCTTTGCAGGAAGCTGCCCAGGTCCTTGATCGATTCCAGCTTCGGCCAGCGCGTGAGGATCAGCTCCACCGTGAACGCGTTGTAGGCATTGATCAGGAACGCCATCTGCTGTGGCTTGGTCCAGCCCGCGAAGACGGACTCCCCCACGGCAGAGAGCGTGTCGAGGTAGGCCTTCAGTGCGGCCCGGTCGGCGGCGAAGCCGGCGTAGCGCACCTGCGAAGCCTGCCCGCCGCGCAGGTTGACGACGTGCTTCCTGAGCAGCGCCGTCCAGGCGGCATGCCCGTGGTCGAAGGCCTGCGCCGCTGCGGGGCGGGTCAGGGCCGCAGCGGCCAGCGTGATCAGCAGGGTTCGACGTTGGACGGCGATGGGCATGGAAGTCCTTGCGGTGACGCTTGGGTCGGTTGGAGACAGTCCGACCTTACAGCGGCGCGCTCGCGGCTTGCCCCAGGTCTGCTGTGGCTGCGCAGCGCATAGCATGCAACCCATGACTGCTGCCGCGCCCGCGCCTGCGCCTGCCAAACCGCCCGCCGATCCGCCTGCCGATCCGCCTGCCGACTTGTCAGGCGACCTGCCTGGCGACTTGACTGCGCCGCCGCCTGCCCGCGCCACCGCGCTGGCAGCGCAGTGCCAATGGCGGCAGACCGGCGACACCTGGACGCTGGCCCTGAGCGGCGATTGGCGTGGTGTCCCGGCTGACTGTGCCGCGCCGCCCGACGCCGTGCGCGGCCCGGTCGCGGTGGCTTTCGAGGGTTCGCGGCTGCAGGGCTGGGACGCTGCCCTGGCCGCGCGGCTGTGGGAGCTGCAGGGTCTGCTGCGGGTACGCGGTGTCGAGGTGCAGCTGCAGGGCCTGCCCGGCGGCCTGCGCGAGGTGCTGCGGCTCGCGGCGCCGCAGCCGGGCGCAGCCGGCGCTGCCGCTGGCTCTGCCGCCGTGCGGCATGACACCGGCCGCGCGCCCCGCCACGCCGCTGTCACGGTCGCGTTCTTCGGCGAGGTGTTGCTGGCCCTCGTGCGCCTCGCACGCGGACGGTCCTCCCTGCGCGCCGTCGATGTCCTGCAGCAGCTCGACCAGACCGGCCCGCGCTCGCTGCCCATCGTTCTGCTCACCTGCGCGCTGCTCGGCCTGATGCTGGCGTACATGGGCGGTGCGCAACTCGGCCGCATCGGCGCGCAGGGCTTCCTGGCCGATGTCGTCACCGTGGGCATGGTGCGTGAACTGGCCGGCATGATGACCGGGATCATCCTGGCCGGGCGCGTGGGCGCGGCCTTCGCGGCGCAGCTGGCGACCATGAAGGCCGGCGAGGAGATCGACGCACTGCGTGTGCTGGGGGTCGATCCGATCACCCACCTGGTGCTGCCGCGCCTTCTGGCGCTGTTGCTGATGGCGCCTGCACTCATTGCCTTCGGCGCGCTGGCCGGCGTGCTGGCGGGTCTGCCGGCGGCCGTGTTCGTCTACGGGGTCAGTGCTTCCGAATACCTGCACCAGAGCCTGCGCGCGCTGAGCTTCACGCACCTGTGGATCGGGCTCTTCAAGGGCTTGCTCTACGTTGCGCTGGTGGCTCTGGCAGGTTGCCGAGAAGGCCTGCACGCGGGCCGCGATGCGCAGGCCGTGGGCGCTGCGACAACGGCGGCCGTGGTGCAGGCTCTGGTGTGGATCGTCGCCGCCGCGTGCCTGACCACGGTGGTCTTCACGAGCCTGGGGTACTGATGGCGACCGTGCCGCTCGTGCAGGTGCAGGGTCTGGCCATCCGGGCGGGCGGCGTCGCCGGCGGCCCGGTGGTGCAGCGCGGGCTCGACTTCGACGTCGAGCGCGGCGAGGTGCTGGTGATCGTCGGCGCCAGCGGCAGCGGCAAGAGCACGCTGCTGCGCCACATGGTGGGCCTGGACACGCCGCATGCGGGCCGCGTCCTGTACGACGGCCACGACCTGCACCACGGCGCACAGGACACGCTGGCGGCGCTGCGGCGGCGTTTCGGGGTGATGTTCCAGGCCGGCGCGCTGTGGAGCTCCATGACGCTGGGCGAAAACCTCATGCTGTCGATGCGCCTGTTCACATCGCTTCCGGCTGCGCAGCGCGAACGCCGTGCCCGCTTCAAGCTGGCGCTGGTGGGGCTGGACGGCGGCTTCGACCTGATGCCGGCACAGCTGTCGGGGGGAATGCGAAAGCGCGCCGCGCTGGCCCGCGCGCTGGCGCTCGACCCCGAGCTTCTTTACCTCGACGAACCCGGTTCTGGGCTCGACCCGCTGAATGCCGCCCGACTGGACGAACTGGTGCTGAACTTGAGGCAACATCTGGGCACCACCGTGGTGATGGTCACTCACGAAATCTCCAGCATCTTCGCCGTCGCCACCCGAGCCCTGTACCTCGACGAACAAGCCCAGACCATGACCGCGCTCGGCCCGCCGGACCAACTGCTGCAGCACGGGCCTCCCGCGGTGCGGGAGTTCCTGCGCCGGGGGGTGCCGCCATGAGGCCCGCTGCCTGGCGTGTCGGCCTCTTCGCGCTGCTGGGCATGGCGCTGCTGGCGGTTGCCACCGTGCTGACCACGGGTGGCTGGTTCGCGGCCAGCGAACGTGCCGTGATGCGCTTCGACAGCTCGGTCTTCGGCCTGCAGACCGGCGCGCCAGTGGTGTTCCGCGGGGTGCGAGTGGGGCAGGTCACCGCCATCGGCTTCGCGCCGGGTTCGCCCGGTTCTTCCTCCGGATCGGCCGCTGCAGCCGCCCCGGGCGGGCTGGCGGTGCCGGTCACGGCGGAGTTCGACCGCGAACTTCTGCACCAGCTGCAGGTGGCCGCCGGTGCGGCAGCCCAGGGTGCCGGGTCGAAGGAGGCCGCGGGCTCGAACAGCGCCGTCAAGGCCCTGGTGGCGCGCGGCCTGGTGGCCCGTCTGGCGTTGCAGAGCCTGCTCACCGGCCAGCTCTACGTCGATCTCGTGTTCGACGATGCCCGCGTTTCGGCGCCCTTGGGCGCAACGGTCCCTGCGTCGGTCTCTGCCCCGGTCGCTGCGGTCACTTCGCCCGACGGCCTGCCGTTGATCCCGACCGCCGCGACGCGGCTGCAGACCCTGCAGGCCCAGCTCGAAGGCCTGGACCTGGCGCAGATCGGCCGTGACGTGGCCGCCGTGGCTGCCTCGGCGCGGCAACTGCTGGTCGGCCCCGAGCCGGCCCGCGCGCTCGCGCGCACGGCCGATGCCGCTCAGGCGCTGGAGAAGCTGGCCCTGCGGCTGGAGCGCGACATCGCGCCGCTGGCCCGCGCCGCCCAGGGCAGCCTCACCGAGAGCCAGCGCGCGTTGCAGGAGCTCGGCGCAGGCGCACGCCAGTTCGGTCAGGCCGCGCAACAGGTCGCAGGGGCCGCCTCCCAGGTGCAGGCGCTGGCACTCGGCGGCACCCCGGTCCTGGCCGAGGTGCAGCGCGCCGCAGCCGAACTCGGCCGCGCCGCTGCCAGCCTGCGCGCCGCCGCCGGCGAGGACTCGACCCTGCGTGGCGAAGCCGAGCGGGCTTTGCAGGATGTCTCGCGCGCCGCGCGCGCCCTGCGCGAAGTCGGCGAAACGCTCGAACGACATCCCGACGCGCTGCTGCGTGGCCGGGCCGGCCCGCCCTGAGCAGCAGGCCGGACGAACCTGCCCACGACAACGACATGAACCGCCGCCAAAGAGACCCCATCGCCCGCCCGGCTTCCTGCGCCACACCGAACGGTGTGCGCCGCGCCCCGGCATGGGCTGCGCTGCTCCTGGCCGCGTGGCTGGCCGGCTGCGCCAACCCCTTGCCGGCGCTGCAGTGGGTGCGGCTGCCGGCCGAGCCCGCGCAACCCGTGCAACCCGCGCAACCCGTCGCGCCGCTGGCGATGGCTGCCGCCCGTGCGGCCACCGTCTGGCAATTGATGGCGCCGGTCGGCCTGCCGGGCCACCTCGACCGTGAGCCGCTGCTGCTGCCTCAGGGCCGCGCCGGCCTTCAGCCGCTGGGCGGCGCCCGCTGGGCCGAACCGCTGCGCGAGGCCGTGCCGCGCCTGCTTCGCCTGGACCTCGCCCGCGCGCTGGCCACCGAGGTCTGGGCGGCGCCGCTGCCGCCGGGCCTGCGGCCGACGCATCAGCTGCGCATCGACCTGCTGGCCTTCGACATCACGGCCGATGGCCGAGGCGTGGCGCTGCAGGCGCGATGGAGCCTGGCCGATGCCACCGGCGCCACGCCGCCCAGGCTCGGCGACGCGAGCTTCGTCACCACCGCCACCGGCAGCGACGCCGATTCACTGGCCGCTGCACACCGCCAGGCCCTGGCCACCTTGGCCGTGCGCGTGGCGGCCAGTGCCACTCGCTGAAAGCACGCGTCCGCCGCGTCCGCTGTGTCCGCTGTGTCTGCTGCGTCCGCTGTGTCGACGCCATGGCGTCGACCTGTATCGGTCAGTTCTTCCTTGCCTTCGCCTCGGCCACCAGGCGCGCCAGTTCCTCGCCGTTCCTGTAGTGCGGCACGCGAAAGACCAAGCGCTTGCTGCGTTGCCAGAAGCTGTTGCTGCCGGCCACTTCCTCGGCCCAGTAGCGCTCGGCCAGCTTGACGTTGCCGGGGAGGTCGAGCTCGAAGGCGTCTTTCGAGCCCTGGCCGCCGAAGATGTAGAGCTTGCCGTCGACCATGCTCCAGGTGTCCGCGTCCCCGCCCCAGGGAATGCCGTAGACGATGCCGTTCGCGCAAAAGCCGCCGAACTGCGGCAGGTAGCGCGCGGGCGCGGCGTCGAAGAGCGCCTTGTGCGCTGCGCTGGCGAAGCGGAAGCTGACGCCTTCGTAGACGCTCCTGAACTGCGGGCTGCCAGCCGCGTAGCGGCCCTGCGTGAAGTAGGCCACCACATCGGCGCCCTTGAGCATCAGGTGTTCGTCGGCCGCGTCGGCCATGGCGTTCACGGGCCGCAGCTTGCCCGACGGATTCTGCGTGTTCATCGAAGAGCAGCCGCCGAGCGCTGCGGCCGCGAGTACGGCCACGGCGACCACGCGCAGCAGTCCGGGCAGGTGAGTGTTCAGGGTCATGGTGGTGAAGGCTCCAGGGGTCATGCGGGGTGTGATCCATGCGGCGCGGCAGATGGCGTCGCCGGGTCGCGGTAGGGGGCGGGCCAGCCCAGCAAGTCGCTGGCCCGAGCGCAGAGTTCGCGCAGCTGTGTGCGGTCGCGAGCACCCAGATGCACGATCCCGTAGCGGTGGCTTCCGGTCCACTTGAAGTCACGCTCCAGGGCGTGCCCCCGCTTGGGAAAGCTGAACAGCAACCCGTCGGCAAAGGCGGCGCGAAAGGCCGCCTGCCGGGCTGCCCCGGGCGCCGCCGGCACGGGCTCGCCCTCGAAGCTACGGTAGACCAGACTGGCTGCGACACCCGCCGTCGGTTGGGCACGGGGCAGGGCCTGCGGGTCGTCGCCCAGGGCCAGCGCCACCGCCATCGCGTGAGCATCGACACCCAGCACGCGCTGGTACAGGTCCGCGAACTGCGAGGCCAGCCGAGGGTTGCACTCGATGACGCTCAGGCGGTCGCTGGCGGCGTCGTGGAAGAACTCGAGGTTGAAGAACCCGTGGCTGTAGCCAATGGCCCCGAGCAAGCGCCGCGCCACGTCCAGCGCCCGCCGCTGCACGTCGGCGTGCAGCCGGCTCGGAAACTCCCAGCGCATGAAGGCCTGCGTACCGGGGTACATCAGCGCATCGACGACGCCCAGCGCGTGCACCTGCCCGTCCTGCACCCAGCCGTCGAGGTTGTACTGGGCCACGCCGAGCGGCACGGGCTCTTCCAGCAGCATGCGATGGGCGCTGCCGGCCTGAGGCAGGCGGGCGCGGCAGATGCGCTCGAACGGCTCCACCAGCCGGCGTATGACCCACAGCTCCCGGCGACCGAAGCGTGTGTGCGCGTGCAGTTCGGCGCGGCTGTCGACGCGGCGTGCCAGAACCGAGAACGCGGCCTTCACCGGCTTCACGAAGCAGGGGTAGTCCAGGCCCTCGGGGACGGGGTCTCCATAGGCCGCCGGCAGTTCGCGGCTGGCGAGGTTGGCCTCGGGCGCCACCTGCTGCAGAACCCGGCGTGCATGCAGCTTGTGCTGCGCGGCGAGGATGGACTCGGGCGTCGCGCCCGGCAGCCCCAGTCGTTCGGCCACCAGCGCTGCTGCCAGCGCGCCGAACTGTTCGTGGTGCGACAGCACGCCGCGCCAGCCCAGGCGGCGCCCGCGCTCGGCCTGGCGCGCGGCAAAGCGTTCCAGGTCGAAACCCACCAGCGCGGCGTTGCTGGGAAAACTGAAGAGGTCGAAGCCGGCGTGGTCGAACGCCACCGGCGCCGGGGTGCCTGCCCGCGCTTGCAGCGCAGCCATGGCCTGGGCGTCCCAGTCGTACGCGAAGAGCCAGCCCAGGCGGCGCGAAGGCTGGGCTTGCTGCGCCGACGCCGGTTGTCGGTGCAGCACAGCAGGCGGCCGGGCCGGCGGGTCATGCGATGGTTCGGGCGACGGTTCGGGCGACAGTCCTGGGGACAGTTCGGGCGGCAAGGCGGGTGGCAGGCCGCTCATCGGGACGGGCCTGTCGACATGTCCAGGGCGCGGCGTGCCACGCCGCGCCTGGCGAGCACGGCACTGGCCAGCAGCAACACGGCTGCGCCGCCCAGTGCCGGCCACGGTGCGTTGCCGGTGCGCAGCGCCGTCTGCAAGCCGAGGCCGGCCCACACCCAGGGCAGGCTGCCCAGCGTCAGACCGGCCAGGCTGGGCCACAGGAAAGTCCGCACCGGCAGCCGGCTCAAGCCCAGCAGCGGGTTCAGGACCGGGTACGGAACCAAGGGCACCAGGCGCAGCCAGAACAGCCACAGCGTGCCGTGTCGACGCAGCCCGTCCTCGAAGGCCAGCAGGCGGTGACCGAAGCGTTGCTGCAGGCGCCGCTGAACGGCATCGCGCGCCCAGTGCCGTGCGGCCAGGAAAGACAGCAGTGCGCCCAGCGTCGACGCGACCCCCACCACCAGCGTGCCCCCCAGGCCGCCGAACCATGTGCCCGCCAGCAGCGCCAGCGGTGCGCAACCGGGCAGCGCAAGCGCGGACAGCAAGGTGAACAGCGCCGCATAGCCCAACAGGAAGAGCAGCGGCGAACGCGCCTGCCACAGGGCGCCGGCATCGTGCTGCCTCAGCCACCACTCACGCTGCAGCCAGGGGGCCTCCTGCATGGCGGCCATCGCCTCGCTGCCCATCTGCAGCCAACCCACCATCCATGCCGGCACCCACGCCGCCATCAGGGCCACCAACACCACCACCAGCAAGGCCGAAGCGCCCCAGGCGGCGCGCTTCAGGGCAGGGCGTTGCAGAGCGGCGCGCAAGGGGGTCTGCGGGGGGAGCGACATCGGCCTGAATTCTCGTTGATGCCGCTGCAAGCAGGCTTGTCGTTTGTCACCGTCCGCCGTCCGTTCTGACATCCATTAGGGAATACCAGCTCTCGGACCCCTTGTGGGTTGAACCGTCCGCTAGTGGCCGTTCCCCAGCGGCGGCGGCAGCGGGTCGCCCGCCTGGCGCCGCCTGAAGAGCGCCGCGCGTGTCAGCACCAGTGTCGTCACCGGCGCCGTGATCGACAGAAAGATGATGATCAGCCAGACGTGCAGCGACAGCGCCCCCTCGCGCGCCGTGAAGTGCACGATGGAGGCCAGCGTCACGGCCCAGGCCGCGAGCGTGGACGCCAGGGCCGGCGCATGCATGCGCTGGAAGAAGTCGGGCAGGCGCCACAGCCCCAGCGCGGCCGTGAGCACGATGCAGCCGCTGGCCAGCAGCAGAGTGGCGACGACGATCTCGATCATTCGATCACCTCCCCGCGCAGCAGAAACTTGGCCAGCGCCACCGAGCCGACGAAGCCGGACAGCGCCATCAGCAGCGCGCCTTCGAAGTACATGCTGCTGTCGTAGCGGATGCCCAGCACCAGCATCACCAGCATGGCCACGACCGACAGGAAATCCAGCGCCAGGACGCGGTCCTGTGCGGTCGGCCCGCGCATCAGGCGCAGCATGCCGATCGCCATGGCGACCACGTAGAGCACCAGCGTGAGCGTGATGGCGGTCGAGAGCATCGGGCTCATTCGAAGATCTCCAGCAACGGGCTTTCGTAGTGCGACTTGAAGGCTGCGATGAAGGCGGCTTCGTCATCGAGGTCGAACACGTGCAGCAGCAGCGTGCTGCGGTCGGGCGCCAGTTCGCACCAGACGGTGCCGGGCACGACGGCGGTGATCATGGCCAGCGCGGCCAGCGCGTGTTCGTCCCGCAGCGCCAGCGGCACGACGACGAACTGCGCGTTCGGCGGGTGGCGGCGGCTGTCGAGCACGCCGCGCCCGACGTCCAGCGCCGAGCGCACCACGTCGCGGCCCACGCGCAGGATCAGCCGCACGATCACCAGCGGCCGGCGCACC
The DNA here is from genome assembly GCA_903938815.1 of uncultured beta proteobacterium. GTDB lineage: Bacteria > Pseudomonadota > Gammaproteobacteria > Burkholderiales > Burkholderiaceae_C > Rubrivivax. The sequence goes on from CAJAES010000107.1 coordinate 96,082, forward strand.
GGGCCGCCCGCGGGGCGCAGCGGCCCGAGCAGCAGCGGCATGAGCACCGCGACACCCGCGCCGAGCAGCAGGTGCCCCGCTGCCAGGGACTGATTGAGCAGCAGCCACAGCGCGTACAGGCCGGCGGACATCAGCGGCGAGGGCAGCCAGCGCTTCATGGCGGCGGCCCCACGTCTGCGCCGGGTTGCGCCAGGCGCATGACGGGGCGCGCACCCATCACGGCGCCGATGTACAGCGCCGGTTCGTGCAGCGTCGCTGCGGTGTCGCGCATGTAGCCCAGCACCGTTTCGCCGCGAACCACCAGCAGCAGGCAGGCCGCCAGCAGCAGCCCGATGGGCAGGCTCTCGACCACTCGCAGGCGCGGGACTGAATGGTCCTGCGCGGCCCAGAAGTGGCGAATGCCCACGCGCACGAGGGCGGTGGCGGCGAACAGCCCCGACACGATGAGCAGCACGAACATGGCCACGGCGGCCGTCGAGCCCGCCACGGCGGACCGGGCGTCCAGCAGCGCCTCCAGCATGGCCAGCTTGCCCACGAAGCCCGACAGCGGCGGCAGCCCTGCGACCACCAGCGCGCACAGCATGAAGGCCACGCCCAGGAAGGCCAGGGCGGCTGGGATCGCCCGCCCGATCAGCACGGCCTCGTCGTCGTCGAGGTTCACATCCCGGGGCGGTGCGGCGTCCAGGAAGTCGGGCAGGTGGTCGTCGTCGTCCGCCGGCACGGCGTCGGCCCCGGGCAGGCGCGCCCGCTCCATCAGTTCGACCAGCAGGAAGAGCGCGCATCCGGCCAGCGTGGAACTGGCCAGGTAGAAGAGCGCGCCGGTGCTCAGGTCCGGCGCATCGAAGCCGATGGCCGCGATCAGCGTCCCCGACGACGCGATGACGCTGAAGCCGGCCAGCCGGTCGAGCCGCTGCGAGGCCATCATGCCCAGCGCGCCGAAGCCCAGCGTCGCGAGCCCGCCCCAGACCAGCGCCTCGCCGCCGAACAGCGCGGAGTCGCCCGCACTGGCCGGGAAACACAGCGTCCACAGGCGCAGCACCGCGTACACGCCCACCTTGGTCAGGATGGCGAACAGCGCCGCGACCGGTGCGCTGGCGGCCGCATAGGCTGGTGGCAGCCAGAAGTTCAGCGGCCACAGCGCGGCCTTGGCCAGGAAGGCGATGGCCAGGATCGAGGCCCCGGCGTGCAGCAGCCCGCGGTCGCTGACCGGCACCTGCTGCAGCTTCTGCGCGATGTCGGCCATGTTCAGCGTGCCTGTGACGCCGTAGATCAGCGACACGCCGATCAGGAACAGCAGCGAGGCCACCAGGTTGATGGCGATGTAGTGCAGCCCCGCCCGCACCCGAGGCCCGCCGCCGCCGTGCAGGAGCAGGCCGTAGGACGCCGCCAGCAGCACCTCGAAGAAGACGAACAGGTTGAACAGGTCGGCCGTCAGGAAGGCGCCGTACAGGCCCATCAGCTGCAGCTGCAGCAAGGCGTGGAAGTGCACGCCGGCGCGCTGCCAGCGCGCGAGCGAGAACACCAGCGCAGCAAGCCCGACGCTGCCCGCGAGCACCATCATCAACGCCGACAGCCTGTCCAGCACCAGCACGATGCCGAAGGGGATCGGCCAGTTGCCCGGCATATAGACGCCGAACGCCTCCGGAGCGGGCTGGCCGTGCACCCGGATCAGCAGCGCAACAGCCAGCGCCAGCCCCGCCAGGGTCGAGGCTCCGCCGATGACGGCCGTGAGCACGCGCCGCTGTTCGCCTAGCATCAGCATCACCGCGGCGGTGGCCAGGGGCAGCAGCACCGGCGCGACCAGCCACTGCTGCGCCGCGAAGCCCATGCTCTCCGTCACGGCCGTTCCTCCTGCCCGTCGACGTGGTCGCCGCCGCTCAGGCCGCGCAGCGCGAGCAGCACCACGAGGACGAGCGCGGTGGTGGCGAAGCCGATCACGATGGCCGTCAGCACGAGCGACTGCGGCAGCGGGTCGCTGTAGTTCACCAGGTCGGGCAGCAGCCCCGGCTGGACGATCGGCTCCCGGTCGATCGACAGGCTGCCCACGCTGAAGATGAAAAGGTTCACCGCGTAGGACAGCAGCGACAGGCCGATCAGGACCTGGAATGTCCGCGGCCGCAGCACCAGCCACACGCCAGCGCTGGCCAGAACGCCGATCGCCAGGGAGATCACGACTTCCATTCGGCGGCCTCCGCGGGGGTGGCGGCGGGTGCCGCCCTGCGCCGCGAGCGCAGGGACTGGTGGGCCAGGGCCGTCAGCAGCAGCAGCGTCGAGCCCAGCACCACGGTGAAGACGCCGAGATCGAAGAAGGCCGCGCTGGGCAGGTGGATCGTGCCGATGACGGGCAGCGTCAGGTGCGCCGTGTGCGTGGTCATGAAGGGGTGCCCGAACGCGAGGGCGCCCAGGCCCGTGGCCAGCGCCACCAGCAGGCCGCCGGCGATCCAGCGCGGCGGCTGCAGGTGCATGCGGTCCTCGACCCAGCGTGTGCCCCCGACCATGTACTGTGCGATGAACGCGATCGCCATCACCAGCCCGGCGACGAAGCCGCCGCCCGGCTCGTTGTGGCCGCGCAGGTACAGGTAGAAAGCCAGCACGCCGGCCACGGGCAGCAGCAGCCGCACCAGCACGGCCGGCACCAGCAGGTAGCCCGAGGCGGCGTCGCTGGTGTCCGCGCGGTCCGGCAGGTCGGTGTCCTGCCCTGGCGGCACGACCCGCTGCTGATGCGGAATCCCCACGGCTTCGCGCGGCGGGCGGAACCGCCGAAGCAGCGCGTAGACGCTCAGGCCGACGATGCCCAGGACCGTGATCTCGCCCAGGGTGTCGAAACCGCGGAAGTCGACCAGCATCACGTTGACGACGTTGGTGCCGCCCCCCAGGGGCAGCGCCTGCTCCAGGAAGAAGGGCGAGATGCTCTGGGGCGCCTTGCGGGTCAGCATGGCGTAGGACAGCGCCGCCAGCCCGCTTCCGATGCCCAGCGCCAGCACGAAATCGCGCCGCCGGCGCCAGCGCGCGCGGCCCCGCGTGAGCGGGTTCTCCTGCACCACCCGCTTGGGCAGCCAGCGCAGGCCCAGCAGGAACAGCACGATCGTCACGACCTCGACCGCGAGCTGCGTCAGGGCCAGATCGGGCGCCGAGAACCACGCGAAGGTGAGGCACATCGCCAGCCCGACGACGCTCAGCATCGCCAGCGCCGCCAGGCGGTGGAACTTGGCCTGCCAGGCCGCACCGATGGCGCAGGCGCCGCCGATCACCCAGATCAGCACGAACTCCGGCGTGGCCGGCACGCGGGCGCGGTCGCCCCATTCCAGCGGCACGATCAAGGCCGAACCCAGCGCCGCCGCGCCGGCAATCAGCAGCATCCACAGCAACTGCTGCTGCAGGCGCTGGGTGCCGAGGAGCCTGAGCGCCCGCCGGGCCAGCACGGTGGCGAGCGCCAGCGTGCGCTCGAACAGGCGCTTGCCGTCGAACAGGTGGATCAGCGGCGTGCGCCGCAGCGCGCGCTGCTTGAAGCGCGCGGCGAAGATCAGGTACACGACGATGCCGCCTGCGGTGGCCAGCAGGCTCATCAGCAGCGGCATGTTGAAGCCGTGCCAGACCGACAGGCTGTAGACCGGCAGCGTGCCGCCGACCACCGGCAGCGCAGCGGCCGCGAGCAGCGGCCCCACCGACCACGCCGGCAGGGTGCCCACCACCACGCAGGCCAGCACCAGCAGTTCCACCGGCACCCGCATCCAGTGCACCGGCTCGTGAGGCTGGCGCGGCACGCTGCGCGGCGCCGGGCCGAAGAACACGTCGTGCCCGAAGCGCAAGGAGTAGACGACCGCGAAGACCCCGGCCAGCGTGGCCGCCGCCGGCAGGCCGATCTCGACCCAGGGATTGGCCGAGACGAACACGGTCTCCGCGAAGAACATCTCCTTGGACAGGAAGCCGTTGAGCAGCGGCACGCCGGCCATGGCCCCGCAGGCCACGATGGCCAGCGTTCCGGTGATGGGCATGCTGCGGAACAGGCCGTCCAGGCGCCGCATGTCGCGTGTGCCCGTTTCGTGGTCGATGATGCCCACCGACATGAAGAGCGAGGCCTTGAAGGTCGCGTGGTTCATCATGTGGAACACCGCCGCCACCGCCGCCAGCGGGCTGTTCAGGCCCAGCAGCAGCGTGATCAGCCCCAGATGGCTGATGGTGGAGTAGGCCAGCAGGCCCTTGAGATCGTTCTGGAACATCGCGGCGAACGCGCCGAGCAGCAGCGTGGCGAGCCCGGCGCCGCCGACGATCCAGAACCATTCCTCGGTGCCCGACAGCACCGGCCACAGCCGCGCCAGCAGGAAGACACCCGCCTTGACCATCGTCGCCGAGTGCAGGTAGGCCGAGACCGGCGTGGGCGCCGCCATGGCGTGCGGCAGCCAGAAGTGGAACGGGAACTGCGCGCTCTTGGTCAGCGCGCCCAGCAGCACCAGCACCAGCGTCAGCGGGTACAGCGCGTGCGCCCGCACCTGGTCGCCGGCGGCCAGCACGGCGTCGAGCTCGTAGCTGCCGACGATGTGGCCCAGCAGCAGCACGCCGGCCAGCAGGGCCAGGCCGCCCGTGGCCGTGACGGTGAAGGCCATGCGCGCGCCGCGCCGGGCGTCCTGCCGGTGGTACCAGTAGCCGATGAGCAGGAACGAGAAGACGCTGGTCAGCTCCCAGAACAGCACCAGCTGGATCAGGTTGCCCGAGAGCACCACCCCGAGCATCGCGCCCATGAAGCCCAGCAGCAGGGAGTAGAAGCGCGCCGCCGGGTCGTCGGGCGACAGGTAGTAGCGCGCGTACATCACCACCAGCACGCCCATGCCGCTGACCAGCATCGCGAACATCCACGCGAATCCGTCCAGCCGCACCACCACGTCCAGGCCCAGCGATGGCATCCACACCAGACGCTCCGTGACAACGCCGCCGTCCTGCACGGCGGGAAACATGAAGGCCAGTGACACGGCGACCCCCAGGGCCACGAGGCCGGCCCAGAGGGATTCCGTGTTGCGCGCGCCCGTGGGCAGCAGCGCTGCGACGGCGCTGCCGGCAAAGGGCAGCAGGAGCAGGAACAGCAGGGACATTGCGCCCGAGTTTAGGCACCCGGGCCGCGGGCCGCCCCGGCAGGGCGCACCCCGCCTGGGGCCTTTCAGCCCAGCAGGCGCTCGCCGGCGAACAGGGCTGCCGCGTCCTCGCGCTCGCGGATCAGCATGGGCTGCCCGTCGACGATCATCACCTCGGCCGCACGGGGCCGCGTGTTGTAGTTGCTGGCCATCGACATGCCGTAGGCGCCCGCCGACAGCACGGCGAGCATGTCGCCCGCCTCCACCGCCAGGCAACGGTCGCGGCCCAGCCAGTCGCCGGATTCGCACACCGGGCCCACCACGTCCCAGGCCGGGGCCGGGCCGGGGCGCTGCTGGCAGGGCTCGATGGCCATCCAGGCCTCGTACATGGCCGGGCGCATCAGGTCGTTCATCGCGGCGTCGACGATGCAGAAGTTCTTCGTCGGGCCGGGCTTGAGCGCCAGCACTTCGGTCAGCAGCACGCCGGCGTTGCCGACCAGCGAACGCCCGGGCTCCATCAGCACCTCGCGGTGGCCGTGGCCGCGGGCGTCCAGGCGCTGCAGCAGGCGGCCGACGAGTTCGTCGGCCGTGGGCGGTGCTTCGTCGGAATACTGGATGCCGAGGCCGCCGCCGACGTCGATGTGGTGGATGGCGATGCCTTCGCGTTCCAGCGCCTCGACGAGGTCGAGCAGTCGGTCCAGCGCGTCGAGGTAGGGCTCGATCTGCGTGATCTGCGAGCCGATGTGGCAGTCGATGCCCACCACGCGCAGGCCGGGCAGGGAGGCGGCATGCCGGTAGGCGGCCACGGCCTGATCGTGCGCGATGCCGAACTTGTTGTCGCGCAGGCCGGTGGAGATGTAGGGGTGCGTACCCGCGTCGACATCGGGGTTCACGCGCAGGCTGATCGGCGCCGGGCGGCCGAAGCGCTGCGCCTCGGCCGACAACAGGTCGAGTTCGGGCAGGCTCTCGACGTTGAAGCAGCGCACACCGTAGGCCAGCGCGGCCTGGAGTTCGCGCCGGCTCTTGCCGACGCCGGAGAACACCACGCGGTCCCCGGGCACGCCGGCGGCCTGCGCGCGCAGCAGTTCGCCGCCCGAGACGATGTCCAGCCCGCAGCCGGCCCGTGCGAAGGTCTGCAGCACGGCGAGGTTGGAGTTGGCTTTCATCGCGTAGCAGACCAGGTGCTGCCGACCCACCAGCGCGCGCTGGTAGGCGGCCACGGCCTGCAGCATCGCTGCCTGGGAGTACACGTACAGCGGACTGCCGAATTCGCGGGCCAGGTCGGCCAGTGCCAGGCCGTCCAGCGTGAGCCGGCCGGCGCTGTCGCGCGCGAGGTGGGGGGCGCCGGGCAGCATCAGCGCACCGCTCCGGAGGCCGCCGCAGGCGGGGGCGGCAGGGTCAGGGGCCCCTTCTGTCCGCAGGCACTGAACAACAGGGTCGCGCACAGGGCGACCAGGGGCGGAACTACACTCTTCAACCGACGACGCATGCGCCGGATTCTAGCGAGCGCTCCCATGGCAATGATCCCCGACACCGAGTACCAGCGCCTGGCGCAGGCCACCCTGGCCAACATCGAGTCCACCGTCGACCGCTGGTTGCAGGACGACGTGATCGACATCGACCCGCAACGCACCGGCGGCCTGCTGGAACTGAGCTTTCCGGGCGGCAGCAAGATCATCGTCAACACGCAGCCGCCGCTGCAGGAACTGTGGCTCGCTGCGCGCGGGGGCGGTTTTCATTTCCGCGTGGTCGACGGCCGCTGGCTGGACACCAAGGACGGCAGCGACTTCCATGCCGTGCTGTCGCGTGAGGCCACGGCGCAAGGCGGCCGGAGCCTGACGTTCGAGGCGCCTGCGGCGGGCTGAGCCCGGGGTCTCGCAGCACAGTTGCCACCACGGCTCCACTATGGCGCCACCAGGGCGGTACCAGGGCAGTATCCCGGCATGGCTCAGGCGCTACCCCTTGCGCCGCAACAGGTCACGCTACCGCCGGAACAAGTCCAGGATGCTGTTTCGCTCGTCGGACGACGGCGCCTGCGGCACCTTCTCCTCCAGGCCGACACTGCGCACGCCCGAGCCGTCCGCGAATTCGTCGTACAGCCACAGGCCGTCGCGCGACACCACGCCGGCAGGCGGCACGGGCTCGACCACCGGCACGCCCTTGAGCGCGTGGGCCATCATGTCGATCCAGACCGGCAGCGACAGGCCGCCGCCCGTTTCGCGCGAACCGAGCTTCCTGGGGGTGTCGTAGCCGATCCACACCACGCCCACCAGGCTAGGGTGGTAGCCGGCGAACCAGGCGTCCATCGAATCGTTCGTGGTGCCCGTCTTGCCGTAGACGTCGTTGCGCTTGAGCAGGCGCTGCGCGTTGGCGGCCGTGCCGGAGCGCGTGATCTCCTGCAGCAGCGAGGCCATCACGAAGGCGTTGCGCTCCTCCAGTGTGCGCATGCTCTCGTCGAGCACTGGCGGCACCGCTTCGCGCAGGACATTGCCCTGGCTGTCCGTCACCCGCGTGATCAGCGTGGGCGGCACCAGGTAGCCGCCGTTGGCGAACACGCCGTAGGCGCTGGCCATCTGCAGCGGTGTCACGGTGCCGGCGCCCAGCGCCATCGTCAGGTAGGCGGGGTGCTTCTCGCGCTCGAAGCCGAAGCGGGTGATCCATTCCTGCGCGTACGCCGGGCCGATCGACTGCAGCACCCGGATGGACACCATGTTCTTGGACTTCGCCAGTGCCCGGTGCAGCGGCAGGGGCCCGTCGAACTCGCCGTCGTAGTTCTTCGGCTCCCAGGGCTGGCTGCCGGTTTCGTCGGCGCCGAAGAACAGCGGCGCATCGTTGACCACGGTCGCGGGCGTGAAGCCCTTCTCCAGCGCCGCCGAATAGACGAAGGGCTTGAAGCTGGAGCCCGGCTGGCGCAGCGCCTGCGTCACGTGGTTGAACTTGCTCTTGCCGAAGTCGAAGCCGCCCACCAGCGCGCGGATCGCCCCGGTGCGCGGGTCGGTCGCCACCAGGGCGCCTTCCACCTCGGGCTCCTGGGTCAGGAACCAGGCGCCCTTTTCGTCCTGCAGCACGCGCACCACCGCGCCGCGCCGGATCTGGATCTTCGGCGCCGCGTTGTCGGCCAGGCCCGATGCCACCGGCTTGAGCCCGTTGCCCGTGATGGTGAGCGCCTCGCCCGACTGCAGCACCACCTTGACGCTCTTCGACGAGGCTTCCAGCACGACCGCGGCACGCAACTCGTCGAGGTCGGGGTGGTCGCCCAGCGCCTCGGCCACGCGGGCATCCATCGCGGCAGGGTCGGAGGGCAGATCCACATAGGCCTCGGGGCCCCGGTAGAACTGGCGTTGCTCGTAGTTCAGGATGCCGCGCCGCAGCGCGCGGTAGGCAGCCTGCTGCAGGCCGGAATCCACCGACAGCACCACGTTCAGGCCGCGCGAGTAGGTTTCGTCCCCGTACTGCGCATACACCAGCTGCCGCGCCGTTTCGGCCACGTACTCGGCGTGCACGGCGGCGGCCTGCGTCGGGCGGATGCGCAGCGGCTGGGCGCGCGCGGCCTTGGCCTGCTCTTCGGTGATGAAGCCGTTGTCGAGCATGCGGTCGATGACGTACTGCTGGCGCGCGGTGGCCCGGCGGGGGTTGGCGATCGGGTTGAACGCCGACGGCGCCTTCGGGATGCCAGCCAGCATGGCCGCTTCGGCCACGGTCAGCTCGGCCAGGCTCTTGCCGTAGTACACCTCGGCCGCCGCGGCGAAGCCGTGCGCCCTGTGGCCCAGGAAGATCTGGTTCAGGTAGAGCTCGAGGATCTGGTCCTTGGTGAGCAGGCGCTCGATCTTCCAGGTCAGCAGCACCTCGTAGATCTTGCGGGTGAAGGTCTTCTCGGTGGACAGGTAGAAGTTGCGCGCCACCTGCATCGTGATCGTCGACGCGCCCTGGCTGCGCGCATCGCGCAGGTTTTCCACGACCGCCCGCACCATGCCCTTGTAGTCGACGCCGTCGTGATCGTAGAAGCGGGAATCCTCTGCAGCGAGAACTGCTTCCTTCATGACCTTCGGAATCTGGCCGATAGGGATGAAGGTGCGACGTTCTTCGCCGAACTCACCCAGGAGGACACCGTCGGCGGAGTACACGCGCAGGGGCAGCTTGGGGCGGTAGTCGCTCAGGCTGCCGACCTCGGGCAGGTTGGGGTAGGCCACGGAGAGGGCCACCGCCACCACGAGGCCGACCGCCAGCACGCCGGCGCCCACAAGGCCGGCGGCCCATGCGAGCATCCGCGCCAGCCAATGGCGGGCGCCGCTCGGGGCTGCTGGGGGAGTAGAAGTCATGAGTTTGAAACCGTTCGTAGGATTATAGGAACGCCCCTCTTGTAACTGCCTGGGTGGCTGTCCGTGATTTCTCGCACAGGTTACATGGTGTGTCCGCAAACTGAATTGCGGGTTGTTTCAACTGCTGTTTCGGGCGTCGGTCCGGAGCAACGCGAGACAGACTTCGACAGGCCTTTTTTCTTTGGTGCACAAAGGCTTTACTGCTAGCATTGAAGTAACTTCTTAACAATCCGAGGGTGTTCCTTCGCCTTTGGGGAGTGGAGCCAAGTGAGCTTTCTGGACGTACTGTTGGGCCGCAAACATCCGCCGGTAATCGGCTTGGACATCAGTTCGTCGAGCGTCAAGCTCGTCGAACTGGGCCAAACCGCGAGCGGCGAATTCGTACTCGAACGATTCGGTTCCGAACCGTTCGAGAAGGGCTGGATCACCGACGGCCAGATCGAGAAATTCGACGAGGTCGCCGAAGCCGTCCGACGGGTCGTCGCCAAGAGCGGCACCAAGACCAAGCAGGTCGTGATGGCCATGCCGCAGTCGGCCGTGATCACCAAGAAGATCATGCTGCCCGCCGGCCTGCGCGAAGAAGAGATGGAATTGCAGGTCGAGGCCGAGGCCAACCAGTACATCCCGTTCTCGCTCGACGAGGTCAGCCTCGATTTCTGCGTCATCGGGCCGAGTTCCACCTCGGCCGGCGACGTCGAGGTCCTGATCGCTGCCTCCCGCAAGGACCGTGTCCAGGACCGCCAGGGCCTCGCCGAGGCCGCAGGTCTCAAGCCCGTGGTGCTCGACATCGAATCCCACGCGTCCCGCCTGGCCATGGGCCGCATCATCTCCGCTCTGCCCAACGAAGGCCGCGACGCGCTCGTCGCGCTGTTCGAGATCGGCGCCGACACCACCAGCCTCAAGGTGCTTCGCGACGACGAGATGCTCTACGACCGCGACCAGGCCTTCGGCGGTTCGCAGCTGACGCAGCTCATCTCGCGCCAGTACGGCTTCTCCTTCGAGGAAGCCGAACAGAAGAAGCTCGCGGGCGACCTGCCCGAGGACTACGACAGCGCCATTCTGGCCCCCTTCGTCGACAGCCTGTCGCAGGAGATCGGCCGTGCGCTGCAGTATTTCTTCACCAGCACGCCGCACCACAAGGTGCACTACGTGATGCTCGGCGGCGGTACGGCCACGCTGCCCGGCCTGAAGGACCGCGTCACCGACCTCACCGGCTTCGCCTCGATGGTGGTCAACCCGTTCGAGGGCATGCAGCTCGGTTCCGCCGTGCGTGAGAGCCGGGTGCGGCGCGAGTCGCCTTCCTATCTGACCGCCTGCGGTCTGGCGATGCGGAGGTTCGTGCAGTGATCCTCATCAACCTGCTGCCGCACCGCGAAGAGAAGCGCCGGCAACGCAAGAAGGGCTTCTTCCTCGCACTCGGCATCGCCGCGGCGGTGGGGGCGGTCGTCGTCGGGGGCTGGTTCTCGGTGCTTCAGCAGATGAAGGCCGCCCAGGTGGTCCGAAACGATGTGCTGCGCCAGGAAATCAAGACCCTCGACACCCAGATCAAGGACATCGCGATGCTGCGGGCCGAGATCGAGGCCCTGAAGGCACGCCAGAAGGCGGTCGAAGACCTGCAGACCGACCGCAACATCCCGGTCTACCTGCTCGACGAGATCGTCAAGCAGGCGCCGGAAGGCATCTATCTGTCGGCCGTCCGCCAATCCGGCAACCTCGTCACGGTGAGTGGCGTGGCCCAGACCAACGAACGCGTGTCCGAGTTCCTGCGCAACACCCTCTACAACTCGCCCTGGCTCGAGAAGCCCGAGCTCGTGGAGATCAAGGCCGCGGCGGTGGTGGGGCAGGCCAGGGCCGGCGCCCGTGACGCCGACCGCGACCCGCGCCGCCTCTTCGACTTCACCATGCGCGTGTCGATCAAGCGCCCGCCGTCGGCCGCTGCCGACAGTGCGGCATCCGCTCCGGAACCCGGCGCCAAGCGCCGGCCTACGGCCCCCAAGGCGACCTGAGGACGATGATGGCAAAAGCATCGAGCTTCAATTTCGACGTCGCCACCAGTCTGGAAAAGGCCACGTCGCAGTTCCGCGGCCTGAACACCAGCGAGCCCGGCCAGTGGCCGCCGCTGCCCAAGTTCGCGGCCTGGGGCCTGGCGGCCCTGCTGGTCGTCGTGGCCGGCTGGTTCCTGGTGGTCTCCGACGCCAACGACCAGCTCAACGCCGAGCTGGCGCGTGAGAACCCCCTGCGTGCCGAGTTCCGCGACAAGCTGCGCCAGGCCGTCAACCTGGGCGAGCTGCGCAAGCAGAAGCTGCAGGTCGAGGAGTACGTGACCCAGCTCGAGAAGCAGCTGCCCGGCAAGGCTGAGATGGACGCGCTGCTGTCGGACATCAACCAGGCCGGCCTCGGGCGCGGGCTGCAGTTCGAGCTCTTCAAGCCGGGTCAGGTCGAGGTCAAGGACTTCTACGCGGTGCTGCCCATCTCGATCAAGGTGAGCGGCCGGTACCACGACATCGGCTCCTTCGCGGCCGACATCGCCAACCTGTCCCGCATCGTGACGCTGCACAACGTCGTCATCACCCGGCCCGCCAAGGAGCCGAACAACGTGACCCTGACGATGGAGGCCACCGCGCGCACCTATCGCTATCTGGACCCGGCCGAGGTCGAGGACCAGAAGAAGAGCAAGGCCGCAGCAGCCGCCGCCGCGAACAAGGCCAAGGGGGCCAAGAAATGAGCGCCGCCCGCATCGCCCTGGTGGTGGGCCTGGTCGTGCTGGCCGGTTGCAGCGCGCGCCAGGAAGAGCTCCGCGGCTGGATGGACCAGCAGCGCCGCGAGGTCAAGCCCAACGTGACGCCGCTCGCGGCGCCCAAGAAGTTCGATCCCGAGCCCTACAGCTCGGCACAGGCGGTGGACCCGTTCAGCAGCCAGAAGCTGTCGGTCGCCATCAAGCAGGAAGCACGGCAGACGAACTCGCTGTTCTCGGCCGAGCTGAACCGCCGCAAGGAACCGCTGGAGGCCTACCCCCTGGACAGCATGTCGATGGTGGGCAGTGTGGCGCGCGGCGGTCAGCCGTTTGCGCTGTTGCGGGTGGACAGCCTGCTTTACCAGGTCAAGGTGGGCGACTACCTTGGCCAGAACTACGGGCGCGTGACCCGCATCGCCGAGACCGAGGTGACCCTGCGCGAAGTCGTGCAGGACGCCGCCGGTGAGTGGATCGAGCGGCCCGCGAGCCTGCAATTGCAGGAGAGGGCGCGATGAACCGGCTAGTCAGGAATTCCGAGGGGAAGCGCATCATGCAGAAATGGCGTGCCGGGCTGGCAGCTGTCGTATTGGGTTGCAGCCTGCCGCTGGTGTCCTGGGCGCAAAACGCGATCCAGGCCATCACCAGCAGCCAACAGGCTGGGACCGAAGTCGTCCGCATCGAGCTGAAGGAGGCGCTGAAGTCGGTGCCTGTCGGCTTCTCGATCCAGATGCCTCCGCGCATCGCGATCGACTTGCCGGGCGTCGGCAACGAACTCGGCCGCAGTGCGATCGACATCAACCAGGGCAACCTGCGTTCCGTGAACGTGGCCCAGGCCGGTGAGCGCACGCGGCTGGTCCTGAACCTGAAGCAGGCCTCCAGCTACCGCGCCCAGATCGAGGGCAAGGCCCTGGTCGTGGTGCTCGACGGCGGTGGCGCGGCCATGGCGCAGGCGCCTGCCGCTGCCGCCCCGGCTGCGGCAACGCCAGCGCCCGCAGCCCCGACGCAGTTCGCGCCGGCGCTGAATGCAGAGCCGCTTGCGTTGCGTGACATCGACTTCCGCCGCGGCACCGACGGCTCCGGCCGCGTGATCGTGACGCTGCCGAGCACGCAGGTGGGTGTGGACATCCGCCAGCAAGGCCAGAGTCTGGTCGTCGAGTTCCAGCGCTCCACGCTGCCGGAGGCCCTGCGCCGCCGGCTGGACGTCACCGACTTCGGCACCCCGGTGCAGAGCGTTTCCTCGTTCCAGAGCGGCGACCGCGTGCGCCTGGTCGTCGAGCCGCGTGGCGACTGGGAGCACAGCGCCTACCAGACGGACAACCAGTTCGTGCTGGAAGTGCGCCCGATGAAGGTCGACGCGAACAAGCTCACCCAGGGCCCCGGGTTCCAGGGCGAGAAGCTCAGCCTGAACTTCCAGAACATCGAAGTTCGCGCGCTGCTGCAGGTGATTGCCGACTTCACGAACTTCAACGTCGTGACCAGCGACACCGTCACCGGCACCGTGACGCTGCGCCTGAAGGACGTCCCCTGGGATCAGGCCCTGGACATCATCCTCCAGAGCAAGGGCCTGGGCGTGCGCAAGAACGGCAACGTGCTGTGGATCGCGCCCAAGGACGAACTCACCGCCAAGGAGCAGGTCGATCTCGAGGCCAAGAAGAAGATCTCCGAGCTCGAGCCGCTGCGCACGCAGGCGTTCCAGCTGAACTACACCAAGGCCGAGGATGTCGCGCGCGGCCTGACCGGGCAGAACCAGGGCGGTGGCGGTGGTGGCGGCGGTGCGGCGCAGAACACCCGCATCCTGTCGCCGCGCGGCAGCCTGATCTACGAGCAGCGTACCAACCAGCTGTTCGTGTCCGACATCCCCTCCAAGCTCGAGGAGATCTCGGCACTGATCGCCAAGATCGACATCCCGGTGCGCCAGGTGCTGATCGAGGCCCGCATCGTCGAAGCCGACGACAGCTTCGGCCGCACGCTGGGCGTCAAGCTCGGCGCGGTCGACCTGACCCGGCCGCAGCGCACGGGCATCACCGTTGGCGGCAACTACACGGCCGTCGGCGCGCAGACCGGGCAGGTGGCCCCGGGCATCGACTTCGCCAACACGCAGATGGTCAATCTGCCGGCCGGCAGCCTGGGCGGCACCGATGCCGCGACCTTCGCGCTGTCGCTGTTCAACTCGTCCGCCAACCGCTTCCTGAACCTGGAACTGTCTGCGCTCGAGGCCGACGGCAAGGGCAAGATCGTGTCGAGCCCGCGCGTCATCACCACCGACCAGAAGAAGGCGTCGATCGAGCAGGGCGAGGAAATCCCGTACCAGCAGTCCACGTCCAGCGGCGCCACGGCCGTCCAGTTCAAGAAGGCCAGCCTTCGCCTGGAAGTCACGCCGCAGATCACGCCCGAAGGCAATGTCATCCTGACGCTCGACGTCACCAAGGACAGCCGAGGCGAGCTCACGGTCAGCGGGCCGGCCATCAACAAGAAGCAGGTCCAGACCGAAGTGCTCGTCGAGAACGGCGGCACCGTGGTCATCGGCGGCATCTTCACGCAGGACGACCGCAAGGATGTCAGCAAGGTCCCGCTGCTGGGCGATATCCCGGTGCTGGGCAATCTGTTCAAGACCACCACGCGCAGCGAGCGGCGGACTGAACTGCTGATCTTCATCACCCCCAAGATCGTGACCGACCGCTCGGCGGCACGTTGAGAGAGGCACGGGACATGATTCCGATGTTCATTCGCGGCGGTTGGCGTGCTGCACTCGGCGCGCTGATGCTTGCATCGCTCGCCGCCTGCGGCGGTGGTTCCAGCACCTGTGTCGACGTGACTGGCGGCAATGCTTGCTCCGGCAACGGCGGTGGCGTCACCACGGCGGCATCCGACCTTCGCATCGATCTCAGCGCCGTGACGCTGCCCAACACCAGCACCAACAGCCTGCGCGCCACGATCACGGCCGTCGATGCTGGCAATGCCGTTGTGTCCGGCACGCCGGTCTCGGTGCGTGTGGACACCGAAGCCCAGGTCATCGTCAGCAGCGCGACCACCAACGCGAGCGGCCAGGTCACCGCGACCGTGTCGGTGGGCGCTAACCGAGCGAACCGTGTCGTCACGGTGACGGCCCTGGTGACCGGAACCTCGATCTCCCGCTCGGTCACCTTCTCAGTCGTCGACGCCACCCTGACAGGTACGGCCACCGCCGGCCTCGTCACGCCTGGCCAGCAGGGTGCGGTCACGTTCCGCCTGCTGGACGCTGCGGCGAACCCCATCGTGAGCGAGCGCATCGTGGTCACGGCTGCAGGCCTGCCCACCGCCGAGGCGCTGACCGACAACGACGGCGTCTACAACTACAAGTTCACCGCACCCGCGACCACCGGCAACCTCGCGATCACCGCGTCGGCTGCGGGTACTTCCGTCGTGGCCAACGTCAACGTGCAGGACGACAGCACGGTCATTCCGCCCGTCACCGTGGGCAGCGTGCTGTCGCCCACCGTGGCCGCGAACCCGAGCGTCGTCAGCGTGAACAAGTCGGGCACGGCCAACAGCACGGCCGTGCGGGCCCTGTTCGTCGGCGCCAACAACGCGCGGATCCCTAATGTGCGGGTGCGCTTCGAGTTGCCTGACCCCAACCGCGTCGGCGGCACGCTGGATTCCGGCAGCAACATCGTCTACTCCGATGCCAGCGGCTTCGCGACCACTTTCTACCGTCCGGCCGATGTTCCCAGTCCGACCGATGGTGTGATCGTGAAGGTCTGCTGGGGCTACAACGACGCCGAACTGGCGGGCGGCGCCTGCCCGCGCTCGGTGGAGACCAGGCTGACGGTAGTGTCTGACGCACTGCGCGTCACCATCGGCACCGATGAACTGATCTCGCTCGGCACCAGCACCTACACCAAGGACTACGCCGTCATCGTGGTCGATGCTGCAGGCCGCGCCAAGGCAGACGTCGAGATCACGCCGTCGCTCGATCTTCTGGGCTTCTACAAGGGCTACTTCGTCTGGAACGGCGAGCAGTGGGCCCAGATCGTCACCACGACCGACGGCCCCTATCGCTGGAGCGGCAACGGCTGGAGCGAGGACCAGATCGCCATCGCGAACGGCGCGTTGCCAGTCTGCCCGAACGAGGACGCGAACCGGAACGGTGTGCGCGAAGCGAACGAGGATCTGAACGGCAACACCGAGCTCGACCCCGCCGGCGTCACGATCACGAACGTCAACTCTTCGCGCACCGATGCCAATGGCAAGGCGATCATCCGCATCGAGTACACCCGTGACCGGGCCACCTGGATCGACTTCAACATCACGATCACCGCATCGGTGGCGGGTTCGGAAGGCAAGGCCGTCTACGCCGGCACGCTCTACGGCAAGGGCAACCTGCCCGCGCCCGGCAGCGCGTTCACCAACGAGAACGTCTTCCCGGCCTTCGGCATCAGCCCATATGGCCGCGGGGACGTGGGCCTCGCCGGTGCCGGCGCGAACCTCTGCACGAACACGAAGTAGGTGATCGTCGCCCTCGTCGGCATGCCCGGCTGTGGAAAGTCCACGGTCGGGCGTCATCTTGCCCGGCTGTTGACGCGGCGTTTTGTCGACAGCGACACCGAGATCGAACAGGAACTGGGCGAGAGCATCCGCAGTTTCTTCGACCGTGAGGGCGAGCCCGCCTTCCGCGATGTCGAGGAGCGCGTCATCGGCCGCCTGACCCAGCAGGACGGCATCGTGCTGGCCACCGGCGGCGGCGCCGTGCTGCGGCCGGCCAACCGCGACGCCCTGCACGACCGCACGCAGGCCTTCTACCTGCGCTCCTCGCCCGAGGAGCTGGCGCGGCGCCTGCGCAACGACACGCACCGCCCGCTGCTGCAGGGCGGAGACCCGCTGCGAAAGCTGCGCGAGCTCTACCGCGACCGCGACCCGCTGTACCGGCGCACCGCGCACTTCGTGGTCGAGACCGCGCGCCCCTCGGTGCCCGCATTGCTGAACATGGTGCTGATGCAGCTCGAGCTCTCGGGCTTCGTCGATCCCGGGCAGGTCCCGTCTCCGGTGGACACCGGTCACCTGGACTGAGCCCGCCCGCCGCCCACCCGGGGTGAGCCGGCAATTACACTGAGCGCATGAGCCCAGTGCAGCCCGTTGAAACCGTCACCGTCGACACCGGCGACACCCGCTACGACATCCTCATCGGAGCCGATGTCTGGGCCGATGACGCTTCCTGGGCCGGCCTGCCGAAAGCGGCGCATGCCGTCATCGTCACCAACACCACGGTCGACCCGCTGTACGGCGATGCCGTCGCGGCGCGCCTGGCGCGGCTGCATTCGCGCGTCACGCGGGTCGTCCTGCCCGACGGCGAGGCCTACAAGGACTGGGCCACGCTGAACCGCGTCTTCGACCACCTGCTGGGCGAAGGCTGCGACCGCCGGACCGTGCTGTACGCGCTGGGCGGCGGCGTGGTGGGCGACATGGCCGGCTTTGCGGCAGCCACCTACATGCGCGGCGTACCCTTCGTGCAGCTGCCCACCACGCTGCTCGCGCAGGTGGATTCCTCGGTGGGCGGCAAGACGGCCGTGAACCACCCGCTGGGCAAGAACATGATCGGCGCGTTCTATCAGCCGCGCCGCGTGCTGTGCGACATGTCCGTGCTGAAGACGCTGCCCGCGCGCGAGTTCAGCGCAGGCCTGGCCGAGGTCATCAAGTACGGGCCCATCGCCGACGATGCCTTCCTGGGCTGGATCGAAACCCATCTTGATGACCTTCTGGCGCGCGACGCCGCCGCGCTGGCGCACGCCGTGCGCCGCAGCTGCGAGATCAAGGCGCAGGTGGTGGGCGCCGACGAGAAGGAAACCGGCGTGCGCGCCATCCTGAACTTCGGCCACACCTTCGGCCACGCCATCGAGGCTGGCCTCGGGTATGGCGAATGGCTGCACGGCGAGGCCGTGGGCTGCGGCATGGTGATGGCGGCGGACTTGTCCGCCCGGCTCGGCGGCATGGCGCCGGAGCAGGCCGCGCGCCTGACGAGCCTGATCGCCCGCGCCGGCCTGCCGGTGCGCGCACCCGCGCTGGGTGAGGACCGCTTCCTGTCGTTGATGCGCCTGGACAAGAAGGCCGAGGACGGCGAGATACGGTTCGTCGTCATCGACGCGCCGGGCAGCGCCAGCATGCGCCCCGCGCCCGATGCGCTGGTGCGCGAGGTCATCCGCGCCCACGGCGGCGCCTGAGCATGATGGCCGACACCGGCCTGGCGCGCTGGGCCAGCCACTCCGAACGCAGCCGCGGCCGGCGCCACCCCGAGCCGCCCCCCGCGCCGCGCACCGAACACCAGCGCGACCGCGACCGCATCGTGCACAGCACCGCCTTCCGGCGGCTGGTCTACAAGACGCAGGTCTTCGTCAACCACGAAGGCGACCTGTTCCGCACGCGGCTGACGCACTCGCTGGAGGTGGCGCAGCTGGGCCGGTCGATGGCCCGCTTGCTGGCCCTGAACGAGGATCTGGTGGAAGCCATCGCGCTGGCGCACGACCTGGGCCACACGCCCTTCGGCCACGCCGGGCAGGACGCGCTGCACGAGTGCATGCAC
Source organism: uncultured beta proteobacterium (assembly GCA_903938815.1). Taxonomy (GTDB): domain Bacteria; phylum Pseudomonadota; class Gammaproteobacteria; order Burkholderiales; family Burkholderiaceae_C; genus Rubrivivax. The sequence goes on from CAJAES010000107.1 coordinate 114,754, forward strand.
GCGCACGGCGGCTTCGAGCACAACCTGCAGAGCCTGCGCGTGGTGGACGAACTCGAGCAGCGGTATGCCACCTTCGACGGGCTGAACCTCAGCTTCGAGGCGCGCGAAGGCATCCTCAAGCGCTGCCCGCGCGCCATCGCCGAGCGGCTGGAGCTGTCCGAGCCGGGCGGCGTGGGCCGGCGCTTCCTGGAGGGCCTGCAGCCCAGCCTCGAGGCGCAGCTGGTGAACCTGGCCGACGAGATTGCCTACAACGCGCATGACATCGACGACGGCGTGCGCTCCGGGCTGCTCACGCTGGCGCAGCTCGAGGGCCTGCCGCTGGTGGACCGGTTTCGCGGCGAGGCGCTTGAGGCCCACCCCACGCTGGCCGGGCAGCCGCGCCGGCTGCTGGCCGAAACGCTGCGCCGGATGCTCTCGGCCGAGGTCTACGATGTCGTCGAATGCACCGCGGCCCGGCTGCGCGAGGCGGACCCCGCCGACGCCGACGCCGTGCGCCATCTCGGCCCGATGGTGGGCGCCAGCGCAGCGCTGCGCGAGCAATCGCTGTCGCTCAAGCGATTCCTGTTCTCGGCCCTGTACCGCCACCCGCAGGTGATGGACACCACCGACCGCGCCCGCGCCGTGGTGCACGAACTCTTCGCCGCCTACCTGGCCCGGCCTGCCGAGCTGCCTCCGGACCATGCGGCGCATGCCGACCTGCCGCGCGCCGTGGCCGACTACATCGCCGGCATGACCGACCGTTTCGCGCTGCGCGAACATCATCGGCTGACGGGCCGCCGCGCCTTCGACGCCGGCGTCTTCTGATGGCCCGCCTGCCGCGCCTGGCCGTGGCGGGGCAGCCGCACTACGTGGTGCAGACCGGCGTGCACGGCCAGCCGCTGATGCTGGACGACACCGACCGCACTGCGCTGCTGGCCGCCTTGAGGGAGGCCGCCGCCACCCACCAGGTGGCCGTGTGGGGCTATGCGCTGCTGCCGCAGGCACTGCACCTGGTGGTGTGCCCCGCGGCGCCGGAAGCCCTGGGCCGCATGATGCAGACGCTCGGCCGGCGCTACGTGCTGGCCTTCAACCGGCGGCACCAGCGCAGCGGCGCGCTCTGGGGCGGCCGTTTCCGAGCCGCCGTGGTGGAACCCGGCGCCTGGCTGCTCGCGGCCCTGGCCCGGGTGGACCGGCTGGGGCAGGAAGCCGGAGCGTGGTCGAGTGCCGCGCATCACCTGGGGCAGGCCGAAGGGCACGCGCGCGCCCCCTTGCTGGCCGACCCGCGCGAACTCTGGACGCTGGGCAACACGCCTTTCGAGCGCGAATCGGCATGGCGCGAGCGGCTGGCGCAGGGCCCGGACACCGCGCGCGACGACGCCCTGGCACGCGCCGTGCATGGCACCTGGGTGGCGGGCAGCCCGGCCTTCGCGGCCGAGATGGCGGCATTGGCCGGACGGCCCGCCGCGCCACGCAGGCCGGGCAGGCCCGCCAAGCGGGCACCTCAGGCCGACACGCCAAGCGGACCGTCCTGACTCTGTCCCCGATTAATTGGATGGTCCGAGCCTAGGTCGAATCAAACCACTCTGACCCCATTTAGTTGTTCTTGCCGCAATTGCTGCACTGCGGTAGGCTTCGTTCCCCCTGCAGACAGCCTGGAGAGCGCCATGACGCCGGCCGCCCCGACCCAAGAAGAAATCCGCGCGATGGCCGAACACGGCCTGTACGACGCCGCGAACGAACACGATGCCTGCGGCGTGGGCTTCGTGGCCCACATCAAGGGCCAGAAGGCGCACTCCATCATCGAGCAGGGTCTGAAGATCCTGGAGAACCTCGACCACCGCGGCGCGGTGGGTGCCGACAAGCTCATGGGCGACGGTGCGGGCATCCTGATCCAGATTCCCGACGAGTACTACCGTGCCGAGATGGCCGCGCAGGGCGTGGAACTGCCGGCCCCCGGCGAGTACGGCGTCGGCATGATCTTCCTGCCAAAGGAGCACGCGTCGCGCCTGGCCTGCGAGCAGGAGCTCGAGCGCGCCGTCAAGGCCGAAGGCCAGGTGCTGCTGGGCTGGCGCGAAGTGCCGGTGGACCGCGACATGCCCATGTCGCCCACCGTGCGCGCCAAGGAACCCGTCATCCGCCAGATCTTCATCGGCCGCGGCCCCGACGTCATCGTGCCGGACGCGCTGGAGCGCAAGCTCTACGTCATCCGCAAGACGGCCAGCAGCGCCATCCAGGCGCTCAAGCTGACGCACAGCCGCGAGTACTACGTGCCCAGCATGAGCTGCCGCACCATCATCTACAAGGGCCTGCTGCTGGCCGACCAGGTGGGCCGCTACTACCGCGACCTGTCCGACGCCCGCGCCATGTCGGCCTTCGCGCTGGTGCACCAGCGCTTCTCCACCAACACCTTCCCCGAGTGGCCGCTGGCGCACCCGTACCGCATGGTGGCGCACAACGGCGAGATCAACACCGTCAAGGGCAACTTCAACTGGATGCGCGCGCGCCAGGGCGTGATGAAGTCGCCCGTGCTCGGCGACGACCTGGCCAAGCTCTACCCCATCAGCTTCGAAGGCCAGAGCGACACCGCCACCTTCGACAACGCGCTCGAACTGCTCACGATGGCGGGCTACCCGCTGGCCCATGCCGCGATGATGATGATCCCCGAGGCGTGGGAGCAGCATGAGCACATGGACGAGCGCCGCCGCGCGTTCTACGAATACCACGCCGCCATGATCGAGCCCTGGGACGGCCCCGCCGCCATGGTCTTCACCGACGGCAAGCAGATCGGCGCCACGCTCGACCGCAACGGCCTGCGCCCGGCGCGCTACCTCGTCACCGACGACGACCTCGTCGTCATGGCGTCCGAATCCGGCGTGCTGCCCTTCCCCGAGAACAAGATCGTCAAGAAGTGGCGCCTGCAGCCGGGCAAGATGTTCCTGATCGATTTCGACCAGGGCCGCATCATCGACGATGAGGAACTGAAGACCCAGTTCGCCGCCGCCAAGCCCTACCGCCAGTGGATCGAGAACGTGCGCGTGCGGCTGGACACCATCGAGCTCACCGCCGGCCCCAGCAGCTTCCCCGAGACCCTGCTCGACCGCCAGCAGGCCTTCGGCTACACCCAGGAAGACATCAAGTTCCTGATGAGCCCGATGGCCGCCAACGGCGAGGAGGGCATCGGCTCCATGGGCAACGACTCCCCGCTCGCGGTGCTGTCGGACAAGAACAAGCCGCTGTACAACTACTTCAAGCAGCTGTTCGCCCAGGTCACGAACCCGCCGATCGACCCGATCCGCGAGGCCATCGTGATGAGCCTGAACAGCTTCATCGGCCCCAAGCCCAACCTGCTGGACATCAACGCGGTGAACCCGCCGATGCGCCTGGAGGTGACGCAGCCGGTGCTCGACTTCGACGACATGGCGCGCCTGCGCGACATCGCGCAGCACACCTCCGGCAAGTTCCGCAGCTACGAGCTCGACGTCACCTACCCGGCCGACTGGGGCCGTGAAGGCGTCGAGGCCAAGCTGGCCTCGCTGTGCGCGCAGAGCGTGGACGCCATCAAGGGCGGCCACAATATCCTCATCGTCACCGACCGCCACCTCAGCCGCGGGCAGGTGGCCATTCCGGCGCTGCTGGCGCTGTCGGCCATCCACCACCACCTGGTGCGTGAAGGCCTGCGCACCACCGCCGGCCTGGTGGTGGAAACCGGCTCGGCCCGCGAGGTTCACCACTTCGCCGTGCTGGCGGGCTACGGCGCCGAAGCCGTGCACCCCTACCTGGCGCTCGAGACGCTCTGCGCCATCCACCAGGATCTCCCGGGCGACCTGTCCGCCGAGAAGGCCATCTACAACTACGTCAAGGCCATCGGCAAGGGCCTGTCGAAGATCATGTCCAAGATGGGCGTGAGCACCTACATGTCGTATTGCGGCGCCCAACTCTTCGAGGCCATCGGCCTCGAGAAGAGCTTCGTCGACAAGTACTTCCGCGGCACCGCGTCGCAGGTGGGCGGCATCGGCGTGTTCGAGGTGGCCGAAGAAGCGCTGCGCATGCACGCCGCCGCCTTCGGCAACGACCCCATCCTGGCCAGCATGCTCGACGGCGGCGGCGAATACGCCTGGCGCGTGCGCGGCGAAGAGCACATGTGGACGCCGGACGCCATCGCCAAGCTGCAGCACAGCACGCGCTCGGGCAAGTTCGACACCTACAAGGAATACGCCCAGCTCATCAACGACCAGAGCAAGCGCCACATGACGCTGCGCGGCCTGTTCGAGTTCAAGCTCGATCCGGTCAAGGCCATCCCGCTCGACCAGGTCGAGCCCGCGAGCGAGATCGTCAAGCGCTTCGCCACCGGCGCCATGTCCCTCGGCTCCATCAGCACCGAGG
>CAJAES010000108.1 GCA_903938815.1 uncultured beta proteobacterium
GATCAAGGCCCTGGTGGGCACCAGCGTCGACCGCGTCGAGCAGGGCAGCCGCCTCGTCGGCGAGGCCGGCTCCACCATGACCGAGATCGTCGCCAGCGTGCAGCGCGTGACCGACATCATCGGCGAGATCTCCGCCGCCGCCGCCGAGCAGAGCAGCGGCATCGGTCAGGTCAACGGCGCCGTCACCGAACTCGACCGCATGACCCAGCAGAACGCCGCGCTGGTGGAGCAATCCGCCGCCGCCGCCGAGAGCCTGCGGGACCAGGCGGACAAGCTCGGCAGCGTGGTCGACGCCTTCCAGCTCGAACGCGCCTGACGGCCGGGCTCAGCCGGCGGCGCGGCGCAGGGTCTCGATGACGGGCCGGCGCAGCACCTCGCGCAGCCCCCACCAGCCTGCTGCCAGCGCCAGCACCGCACCTGCGGCCCCGCCGGCCAGAGGCACCCAGAACTGCGGGTTCCAGTCGAACTGGAACGCATAGCGGGCCAGGGCCCAGCCCACGGCCATCGCGGCCAGGGAAGCCAGCACGCCCGCGAGCGCCCCCACCCCCAGCAGCTCGGCGCGCTGGACCTGCGCCAGCAGCTTGCCGCTGGCGCCCATGGCCCGCATCAGGGCGAACTCGCGCGAGCGGGCCTCCCGTGTGGCCGTGATTGCCGCGAACAGCACCACCAGCCCGGCCAGCAGCGTGAAGCCGAACAGGAACTCCACGGCCCGGATCACCTTGTCCAGCACCTGCTGCACCTGCGCGATGGAGGCCGAGACGTCGATGCTCGTGATGTTGGGGAAATCGCGGCTCAGGCGGTTGTCGAAGCCCGGTGTGACGGGCGCCTTGAACGCCCCGATGTAGGAGATGGGCACATCGCTCATCTGCCCGCGCGGAAACAGCACGAAGAAGTTGACGCGCATGGAGCCCCAGTCCACCTTGCGCAGGCTGGTGATGCGCCCCGAGACCGTGACACCCGCGATGTCGAAGCCGAGGCTGTCGCCGAGCTTCAGGCCGAGGTCGCGTGCCAGGCCTTCCTCGACGCTGAGTGCGTCGGCTTCGTCGGCCGTCCACCGGCCGCCCACGACATCGTTGTTCGCGGGCAGCGCGGCCGAATGGCTGAGGTTGAACTCGCGCTCGGCCAGACGCTGTGCGCGCTCGCCCTCGAACTGCTCGGTCTTCACCGGCTGGCCGTTGATGTGCGTCAGGCGCCCCCGGATCATCGGGTACCAGTCGTAGCGGGCCACGCCCGCGGCCTCGATGGAGGACCGGAACGCCGCGGCCTGGTCGGGCTGCACGTTGATGACGAAGCGGTTGGGCGCGTCGGGCGGCGTGGCCTGGCGCCAGCTGGCGATGAGGTCGGTGCGCAGCAGCACCAGCAGCACCAGCGCCAGCAGGCCCACCGACAGCGCCGACACCTGCAGCACCGCGAAGGCCGGGCGCGCCGCGATCTGGCGCGTGGCCAGCACCAGCCAGCGCGGGGCGTTCGATTCCGGCACGGCGCGCTTGAGCGCCATCACCGCCACCCAGGACAGCAGCGCGAACAGCGCCACGGCGACCGCGAAGCCGCCGACGGCGATGGCGCCGAGCTTCAGGTCGCCCGACACCGCCATCAGCAGCGCGACGAAGCCACCCGTGCCGGCCAGCAGCACACCGAGCGATGCGGCCTTGGGCGAGCCGATGTCACGCCGGATCACGCGCAACGGCGGCACGCGGGCCAGCTGCAGCACCGGCGGCAGCCCGAAGGCGGCCAGCAGCGTGAGGCCGACGCCCAGACCGAAGAGCGCGGGCATGGGCCCGGCCGGCGGCAGCGCGGCGTCCAGCAGGCCGGCGAGCAGCCACACGAAGACGTAGTGCACCGCAAAGCCCAGGGCCACGCCGGCCGCGCTGGCCAACACCCCCACGAAGCCGAACTCCAGCGCGTACGCACCGGCGATGCGCCGCTGGCTGAGCCCCAGCACGCGCAGCATCGCGCAGTCGTCGAGGTGGCGCTGCGCGAAGTCGCGCGCGGCGATGCCCACCGCCACGGCGGCCAGCAGGGCCGACAGCAGGGCCACGAGGTTCAGGAACTTCTGCCCGCGGTCCAGCGTCTGGCTCATCTCGGGGCGGCCGGCCTCCAGTGCCTCGACGCGCACGCCGCGCAGGCCGCTGCGCTCGATGCTGGCCTCGGCCCAGGTCACGAAGGCCTTCACCGGGGCGTCGCTGGCCGTGCGCGACGCGACGGCAAAACGGTATCGCACACGGCTGGCGGGCTGCACCAGGCCGGTGGCGGCCAGGTCGGCCTCGGCCAGCATCACGCGCGGCGCGAAGTTCACGAACCCCGCGCCGCGGTCGGGCTCCACCACCACGATGCGGGCGATGCGCAGGCTGGCGTCGCCCAGCAACAGGGAGTCACCTACGCCCAGCTGCAGCGCATCCAGCACGGCGGCATCCACCCACGCGGTGCCGGGCTCCGGGGCGGCGGCCACGGTCTGGACGGGGCTTTCCGCAGCGTCCTTGAGCTGCAGGCGGCCGCGCAGCGGGTAGGCGGCGCTGACGGACTTGACCGAGACCAGGCGGGCGTTGCCGCCGCGGTCGTCGGGCGCGCGCGCCATGCTCGGGAACTGCACCGTCACCGAGGTGGCCAGGCCGAGCTGCGCTGCCCGGGCCGCGAACTCCGGCGGCATGGGCTGGTCGCTGCCGATGACGGCGTCGCCGCCGATGAGCTGGCGCGCGTCGCGCGTGAGGCCGTTGTTCAGCCGGTCGGCGAAGAAGCCCACCGCGGTGAGCGCGGCCACCGCCAGCAGCACGGCCAGCGCGAGCAGGCGCAGTTCCCCGGCGCGGAAGTCGCGCAGGGTCTGGCGCCAGGCCAGTGAGGAAATCGAGGGTGCGGACATCCCTGCACGGTATCCGATCCCGCGCAACACCGCGTACAAGGCTTCTGAACGCCCGACGCGGCGCCCGGGTGTCCAATGAATGCATGAACACCCTGCCCTCGCTCTTCATCTCCCACGGGTCCCCGATGACGGCCATCGAACCGCGCGAGGCAGGCGCCTTCATGAAGGCGCTGGGCCCCGCCATCACGGCCCGTTTCGGCCGTCCGAAGGCGGTGCTGGCCATATCGGCGCACACCATGGCGCGCCGCCACGTGCTGCTGGCCGGCGCGCACCACGAGGCCGTCTACGATTTCGGCGGTTTCCCGGACGAGCTCTACACGCTGCGCTACGACGCCCCGGGCGCCCCCGCGCTGGCGCCTCGCGTGGCCGGGTTGCTGGGCGCGGCCGGCATCCCGGTGGAGACGCTGGACCACTCCGGCCTGGACCACGGCATCTGGACGCCGCTGCGCTACGCATTCCCGGACGCCGATGTGCCGGTGCTGCCGCTGTCCTTCGCCCCCACCGACAGCCCGGCGCACCTGTTCGCTCTGGGCCAGGCGCTGGCGCCGCTGGCCGACGAGGGCGTGCTGATCGTCGGCAGCGGCAGCCTGACGCACAACCTGCGCATGGTCTTCGGCGCCCGGCCCGACATCGCGGCGCCCGAGATCGCGGAAAGCGCCGCCTTCCGCGAGTGGGTGCTGGCGCGCAGTACCGCGCGCGACTGGCCGGCCCTGATGGACTACCGCCGCCAGGCGCCGCATGCCGCGCTGATGCACCCGACCGACGAGCACTGGCTGCCCTTCTACGTGGCCGCCGGCGCAGGCGGCAGCAGCGCCACGCCGCAACGCCTGCACGCGAGCCTGACCTTCGGCTGTCTGGCGATGGACCTGTACGCGTTCGGCCCGGATGCAGCCGCCCTGCGTGGCCTGAAAACCCCGGAGGACGTCCCGGCCTGAGCTTCGCAATTAGCATCACACGATGCTTGTTGCGCTCTGGATCTTCGTCGGCTTCGGTGTCCTGCTCTGGTCCCTGATGGCCTGGGGCGTGCACACCCTGCTCTCCCAGGGCCGCCAGCAGTGGCTGGGCGATCTCAGGCCCCTGCTCGACGAAGTACCCCACGGCGCTCTGCTGGAACGCTGGATCCCGGGCTGGCGGGTGCTGGCCGAACTGGCCATCGACGCCGTGCAGTGGGCCCTGGGCTGGATGGGCGCGGCAGCACCGGTGGCCGTCTGGGTGGTCTGGGGGCTGGGCACGCTGCTGATGGCCGGCGCCGGCGCCGTGACATCGCTGCTCATCGTGATGCTGCGCGACAAGCCCCGGGCTTCAGCGGCGGGCTGACGCCAGGGGATTCCGCTGTCCGGGCGCACGGACAGCCCAGAGCGGTCCCACGGCAGATGCTCGGCGGGCGCTTGCGCAACACGCCAGATCGGTGGATCCATCAAGCCGGGCTCGACATTGGCCTGGCAACGGGTGCGCCTTGGCAAAGATCGAGCGCCTGCAGCAGGTTGTGTGACCCGTGACCCGTGACCTGTGACCGGCGCGCGGAAGTCGTTGCCAGATTGCTGCTGGCTCCGTATGGCCCCGACCACCAGCACGCAGACGTTCGCCGGCGTCGTCAATCGGCCCCAAACCGCCCTGACCAGCGTGCTCGAAAGTCTCGCCTCGACGTACCTGCGAATGGCAGGTTTGCGGCGACGAGTCTGGACTCTCTATGGCTCGGCCCCGCCATCAGCTGCCATACACGACCGGCGGCTGTCTGGCGAACTGAAGATCATGGCTGCAATCCTGGAGCAGCCGGTAATCGAGAAGAGCCTCAACCACCTGGGTCTGAAGGAGCGGGCACCGCCTCGTGCATCGGCAAGGGGCCAGGCACTGCAGGCGGTAGGCGTCAGCACTGCGAATTCGGCCGCCACGAACAGAAAGTAAAGAGCATGGCTCGGTGCAGCAGGCGGTGGGCCACATCGAGGCCGAGTTGGGCCCGATGCCGCGCCCTATCTGCTGTTGCGCGCAGCGCTCGGCGACGAGGCCCGGGTCGAGTGGGGCGCGCTCGACTAAAACGCCTGCTGTGTAAGGCTGACGGCGGACTTCGGCATGGATGCGCGGCCCCGGCCGACTGATTACCGGTCGAAGCGGCCGCAGGGCCGGCCCTGCGGCCGCTGGGATTGCGGGCGATGCAAGCCCCTGCCACGAAGCCCACGGCCGTTCACAGGCTGCCGCGCCCTTCCTTGGAGTGGAAGGCCTGCGTCGTTTCCCATGCTACGGTCTGCAGGTGGGCGACGACGTCGGCGGGTAGCCCGGCGGTGTACTTCAGGCCCACCGGGTTGGTCTTGTAGACGGAGGCCAGAACCGTGCAGGCTGCCAGGTAGGTGCCGGCAAGGCTGGGATGGCGCTTGTCGGCGACGTAGAGGTTGAGATCCGGGCGCTTGGCGATCGACGCCGCGAAGGCCAGCCCGGCCGGCACGACGAGCGCGTTGTTCTGCTTGCCGGCCTTGACGTACTCGGCGGCCAGCTGCTGCGTCATTTCGGGCTTGTCCTGGTAAGCCCACGACATGAAGAAGATCGGCGCCGCACCGCGGCTGCGCGCCGTGGCGCTGTGCTTGGCGGCGTACTCAAAAAAGATGGGCTGCAGCTGCGGGTGCACGGGACACTGGCTGCAATCCATCATCATCACGCCGTCGAAGGGCTTGTCGAAAGTGTTGAAACGCACCTCGTTGTCGCCGACGAAGGAATAGCTGGCCATGCCGCTGCCCGGCTTGAGATGTGCCTCAACGTCGTGCCAGTTGATGCCCGAGCCGCTGATGGTGGCCGAACTGGAACGCATGCCCTTGGCGCCGCTGTCGGTGAGCAGGCGGCCTACGTGGCCGTGCATCGAGTTGTTGTAGTAGAAAAAGCTGTTGCCGACCCACAGCAGTGCCTTGATCTCGGTCGATACCACCGGGGCGGGCTTGGTGGGCGGCGTGGCTGGCGGCGCCGTGCCGCAACCGGCAAGACCCAGAACCGTGAGCGAGGTGTAGAGCGCGGTGAGCAATCTCATGTCGGTTTGTCTCCTGTGGGGGGACATGATGCTAGCGCCTGCAGCGCTTCGTTGGTTGGCGCGGGTTCCTCGGCGCTGCGTGGCGCTGTCTACCAACGCAGCGTTCATCACCTGCGGCCTGACGGCACGGCTGTGGCTGGTGGTCGCGTTGCACTACGTGCTGGTGCCCGTCAACACATGGCGTCTGTGGAAGACGCTCGATCGTCAGTGGGAGGGGCAGGCGCAGGAGCCAGCGCCGGCCAGCCCATAGACTGACGGCAGGACACAGCAGACGAAGGCGCGGGGCAACCCGGGCCGAGGCGGCGCCGCCCTGACCTCAACCCACTCACTGGCGTGACCGGAATGCGCCGCGAAGCATCCGCCATGCAAGACAAGGACACCGAAGCCCTGCGCGCCGCCATCGCCGCGCTGGAATCGCAGCGCGCCACGCTGGGAGATACCGTGCTGGAGATGGCCACCGCCCCGTTGCGCGCCCGGCTGGCTGCCTTGCTGCGCCCCTTCGGCCTGAAGCACCGGCTGGTGACGGTGCTGTTTGCCGACGTGGTGGGCTCCACGGCCTTGGCCAGCGGCATGGACGCCGAGGACACGCTGGGCCTGCTGAGCGCGACGCTGCGGCGTATGGCCGCCATCGTCGAAGCGCACCAGGGCCGCGTGCTGCGCTTCACCGGCGACGGCGTCAAGGCCGCCTTCGGCATGGACGAGACTCGTGAGGACGATGCCGAGCGCGCGGTGCGCGCCGGCCTGGCCATCCTGGCGTCAGGGCGCGAACAGGCTGAGGCCGTTGCACGTCAGCATGGTGTCACCGACTTCGCCGTGCGCGTGGGCGTGCACAGCGGTGACGTAGCGCTGGGCGCAGGTGTGGAAGACGACAACACCGCCATGGGTGCAGCCGTGAACATCGCCGCGCGCATGGAGCAGCACGCACCGCCGGGCGGCCTGCGGATCAGCCACGACACCTGGAGCCAGGTGCGCGGCCTGTTCGAGCTGGAAGCACAGCCTGCGTTGCAGGTGAAGGGTATCGAAGCGCCGATGCAGACCTATCTGGTGCGCTCGGCGCTGGAGCGTGGCGCGGCCAGCGTCGAGCGCGGGCTGCAAGGCCTGGTCACGCCCATGGTGGGCCGCGACGCCGAGTTGCAGAGCCTGCTGCAAACCGTGGCGCAAGCCCGCCAGACGCAGCAGTTGCAAGCCCTCACGCTCATCGGCGACGCCGGGCTGGGCAAGAGCCGGCTGATGCGCGAAGGGACGGAAGCGCTGCAGGACTGCCTGCTGCTGACCCTGCGCTCGCAGCCCGACAGTCAGTTGCGCCCTTGGGGCCTGTTGCGCAGCCTGCTGGCGCTGCAGTGCGGCGTGGCCGACACCGACAGCGCCGACGTGGCCAAGCGCAAGGTCGTCGAAGGCCTGAGACCGTGGTTCGAAGAGCGCGGCGAGCGGCAAGCCCAGCTCATTGGCCAACTCTCGGGCCTGGATTTCGCTGACAGCCCCACCGTCAAGGGCCTGGACCCGCGCAGCCTGCGCGACCAGGCGCTGATGGCCTTGCGCGTCTACCTGCAGACCCTGGCGGCCCAGGGGGGCAGCCTGCCGGTGCTGGTCGTCGAAGACCTGCACTGGGCCGACGACAGCTCGCTGGATCTGCTGCAAGACCTGGTGGCCCACGCGGCCGATCTGCCGCTGGCGCTGGTGATGACGGCCCGCCCGCCACTGCTGGCGCGACGGCCCGGTTGGGCCAGAACTGATACGGCCGACGCCGCCGACACCTCCGCCGTGCCCGATGAGCTGATGACGCTGCGCCCGCTGCCCGCAGATCAAAGCAACGAGCTGGTCCATGCCTTGCTGCAACGCCTGGGCGAGGTGCCGCCCCACCTGAGCGAACTCATCGTCGGCCGCGCCGAGGGCAACCCGTACTACATGGAAGAACTGGTGCGCCGGCTCATCGACGACGGCGTGATCGACGCCACGGGCCCGCAGTGGACGGTGCGGCTGCACCGCCTGGAGACCCTGCGCCTGCCCACCACGCTGGTCGGCCTGCTGCAGGCCCGGCTGGATGCGCTGCCGGCCGCCGATCGCCAGGCCGCGCGGCAAGCCAGCGTCATCGGCCACGTCTTCTGGGACGACGCCTTGGAGGCTCTGGACGCTCAGGCAGCGCAGGCCCTGCCGGCGCTGCAACGCGCCGCCTTCGTGAAGGCCCGCCAGACCAGCGACTTCGAAGGCACGCCCGAACGTCAGTTCGACCACCACCTGCTGCACCAGGTGACCTACGACACGCTGCTGAAGGCCGAAAGAAGACTGGGCCACGGCGCCGCCGCCCGCTGGCTGGCCGAGCGCACGAAGGGCCGCGGCGCGGAGTTCCTGGCCATGACCGCCGAGCACGCCGAGAAGGCGGGTGAGACCGCGCTGGCCATCGATTGCTTCGAACAGGCGGGGCTCCAGGCGCGGATGCGCTTTGCGAACGCCGCCGCATTGTCCTGGCTCGGCCGCGCCGCTGCTCTGCTGGGCGAGAGCGATCCCGGACGACGATTCGATCTGCTGATGCATCAGGAGGGAATCAGCGATTTCACGAGTGACCGGACAGCGCAGGACGTGTGGCTCGGCGCCATGGCGTCCTTGCTGGAGCGCCACCCCGATGAGGCGCGTCTCGCGAGCTTGCTGGTCTGCCGGGCGCTCCTGGCCGAGCGGCGCGGCGACAGCCCTGCGTCCGAGCAGCTCTCCAGGCATGCCGTGGAGATTGCCGAACAGTCTGGAGCCGCCAAGGCTGCGGCGGATGCCCACCATCTTCTGGCCTGGAGGTACGGCTCGCGAGGCGACCGCGCCAACGCGCGCATCGAAGCCGAACGGTCGCTGTCCTGGGCGCGAAGAATCGAGGCGGGGGATGTTCGAGACAGCACCGAGGCCACCTCGATGCTGATGATGGCGAAGGTTGCGGCCTACTTCGACGAAACCGACAAGGAGCGCGAGATCCTGCAGGAGGTGATGTCGTGCGCAGAGTCACGCGGCAAGTGGAACACGCAGGCCGACGCGCTGTTGGGTCTGATCGACCTCGAGCGGGCGCTGGGCCACTTCGAGCAGATGGCGGTGCTCTCCCGGCGCGTGCTGACGCTGGCGCGTTCCATGGGCTCGATGCGGCGGGCCGCCATAGCGCTCCTGCTGCTGGGTGAAGCGTCTGAATACCTGGGTGATCAACCGGTGGCAGTGGGCTGGTACGAACAGTGTCTGTCGCTGTGCCGCGTCACCCGTGACCGACGAAAGGAGGCGCTGTCGATGCTCGGCCTGGGCAAGGCCTGCCTGGGCAGCGGGGACGCCGCTGCCGCGTACCAGTGGCTCTGCCAGGCGCAGGCCTCGTTCGAGCAGGTGGACGACCCCAACTGGGCCGCTGAGAACGTGGCCCACACCGCACTTTGCCAGGTCCGGCTGGGCCACTTCGACGCTGCGCGTGCATCCGTCGACCAGGTGCTGGACTGCTTGCAGGGCGAGCTCGCCGAATACTCGGCGGACAATTTGATCAACATGCGCTGGACCAGCCAGCAGGTACTCGAAGCACTGGGCGACCCGCGCGCCGTGCCGCTGCTTGAGCAGCTGTACACCGACGTCCAGGCACTGGCCACCGCCATGACCGATGCCGAAGACCGCGACCGCCTGATCCAGGCCATTCCGGACTTCCGCGGCATCGTGGCGGCGTACAAGCAGCAAGGCGCCGCACCCTGACATCTGCGCGGTTTGGCAACCCTGCGCCGCGCATGGATTCGGCGCGCCGTTTTCCCGGGAGCCGTCCGAGGGCCATGCCTTGTCGCCAGGCCGACTTCATCGGTCCCGCAACGCTCCGGGTCGGCGGACCACGTGCTTCAACTTCAGAGGGGTCACAACCCGATCGTCACCTCGCGGCTCCCACAAATGCCAATATGTCGATGTCTTGTAGAGGCCCATCCTCAATTCGGCAAGATATGTGTCGACATCCTGTGTGCGGTATTACCATCCCTCCGCTCCAGAAGTTCTGCCGCCTTAAACGCATATATTCGCACATGACACCCAGCATCGAACCCCTGTCCGGGTCGAAGCCCCTGGTCCTGATCGTCGACGACACGCCGGTGAATCTGGTGTTGATGGGCGAACTGCTGGATGGCCTGTACGCCGTGCGACTTGCCCGTTCGGGGCGGCAGGCGCTGGCTGCTGCTGCGACGCTGCCGAAGCCTTCCCTGGTGCTGCTCGATGTGATGATGCCGGACCTGGACGGCTTCCAGGTGCTGCGGGAGCTGCGCGCCAACCCCGCGACGGCGGACATCCCGGTGATCTTCGTGACGGCGCGGGGCGCGTTCGAGGACGAGGAATACGGCCTGCGGCTGGGCGCGGTCGACTATGTCACCAAGCCGATCAAGCCGGTGCTGCTGCTGGCGCGGGTGGCCACGCATCTCGAGCTGAAGCGCGTGCGCGACATGCTCGCCAATCACAAGGCCGACCTCGAACTGGAACTCGCGCGCCGGGTGCGCGACATCGAGATCGTGCAGGAGGTCAGCGTGCGGGCCCTCGCCTCGCTCGGCGAGACACGCGACAACGAGACAGGCCACCACATCCGGCGCACGCAGCTGTACATCGAGATCCTCGGCCGGCACCTCGAGCACCACCCGCGGTTCGAGCGCGACCTGACACCGCAGCGCCTGGCCCTGATCGCCGGTGCGGCGCCGCTGCACGATATCGGCAAGATCGGCATCCGGGACGACATTCTGCTGAAACCGGGCCGGCTCACGGCCGAAGAGTTCACCGTCATGAAGACCCACGCGACGATCGGCGCCGAGGCCATCGACCGCGCGCTGCAGGAGGTGGCTTCGGACCACGGCACCGACCTGCCCACGCTCACGGCTGCGGAAGGCCGGACGCAGGGTGTCGGCCCGCTCGATTTTCTGCTCGTCGCGCGGGAAATCGCCGCCGGCCACCATGAGAAGTGGGACGGCAGCGGTTACCCGCTCGGGCTCGCCGGCGACGCCATACCCGTGGCTGCCCGCCTGATGGCGCTGGCCGATGTCTTCGACGCCCTGATCAGCCGGCGCGTCTACAAGGCGCCGATGCCGATGGACGAAGTGCGCAGGATCATCGACGAGGGGCGTGCACGGCACTTCGACCCCGACATCGTCGATGCCTTCCGGGCCTGCGAAAGCGACTTCATCGCCATAGCCGACCGCTACGCCGACCCGCTGGACGCCACGCAGTGACGCACCGCGTGCGGCCGATGAGGCGTCGTGCCGCCTTGCAGGCACTGGCCATCGGCCTGCTGCCGGCCCTGGCCGGATGCGGCATCGAGCCGGCGGAGCCGCTGCGCATCGGCGCGCAGGTCTTTCCGGGTTACGAATTCGTCTTCCTGGCGCGTGCGCTCGGCCTGCTGCCGCAGGAACAGGTCCGGCTGATCGACACCCCCACGGCGTCGGCCAGCATCCGCGCGCTGGCGACGGGCGCGCTCGACGGCGCCTGCCTGACGCTGGACGAGGTGCTGACGGCACGGGAGCGCGGCATCCCGCTGACGGTGGTGGCGGTGGTGGATGTGTCGGTGGGCGCGGACGCCGTGCTCGCACTGCCCGGCATCGCCAACCCGGCAGCGTTGCGCGGCCGCAGGCTGGCGGTGGAGCAGACAGCAGTGGGTGCGGTGATGCTCGACGCGGTGCTGAAACGCGCCGGCCTGAAGGTGACCGACGTGACCGTGCGCCAGGTGGCCATGGACAACCAGGAAGCCGAGTACCTGGCCGGGCGGGTGGACGCCGTCATCACGTACGAGCCTGTCAAGTCGCGGCTGCTGAGGCAGGGCGCGAGCGCCATCTACTCGAGTGCCGAGATCGCGGGCCGCATCGTGGACGTGATCGCCATCCGCCAGGAACTGCTAAAGCCGCGCGCCGAAGCCGTGCGCGCGCTCGTGCAGGCGCACTTCCGCGCCCTGGACCGATATGTCGCGGAACCCAGGCAGCACGCCCAGTCGCTGGGACAGCGCATGCACCTGAACTCCGAAGAAGTCTCCACGGCCTATCTCGGCCTGGACCTGCCGGACCTGGCCCGCAACAAGACCTGGTTCGACAACGATGCGGCATACCTGTCGCGCCAGGCGGCCGAACTGGAGGCCGTGATGCGAAGCGCTGGGCTTCTGGAAAGCAGCCGCTTCATCGGCACACCGCTCTTCGATGGCAGATACCTCTGAACCGGGCGGCTGGCGTCGCTGGCCGCTGCGTCGGCCGGTGATCGTCTGGGCGCTCGTCGTCGGTGTCGCGTTGGCCGGGATGTTCACGCTGGTCGCGCTGCGCAGCGCGGAGGAAGCGGCCTGGCGGCGTGGCGTCGCTCAGGCGGCGACGGAGCTCGCGCGCCTGAGCGTCGTGTCCGAGCGCCTGATCCTCTCCGACGCCTCGGTCGTCTCGGAACTGCTGCTGCACGCCACGCTGAACCACGAGATCACGCTGGCGGTGGTGGTCGACCCGGACGCGGCGATCCATCTGACCAGCCACGCGGCGGACCTGCGGCACCCCCTGGCGCAGGAACATCCCGAGTGGATGGACCTGCTCGCGCGAACGCCACACACGGACCAGGCCCTGACGCGCGAGGACCGGGGCCGCAGGCAGCTGGTGTCGGCGCGCGGGTTCGCCTGGCCAGCCAGGCCGGGGGAACTCCGCGGCAGCGGGCACGGCACGATCTTCCTGGTGACGGACGTCGAACGCCTGTACGCGGCGCAGCGCAGCGCGGCGCTGAGGTCAGAGGCGTCACAGGCTGCGGTGCTCCTCGCTGCCGCTGCCCTGCTGCTGCTGGCGATGGATCGGCTGGTGCTGAGGCCTCTGGCCACGCTGCGGCGCGCCGCAGCGAGGCTCGGCCACGGCCAGCTCGACCACCGCGTGCCCGAGGCGGGCGCGCGCGAGTTGAGCGCGCTCGGGCGATCGCTGAACCGCATGGGCGAAAGCCTGCAGGCCAGCGCCAAGCGCATGTCGGACAGCGAACAGCGCTTTCGCGACCTCACGGCATCGGCACCGGACGCCATCGTCACACTCGATGTCGAAGGCCGCATCGACCAGTTCAACCTGGCCGCCGAACAGCTGTTCGGCCACGCAGCGGAGCAGGTAAAGGGACACCCGCTCGACTGCCTGCTGCCTGAAGGCGCCGCGGCCGTCCACGCCGGCCATCTGGCGGCATTCGCCAACGAAGGCGTGTCCGCCAGTCGCCGCATGAACGCCGGCCGGCTGGTCATGGGGCGCCACAGCGACGGCCGCAGCCTTCAGCTCGAGATCGGCATATCCCGCAGCGCGGTTGGCGGACAGATCAGCTTCACCGCCGTCATCCGCGACGTATCGGAGCGCGTGGCGATCGAGGCCGAACTCGAGACCCATCGGCGCCACCTGGAGGATCTGGTGCAGAGCCGGACGGCAGAACTGCTGCTCGAGCGCGACCGGACCCAGGCCGCAACCCGTGCCAAGAGCGAGTTCCTCGCCAACATGGACCACGAGATCCGCACGCCGCTGAACGCCATCATCGGCCTGGCCCACGTGGCGGCGCGCGATGCCGAGCCCAAGGCGGCGATGCACCTCAAGCGCATCGAATCCGCGGCACAGGAGCTGCGCGCGCTGATCGGCGATGTGCTGGACTTCACCCGCATCGAGGCGGGCCGGATGTCCATCCTCGTGGCCGATGCAGAGCTCTGGTCGATGGTGCACACCGTCTGCAAGCCCCTGGCCGCCCAGGCCGCCGCCCATGGCGTGGAACTGCTGGAATGGATCGACGCCGATCTGCCGGCCCTGGTGAAGGTGGACGAATTGCGTCTGCGGCACGTCATCGGGCACCTGGTGGGCAA
Source organism: uncultured beta proteobacterium (assembly GCA_903938815.1). GTDB lineage: Bacteria > Pseudomonadota > Gammaproteobacteria > Burkholderiales > Burkholderiaceae_C > Rubrivivax. Next base: position 13,672 of record CAJAES010000108.1, read on the forward strand.
TGCGGTGAAGTTCACGTCCACGGGCCATGTGCTGGTGCGGGTCCGGCCGGGGCAGGCGCCGGGGTCGCTGCTCTTCGAGGTCTCGGACACCGGCATCGGCGTCATGCCCGAGGTTCTGCAACGCTTGTTCAGGCCCTTCGAGCACGACGACGAGATCGACGCGAAGCGCTTCGGCCGCGCGGGCCTCGGCCTGGTGATCAGCCAGCGCCTGCTGCGCCTGATGGGATCCAGCCTGCAGGCGCGCAGCAGCGTCGGCGAGGGCGCCACGTTCTGGTTCGAACTGCCAGGCGTCCTGCAGGCGATGCCGCAGGGCGATGCGGCGCCGCCAGCACCTGCTGCACGCCGCGTGCTGGTCGTCGACGAGCGGCTGGTCGCTGCGCAGGCGGCCGTCGAAGTCCTGCGGGCCATCGGCTATTCGCCCAGCATGGCGGGCTCGGCGGACGAAGCCGTGGCCGTCGTGCAGCAGGCACAGGCCGAAGGCCATCCGTTCGAGCTCTGCCTCATCGATGCAGGCCAGGTGCGCCCGAAGAGCCAGGAATCAGGCCGCTGCACAGGCTTCGAGATCGGGCGACGCATCGACGCGCTGGGGCTGGTGCAACCCCCTGCACGCATGCTGACCGCACGCGAGGGCACGCCCGTGCTGCTCTCCGAGGTGATCCGGCAGGGGTTCATGGGCGTGCTGCACAAGCCGCTGGCGCCGGTGCCCACCGCGCGACGCCTGGCGCTGCACGCGTTGCCGCCGGACGGAAGCTGGGTCGGACTGTCTGGCGGCCCGTCTGGCGGCCCGTCTGGCGGCCCGTCTGGCGGACTGTCTGGCGGAACTTCCGGCGGAACGTCTGGCGGACCGCCAAGCGCAGCAGCCGGCATGGCCGCGCCTTTAGGCGGCGCCGACTGGCAGGCATTCGCCAACGCGCACCGCCACGACGGCCGCCGCCTGCGCTACCTCGCAACCCAGGGCCACGCAGAGGAAGTGCGCGCCATGGCGTACGCGCTGCAACTGGCCGCCGCCGCCATGGGTGCCGTTGCCGTGGAAGCGGCCGCGGCGGCGCTGCAAGGCGAGGCCCAGTCGCGC
>CAJAES010000109.1 GCA_903938815.1 uncultured beta proteobacterium
CCGGGTGCGGGCGGCAGGTTGAGCACGACCGCGAGCGTCGCTCCGCACACGCCGAGCGCACCCGCCACAGCCCAGCGCAGAGCGGGACGCGGCAGCCCGAGCGCAGTCCGCAGCCCGCGCGCGAGATGGGCGACATCGTCCTTCCAGCGGTCGTCGCGGATGACCACCGCCTGGCGCCCCGCCAGCGCCTGCAATCCGGCGGGCAGGTCACCGGCGGCGGGCAGGCTGGCCCCCTGCATCAGCACCGGGACGACCTGCACGCCCTCGAGCGCCAGCGCCTGAGCCAGCTCCAGCAGCACGTAGTCCTTGCCCTCGCGCGGCGCGGCGAAGGCGTCCTTCCAGCGCGCGCCGATCACGGCCAGCACCACGCCGCAGGACGCCAGCTCGTCGTTCAGCACGCGTTCGAAATCCGCACCGGGCGCGATGTCCGAGACGTCCATGAAGATGCGGTCGCCCAGGATGCGGGTGAGCTCATCTTCCAGCCGTCCGGCGTGCCCGGCGCTGTCCGCGCGGCGGTAGCTGATGAAGACCCGGTCACGCCGCCCGCCCCTGGCCATCATGCCCACCTTGCCAGCGGGCACCGAGCCGCCGATGCGCCCAGGATGGCACCGGCAGCGCACGTCGGCAAGGGCAGCCAGGTCATGGCGCGGCCATCACCCGCTGAACCGCCTCCAGCCGCGGCACGAGATGGTGCGCGAACCAGCTGTTCTGGGTGTCGGGCTCGAGCGCCGCCGTCACCAGATGCGCCAGCGGCTGGTCGAGCGGCACATAGAAGCTGCCGGCCGGGGCCAGCAGCGTGCCGGGTTCCAGCGCCACCGTGACGCGCAGCACGGGCTTCGGGTCGTTCACACGCCCGAGCGTGTCGGAGCGCTCGCCCTCGCCGCGCGCCGTCTCGCGGTAGCGCTCCACCCGCAGGCTCTGCTGCGCCGGCAGCGTGCGCACCAGAACCCCCAGCCGGTGCAGCCGCTCGACCGCCGGCAGCGAATCGGCAGCGAGCCAGTAGCCGCACGGCCGGGCGCGCTGCAGCACGGGCCGGATCTGCAGCGCGGAGTCCCATTCCACGCGCACGCGCTTGTCGGCGCCGGTGTCGGGGTCGATCATCCGCATCTCGCGCTGCTCGCGAACGGGCGCGCCCTCCACCACCAGGTCGCCGCGGCAGGCGAGCGCCGACACTTCGGCGTCGAGCTTCGCGCGCAGTTCGGTCAGTCGCCCGGCCTGCAACGCGGCGCTGCCCAGCAAGCTGGCGATGGCGACCACGTGCGTGTGCACGCGGCGCTCGGCGTGCAGGCGGCCGAGGTCGAACCCGCGCGACTCCAGCAGGAAACTGACCGCATGCCTGAGCCCGCCGACGTTGCGCGCCAGATCGGGCTGGATGCCGCCCATCGTCAGCAGCAGTTCGGCGTCGGCGGTGGGGTTGGTGTAGTACCACTCGTGCGTGATGCCGGCACGGTCGAGCGCCTGCAGCAACGGCTGGCGGAATCCCGCTTCCGCCTCTTCGGTCAGCGCGGGCGACAGGTTGGGCGTGGTGGCGTACTGCACCAGCAGGTCGTGCCCCTTGATGGCGCCGAACTTGGGCATGTAGCGGCCGAGCGCGATGTGCTCGTGGGCGTCCACCACCAGCACCGGCCGCAGCCAGGCCACCAGCCCGGCCAGCGCGTCGGCCTCGGGCGTGCGCAGCAGCAGGTGGTCGCGGTTGATGTCCAGGCCGGCGGCGTTCGTGCGCCGGTTCAGTGCCGCGCCGTCGGGGTTGGCCCGGGGCAGGACCACCACGTCCAGCCGGTCGAGCACGGCGGCCAGCGGCGCCTGTGGGTCGGCCAGCTGCTGCGCCACGGCGAGCACGGCCTCGCCACCGGCGGGCTCGTTGCCGTGCTGCTGCCCGATCACCAGGGCCACCGGGCGGCCCGGGCCGCGCGAGAAGTGCAGCGCCAGCAGGGGCCGGCCGGTACCGGATCGGCCGGTTTCGACCAGGCGTGCGCCGCCCCGGGCGGCGATCCCGCGCAGGGCGCCTTCCATCTCGCTGTTGTCCGTCCAGGTCTGGCGGCCGGGTTGCAGCCCGGGGGTCTCGTGGCGCACCGCGGGGAGCGGAAAACGGTCGGCCACGGCCTGCGCGTATGGCAGCAGGTAGGGCAGCGCGGAGGGCAGCGCGGACGGCGGTGCGGACGGCACCGGAGATTGGCCCGACGCGGCGGCTGCCAGGGTGAGCAGGCACGAGGCCAGCAGAAGCTTCATGGGCCGCATCTTGCCAGCAGGCCACAATGGGCCGATGACGAACCCCCTTTTCCTTCGATGCGCTGGGTGAGCGTGGCAGCCGTGGTGGTGATGGGGCTTCCGCTGGCGCTCCTGCTGGCCGGCCAGGCCGGGCTGCTGGCCGGCAACGCCCCCACCGACCTGGGCGTGCGCGACGGGCGGCTCAAGGCGCCCTCGAGGACACCCAACAGCGTCAGCAGCCAGGCCGACCTGTGGGCAGGGTTGGTGCGCCGTGAAGAGGCGCGCATCGCGGCGCTCGAGCTCCTCGGCGACGGCCCGGCCACGATCGGGCGGCTGCGCGCGATCGTGCTGTCCATGCCCGGCGCCGCGCTGGTGACGGACCATCCCGACTACCTCTACGTGCGGTTCCGCAGCCGCTGGCTCGGCTTCATCGACGACACCGAGTTCTGGTTCGACCCGGCAACCCAGAAGGTGCAGGTGCGATCAGCGTCGCGGGTCGGCCGCTCCGACCTCGGCGTCAACCGCAAGCGCATCGAGATGATCCGGGCGCGCCTGCCGGGGGCCTGAGCCGGGCAGGCCGGTAGCGGCGCTTGCGCTGGCGCTGGCGCTGGCCCGAGCCGTGCCTGGGCACCGGGCCGCAGCCGTCCGGCACCGTAACTTCGCCGTCTGGCGCAGCGCCGTCGCCGTCTGGCGCAGCCCCTTCGCCGTTTCACGACCGCCCGCAGCGTTTCGTCGCCGCGCGGCGCAGACGCAGCCGGCGCACCAGCACAATCGACCGCGATGCTGCTGACCTCCCACACCCAAGCTTCCACCGGGCCGACACCAACGGCGTCTTTCAGGCGCCGTCTGGCGCGCGGCCTGATGTTCATGGTCGCGTTGTGCACGAGCATCGCGGTCTTCCTGACCATCATCGACGGCGGGTTCAAGGGCAAGCTGATCTACTCGTTCTCGATCGGCATGTGCTGCTGGCTCATCACCGACGGTGTGCGCCTCCTGCTGTCCTGGGCCATGGACCACCGGCGCGAGCGCCGCGGCCTGGGGCAGCCGGCACAGCCGGGCTTCGACATCGGCTGGCTCGGCATGCTGGCGCTGGTGATGGGCGCCGTGGTGCTTGGGCCGCCGCTCGGGCTGGCGATCGCGGATGCGATCACCGGGAACCGGTCGCCGCGCATCTGGGACCTGGGCTCGCGCGCCACGCAGATCACGCTCGCGATCTCGGTGCTGGCGACTCTGGTGGCAGTGGCGGTGCTGTCGGCGCAGGAACGCGCAGCGGCCATGCGCCTGCGCGCGCAGGCCGCGCAGCGCGAGGCGGCCGAGACGCAGCTTCGCCTGCTGCAGTCGCAACTCGAGCCGCACATGCTCTTCAACACGCTGGCCAACCTGCGGGTGCTGATCGGCCTGGACCCACTGCGGGCGCAGGCCATGCTGGACAGGCTGATCGGATTCCTGCGCGCCACGCTCACGGCCTCCCGGCTCGACAGCCACCCGCTCACAGACGAGTTCGCCCGCGTGGAGGACTATCTGGCCCTGATGGCCGTGCGCATGGGGCCGCGCCTGCAGACCCGGCTGCTGCTGCCCGCGGAACTGGCAGCCGTGCCCGTGCCGCCGCTGCTGCTGCAGCCGCTGGTGGAGAACTGCATCAAGCACGGGCTGGAACCGAACATCCAGGGCGGGCGTATCGAGGTCAGCGCCGCAAGGGATGGCCGGCAGCTGGTGCTGAGCGTGCGCGATACCGGGGTCGGCCTCGAAGCGCCGGCCAGCGCAGGCACCCGTTTCGGGCTGGAGCAGGTCCGGGCGCGCCTGCGCACCCTGCACGGCGATGCCGCCACCCTGCGCCTGGAACCCGCCGCCGACCCCGAGGGCGGCACGCTCGCAACCATCCGCCTTCCACTGCCCCAATGAACCCCACCACACCCACCGCACTCATCGCAGAAGACGAGCCGCTGCTGGCCGCCGGCCTTCAAGCCGACCTGGCGCGCCTGTGGCCCGAGCTCCGGGTCGTGGCGCAGGCGGGGGACGGCGCGCAGGCCGTGGCGCTGGCCCTGCAGCACCGGCCCAGCCTGTGCTTCCTGGACATCCGCATGCCCGGGATGACCGGGCTCGAGGCGGCGCAGGCGCTGGCCGAGGACTGGCCCGATGACACGCCCTTCCCGCTGCTGGTCTTCGTGACGGCCTACGACCAGTACGCCGTGCAGGCCTTCGAGGCGCAGGCGGTGGATTACCTGCTCAAGCCGGTGGACCCGGCCCGCATGGCGGCCTGCGTGGCGCGGCTGCGCCAGCGGCTGGCCGCCATCGGCTCAGACACTAACTCGGCCGCCAACTCAGCCACCACCACCGACCCTGCCGCCGACGCACTGCAGCAGGCGATGGCGCAGCTGCGCGGCCTCCTGGCCGGGACGGCGCCTCCGCCCGCGGCTGTCAGCCGCCTGGAGGTCATCCAGGCGCAGGTGGGCAACCTGGTGCACCTGGTGCCGGTGACCGAGGTCGTGTATTTCGAGGCGGCCGACAAGTACGTGCGCGTCGTCACGGCGGACCGCGAGCACCTGATCCGGCTGCCGCTGAAGGACCTGCTGCCCCAGCTCGACCCGCAGCTGTTCTGGCAGGTGCACCGCGGCACCGTGGTGCAGGCCCGGCGCATCACGAGCGCGCGGCGCGAGGAATCGGGCAAGGTCACGCTCACGCTCGCGGGGCGCGCCGAGAAGCTGGTGGCCAGCCGCCTGTACGCGCACCTGTTCAAGGGCATGTGAATGGCGAAGCGCCGGCGGCATTTCGTCGCGGCCTTCGTCGATTCGTCCCGCGGCGGCTGACAGTGCGGGGGGGTGGCGCGCAGGATCACGCCATCGACACACCACCGCCCGGCCAAGCCCCCGCCGCCCCGACGCCATGAACACAACCACCGCCCTCGACCCGCTGCTCGCCATCCACATCGGCAGCGCGCTGTCGGCACTGGCGCTCGGCGGGGTCATCCTCTGGGGCCGCAAGGGCAGCGGCACGCACCGCTGGATGGGCAAGTTCTGGGTGGTACTGATGGGCTCGGCGGCGCTGACCAGCGCCTTCCTGCGCGGCGGCGAGCTGCCCAATATCGCGGGCTTCTCCCCTATCCATGCCCTGACGCTGCTGGTGCTGTGGCAGCTGCCGCGGGGCGTGCGCTTCGCCCGCCAGGGCAACATCGTCGCCCACCGCAAGACCATGCGCGGCATGTACATCGGCGGCTGCGTCGTCGCCGGCCTCTTCACGCTGATGCCCGGCCGGTTTCTCGGCCATCTGCTCTGGACCCAGACGCTCGGCCTGACGGCCTGACGGCCTGACCGCCAGCCCCCCCCCCCCAGACCTTCACCCCACAGGAGCTGAGACCATGACCACCCCCCTCACCGAAGACGAGATCCACGCCCGTGCCAAGCGCCGGGTCGGCATCAAGCTCGGCTTCTACACGCACGCCTTCGTGTTCGTGTGCGTCAACATCGGCCTGTTCGCCATCAACCAGTACACCGGCGGCACGCGCTGGCACGGCTGGCCGCTCCTCGGCTGGGGCCTCGGTCTGGCCATCCACGGGCTGGTCACCTTCCTGAGCCTGAGCGGCGACGGCCTGCGCGAACGGATGGTGGCTGCCGAGGTGAACCGCCTGAAGGGGCGCTGAGTCCGGACCGGCGGCGTCGCGCAAGCCGAGGCCGCAGTCGAGCGCTCCGTCGAGGGGAAAGCCCCCTCGGTACACTGCGGGATCCATGCCAATCACCCGCCCATGAGCTCCCCCACGCCCGCCCCGCTGCCCGCCAACTTCCTGCGCACCGTCATCGAGCAGGATCTCGCCACTGGCGCGTTCGACGGCCGCCGCTTCGGCGGCAGCCCGGGAGACGCCGCGCACCATGCGGCCGGCGAGCCCGACGCAGCGCGCATCCGCACCCGCTTCCCGCCTGAGCCGAACGGCTACCTGCACGTCGGGCATGCCAAGAGCATCTGCCTGAACTTCGGCCTCGCGCGCGATTTCGGCGGCATCTGCCACCTGCGCTTCGACGACACCAACCCCGAGAAGGAAGAGCAGGAGTTCGTCGACGCCATCATCGAGATGGTGCGCTGGCTCGGCTTCGACTGGCAGGCCGGCGACAAGAGCTACCTGTACTACGCGAGCGACTACTTCGACTTCATGTACCGGGCCGCCGAGACGCTGATCGAGCGCGGCCTGGCCTACGTGGACGAGCAGACGCCCGAGCAGATGCGCGCCACGCGCGGCGACTTCACCACGCCGGGCACCGACAGCCCGTTCCGCGGCCGCGGCGTGGCCGAGAACCTGGCGCGGTTTCGCGAGATGCGCGACGGCCAGCACCCCGACGGCGCGATGGTGCTGCGCGCGAAGATCGACATGGCCAGCGCCAACATCAACCTGCGCGACCCGGCCCTGTACCGCATCAAGCACGCGCACCACCACAACACGGGCGACCGCTGGTGCATCTACCCGATGTACACCTACGCGCACCCGATCGAGGACGCGCTGGAGCGCATCACGCACAGCTTCTGCACGCTGGAGTTCGAGGACCAGCGGCCCTTCTACGAATGGCTGCTGAACCAGCTCGCCGACGCCGGCCTGCTGGCGCGCCCGCTGCCCCGGCAGGTGGAGTTCGGCCGCCTGAACCTGACCTACGTGATCACCAGCAAGCGCAAGCTCAAGGCCCTGGTGGAAGAAGGCATCGTCAGCGGTTGGGACGACCCCCGCATGCCCACGCTCGCCGGCCTGCGCCGGCGCGGCTACACGGCCGCCGCGGTGCGCCGCATGGCCGACGACACGGGCGCCAGCAAGACCAACATCTGGCTCGAGTACGCCGTGCTCGACCAGTGCCTGCGTGACGACCTGGAAGGCCAGGCGCCCCGCGCCATGGCCGTGCTGGACCCGGTGCCGCTGGTGCTCACGAACTGGGCCGAGCTGTTCGGCGCCGAGCACCGCGAGCCCTGCCAGGCGCCCGCCCACCCCCAGCATCCCGAACTGGGCATGCGGCGCTTCGAACTCGGGCCCGAGGTGTGGATCGAGCGCGACGACTTCGCCGAGGTGCCGGCCAAGGGCTTCTTCCGGCTCTTTCCCGGCAACAAGGTGCGGCTGAAGTACGGCATGGTCGTGGAATGCACCGGCTGCGAGAAGGATGCCGACGGCCGGATCACCCGCGTCCTGGCTGCGGTGGTGCCCGACACGAAGAGCGGCACGCCCGGCGCAGACGCCGTGAAGGTCAAGGGCACCATCACCTGGGTGGCCGCGCACGATGCCGTGCCCGCCACGCTGCGCCTGTACGACCGCCTCTTCACCGAGCCGCAGCCGGACGCCGGCGGGCGCGACTTCCGCGAGGCGCTCAACCCCGCCAGCCTGCAGGTGGTGCAGGGCTGGCTGGAGCCCTCTCTGGCGGCCGTGGCGTCGGAGCAGCGCTTCCAGATCGAGCGCCACGGCTACTTCATCACCGACCGCAAGGAGCACGCGCCCGGCGCGCCGGTGCTCAACCGGGTCACGGGCCTGAAGGACAGCTGGGGCCGCTGAGGCCGCACCGCACAGTCACCCAGTTACCGAGGCACTCCGTCACCCCGACGTTGGGTGCTGGAGCACCTGCGCCCACCGGGCCGCAAACGCTGCAAACTTGTGCAAAGTCGCTGGCAGGCCCTGGGGCCATGCGCGACGATCCGGCGTCCGTCCACTGGAGGGGAACCATCATGGTCCGTCATGCCCTGGCCGCCGCCGCGCTGGCCCTGCTCTGCATCTCCGGCGCGCAGGCCGTCGGCCGCGCCGAAGTGCGGTTCGTCGAGCCCGAGAAGTTCACCGATGCCGGGTTCGGCGTGCAGGAACGCGAGCGCACGCAGCAGTTGCTCAACTCCCACTTCGAACGCCTGGCCCGGAGCCTGCCGGACGGACAGGTGCTGCGCGTGGACATCACCGACGTCGATTTGGCCGGCGAAGTGGACACGCTGGCCTTCCACCGCATCCGCGTCATCGGGCAGCTGCCCGACGCCCCCCGGCTGGACATGCGCTTCGAGTTGCGCCAGGGCGACCGCGTGATCTCCCGCGGCGAGGAAAAGCTCAGTGACCTGGCCTACGACTTCGGTCGCATCGGCGCCCAACGGGGCCAGCCGCTGCAGTACGAGGCACGCATGATCGACCGCTGGTTCAGCGAGCGGTTCGCCACCCAGCTCGCGGCCAGGAAGTGAAGCCCGCCCCGAGCGGCGGGCCGGCGAAGGGTGCGATCATTCGCCCATGAAGATCCTCATCCCCACTCTGCTCGCCCTGCTGGCCGCCCCCGCGCTGGCGCAGGAGACCGTCACCACCGCCACCGGCCTGATCTATCAGTCGGTCAAGAACGGCGAAGGCGCCCAACCCGGCCCGACCGACACCGTCAAGGTGCACTACCGCGGCACCTTCCCCGACGGCCGTGAGTTCGACAGCTCGTACAAGCGCGGCCAGCCCATCGAGTTCCCGCTCAACGGCGTGATCCCGTGCTGGACCGAAGGCGTGCAGCGCATGAAGCCGGGCGGCAAGGCCAAGCTCACCTGCCCTCCGGCCATCGCCTACGGCAGCCGTGGCGCGGGCGGGGTGATCCCGCCGAACGCCACACTGAACTTCGAGGTCGAGCTGATCTCGGTCCGGGTCGCGCGCTGAGCGCGAGATAGCCCAGGGCGGCGCGTTCCGTCAGCGGCGTCCGCTCATCCCGGGCGGGTGCCCGACGTCGAAATCGTTGCGCCCGCTCACGTCGCGGCCGCGCAGCAGCCACAGCGGCCGCTGGCCGAAATTGACGGCCACGCCCGTCTTGCCATCGGACGGGCGCAGGTTGCGCTCGAAGACCGAGGTGGCTGGCATGTAGCGCAGGGCCACGCCGGTCCGGCGCTGCGCCGAGCGGTTGGCGTCAGCGCCGTGGATCATGTAGACGTCGTGCAGCGACATCTGCCCGGGCTGCAGTTCCAGGTCGACCGCGTCGGCCTCGTCGAAGCTGCCCTCGGCCATGCGCTGGTTCAGCGTCAGGTCCTGCCGGTCCTCGTGCAGGTGCTCGTGCAGCTGCTGCCCGATGTGCGACCGCGGGATCACGCGCAGGCAGCCGTTGTCGCGCGTGGAGGGTTCCAGCGCCAGCCAGACGGTGCAGTTGGCCAGCGGGCGGATGGGCCAGTAGTGGCCGTCCTGGTGCCAGGGCGTCTCGTAGCCCTCGGCGGCGGGCTTGCAGAACACGTGGCAGCCCCAGAGGATGACGTTCTCGCCGACGACGCCCGAGACGAGCTCGACGATCTCGGGGTCGCGCGCCAGCGCCAGGAAATCCGACACGCCGCGCACGCCCTCGCCGTTGTCGCCGTCGATGTGGGCCGACACCAGCTTCTCCGGGCGCACGCCCGGGTTGCGGCGCAGCAGTTCGTCCAGCGCCTCGCGCATGGCGGTCGTCCGGTCGGCGGGCAGGCGCCAGCGCGGAATCACCCAGCCCTCGGCCTCGTATTGAGCGATCTCGTCTTCGGTCAAGCGTGCCATGTTCAGCCCCTGATGCGTTGAATTCCGGTCCAGGCCGCCACCACGACGGCGCCGGCCACCAGCCCCACCCCTGCGTTGCCCAGCGCCTCGAGCAGCCAGCCGAAGGCGTCACCGCCGGACTCCGCGAAGGCCAGCACCGCGTGGTGCAGCGCCGGCACGCCGTGCACGAGGATGCCGCCGCCCACGAGGAACATGGCCGCAGTGCCGGCCACCGACAGGCCCTTCATGAGCCAGGGCGCAGCCGTCAGGATGCCATGGCCCAGGGACTTCGCGGCGCCCGTCTTGCCCGACAGCCACAGCCCGAGGTCGTCTAGCTTCACGATGCCGGCCACCAGGCCGTAGACGCCGATCGTCATCGCCACGGCGATGACCGACAGCACGGCCGCCTGCGTGCCGATGGGCGCGCCCGCGGCCGCCCCCAGCGAGATGGCGATGATCTCGGCGGAGAGGATGAAGTCGGTTCTCACCGCGCCCTTGATCTTGTCCTTCTCCAGCGCCACCAGGTCGACGGCCGGGTCGGTCAGGGCGCGGGCGAGTTCCTTCTTGTGGGCCGCGTCCTCGGCCGGGTCGTGAAGGTAGCGGTGGGCGAGCTTCTCCACGCCCTCGAAGCACAGGAACGCGCCGCCCACCATCAGCAGCGGCGTCACGGCCCAGGGCGCGAAGGCGCTGATCGCCAGCGCCGCCGGCACCAGGATGAGCTTGTTGATGGCCGAACCCTTGGCCACGGCCAGCACCACGGGCAGTTCGCGGTCGGCGCTGACGCCGGTGACCTGCTGCGCGTTGAGCGCGAGGTCGTCGCCCAGCACGCCGGCGGTCTTCTTGGCCGCCACCTTGCTCATCAAGGCCACGTCGTCGAGGATCGTGGCGATGTCGTCGATCAGGGCAAGCAGGCTGGAAGCGGCCATTGAGTGTCAGATTGTTCGGGGTCACCGGATGCTAACGCCCGAAGACGGCCTGCGGCGGGCCTTCAGCCCGACTCCCTGGCGCCGATATACCCCGCATGACATCCATCGCTCCGCCCATCCTCAGCGCCGACGCCATCACGCGGGACATCGACCACGCCAGGGCGCGCGGCCCCCTGCAGCAGATCGTGATCCCGCCCTGCCCCGAGCTCCTGACGCGCCTGCAGGCCGCGCTGGCGCATGCCGAGCCCGACCTGGGCGAGGTGGCGCGCATCGCCAGCGCCGACGTGGCGATGTCGGCCACGCTGATCCGGCAGGCCAGCGGCGCGCAGTTCACCGGCTTCGCCCCGGCACAGACCGTGGGGCAGGCCATGACGCGCCTGGGCCTGGCGCAGACGGCATCGGTGATGACGGGCTTCCTGGCCCGCAACGCGATCCGCGCCGACAGCCCGCACCTGCAGCGCTTCTGGGAGCGCTCCACCAAGCGCGCCATCGCGCTCGAGGCCCTGGCGCGCCAGTTACCCGGGCTCTCGCCCGACCTCGCCTACACCTACGGGCTGTTCGCGCACGTGGGCATGCCGGTGCTGCTGCAGAGCTTCCGCGGCTATTCGAGCACCATCGTCGAGGGCCTTGCGCGCCGCGACCGCAGCTTCGTGCAGACCGAGAACGCCAACCACCGCACCGACCATGCCGTGGTGGGCGCGCTGGTGGCGCGGGTCTGGCACCTTGCGCCATCCGTGATGTGCGCCATACGCCTGCACCACGACCTTCACACGCTGGGCGACACCGGCATCGAGCCCGAGGTCCACACGCTCGTGGCCGCGGGCCTGGTGGCCGAGCATCTGATGCGGCGCCACGAGTGCCTGAGCGCGGAATCCGACTGGGTGCTGCACTCCGAGCGGGTGCTGGGCTGGCTGCAGGTGGGCGCCGGCGAACTCGAAGCCTGGTACGAGCCGCTCGAGCCGCTGCTGGACGACGCCTGACGACTGCCTTCGGAATGCCCTTCAGGCCAACTTCCATCGTCGCCGGCAGGCCAACCGCCACCCGCAGCGACGATCGGCAGGGTATCTGCACTCGCAACCAGCGTACGCCCGGGGGACGGGCGAAGGTGGCTGACAGCCGGGCCTTGTAGGACATTTCCTTCAGGCCGGCGCGCCCGTCGCCGATCGCGCCGCCGGCAGGCCGGACCTATCGTCAGGACCCATCCAGCACGGAGGTCCCGATGCAAGCCACCCGGAATGCCCTGTTCGCCTTCGCCCTGATCGTCTCCCTGGCTGCGGTGGCCTGCCAGCCCACCGACGAGCTCATCGAGACCGGCGCGCGCACCACCCACCCGGTGATCGAGGTGCCCGACGGGCCGACGATGCTGCCGCCTGCCCGGGCGACGGGCAAGGCGGCGGACGCCGCGCCTTCGCGGCCCTGAACCGCGCCGCCGCCATGCGCCCGCTGCGCGTCTTCCTGGTCGAGGACCAGCCCCTCATCCGCGATCAGCTCACCGCCACGCTGGAGGAACTGGCCCCGGCCACCGTGTGTGCGTGGTCGCAGGGCCAGGACGAGGCGCAGGCATGGATCGCCGCGCACGGCGCCGACTGCGACCTGCTGATCCTGGACCTGTCGCTGCGGCAGGGCCGCGGCATGCCGCTCATCGCGGTCGGTCTGCGCGCCGGGCTGCAGGTGGCCGTCTTCAGCAACCACGGAGACCCCGCAACCCGCCGGCGCTGCCTGGCACTGGGCGCGGACGCGGTGTTCGACAAGTCGCGCGAGATCGATGCGCTGGTGCACTGGTGCTCGCGACAGGCCGTCGCGGCGCCGTGGCGCGAGCGCAGGCCGCGCCGGCCTCACTGGATCAGGCCGTTCTTGAGCGCGTAGTAGGTGAGGTCGCTGTTGCTCGCCAGTTGCAGCTTGGCCAGCACGCGGGTGCGGTAGGTGGACACGGTCTTGACCGACAGGGCCATGCCGTCGGCCACGGCGCCGAGCGCCTCGCCACGGGCCAGCCGCAGGAAGACCTGCCACTCGCGCTCTGACAGCGCCTCGTGCGCTGGCTGGTCGGCATCGACGTTCAGGCCGTCGGCCAGCAGTTCGGCAACCTCGGGCGTGATGAATCGCCGGCCGCGCACCACGGTGCGGATGGCGCTGACGATCTCCTGCGGATCGCCTTCCTTGTTCAGGTAGGCGCTGGCCCCCATGCGCAGCAGGTTGACCGCATAGTGCGCCGCCGGCAGGCCGCTCAGGATCACCACCGGCAGCGCCGGCGCGCGCGCCTTGATGGCCTGCAGCGCCTCGACACCGCTCGCGCCGGGCATGGAGACGTCCATCAGCAGCACGTCGATGTCACCGGCGCGGACGAGGTCGAGCGCGGCGCGGCCGTCGGCGGCGTCGCCGGTGATGCGCAGGTCGACCTGGTCGCCCAGGAACTGGCGCAGGCCGGCCCGCACAATGGGGTGGTCGTCGACGATGCCGACTCGGATCATGGGCAGGCGATGCAGCGTACGGAAGACACCCGCAGTGTAGAGGCCAGGCCCTGGCGGCGCAGCCTCGTGCTGGCGCTGGCGGCCGGCGGCGTGGCCCTGCTCGTGGCCGTGAGCGAGGTGGGGCACTGGCGCTCCACCACCGCTCTGGCACAGCTGCAGTCCACAGAGTCCGCGCGCGGCCAGGTCGAGCGCCTGCTGCGCCGCATGATCGACGCCGAGACCGGCCAGCGCGGCTACCTGCTGACCGCCAACCGCGACTACCTCGACCCCTACCAGCGAGCTGCGGACGATGTGCGCAACGCACTCGCGGCACTGCACACCTACTACGCGGCCGAACCCGCCGCCCAGCCCGTTCTGGCCGAGCTGGAAACGATGGCGCTGCGCAAGCTCTCCGAACTGGAGACCACGATGGCGCTGTTCGACCAGGGCAAGGAGGACGTCTGGCGCAACCTGCTGATGACCGGCATCGGCAAGGAGCAGATGGAAGCCCTGCGCAGCGCCGCGGACGGCCTGCTCGCCCTGGAGCGGACAAAGGTCGACTCGGGACGGGCCGCGCTGCTGCGCACGCTGCAGGGCAGCCGCGTGGGTGTCGCGCTGCTCGCGCTGGGCCTGCTCGCGGGCCTGGCGCTGTATCTGCGGCAGGCGGCCGCACTGGCGGCGCAGCGCGCGGCGCTGCAGCGTGCCGTCCAGGCCGAGCGCGACCAGCTGGAAGTTCAGGTGGGCGTCCGCACGGCCGAGCTGACCGAGCTGGCGCGCCACCTGCAGACGGCACGCGAGGACGAACGGCAGCACCTGGCCCGGGAACTGCACGACGAACTCGGCGCGCTGCTGACGGCCGCCAAGCTCGATGCCGCGCGGCTGAAGAGCCGCCTCGAGGACACCGGGCCGGAAGCGCTGGACCGTCTGGCGCACCTGGGCCGGACGCTGGACGCCGGCATCGCGCTGAAGCGCCGCATCATCGAGGACCTGCGCCCCTCGTCGCTGGAGCATCTGGGCCTGGCTTCGGCGCTCCAGACGCTGGCGCAGGAGTTCGGCGCCCAGACCGGCCTTGCCGTGCAGGTGTCGCTGCAGGCGCCTGCGCTGGCGCCCGAAGTCCAGCTGACGGCTTATCGGCTGGTACAGGAAGCGCTGACCAACATCGCCAAGCACGCACAGGCCAGCGCCGTGAGCGTGACGTTGCAGGAGGCAGACGGCGGAGCACGCCTGGTGGTGCAGGACAACGGCCGCGGGTTCGACCCGGCCACCGCCCCGCGCAGCGCGCACGGCCTGGTGGGCATGCGCTACCGCGTCCTGTCGGACGGCGGACGGCTGACGGTCGAATCGGTGGCCGGCGGCGGCACCCGCATCGAGGCCTGGCTGCCCTCAGCCGGCAGGCGGTTCAGTCCTGGCGACGGCGCAGGCGCATGACCAGCAGCAGGCCGCCGGCGGCGAACATCGCCCAGGTGCCGGGTTCCGGCACGACGGCCGCGATCATGGCGTTGGCGATCAAGGCCTGGCCGCCCGTGGTCGGGTGGATGCCGTCCCAGAACAGGTAGGAATCGGGCAGGCAGTTCGGCAGTGCGCCGCACGCGTCGGTGGCATTGAGCAGGCCGTAGGCCGCAGGATCGGCGGAAACCGCGCCCAGCAGGCCGAACAGGTCGAATATCTGCACGCCCTCCTCGTCCTGCAGACGGCGCGCGAGCGCGGCGTTCATCAGGCTGCCCACGGCCTGGCCCAGGAAGCTGGCCTCGGGGCCGGCGGACAGCACGGCCGGGGCCAGGCCCAGGTTCGGTGCGTTCCAGACCACGATGTTGGTGGCGCCGGCAGCCTGGAGCTGGTCGACCATGTTGCCGATGTCGATGGCGAACTTGATGGCGGTGGAGAACACGGTGCGACCGATGGGGTCGCCTGCGAGCACCGATTCCAGGGCGGCACGGGCGTTGTTGCCGCCGCCGGCGATGACGTACAGCCCGTCGGAAGGTGCAACGCCGTTGACGTCGCCCAGGAACATGCCAACCTGCGTCAGCAGGCTCGGCGAGCTGCCGTCACGCGTCTGCGCGCCGCCGAAGGCATAGTTGCCGCCACCCGCCAGCGAGGGGCCGGTGGAGACACCCAGGCTCTGCGCCACGGCGTCCACCCAGGTCGGCCCGTTGCTGAACGTGCCAGACGCGTACGGCAGCGACGGAACGTAGTCGTTGCCGGTGATGACCTGCAAGGGGTCGGTCCCGACGGCCAATGCCACGTTGCCGCTGTCGGACAGGCTGTCGCCGAAGACGTAGAGGTTCGAATACGCTGCGGCGGGGCCGACGAGCGTGAAGATCGCGGCAGCGGCAAGCAGACGGCGGAGGGCATTGAGGCGCATGGCGGGATCTTCCTTTTGGGCAGTTCGGGACGGTAGCACCGGGCAGTGCTTCCCGCCTCGGCGTCGGCCCTCGACCCCCCCTGAACGGGTGGCGTCGATACACTGCGCCCCGTGCGCGACCTGTTCCTGCTCGATCCCGACCTCGTCTTTCTGAACCACGGCTCGTTCGGCGCCTGCCCGGCTGCGGTCTTCGGGGCGTACCAGCAATGGCAGCGCGAGCTGGAGCGCAACCCGGTCGAGTTCCTGGGCCGCCGCTCGGCAGGGCTGCTGCACGAGGCGCGAAGCGCGCTGGCGGGCTACCTGGGTGCGGCCACCGGCGAGCTGGTCTTCGTGCCCAACGCGACCACCGCGGTCAACATCGTGGCCCGCTCGCTGGACCTTCAGCCCGGCGACGAGGTGCTGGCCACCGACCACGAGTACGGCGCCTGCGACGCCACCTGGCAGCGCGTCTGCGCGGAGCGCGGCGCCGTCTACCGGCGCGCGCCCGTTGCGCTGCCCTTCGACCCCGCCCGCTTCGTCGAGCAGGTGCTGGCCCTGGCCGGGCCGCGCACGCGGCTGGTCTTCGCGAGCCACATCACCTCCACCACCGCGCTCGTCTTCCCGGTGGCAGAACTCTGTGCCGAGGCGCGCTCACGCGGCATCGCGACACTGATCGACGGGGCCCACGCCCCGGGGCAGCTGGCGCTGGACCTGACCGCCATCGGCGCCGATTTCTATGCCGGCAACCTGCACAAGTGGCTCTGCGCGCCCAAAGGCGCCGCATTCCTGCACGCGCGGCCCGAACACCATGCCGCGCTGCACGCCACCGTGACGAGCTGGGGCTACGCCGAACAGGTGACCGGGCACTCGGGCTTCGACGCGTACCTGGGCCACAGCCTGCTGGAACGCCGGCTGCAATGGCAGGGCACGCGGGACATCGCAGCCTTCCTGGCGGTGCCCGCGGCCATCGGGTTCCAGCGGCAGCACCGCTGGCCCGAGGTGCAGGCACGTTGCCACGACATGGCGGTCGGGCTGATGCACCGGGTCGCGCGGCGCACCGGCCTGCCCCCGATCGGGCCCGACGCGGCCTTCGCGCAGATGGTGCCGCTGCCCGTGGCCACCGATGACGGCGACGCACTTCGGCGCCGCCTCTTCGACGATCACCGCATCGAGGTGCCGGTGACGCGCCACGGCGCGCAGCATTTCGTGCGCGTGTCGGTGCAGGGCTACAACACGGCCGAGGATCTGCAGCGCCTGGAGGCGGCGCTGGGCTGATTCAAGCAGACTCGGGACGCCGGGCCAGACCTGGAAACCCGGCTCGCCTTCAGCGGGGCTTGCGGCGCGGCGGGGTGCCCGTCTCGCGCGGCGGCAGCCCGGTGTGCTGGGTCAGCATCGCGCCGCGGCGGGCCGACGGCTTGGCCGGGGCCGGCGTGCTGTTCTTGCGGCGCGCGCTCTGGTAACCGCCGTCCGTACTCGGCTGGTACGTGGGAATCAGGTGCAGCTTGCCGTTGCCGATGAGGTCGGCGCGGCCCATGGCCTTGAGCGCGTCACGCAGCAGCGGCCAGTTGTTGGGGTCGTGCCAGCGCAGGAAGGCCTTGTGCAGGCGGCGGCGGCGCTCGCCGCGCACGATGTCCACGCGCTCGGCCCGCTCCGGGTTGCGGCTGATGCCCTTCAGAGGGTTCAGGTTGGTGTGGTACATCGCCGTGGCCGTGGCCATCGGGCTCGGGTAGAAGGTCTGCACCTGGTCGGCCTTGAAGCCGTTCTTCTTCAGCCAGATCGCGAGGTTCATCATGTCCTCGTCGCTGGTGCCGGGGTGGGCGGCGATGAAGTACGGGATCAGGTACTGCTTCTTGCCCGCCTCGGCGCTGTACTGCTCGAACATCTTCTTGAAGCGCTCGTAGCTGCCGATGCCGGGCTTCATCATCTTCGACAGCGGCCCGCCTTCGGTGTGCTCGGGGGCGATCTTCAGGTAGCCGCCCACGTGGTGCGTGACGAGCTCCTTCACGTACTCGGGCGACTGCACGGCCAGGTCGTAGCGCAGGCCGGAGCCGATGAGGATCTTCTTCACGCCGCGCAGCGCACGCGCACGGCGGTACAGCTTCACCAGCGGGCCGTGGTCGGTGTTCAGGTTCGGGCAGATGCCGGGGTAGACGCAGCTCGGCTTGCGGCAGGCGGCCTCGATCTCGCTGCTCTTGCAGCCGATACGCCACATGTTGGCCGTGGGGCCGCCGAGGTCGCTGATGACGCCGGTGAAGCCCTTGACCTTGTCGCGGATGTCCTCGATCTCGCGAATGATGGAGTCTTCGCTGCGGCTCTGGATGATGCGGCCCTCGTGCTCGGTGATGGAGCAGAAGGTGCAGCCGCCGAAGCAGCCGCGCATGATGTTCACGCTGAAGCGGATCATCTCCCAGGCCGGGATCTTGGTGGCGCCGTCGTGGCCACCGGTCTCATCGGCATAGGCCGGGTGGGGACTGCGCGCGTACGGCAGGTCGAACACGTGGTCCATCTCGGCCGTGGCCAGAGGGATGGGCGGCGGGTTGATCCAGACGTCGCGTTCGCCGTGGCGCTGCACCAGGGCGCGCGCGTTCCCGGGGTTGGTCTCGAGGTGCAGCACGCGGTTGGCGTGCGCGTACAGCACGGCGTCGCTCTTCACCTGCTCGTAGGTGGGCAGCCGGATGACGGTGCGCTCGCGCGCGGGCATCACCACGCGGCGGCTCGTGGGCATGGCCACCACGATCTCGGCCGCGGGCGGCGCGGCGCCGTCTTCCTTGGCGCAGGTCTGCCCCTGGGCCTCGGCCTGCTCGCTGGTGGTCTGGTAGGGGTTGATGTGCTGGTCGATGCGGCCGGGGCGGTCGACCTCGGTGCTGTCGATCTCGGACCATCCGGGCATGGGCTCGCGCACCATGAAGGCGGTGCCGCGCACATCGGTGATCTGCGCCACCGGCTCGCGACGCGCCAGGCGGTGGGAGATCTCGATGATGGCGCGTTCGGCGTTGCCGTACAGCAGCAGGTCGGCCTTGCTGTCCACCAGGATGGAGCGGCGGACCTTGTCCTGCCAGTAGTCGTAGTGCGCGATGCGGCGCAGGCTGGCCTCGATGCCGCCGAGCACGATGGGCACGTCGTTCCAGGCTTCCTTGCAGCGCTGCGAGTACACCAGGCAGGCGCGGTCGGGCCGCTTGCCGCCGACGTCACCGGGGGTGTAGGCGTCGTCGCTGCGGATCTTGTGGTCCGCCGTGTAGCGGTTGATCATCGAATCCATGTTGCCGGCGGTGACGCCGAAGAACAGGTTCGGCTTGCCCAGCGCCTTGAAGGGCTCGGCGCTCTGCCAGTCGGGCTGCGCGATGATGCCCACCCGGAAGCCCTGGGCCTCCAGCGTGCGGCCGATCACGGCCATGCCGAAGCTGGGGTGATCGACGTAGGCATCGCCCGTGACGACGATGATGTCGCACGAATCCCAGCCGAGCGCGTCCATCTCCCGGCGGCTCATGGGCAGGAAGGGGGCCGGGCCGAAACGCTTGGCCCAGAACGGGCGGTAGGCGGTCAGCGGCTTGGCAGGAGGGGGGGCGATGGCGGACATGACCCTCGATTGTCCCTCTCCGGGTAAGTTTCGTCACACTGGCACGACCCAAGCCCATCACGCTACCCACGTCTATCCCATGAACCTGCGCACACCGCTCCTGCTGTCCCTGGCCTTGCTGGCAGGTTCCGTCACGGCCCAGACCGCCCCCCAGACTGCCTCCAAGACCCCGGCGGCCACCGCCAGGGCCACCTTCGCGGGCGGCTGCTTCTGGTGCGTGGAGGCCGATTTCGACAAGGTTCAGGGCGTGCTGTCCACCACCTCGGGCTACATCGGCGGCCGCACGGCCAACCCGACCTACGAGCAGGTATCGGCAGGGGCAACGGGCCACGCCGAGGCGGTGGAGATCGTCTTCGACCCCGCCAAGGTCAGCTACGCACAGCTGGTGGAGCACTTCTGGCGCACCATCGACCCCACGACGGCGGACCGCCAGTTCTGCGACGCCGGCACGCCCTACCGCACCGCCATCTTCACGCACGACGCGGCCCAGCTGGCCACGGTGCAGGCCTCGCTGGCGGCGCTGGAGAAGAGCAAGCCCTTCAAGGAGCCCATCGTCACGCAGGTCGTGCCGGCCAGCACCTTCACGGCAGCCGAGGCCTATCACCAGGACTATTACAAGAAGAACCCGGTGCGCTACCAGTACTACCGCGCCAGCTGCGGCCGGGACGCCCGCCTGAAGCAGCTCTGGAAGTGATCAGAGCCTGAAGACGGCTTCCAGCCCCGGCTCGGCATTGCGCAGCAAGAGCGTGCCGCCATGCGCCTGCGCCACCAGGTGGCACAGCGTGAGGCCCAGGCCCACGCCGCCCGCTGACCGGGTGCGGGCGCTGTCGGGCCGGTAGAAGGGCTCGGCCAAGTGCGGCAGGTGCTCGGGGTCCACGCCCGGGCCGTGGTCGCGCACGCTCAGGCACACGGCGCCCGAGGCATCGCGCCACAGGCGGACAGCGGGCGGCTGCGCCGCATCGGCGCCGTGCTTGAGCGCGTTGTCGATCAGGTTGCGCAGCATCAGGCGGATTCGCGTGGGGTCGGCTCGAACGGGGCCGATGCCATCGGCCAGGTCGAGCGTGAGCGGCGGATACTGGGAATGGGCTGGGGGTTGGGCAGCTTGGCCGGATTGGGCAGCTTGGCCTGAGGGGCCCGAGGGGCCGGTCTCGCTGGTTGCGCCGGTTGCGTCGGTGGCGCCGGTTGGGCCGGAGAACTGCGCCGCCACCTCCCGCACCAGGGCCGCCAGGTCCACGTCCTCGGCCTGCAGCGCGCTGTGCCCGGCGGCCAGGCGCTCGCTCTCCAGCAGGTCCGTGATGAGGTCGCGCATCACGGCCAGGTCGCGCACCAGCGCGGCCTGCTGCGGGCCTTCGGGCAGCAGCTCGGCGTTCAGGCGGGCGCGCGTGAGAGGGCTGCGCAGTTCGTGGCTGATGGCCAGCAGCAGCGCGCGCTTGGCGTCCAGCATGCCGTGCAGGCTGCCGGCCATGCGGTCGATGCGGCGCGCCAGGTCGCCGAGTTCGTCCTCGCGCGGCACGGCGATGGGCGTGCCGAAGTCACCGCGCCCGTAGCGCTCGGCGCCGGCGCCGATGGCGTCCAGCGGCTTCAGCCAGCGGCGCACCACGGCCCAGGCCACGCCTGTCAGCACCAGCAGCGCCGCGAGCGTGGCCCAGCCCGCCCCGCGCGGGCGGCTGTTCTCGGGTTCGGCCAGGCCGAAGCGGATGACATGGCCGTCGGCCGTGCGGCGCGTGAGGCTGAAAGGCCCCCCTCGCCGGCCCGGCCCTTCACCCGCCGCCGGGCCTCGCGCGCCGTCCCGCGCAGCGTCACGCGCACCTTCATGCGCGTTGTCCCGCGCACCGTCCTGCGCATCTTCCTCATCGTCCAGCTGCGCGGCCCAGCGCGGCCTGGGGTGCGAGTCATAGCGCACCACGGGGCCGTCGATTCGTACGGTCACGGGCAGACGGGCCACGATGGCCCGTGCACGGGCGGGGTCTGGCGGGGTGCCAATCTCGGCGGCCAGGCGATCGGCATAGTCAGTGAGCAGCGGCCGCGCATACGTCTGCCAGCCGCCCTGGACGGTGCGCTGCAGCCCCACCAGGAAGACGGCGCTCGTGGCCAGCGCCAGCAGCACGAACAGCGTGACGAGGCGCCAGCGGATCGAGTGCCGCCAGCGGCGGAGCCAGCCGGGCTGCTTCATGGCAGGCGCGGCAGGGCGAAGGCGTAGCCGGCGTTGCGCAGGGTCTTGATGGCGTCCAGCGGCTCGAGCTTGCGGCGCAGGCGGCTGACCAGGATGTCGACCGCGCGGGAGAACAGCTCGGCGTCCTGCCCGCGCAGGCGGTTCAGGATCTCGTCACGATGGAAGACCTTCTGCGGCTCGCGCGCCAGCAGCAGCAGGAGTTCGAATTCGGTGCCGGTGAGCGGCAGCGCGACGCCGCTGCGGCGCACCTCGCGCCGGTCGGTGTCGATCTCCAGCCCGTCGAAGCGCAGCACCGCCGAGGCCGGAGCGCTGCGGGCGCGCCGCAGGATGGTCTGCAGGCGCGCCGCCAGTTCGCGCGGCTCGAAGGGCTTGGGCAGGTAATCGTCGGCGCCCAGCTCCAGCCCGACGACCCGGTCGCTGAGCTCGCCGCGGGCGGTGAGCATCAGCACCGGCACGTCGCTGCCCTGGCAGATGCGGCGGCAGACCTCGAAGCCGTCCATCTCGGGCAGCATCACGTCCAGGATGACGGCCTCGATGCCGCCCTGGGCGAGCCGGGCCAGGCCCGCCGAAGGCCGATGCGCCGCCTCGAGTTCGAAGTCGAAGCGGAGCAGGTAGGCCGCCAGCGGTGCCGCCAGTTGCTCGTCGTCGTCGATCAGCAGCACGCGTTGCATCGTCGCACTGTATCAACCGGCCCGGGCGACCGGGTCAACCGCCCCGCGCGCCGCCGCGCTGCTCGCCGCGGTGGCCCTTGCCTTCGCCTTCGCTGTGGCGGCGGTTCATCAGCTCGCGCAACTGGGTCTGCTGCTCAGGCTGCAGGCTGTCGTAGAAATCGCCGAACGCCGCAATGACGGCCGGCGCACCGGCGCGCACGACATCGGTCTTGGCATCCAGCAGGGCCTGCGCGCCGGCGCGGTCGAAGGCCGGGCCGGCCACCAGGGCCTGCATCGCCGCGCGCGGGTCGCCACCGGCCATCAGCGCGGTGCGCTGGGCGAGCAACTGATCCGCCAGCACGCCGAGCTTGGCCTTCTGCGTCGCGTCGAGCGTCATGCGCTCGGCGATCCTGTCGACCATGCGGGTCTTGGCTTGCGTGATGTCGCCAGCGCTCATGGAGTGCCAGCCGCTGTGGCGATGCGCGAACGCTGCCGCGCCGCCCAGCAGAACGGAAACGCCGACAGCGGCGATGAGGGTGCGCTTGATCCAGGTCTTCATGAGAGGCTTTCCAGGTGGGTTGAAGGTGCCCTCATGGTCTGCGCCGCGGGGCGGCAAGTCCTTTCAGCGAGGTCGCGGCGTGTAACGTTTCTTGTCGTGGCGCTACAGTGGCCGCATGCACCGAAGACTTGCCTGCCGCTGGATCGCCCTGGGCCTGGCCGCGCCGTACCTTCCGGCGGTGGCGCAGGATGCCGTGCTCTCGCTGTACGGCATGCCCTTGAAGGACGCGCTGGTCACCGCGTTCCTGGCTGCCGCCCGCCAGGCCGGCGGCGTGCCGATGGGCGACGCCGACACGCTGCTGGACACACGCGCCTCGGGCGTCCCCGGGCTGGAGCGGCTTTCGGTCACGGCGCACGAGGGCCGGGTGGCGCGGGTGCAGTTCGTCGTCAAGGCCTATGGCCAGGACAACATCGCACTGCGCCGCCTGCTGCTGGAGAAGTACGGCCCGCCGCTGACGGTGTCAGCGCGGCCCCTGCCCTTCGGCGGCTTCGGCAGCAATGCCGCGCCGCGCGGCGGCTTCCAGTGGCGCTTCGCGAGTGGCATGGCGCTGGTCTACCAGCACCCCGCGCTGGGCGACGTGACGCTGTCCTATGTGGACGAAGCCCGCCTGAAAGCCACCGAGGCGGCAGCCCCCGCACCGGGCGGGGACGTGCGCAACCGGTTCTGAACCACGCGGCGCCGGTGAGCGCCGCGAGCGCCGCCCGGGCCGACCCAGCCCTCACCCCTCACCCGTCACGCGGTCGCGGCCGGCTCGGCGTCGTCGGCCTCTTCGCCCAGGAAACCGCCGCTCTGGTGCGCCCACAGCCGCGCGTACAGGCCGTTGCCGGCCAGCAGCTGCGCATGCGTGCCCTGCTCGACGATGCGGCCCTGGTCCATCACGACCAGCCGGTCCATGGCCATGATGGTGGACAGCCGGTGCGCGATCGCGACCACGGTCTTGCCTTCCATCAGCTTGTAGAGGCTGGCCTGGATGGCCTGCTCGACCTCGCTGTCGAGCGCGCTGGTGGCCTCGTCGAGCAGCAGGATGGGCGCGTCCTTGAGCATCACGCGGGCGATGGCGATGCGCTGGCGCTGCCCGCCGCTGAGCTTGACACCGCGCTCGCCCACATGCGCGTCGTAGCCGTGCCGGCCCTTGGGGTCGACCAGCGTCTGCACGAAGTCGTGCGCCTCGGCGCGCTCGGCGGCATGCACCATCTGCAGATCGCTGGCGTCGGGGCGGCCATAGACGAGGTTGTCGCGCACCGAGCGGTGCAGCAGCGAGGTGTCCTGCGTCACCATGCCCACCTGCGCGCGCAGCGAATCCTGCGTCACCCGGGCGATGTCCTGCCCGTCGATCAGGATGCGCCCGCCCGCCACGTCGTAGAAGCGCAGCAGAAGGTTCACGATGGTGCTCTTGCCGGCGCCCGAGCGGCCCACGAGGCCGATCTTCTCGCCCGGGCGAATCACCAGGTCCATGCCGTCGATGACCTTGCGCGTGCCGCCGTAGGCAAAGTCCACGTGCTCGAAGCGCACCTCGCCGCGCGGCACCTGCAGCGGCGCCGCATCCGGTGCGTCCACCACGGTGCGGGGGCGCGCCAGCGTCGTGATGCCGTCCTGCACGGTGCCGATGTGCTCGAACAGGCTGGCCATCTCCCACATCACCCAGTGGGAGATGCCGTTCAGGCGCAGCGCCATCGCGGTGGCGGCGGCCACGGCGCCCACGCCCACGTTCCCCTGGGTCCACAGGTACAGCGCCACGCCCGCCGTGCTGCCGATGAGCAGCACCGACAGCGCCTGGTTGACGATCTCGAAGCCGCTGACCAGCCGCATCTGGGCGTAGACCGTGGTCAGGAACTCCTGCATCGCGCTCCTGGCGTAACCCGCCTCACGCTGCGAGTGCGAGAAGAGCTTGACGGTGGCGATGTTGGTGTACGCGTCGGTGATGCGGCCCGTCATCAGCGAGCGCGCATCGGCCTGCGCCTGCGCGGTCTTTCCGAGGCGCGGCACGAACCAGCGCATGGCCGCGAGGTACAGCACCAGCCACATCGCGAAGGGGCCGAGCATCCACAGGTCGAAACCGCCCAGCACCGCGGCCATGGTCAGGAAGTAGATGACCACGTAGACGAGGATGTCCGCAAGAATCATCCACGTATCGCGCACCGCGAGGGCCGACTGCATCACCTTGGTGGCGATGCGGCCGGCAAACTCGTCCTGGTAGAAGCCCAGGCTCTGGCCGAGCATCATGCGGTGGAAATTCCAGCGCAGGCGCATCGGAAAATTGCCCGCCAGCGCCTGCTGCTTGAACATCGACTGCATTGCGGCCAGGCCGATGCTGCCCAGCAGCACCGCCATGAGCAGCATCAGCGTGCCCTTCTCGCGCGCCCACAACTCGTGCGGCGCCACCTCGGCCAGCCAGTCGAGGATGCGGCCCATCATCGCGAACAGCAGGGCCTCGAAGGCCCCGATGGCCGCGGTGCACAGCGTCATCAGCAGGATGTACGGGCGCGTGCCGGCGCTGCACGCCCACAGGAAGCGCAGGAAGCCGGTGGGGGGCGCCACGGGAGGCGTTTCCGGATAGGGATCGACGAGACGTTCGAACCAGGAAAACACGCTGGGCTTTCGGGGGAGCGCGATGCGCGTGGAGGGCGGATTATGCGAAAGCCGGGCCCGGCGCGCGCGCCGCACTGCAAGCGCCCCCGATTTGTTGCTCCCGCGCCCGGGCCACGACGTGGCGCTGACCGGATGTCAGTGAAGACGGATCGCCTGCCCATGTTGGTGCGACCGTGCGGTCGAGCATTGAAGTCACTGGCGTCGACGGGCTGACTCGATGGCGATCGGAATGCCGGCAAACTGGCGGTCAGCAGCGCCGGCTGCCGGCTCGTTGCGGACGTTCGTTCTCGCGTGGCGTAGACGTACGACTGTTGCGCGGGCCGAGGCCAGCGGGTCCCCTTCCCCTCCATGTCCTCCGGACCGGGCTTCGCCCGCTCCTCCCCCTTTACTTACGGGGAAGGGGACCCACTGCCCTCGGCCGGCCGACACCCCGGTGTTCGCCGGTCGAACCCCACCAGGGCCCCGCCACGCCACTGCGGTTGCCGTGTTGGTCTTCCTGCAGCGCACACCACAACGACGGCAGGCCAAGGGTGGTGGGCCCCCTCCCACGGAAGTCAAGGGGGAGGAGCGGGCGCAGCCCGGTCCGGAGGACATGGAGTGGGAGGGGGCCCGGCGGCCTTGGCCCGTGCAACCTCCCGAGTGCCGAAGGCAAGATGCAGCGGACTGCGGAGAACGTCCGCAAAGGGTCGAAACCTGCCAAGGCTCGGACGGGATGAGTTGACGGAACCCGGTAGTCGCCAGCCGGTGTTTGCCTCGCCGCGTACTGCGGCCAGCCCAATCGCAACCACTGCCGCCACCCGGGCGCAGAACCACAGCACAAGTCGCAGCGCATCCAACGCGCCCGCCGCAATAATGAAGCAGGGGCATCCCGACCCCGAACCGGGTTTTCGCCGACGACAACGAGCACAAGATGAGCGATCACGATCATTCACACCTCGACGACTGGGACCTGCGCGTGCGCGCGCTCGAGACCCTGCTGGTCGAGAAGGGCTACGTGGACCCGGCGGCCGTCGATCGCCTGATCGAGACCTACGAGACACAGGTGGGCCCGCACAACGGCGCCCGGGTGGTCGCGCGCGCCTGGGCCGACCCGGCCTATGCCGACTGGCTGGCGCGCGACGCCACGGCCGCCATCGCGAGCATGGGCTACGGGGGCCGCCAGGGCGAGCATATGGTGGCGCTGTTCAACACGCCCGGGACGCACCACCTGGTGGTCTGCACGCTGTGCTCCTGCTACCCATGGCCGGTGCTGGGCCTGCCGCCGGTCTGGTACAAGTCCGCGCCCTACCGCTCGCGCGCGGTGCTCGACCCGCGCGGCGTTCTGGCCGAGTTCGGCGTCGCGCTGCCTGAATCCACGCGCATGGTGGTGCGCGACTCCACCGCCGAGATCCGTTACCTGGTGGTGCCGATGCGGCCCGCCGGCACCGAGGGCTGGCCCGAGGAACGACTGGCCACGCTGGTCACGCGCGATTCGATGATCGGCACCGGCCTGGCGGGTGCGGCATGAACGGCGTGCACGACATGGGCGGGCTACAGGGTTTCGGACCCGTGGTTCCATCCCTATCCGGTTTTCCAGCTGCTCCCGATGCTCATGGCGGCCCAGGCCACGATACCGGCACCTCCGAAGCCGGCGAACCGCTGTTCCACGCCGCCTGGGAGCGCCGCGCCCTGGGCCTGACGCTCGCGATGGGCGCCACCGGGCAATGGAACATCGACCAGATGCGCTCGGCGCGCGAGAGCCTGCCGCCGGCGCAGTACCTGGGTTCGAGCTACTACCAGATCTGGACCGCGGCGCTGGAGCGGATGCTGCTGCAGCGCGGCCTGGTGGGCGCCGACGAACTCGCCGCCGGCCACGCGCTGCAGGCCCCGCTGCCGGTGGCGCGCGTGCTGCAGGCCGATGCCGTGGACGCGGCGCTGGCACGCGGCACGCCCAGCGAAAGGCCGGCCCCCGGGCCGGCGCGCTTTGCCGTCGGCGACCGCGTGCGCGCCCTCAACCTGAACCCGCCCGGCCACACGCGGCTGCCGCGCTATGTGCGCGGGCACGTGGGCACCGTGGCCATGGTGCATGGCGCGCATGTGTTTCCCGACACGCACGCCACGCCGGGTGCCGCCGAGGCGCCCCAGTGGCTCTACACCGTGGCCTTCACGGCGGCAGAGCTGTGGGGCCCGCAGGGCGGCGGCGCCGACGAAGTGTCGGTCGATGCCTGGGACAGCTACCTGGAGCCCGCTTGATCGCACCTGAATCCACCGTGCCGCCTTGCCGCCTTGCCGCAATCCCGCCCCGACCACCCCGAGCGCGAACACCGGAGTGCCGCGCATGAAGGATCTGCCGTGAACCGCCCCGATCTGCCCAACCTGCCCGGCCTGCCGCGCGATGCCGAAGGCCCCGTCTTCACGGCGCCCTGGCAGTCACAGGCTTTCGCGCTGGTGCTCGCGCTGCACGAACGCGGCGCGTTCACCTGGCCGGAGTGGGCTGCGGCGCTCACCGACGCCATTCGCGCGGCGCAGGCCGCGGGAGACCCCGACGACGGCAGCACCTACTGGCAGCATTGGCTGGACGCGCTGGAGTCGCTGGTGCTGGCCAAGGGCCTGGGCGGCGCGGAGCAGTTGCATGCGCTCGAACACGCCTGGGAAGCAGCCGCCGAACGCACGCCACACGGCGCGGCCATCGTGCTGACCCCGGCCGAACGCGCCCTCGCGCGCTGACTCGGCCCGGGAAGAGCTCGCCCCAGGCTGATGGCGCCTGCCACCTGCCCGGCGGCTCAGGCCCGGCTGGCCCCTGCTTCCAGCCGGAAGGTGGCCACGAGCGCCGCCAGCGTCTGCGCCTGCGCCTTCAGCGATTCCGCCGCCGCGGCCGATTGCTCCACCAGCGCGGCGTTCTGCTGCGTCATGCGGTCCAGCAGCGTGACCGAACCGTGCACCTGTCCGAGGCCGCCGTTCTGTTCCGTGGCCGCGCTGGAGATCTCTCCGATGATGGTGCTGACCTGCTGCACGCTGGAGACGATCTCGTCCATGGTGCGGCCGGCATCGCCCACCAGCCGGGCGCCGGCTTCCACGCGTTCGACACTGGAGCCGATGAGCCCCTTGATCTCGCGCGCCGCGGCAGCGCTGCGCTGGGCCAGGCTGCGCACCTCGCCGGCGACGACAGCAAAGCCCCTGCCCTGCTCGCCGGCCCGGGCGGCTTCCACGGCTGCGTTCAGCGCCAGGATGTTGGTCTGGAAGGCGATGCCGTCGATGACACCGATGATGTCGGCGATCTGGCGCGAGCTGCCGCTGATCTGCTCCATGGTGGCGACGACCTCACCCACCACGCTGCCCCCGCGCGAAGCCACCACGGCCGCATTGCGCGCCAGGCTGTCGGCCTGACGGGCCGACGCGGCGCTGGCCGCCACGGTGCCGCTGAGCTGCTGCATCGCGCTGGCGGCCTGCTGCAGGTTGCCGGCGGTCTGCTCGGTGCGCTGGCTGAGGTCCTGGTTGCCGGTGGCCACCTCGGAGCTCGCCATCTGGATCGACTCCGCCGACTGCCGGACCTGCCCCACGAGCCGGCTCAGGCCCTGCTGCATCTCCCCCAGTGCTCGCAGCAGCTGCGCGGTCTCGTCGTGCCCGCGCACGGTCGGCAGCGGGCTCAGGTCGCCGCCGGCGATGCGGCGTGCGGCGCTTACCGCCTGCTCCAGCGGCCCGCAGACCGAGCGCAGCGTCCAAAGCATCAGGGGCAGGAAGATCGCCAGCGTGACGCCCACCAGCACGAGCCGGAGCATCGACACCAGCGTCGACGAGGCCGCCATGTCGGCGCGGATGCCCGCCAGCGCGTCCTGCTGCGCCTTGAGCAGCGCATCGCTGGTGGCGCCGAGGGCCAGCACCTTGTCCTCGGCCTGCCCCACATAGGCCAGCGCGACCGGGCCGTCGATCTGGGCCGCCTCGAGCTGCGCGGCGATGGGGCCGATGGCCGCGGCGTAGTCGTCGAGCTGCTGGCCGAGCGCGGCCACCAGCTCGGCCATCCTGCGATCGTCGTCGTGCGACTTCAGCAGGCCCGCGCCCAGTGCCTTGACGGCCTGGATCTCGGCCGTCCACAAGCCCCGCAGGCGCTGCACCTCGACGCTGTTGGACGAACCGACGGCCACCATCTGCGACTCCAGCCGCCGAAGCTCGGTGAGGCCGCGGCGCAGTTGGCCGACTTCGCCGGTGGCCGCATTGGCGCGGTCGAACAGGCCCTCCACCTTCTGGATGCCGACATGGTTGGCCACGACGCCCCAGGCGCCCAGGGCCAGCAGAGAGACGGTGACGACGGCAATCACCAGCCGGAAGCGCGCGCGGATCGTGAGGGTCTGAAGCATGGACTCGGTGCGCAGGTTGAAAACAATGGGTGGATTTTCCGGAACGCGCCGCCGGGCGATCGGCGCATCAACGCAGTGGAAGCCTGCCGTTTCAAGGGGGCCGCACCAGCCTGAGGCCGGCCTCGGCGGGCGCTCTAGAGTTCGCTGCCTAAGCTGGTGCGCAAGCCCCGGAGCGGTGCGGCGACGGGTCCAGAATGAGTTCATGAGCGATAGCCATGACTTCATCATCGTCGGCGCGGGATCGGCGGGCGCCGTGTTGGCCTCCCGGTTGACCGAGGACCCATCCGTCAGCGTCGTGCTGATCGAGGCCGGGCCGCCCGACCGCAGCGTGCTGATCCACTGCCCTGCGGGCCTGGCGCTGATGGCGCAGACGGGACAGGCCAACTGGGCGTTCGACACCGTTCCCCAGCCGGGTCTCGGCGGTCGCCGCGGCTACCAGCCGCGCGGCAAGGTGCTGGGCGGCTCGAGTTCCATCAACGCGATGATCTACCTGCGCGGCCAGCGCGAGGACTACGACCACTGGGCCGCGCTGGGCAACCCGGGCTGGTCCTGGGACGAGGTGCTGCCCTACTTCAAGCGTGCCGAGCACAACGAGCGCGGCGCGGATGCGCTGCACGGCCAGGGCGGCCCGCTGAACGTGATGGACCTGCGCAGCCCGAACCCGTTCAGCCCGCGCTTCGTCGACGCAGCCGTGCAGGCCGGACTGTCGCGCAACCCCGACTTCAACGGCCCCGGGCAGGAAGGCGCAGGCCTCTACCAGGTGACGCACCGCGACGGCGAGCGCTGGAGCGTGGCCAAGGGCTACCTGACCCCGAACCTGTCGCGGCCCAACCTGCAGGTGCTGACCGGCGCGATGGCCACGCGCGTGCTGATGGACGGCCCGCGCGCCACGGGTGTCGAGATCGTGCAGGGCGGATCGAAGCGCGTGCTGCGGGCCCGGCGCGAGGTCCTGCTGTGCGCCGGTGCGCTGCAGTCGCCGCAGTTGCTGCAGCTGTCGGGCATCGGGCGCGGCGACGAACTGCAAGCCCTCGGCGTGCAGGTGCACCACGACCTGCGGGGAGTGGGGCGCCATCTGCACGACCACGTGGACGTGGTGCAGGTGGTGGATGCGCCGCACCTGACGGAGCTGTTCGGAGTGTCCCTGCCCGGCGCCTGGCATGCGCTGAAGGGCATCGCGGAATGGCGCCGCCAGCGCAGCGGCATGCTGACCACCAACTTCGCCGAAGCCGGCGGGTTCTTCCGCAGCACGCCCGACGTGGCCACGCCGGACCTGCAGCTGCACTTCGTGGTGGGCAAGCTGCTCGACCACGGCCGCAAGACGGTGTTCGGCCACGGCTACTCCTGCCATGTGTGCCTGCTGCGCCCGGTCAGCCGCGGCAGCGTGCGCCTGTCCAGTTCCGACCCGCTGGCCGCGCCGCTGATCGACCCCGGATTCCTGGCCGAGCGCGCCGACATGGACCGCATGGTGCTCGGTTTCAAGGCCATGCGCCGCATCCTGCAGCAGCCGGCGCTGGCACAGTACGGCGGCCGCGAATTGAAGGCTACCGCCGGCGCACAGACAGACGCGCAGATCGAGCAGGTGATCCGTGCGTTTGCCGACACCATCTACCACCCGGTGGGCAGCTGCCGCATGGGGCCGGACCCCCAGCACGACGTGGTGGATTCGCAGTTGCGGGTGCATGGCCTGCAGGGCCTGCGCGTGGTGGATGCGTCGGTCATGCCACGCATCGTTTCGGGCAACACCAACGCCCCCGTGGTGATGATCGCGGAGAAGGCCGCGGACATGATCAGAATCGGGGGGTGAAACTCTCCGCCCTCGATCAATCCGTCTCCGTGGCCGGCCGCGGCCAGGACCACGCCATTCGCGACACCCTGGACCTCGCCCTGCACTGCGAAGCGCACGGCTACCACCGCTTCTGGGTCAGCGAGCACCACGGCCTGCCCACCATCGTGGGCAGCGCCCCCGAGATCCTCATGGCCGCCATCGCGGCGCGCACTTCCCGCATCCGCGTGGGCAGCGCGGGCGTGATGCTGCCGCACTACTCGGCGCTGAAGGTGGCCGAGCAGTTCCGGGTGCTGGATGCGCTGGCGCCCGGCCGGATCGACCTCGGCGTGGGCCGCGCACCCGGCAGCGACGGCCGCACGGCGCGCGCGCTGAACCCGAACGCCGCGAGTGCGGCCGACGCCTTCCCGCAGCAGGTGCAGGAACTGCAGGCCTGGACGCGCGGGCAGGTGGTGGGCGGCATCCACGCCCACCCCGAGCCACCGCCCGGCAGCGGCCTGGAGCGGGCGCCCGAGGTCTGGATGCTCGGCAGTTCCGACTACGGCGCGCAGCTGGCGGCCTACCTCGGCCTGCCCTACGCCTTCGCCTACTTTTTCATGGACGGCCAGGGCGTGGAGCAGGCGCTGGGCCTGTACCGCGAGCTGTACCGCCCGAGCGACCGCCACCCGAAGCCGCACCCGACCATCTGCGTCTGGGCCCTGGTGGCCGAGACCGACGAAGCCGCGCAGCACCACGCGCTCAGCCGCGACCGCTGGCGCCTGGACCGGCAGATGGGCCGCCTGGGCCCGCTGCGCTGGCCCGATGAGATCGCGTCGGCAGGCTTCACCGAAGCCGAGCTGGCCCACCTGGCGCCCATGCGCCGCAAGGCCTTCGTCGGCACGCCGGCCCGCGTGGGCGCGCAGTTGCGCGCGCTGGCGGCGGAACTGCAACTCGAGGAGCTCGTCGTGAACACCTGGGCCTGTGACGTGGATGTGCGGCGCCGTTCGTACGAACTCCTGGCCCGCGAACTGGGAGCCTCGGCATGAATCCATTCGACCTGCGAGGCGAGTACATCACGCTGGATGCGCTGCTGAAGGCCACCGGCCTGGCATCGTCCGGCGGCGCGGCCAAGATCATGATCGCCGAAGGCGCGGTGCAGGTGGACGGCGCGGTGGAGACTCGGCGCGGCCGCAAGCTGCGGCCCGGTATGGTGGTGGCCGTGGCAGGCCAGAAGGTGGCGCTGCGCGCCGCGGACGGGCCCGGACCGGACACCGGACCCGGATCCTGAGCCCGGCCCGAAGCCTGGGCTCAGGGGGCGGGCTTCAAGGCTTGCGGTCGGGCTGTACCGGCGCCACGAAGGGGAAGCGCGCGCGCGCCTTCACGCTGGTGGGGCCGGCGGTGCCGCTGCCGCGGATGAACCGCTTCGACTCGTCCACGAACGGCTGGTAGGCCCAGTTCGGCTGCCCGGGCGAGCCTGCCGCCACCTCGGCCAGGAACAGGCGCCGCCGCTGGCTGTGAAGGATGCGCGCGTGGACTTCCTCCGGGTCCCAGCCGTCGACGGCGCGCGCATGCAGGCGCTCCTGCAGTTCGGCGTGCTCTGGCCTGCCCGCCAGGTCATGGAGTTCGTCGGGGTCGGCCGCGAGGTCGAACAGCATCGGCGGCAGGCCCCGCGTGAGGATGTACTTGTGCACCCCGTCGCGCACCATGCGCGATGGCGCGCAGACGCCTTCGGAGCTGTACTCCGCGATGACGGTGCGGTCTGCGCCCGGCTCCGACCCGCTCAGCAGGGGCAGCAGGCTGCGGCCGTCCAGCCGATCGACCGGCGCGACGGCGCAGCGGCCGACCTCCAGGAAAGTGGGCAGCAGATCGACCAGCGACACGTGCGCGGCCACGCGCGCCGGCTCGAAACGGCCCGGCATCGACACCACCAGCGGAACGCGCGCCGAGCCCTCGAAGAAGCACTGCTTGAACCACATGCCGCGCTCGCCCAGCATCTCGCCGTGGTCGCCCGCCAGCACGACCAGGGTGTCCTGGTCCAGGCCGGTTTCCTTCAGCACCTGCAGGATGCGGCCGATCTTCTCGTCCACGTAGCTGACCATGCCGTAGTAGGCATGGCGCGCCCGCTGCACGTCGGCCTCGGTGACGGTGTATTCGTCCTGCGCGTGGGCGACATGCAGCCAGCGGCTGTGCTCGTCCAGCTGCTCGTAGGGAATGGGCTGCACGCGCGGCGGGTCGATGTCCTCGTCGCGGTACAGGTCCCAGTGCCGCTGCGGCGACACGAACGGCGGGTGCGGATGCGTGAACGAGACCGTCAGGAAGAAGGGCTTGTCCCCCGGCGCGCGGGCCAGGTCGTAGAGGCACTGCGCGCCGCGGTACTCGACCTCGTCGTCGTAGTCGATCTGCATGCTGCGCACGCAGGGGCCGGCCTCGAGCACGGGGCGCATGCTCACGCCGGTAGGGCGGTGGGCGGGGCCCTTCAGCCAGTCGGGCGTCCAGGCGAAGTCGGCCGGGTAGATGTCGGTGGTGAGCCGCTCCTCGTAGCCGTGCAACTGGTCCGGACCGATGAAGTGCATCTTGCCGCACAGGATGGTGCGGTAGCCGGCGGCGCGCAGGTAGTGCGCCATCGTCGGCGTGCCGGCCGCGAACTCGCTCGCGTTGTCCCAGGCTTCGATCGCGTGGGGCAGGCGCCCGCTGAGCATCGAGAAGCGCGAGGGCGCGCAGATGGGGAAGTTGCAGTAGGCGCTGTCGAACACCACGCCCCCGGCGGCGAGCTTCGCCATGTGCGGCGCCTGCACCACGGGGTGGCCGTGGAAGGGCAGCGCCTGCGTGGTCAGCTGGTCGACCATCAGGAAGAGGATGTTCGGCGGGCGTTGCGCCACGGGCGGGTTCATGCGCGGGTCACTCGGGCTGGATGTTGGCCGCCTTCACCACGCCGGCCCACTTGGCCAGGTCGCTCCGAAAGTAGCTGCTGAATCCGGCGGGCGTGCCGGGCGCGGCGGGGGTCATGCCGGCCACTGCGAGCGCGGCGCGCAGGTCTTCGGTGGCCAGGGCCTTGTTGACCTCGCCCGCCAGCCGCTGCACCACGGCAGGCGGCGTGCCGCGCGGCACCAGCATGCCGACCCACTGGTCGGCCTCGAAATCCGGCGCGGCGGACTCGGCCAGGGTGGGCACGTCGGGCAGCCCGGGGAGCCGCCTGGCGCTGGTGACGGCCAGCGCCCGCACCTTGCCGGCCTTGATCTGCGGCAGCGCGACCGCCGTGTTGGCGAAGTGGAAATCCACGCGGCCTGCGATCTGGTCGTTCATGGCGGCGGGCGCGCCGGTGTAGGGAATGTGCACCGCGAACAGCCCGAGCTGCGACTTGAAGAGCTCCGCCGAGAGATGCGCGGGCGAGCCCACGCCGGCCGAGGCATAGCTCAGGCTGCCGGGCCTGGATTTGGCATAGGCCACGAGTTCCTGCACCGTGCGCAGGTTCGAGCCCGCCTGCACGACCAGCACGGAAGGCGCGTACCCCACCGCGGCCACGGGCTCAAGGTCCTTCACGGCGTCGAAGGGCATGCGGGTGCGCAGCGCGGCGTTGATGGTCAGCCCGCTCGTCGTCAACAGCACGGTGTAGCCGTCAGCGGGCGCCTTGGCCACCAGATCGGCGCCGATGACGCCGCCTGCGCCGACCCGGTTGTCCACCACCACGGGCTGGCCGAGCGCGGCCTGCAGGCGCACGGCCACCTGTCGCGCCGCCACGTCGACCAGGCCGCCGGCCGGCCAGGGCACCACGATGCGCACGGGCTTGGCCGGGTAGTCCTGCGCCACGGCCGGCGCGGCCCACAGGAATGCAGCCAGGCTGGCAACGGCGATGGCGATGGCGGGCTTGAATCGGCTCATGTTCGGCTCCGGTGAATGGTGTGGCGGTCAGATGGACGCGGCAGGCAGGGGCGCCTCGCGCCGCAGCAGGGCCGCGCCGCGCTCGGCGATCAGCAGAGTGGGCGCATTCGTGTTGGCCGAGGTCATCATCGGCATCGCCGAGGCGTCGATCACGCGCAGGTCGCGCAGGCCGCGCACGCGCAGCTCCGGATCCAGAGGCGCGCTGCCCTCGGGGCCCATGCGCACGGTGCAGCTGGGGTGGAAGACGGTGCCGCCCTTGGTACGGGCGAAGGCCTCGAGCGCCTCGTCGCTGACCACGCCCTGGCCCGGGAAGTACTCGTCGCTGACCAGTTCACGGAAGGCAGGCTGCGCGAAGATGTCGCGCAACTGGCGCAGGCCCGCCATCAGCACCTTGATGTCGTGCGGGGCGGTGAGGTAGTTGGTCTCGATGCGCGGCGCGGCGTGCGGGTCGGCGCTGGCCAGCACGACGCTGCCGCGCGAATCGGGGCGGCACTGCGCGGCCGAGGCCGAAAAGCCCGAGAAGCGGTGCAGCGGGTCGCCGGGCCTGTCCACCGACAGCGGCATCACGTTGAGCAGCACGTCGGCGCGCTCGTCGCGCGCGTGCTCGCTGCGCACCATGCCGCCCACCTGCCCCGCGCCCACCGTGAGCGGCCCGCGCTGGCCCAGCAGCCACTGCGCGCCCATCTGCGCCAGCTTCAGCGGGTTGCGCACGTCGTCGTTGAGCGACATGCGCTTCTTCAGGCGCACGATCACGCGCGCCTGGTAGTGGTCCTGCAGGTGCGCGCCCACCTCCGGCGCGTGCATCTTCACCGGCACGCCAGCGCGCCGCAGCGCAGCTTCGGGGCCGACGCCCGACAGTTGCAGCAGATGCGGCGTCTGCAGAGCCCCGGCGGACAGCAGCACTTCCTGGTCGCAGCGGGCACTGCACACCTGCGTGCCCTGCAGCCACTCGACGCCCACGGCGCGGTCGCCCTCGAAGAGCACCCGGCTGACGGTGGCGCCCGTCACCACGCTCAGGTTCGGGCGGTTCATCACCGGGAACAGGAAGGCATCGGCGGACGAGCAGCGCCAGTGCCCCTGGAGCGTCAGCTGGTAAGGACCGACGCCCTGGTCCTGCGCGCCGGTGAAATCGGGCGTGTAGGCCCAGCCCGCCTGCTGCGCGGCTTGCAGCCACGCGGCGCAATAGGGATGGTCGTTGCGCAGGTCGGAGACGCCGAGCTCGCCGTCACGGCCGTGGAACGCACTCGCCGGGCCGTTGAAGCGCTCGGAGCGCAGGAAGTACGGCAGCATCTCCCGGTAGCCCCAGCCTGGCGCGCCCAGGCGTTCCCAGTCGGCATAGTCGGCCTTCTGGCCGCGGATGTAGATCAGGCCGTTGATGGCGCTGGAGCCGCCGAGCAGGCGCCCGCGCGGCCACGGGATGCGGCGCCCGCCAGTGGCTTCCTGGGCCTCGGTCTCGAAGACGCGCGAGAAACGCGAGTCGAAGATGCTGCGGAAGTAGCCCACCGGCAGGCGCAGCCAGAAATGCCGGCTGCGGCTGCCCGCCTCCAGCAGCAGCACGCGCACGGCCGGGTCCGCGCTGAGGCGGTTGGCCAGCAGGCAGCCTGCCGACCCCGCGCCCACCACGATGTAGTCGTACCCGCCCGCAGGCGAGCCCGGTGCGGCGGATGAGCCGGATTGCGTTGTCATGCGGAGCAATGGTATGGTTGGCTAGACGTTTGTCAATCCAGCCCATCCCAGTGACCCGCCTCGACCCCACGATTCCGCTGTACGTGCAGTTGTCGGACCTGTTCCGCCGCCGCATCTCGCGCCGCGAGTGGCCGGTGGGCGTGCAGATTCCATCGCTCGAGCAGCTGATGGCGGACTTCGGCGTCTCGCGCATGACGCTGCGCCAGGCCATCGACGTGCTTTCGCGCGAGGGGCTGCTGTCGGCCGAACGCGGCCGGGGCACCTTCGTCAGCAGCGTGCCCGAAACCAGCCGCCGCCTGAAGGTGGAAACCACGCTGGCCGAACTGGCCGAGATGTACCGGGACACCCAGCCGAAGATGCTGGACATCGAGCCGCTGAGCTCGCCGCCGCCGCTGGACCCGGGCGACGGCACGCCCGCGGCCGCCTACATGCACATGCGCCGCGTGCATTCGCACGATGACCGGCCCTACAACGTGATCTCCATCTTCCTGGCGCGCGACATTTTCGACCTTGCGCCGGAAGACTTCCGCACGCGCACCGTGGTGTCGGTGCTGCGGGAACTGCCGCAGGTCCGCATCGCGCAGGCGCGCCAGACGCTCACCATCTCCACGGCCGACGTCGAAGTCGCGAGCCTGCTCGGCATCCCCATCAACAGCCCCGTGGCCGATGTGCGCCGGGTGTTCTGCGACGCCACCGGCCGGGTGATCTACATCGGCCTCATCACCTACCGGGGCGACTTCATCCGCCTCGAGATGGACCTGCAGCCATGAGCTGGGAATTGGCTGCCGGAACGCGCGTTGCACGGGTGCAGGCCATGCTGTTCCGCGCCCCCTGCGCGCCGGTGCGCACGTCCTTCGGCGTCATGCACGACCGCCCCGCGCTGCTGGTGCGAGTGGAGGACGACGAAGGCGCCTTCGGCTGGGGCGAGGTCTGGTGCAACTTCCCGCCGTGCGGCGCCGAGCACCGCGCCGCGCTGCTGCGCAGCCTGGTGGCCCCGGCGCTGCAGGGGCAACCCGCCGCCGACCCCGCCGCCACCTGGGCGAGCCTGACCCAGCGCTTCGCGGTGCTGGCGCTGCAGAGCGGCGAGCCCGGCCCTCTGGCGCAGGTGATCTCGGCCGTGGACCAGGCGCTGTGGGACCTGGCCGCGCGCCGCGCCGGCCTGCCCCTGTGGCGGCTGCTCGGCGGCACCCGCGCCGAGGTGCCGGCCTACGCCAGCGGCATCGGGCCCGAAGCCGCCGTGGACACCGTGCTGGCGCAGCAGGCCGCCGGGCATGTGGCCTTCAAGCTGAAGGTGGGCTTCGACGCGCAGGCCGATGCGAGCCGCGTGGCGAGCGTGCGCCGCGAACTCGGCGCTCAGGCGGTGCTGATGGTCGACGCCAACCAGGGCTGGCGCCCCGAGCAGGCGGCGGCGAACTGCCAGGCCCTGGCGGTGCACGGTCTGGCCTGGATCGAGGAACCGATTCCAGTGGACCAGCCCACGCTGGTGTGGCAGCGGCTGGCGGCCGTGGCCGGCGCGCCGCTGGCGGGGGGCGAGAACCTGCTCGGACAGGCCGCGTTCGACGGCGCCATCCAGGCCGGCGCGCTATCGGTGCTGCAACCCGACCTCGCCAAGTGGGGCGGCGTCAGCGGCTGCCTGGCCGTGGCCCGCAACGCGATGGCGTTCGGCCGGCGCTACTGCCCGCACTTCCTCGGCGCCGGCATCGGCCTGGCCATGTCGGCGCACGTACTTGCGGCTGCAGGCGGCGACGGCCTGCTGGAGATGGACGTGAACCCGAACCCGCTGCGCGACCTGCTCACGGGCGGCCTGTCGCCCGTGGCCGAAGGGCGCGTGCGCCTGCCCGACGTGCCCGGCTACGGCCACCCGCCCGACCTGCCCGCCCTGCGCGAGTTCGCGGTCGACTCCTGACGCTCCGCTCCTCGAAGCCCCCTGAAGCTCACCTCGAACGCCCACATGGCCCCATCTCCTTCGTTCCGACCCTCCGCCGCGCGCCGCCTGGCGGTCAATGTGGCCGCCACCGCGGCGCCCTGGGTCTTTCTGCTGGCCGTCTGGTACGGCGTGAAGTTCTCGGGCCTGGTCGAATCGCAGCTGCTGCCGTCCCCGGGCGCGGTGGCCGCGCAGTTCTGGCTGTCCATGACCACCGAGCGCCTGTGGATGGACATGCTGCTGTCCACGCAACGCGTGTTCCTGGGCCTGCTGCTGGGCATGCTGGTGGCCGTGCCGGTGGGCTTCGTGGTGGGCTGGTACAAGCCCATACGCCGCTTCGTCGACCCGCTGATCAACTTCTTCCGGGCGCTGCCGCCCATCGCACTGATTCCGCTCGTCATCGTCTACCTGGGCATCGGCGAGGTGGCGCGCGTGTCGATCCTCTTCTACGCCTCGTTCTTCGCGGCGGTGATCGTGATGTACGAAGGCATGGGGCAGATCAGTCCCATCTACATCCGCGTGGCTCGCACGCTCGGCGCGACCGACCTGGAGATCTTCTGGAAGGTGATGGTGCCGATGACGGTGCCGCACATGCTCACCGCCATGCGAGTGGCGCTGGGCGTGAGCTGGGCCACGCTGGTGGCCTCGGAGCTGGTGGCCGCGCAGAGCGGGCTGGGCGCCAAGATCCAGAACGCAGCCTCGTTCTTCAACCTCGACGCCATCTACATGGGCATCATCTGCATCGGCGTGATCGCGCTGACGATGGACAAGCTGCTGAGGGCGCTATCGCACCGCCTGCTGGCGTGGCAGGACCGGGTGGGAACATGAGCGAACGCCTCGCCTTCCAGAACGTGTCGATGGCCTTCGACACCGAACGCGGTCGCCTTGAGGTGGTGCGCGACCTCAGCTTCGAGATCCGGCAGGGCGAGTTCGTCTCGCTCGTGGGCCCGTCCGGCTGCGGCAAGACCACCCTGCTCAACATGGCCGCGGGCTTCATGCACCCCACCTCGGGGCAGGTGCTGCTGGATGGCCGGCCCATCGAGGGGCCGGGCTCCGACCGCGGCGTGATGTTCCAGGAGTACGGCGTCTTCCCCTGGCTGACCGTGCGCCAGAACGTCGAGTTCGGCCTGAAGCTGAAGGCCAACACCCGGGGCGCCGCCGAACGCCAGGAGATCGTCATGCGCTACCTGCGCCTGATGGGCCTGGCCGACTTCGCAGACGCCTACCCGAAGACACTCTCGGGCGGCATGCGGCAGCGCCTGGCGCTGGCGCGCGCCTATGCCGTGCGGCCCGACTTCCTGTTCATGGACGAACCCTTCGGCGCGCTCGACGCGCAGACCCGCAGCGCCATGCAGGACCTCCTGCTGGGCGTGCTGCAGCGCGAGGGCAAGACGGTGATGCTGATCACGCACTCGGTCGAGGAGGCGATCTACCTCTCCAACCGCGTGATCGTGATCTCGGCCCGGCCGTCGCGCATCAAGCGGGTCATCGACATCCCCTTCCCTTTCCCGCGCCAGCAATCGCTGCACGACCAACCCGAGTTCGCGCGGCTGCGCAGCGAGGTGCACGCGCTGGTGATGGAGGAGTACGAGGCGCAACAGAGGCAGAACGCGGGCAGCCCGCCCCCCGGCTGAGCGACGGGCACAACCAATCCAACGGAGACACGAGATGACCACCACGACCCACAAGCCGAGCCAGAAGCTGAGCCACAAGCGGCGCCACTTCCTCCAGACCAGCGGAACGCTGGCCGCCGCCACGGCGCTCGGCATGCCTGCCCTGGTGCGCGCCCAGGCGCCCCTGCGCGTGGGCTATGTCAACACGCTCGCGGTGAACGCGCAGATGTGGCTGGCCGAGTCCCTGGGGCACTTCAAGCGCGAAGGCCTGAACGGCGTGCAGTACACGATGTTCAACACCGGGCCGGAGCTGTTCCAGGCCCTGGTGGGCGGCAGCCTCGACGTGCTGACCACCGGCGCGGTGCTGTCCAACTTCCCCGCCCGCGGCCAGGGCAAGGCCTTCCTGATCAACAGTGTCGAGTACGCGACCGCGCAGCTCTGGGTGCACCCGGACATGGGCGTGAACAGCTTCGCAGACCTCAAGGGCAAGCAGATCGCCACCACGGTGGGCACCACGGCGCACGTGTTCCTGCACCGCGCGCTGGCGGCCAACGGCATCAACTCGCTGAAGGACGTGCAGGTCGTCAACCAGCGCATGCCTGATGCCGTCACGGCCTTCATCTCCAAGGCCGTACCGGCAGTGGCGCTGTGGGTGCCCTTCAACCTGCAGATCCGGGCCCGCTCGCCGGGCGCCAAGATGGTGGTCGATGCCTCGGCCTACTACCCGCAGGCGGCCATCGTCGGCGGCTGGGCCGCGCGCAACGATTTCTACGCGAACCGCAAGGACACCCTGATGGCGCTGTCGCGCGCCTGGGCCACGGCCAACGACTACCTGGTCAGCAAGCCCGACGAGGCGGTGGAACTGGTGCAGCGCGAGCGCTACCAGAACGTGCCCCTGGTCGACCTGAAGGAGCAGTACAAGGCCTCGAAGCTCTTCACCACGCAGGAATGGGTGAAGATGTACAAGGACGGCACCGTGACCAAGTGGCTGGACCAGGTGACCGACTTCAACGTCGAGATCGGCGCCATGAAGGACCCCATCCGCGCCGGCACCTACTTCGACGCGACCATCATGCCGCAGGCCATCGGCGCCAAATGAGCGCACCAGACGCCGGCCCGGAAGTTCCGCAGGCACCCCGCAGGCCGTGAACGAGCGCCGGCACATCATCGTGCACGAGGCCGACAGCGTGGCCACCGTGCTGGACGCCGACACGCAGGCCACCCTCCTGCAGGGCGGCCTGCCGTGCGCGGCCGGCATTCCCTTCGGGCACAAGGTGGCGCTGCGGGACATGCCCTGCGGCGCGCCCGTGGTGAAGTACGGCGTCGCCATCGGGGTGGCCACGCAGGCCATCGCGCAAGGGGAGCATGTCCATGTCCACAACTGCCGCTGAGAGCGGCCCGCCGGCGATCAGCGGCTACCGCCGTGCCGATGGCCGGCTGGGCATCCGCAACCACCTGCTGGTGCTGTCCACGCTGGCGCTCACGAATCGCGTGGCGCAGCTGGCCGCCGTGGCCGAGCCCGGCTGCATGCTGGTGGCCGGCGACATGCAGCGCGGCCTGCGCGGCCGCGATGCCCTGCTGCAGGAGCGCGTGATCCATGCGCTGCTGCGCCACCCCAATGTGGGCGGCGCGGTGGTCTTCGTGCACGACACGCCGGCACGCGCGCGGATGCAGGAGTGGGCGCAGGGCTGCGGCAGGCCCGTGCAGGTGCTGGCCTTCATGGAAGGGCGCGGCGTCGGCGAGACGGTGCAACGTGGCCGCAGGGCCATCGCCGAGGTGCGGGCCGTGCTGGACACCCAGCAGCGCAGCCTCGGGCACCTGGGCGAACTGACCGTGGCCCTGGAGTGCGGCGGCTCCGACGCCACGAGCGCCGTCTGCGCCAACCCGACCATCGGCGGCTTCGTCGACCTGGTCGTGGCCAGCGGCGGCAGCGCCATCGTCAGCGAGACGGCCGAGTTCATCGGCGCCGAACCCGTGGTCAGGGCGCGCGCCGAATCCGTGCGGGCAGGTGCGGACATCATTGAGGCCATCGGCCAGCGCGAGCAGATGATGCAGGCCGACGGCGAGGACTACCGCGGCGTCAACCCGACGCCCGAGAACCTCGCGGGCGGCCTGACCACGCTGATCGAGAAGAGCATGGGCGCGGTGGCCAAGTGCGGCGAATCGCCGTTCATGGGCCGGCTGGACTTTGCCCAGCCGCCGCCCGGCCCGGGCCTGTGGTTCATGG
Organism: uncultured beta proteobacterium; assembly: GCA_903938815.1. Taxonomy (GTDB): domain Bacteria; phylum Pseudomonadota; class Gammaproteobacteria; order Burkholderiales; family Burkholderiaceae_C; genus Rubrivivax. The sequence continues at coordinate 42,352 of CAJAES010000109.1, forward strand.
ACACGCCGTTCTTCAGCCCTGTGTCCATCACGGGCATGGTGTGCGGCGGCGCGCAGCTCACGCTGTTCGGCATCGGCGTGTTCAACCCCTCGGCGGTGCCCCTGGCGCCGACCATCCGGGTCTGCGGCAACCCCTCGACAGTGCGGGACTGGTCCGACGCGATCGACATCGATGTGTCGATGCTGGTCGACGGGCGCATCACCCTGCCCGAGGCCGTCGACCTGCTGCGGCTGAAGGCGCACGCCGTCTGCGACGGGGAGGCGACCTGGGCCGAACACTGGGGCGAAGGCCAGGTCATCGTGCCCAGGGAGAGCCCTGCCATCTGAGCGGATGAGCCGGTGGCGTGCCAGATCGGGCCGCGCTATCAGCTCCGCACCTGGCGATCGGGGGGAAAACGGGCTTCTTCGCCATCATTTCCACAATTTCTTGTGGATCTCCGTACCTACTATTGACTATTGACATTTATTATCATTTTCAGGGCCGGTGCCCGAGAAGTGATATCCACCGCCGGATCAGCCGGCTGCCTCGGCAACCGACAGCACCGCGACGTTGACAGGAACGCCGACCATGACCATGACTCGCCCGACCCCGCCCGATGGCGGCGACACGCCCGCAGCCTCCGAAGATTTTCGCCCGTCCCGGCGCCGGGTGATCCAGGCCGCCGCAGCGGCCGGCGCCGTGGCGAGCCTCTCGACACCGCTGCTGCCCAGGGCGCGGGCGGCAGGCAAGGTCCTGAAGGTGATGCAGTGGAACCACTTCGTCCCGGCGTTCGACGAGTGGTTCAACAAGAAGTTCGTGAAGGAGTGGGGCGAGCGCAACGACACCGAGGTGATCGTCACGAACGTCGGCATGACCAGCATCGAGAGTCGCGCGGCAACCGAGATCGGCAAGAAGCAGGGCCATGACATCTGCATGTTCCTGAGCCCTCCGGCGTCCTACGAGGACGACGTGATCGACCACCGGGATATCTATGCCGAGTGCGAGCGCAAGTACGGCAAGCCGCACGAGATCGCCCTCAAGAGCACCTACAACCCGGTCACGAAGAAGTACTTCGGCTTTTCCGACAGCTACGTGCCCGATCCCGTCAACTTCCGCCAGGATCTCTGGAGCGACGTCGGCGTGAAGCCCGACACCTGGGAGTCCATCCGCGTGGGTGGGCGCAAGATCAAGGAAAAGCACGGCATTCCGGTGGGCATCGGCATGTCGAACGAACTCGACAGCAGCATGGCGCTGCGCTCGATCCTGCTGGCCTTCGGAGGCGGCGTCCAGGACGCTCAGGGCCGGCCCAGCCTGAAGTCGCGCAACACGCTGGAGGCCCTGAAGTACGCCAAGGCGCTGTACACGGAGACGATGACCGACGAGATCTTCTCGTGGGACGCGTCTTCCAACAACCGTCTGATGCTGGCCGGCAAGGGGTCTCTGACCCTCAACGCCATCTCGGTCACCCGCACTGGCGAGAGCGAGAAGATTCCCGTGGCCAGCAAGATCCTGCTCGGCCGTCCGGCCCGTGGTCCGGCGGGGCAGATCGGCGTCATGCACCTGATGAACGCCTACGTGATCTGGAAGTTCGCACGCAACGTCAGTGGCGCCAAGAAGTTCCTGGTCGACCTCACCGGGCAATCCCGCGAGGCCTTTCTCGCCAGCGGCTTCTACAACTTTCCCACCTACCAGCAGCTCGTGCCGGACCTGCAGCAGCTGATCGCCAACGACCCCAAGGCCACGCCCACCGACAAGTACGCCATCTTCTCCGACGCCAGCACCTGGACCGTCGGCGTGGGCTACCCGGGCTACGCCAACGGCGCAGTCGACGAGATCTGGAAGAAGTGGATCGTGCCGAGGATGTTCGCCGACGCGGCGTCGGGCCGGCTCAGCCCGGAGGCCGCGATGGACCTCTATGCCACCGAGGTCAACGAGATCTACAGGCAGTGGCAGGGCCGGCGCAAGGTCTAGCCGCCTCACGCGCCCGAGCCGAAGGAGAACCCGATGTCGCACATTGCGTATTTCACGCCATCGCGGACACCCATTTCACGCGATCGCGGACAGCATTTCAAG
>CAJAES010000110.1 GCA_903938815.1 uncultured beta proteobacterium
CCACCGCGCTGGCCCTGGCCGCCGACCTGCGCCTGGGCCAGGCCGACCCCGCGCGCGACGCCGCCGCGCTGCAGGCCGTGGCCCATGCCGCGCTGGCCTTCACGCCCCTGGTCGCGCCCGACGGCAACGCCACGGTGCTGCTGGGCGTGCAGAGCGTGCTGCGCTATCACGGCGGCCCCGAGCGCCTGCGCGCGCGGCTGCTGGCCGCGCTGGCCCCGCTCGGACACCGGCTGCAGCTGGCGAGCGCGCCCACGCCGCTGGGCGCGGCGCTGCTGGCGCGCTGGGGCACGGCCGAGCATGGCGACCTCGCCTGGGGCCGGCACAGCACCGACCCCGCTGCGCTGCAGGCCTTGCTGGATGCAGCGCCGGTCTGGCTGCTCGGCCCCGGCCGCGAGCACTGGGAGGCGCTGCAGGGCATGGGCCTGCAGGTGCTGGCCGACCTGCGCGCGCTGCCCCGCGCCGGCCTGACGCGGCGCTTCGGCGCCACGCTGCTCGCCGACCTCGACCGCGCCCGTGGCGACGCACCCGACCCGCGCGAACCCGTCGTCGCGCCGCCCGTCTTCGAGAGCCGGCTCGAGCTCTTCGCGCGCGCCGACACCACCGAGCAGGTGCTGTACGGCGCGGGCGTGCTGCTGGCGCGACTGCTGGCCTGGGCGCAGGCGCGGCAGTCGCGCATCGCGGCCTTCACGCTGCGCATGCAGCACGAGCCCCGGCGCCGCGGACACGAGGACGGCGCTCCCGACCACACCGACCTGCTCGTCGAACTGGCCGAGCCCGCCGCCGACGCCGCGCAGCTGAACGTGCTGCTGCGCGAGCGCCTGGCGAACTGCCCGCTGCCCGCGCCCACGCTGGAGCTGCGGCTGCATTGCCAGCGCCTGGTGAAGGCCCCCGCGCCCAGCGGCGAGCTCTTCCCCACGCGCCAGAGCCAGCACGAAGGCCTGGCGCGGCTGCTGGAGCGCCTGCGCGCGCGTCTGGGCGACGCGCAGGTGCAGCGCCTGCAACCGGTGGCCGACCATCGCCCCGAGCACGCCAGCCGCCTGCAGGGCGCGCCGTCGCTGGCCGTGGCCGCGCCGGCGATGGCGCCCACGCTGCCCCTGCACCGCCCGGCCTGGCTGCTGCCCGCGCCGCAGCCGCTGGCCGAACGCGCCACGCTGCCCCTGCTCGACGGCCGCCCGCTGCAGATCGTCAGCGGCCCCGAGCGCATCGAGGCCGGCTGGTGGGACGGCGACCTGGCCGCGCGCGACTACTTCATCGCCCGCGCCGACGACGGCGCGCTGGTCTGGATCTACCGCACCCGGCTGGCGGCGCCGGACGGGTGGTTCCTGCAAGGGCGGTTCGGCTAGTGCCGCGACGCTGCCGCCGCGCCCAGCCGGCATCCGATCAACCTGCCGTGCGCTGCACCGGAGCCAGAGCCGTCAGGCCGCCGGCCGGCTGACCGGCCAGCACGGCAGCGGCTTCGGCGTCGTAGCGGCCGGCCAGGCCGAACTGGCTGCCGACCAGAACCGTGGTGACGACGGCGGCGGCGAAGAAGGCAGCGAAGCGGGCGGTGTTGGAAGTCGTGTTCATGAGGTCTCTCCGGTGGGGGCTGCTTCGTGTTGAAGCGGTGAAGAGACTGTAGAAAACCGCGCTCCTTCTGGCGATACCGCATTGGCGGCGCGGCATCCCGTGATCACGGTAGTACCGGCCCGGGCCCGGGCCCGGGCTCGGGCGTTGGCAGGCCGCCGGGCGGCATGCCGGCCAGCGGCATGCGCAGGCTGACCCGGCCGCCATGGGCGCCGAAGTCGGCTTCCAGCGCCCCGGCCAGTCGCTGCGCGCGTTTGGCCATGTTCGATTGGCCACGGCCGCTGCCACCGGCCGGCTTCGCGGCTGCGCCGCCGACGCCGTCGTCCAGCACGTCCACGCTCAGCACGCCGTCGGCGTGGTGCATGCGCACCGTCACCGTGCTGGCGCGAGCGTGCTTGACCACGTTGGTCAGGGCTTCCTGCACGATGTGCAGCAGTTGCAGCGCGTCGTGCGGCGCGATCGCCGGGAACGCATCGTCCACATCGATCTGCCACACGGGCTTCAGCCCGCAGTCGCGCAGCCTCGCGTCCCAGCGGAAGCGGAAGTTGCCGAAGGCGGTGCCGAAGTCCTGCTCTTCCGATGCCAGCGCCTCGAGCGCTACCCGCATCTGGTCGATGGCGCTGCGCAGGGTGTCGGACATGGCCGTGGCGTCCAGTGCTCCGCGCTCGGCGCGCGACAGCGAGGTGAACAACTGCGAGCCCAGGCCATCGTGCAGGTCCTGCATGATGCGCTGGCGCTCGTCGGTGGCGGCTTGTTCGCGTTGCAGCACGGCGATGCGCTCGTAGCTCGCGCTGATCTGGCGTTCGCGTTCCTGCACACGCGCTTCCAGGGTGCGGTTGGCCGCCTCCACCTCGCCCAGCGTGCGCACGAAGCGCGCGGCCAGCAGGATGCCCATCACCAGCAGCAGCACGTTGGCCGCATGGTGCAGCAGGAACAGGCGGTGGTCTGACCAGTTGGGCAGCAGCGCGTTCACGATGGCTGCACTGTCGGCCACCAGGTAGTCGTGCAGGCCGGCAACGAAGGCCAGTGCCAGGGCCGCGGCAATGGCCAGGGTCTCGCCGCTGCGCCGCCGCCAGGCCGCCACGAAGGCCACCATGGCCAGCCCCATGCCCACCGGGATCAGCCCCGCCACCCAGTACGTCGACGTGAATGCATGCCCGCCGACGAAGAAGGCCACCGGCCCCAGTGCCCAGTAGCCCAGCAGCAGCCGTGTGACGAGCGGGCGCGACCAACCGGCCAGGCCCAGCGTGAACATGGCCAGCACCACGATGAAGCCGCCGGTGCTCATGAAGTACAGCAGCCGCCAGAGCGCCCAGGCGCCGGCAGGCAGGGAATCGAAGACGAAGGTGGTGGTGCGCAGTGCCCAGAAGATGGCCGCCAGGCCGAACCAGCCGTACAGCACTTCCTGCCGGCGGCGGTACCAGATCAGCAGCACCAGGGCGCCGACCACGAGGCCCGAGACCAGGGTCACCACGGGCACCGTGCGCACCATGAACAGCCGGCGGTCGAACATGGGCTGCAGCGCCGCCTGCGGCCCCAGGGCCAGCTGCGGCATCATGGCTGCCGTGCTGGCATGGGCCGGCACCAGCCGGATCAGCAGCGTGTTGTCCTTGGCGCGCAGGGTGCCAGCCGGCAGCGGCAGCAGGAAGGGGCGCTCCCAGCGCACGTACAGGTCGGGCGTGGCCTGGGTCACGTTGGCCACCGGAAAGCCGTTGACGCTGACCTGCCCGCCGCCGTAGAGGAAGGGCAGGTAGACCATCCAGAACGATTCGGTCAGGTCGGCGTCGAAGCGGACGCGGTACCACACCACGGGCGCTTGCTCGATGTGCGTCAGCGCCACCTCGCGCCAGCGTGGGTCATCGGCGGCGGGTGCGAAGCTCTGGTCGGAAACGATCATGTCGGCGCGCGGCGGCTCCACCACGCCGGCTCGCGCCGGGCCGGCGACCGCCAGTGAAATGGCCAGTGCGACTGCCAAGGCGGTGGCCAAGGAAGTGGCCAGCCTCACCGCCCCTGCCGCCGCCAGCCGCGCCAGCGCGCTAGAGCAGCCCCATCTGGCTGGCTTCATACACCGCCTCCCCACGTGAGTGAACTGCCAGCTTGCGGTAGATCTTCTTCACGTGTGTGACCACGGTGTGGGGCGAGATGGCCAGCAGTTCACCCACCGCGTCGAAGCTGAAGCCCTTGGCCACCAGGCGCAGGATTTCGGTCTCGCGTTCGGACAGCGGCGAGGGCTCGGCCGGCGCGGCAGCTACCGGCGCCGCCTGGGCCGTCTGCGCCGTCTGCGTCGTTTGCGCCGTCTGCGCGGGCGCTGGTACTGGCGCAGCCGCCTGCGGCGCGACGCGGAACGCCGCCAGCACCTTGCGCGCTATGCTGGGGCTGATCGGTGAACCGCCGGCGCGCACCTCGTGGATGGCCGAGGCGATGCGTGTGGCCCGGGCGTCCTTCAGCAGGTAGCCGGTGGCGCCCGCCTCGATGCTGCCCATCACGTGGGCATCGTCAGCGAACATCGTGACCACCAGCACGTCGCAGTTCGGGAGATGCCTGGCCGCATGCCGGATCAGCTCGATGCCGCTGATGTCGGGCAGGCCCAGGTCGACCAGCATCACGTCGGGCGGCTGCGCCTCCAGCATGGCCAGCCCGGCGCGGCCGGTCGTCACGCCGGCCACCAGGCTCAGTTCAGGGTCGGCCAGCACCGCCTCGGTGAAGCGCTGCAGGAATTCGGGTTCGTCCTCGACGATCAACACGCTGGTGGTCATGGAGCCTCGCTGCCGGGTTTGCGGCCGATTCTGCACCGCAGGGTCGCAGCGCGGATACCGCGATGACGGGATGGCTGCCGGCCCCGGCGCCGGGCACCGCACGCTGAAACCGCCAGCCAGCGCCCCTGACGCGGGTTGGCACCGACTTCCGCGGCGCTTAGCATGAGCCGACACAGGACACAGAGGAAACCCGATGACCCTGCAAGACTTCCTGGCCCGCGCCCGCCTGGGCACGGCCACGCCAGTGTTCTACTGGCTGGGCAGCGGCGGATGGACCCGGGCCCAGGGCCGGCCCGCCTTGGACGCGCCGGCCACGTCGTTCGACATCGAGTCCGCGCTCGCCCAGAAGAAGCGCGAGGAGCCGCGCGTGTACGAGAAATACATCGCAGGCGAAAGGACGTCGGGCATTTCGCGGGCCTCCTTGCCCAAGCTGGCTTGCGACTGCTCGGGCTACGTCTGCTGGGCTCTGGGTGTCGCGCGCGACAGCCGCTCGGCGGAAGGCGCCTGGTTCGACACGAACGGCATCCTGGCGGACGCCAACGGCGAGCGGCAGTGGTTCGTGCCGCTGGACCGCGCGGTGCCCGGCGCGCTGCTGGTGCACCCCAAGCCCAGCAAGGAAGGCGGGCCCGGCCACGTGGGCATCGTCACCGAGGTCGATGCCGCCGGCAAGGCCACGCGCATGCTGCACTGCTCTGCGGTCAATTACCTGCTGACGCCGCCGCCCGGGCTGCCGCGCAGCGCCATCGCCGAGACCGACACCACGTACTTCGACGGCGAAGAGCTCACCCAGGTCGTGATGTGGAAGGCCTTCGCGTAGTCGCCGCTCGCCGTGCCGCACGTGACCCGGCAGGGTCTCGGCGCGGCGTGCCCGGCAGGAACATCAGCGGAGTCGCCAGCCGGGCGCTTCAGTCGCGCTCGTTGTGGCCCTGGCCTTCGAACACGCGTGTCATGGCACCGGCGCTGCCGAAAATCTGCGGGTACTCGCAGAGGGCGTAACCGAGATCAGGCCGCCCATGCCGGAGCGCATCACGAAGCTGCCTGCGGGGCCGCTTCAGGCCAGGCGCCGCGCCAGCTCCTGCATCGACCGCGGCACCGCGCCGTAGTGCACGAGCCGCACGTCCAGGCGCGGCACGCGCAGCAGGGCGCGCTCGATCGCCGCGTCGATCCACGCGTCGTCGTTGCCGAACACGCCGCCGCCCAGCCGCGTCAGCAGCGAGGTGTCGCCGCCGACCACCCGGGCCCGCAGTTCCCGCAGTGAGGGCAACGTCAGCTGCCCGATGCCGTGCCGGCTGCCGTTCGCCAGCGAGACCAGCGTCTGCCCGTCCACGCTCAGCTGCGCGCGTGTGGCAGCCTCGTCGCCTTCGCGAAACCCCGTGATGCGTTCGAACCAGTCCATCGCAGGCCTCACCTCGGCCCGAGCAGGAAGGCCAGCGGAATCTCGACGCGCGCCGCCCAGTCGCGCTCGTTGTGGCCGGTGCCGTCGAAGACCCGCGTCAGCGCATCGCCTGCACCGTAGCCGCGCTCGCGCAGCAGGGCCTCGGCGGCGGGCAGGTGCGGGGCGTACAGGGCTTCCAGGTCGGTCGTGCCCCGGTCCAGGTAGATGCGGTGCCGGCCCGGCGGCGGCAAGGCCTGGCGCAGGTAGCCGAGCGCCGCCCCCGGCAGCGCCGAGTCGCGCATCCGCTCCGTACCCCAGGCCGTGGGCAGGCCCACCCAGTGCGTGGACACGCCGCCTGCCGCCCCGAAGACCTGCGGGTACTCGCACAGCGCGTACAGCGAGATCAGCCCGCCCATGCTCGAGCCCATCACCGCGGTCGACTCCGGCCCGGGCTTCGTGGCGTAGCGGCGGTCGATCTCGGGCTTGAGTTCCTCCACCAGGAAGCGCAGGTAGGCATCGGCGCGCGCCTGGCCGGCCATGCCGCGCTCGATGTATTCCCGGCGCAGCGCTTCGGGCGCCAACGCCAGCATCTTCTGCGGGTAGAACTCGGCATAGCGCAGCGTTGGCACGTTCCACACGCCCACCACCAGCGTGTCGGCGATGCGCCCGGCGCGCATCAGCCGGTCCACCGCGAGGTGAACGTCCCAGGCCTGCCGGTTCCAGGTGGTCGCGGCGTCGAAGAGCATCTGCCCGTCGTGCAGGTAGAGCACCTGGTAGCGCCGCGCGGGGTTGTAGTCAGCCGGCAGCCACACGTCCACATGGCGCGCGTCCACGTGCTTCGACGCGAACGACGGCAACCGCTCGATGCGGCCGGTGGCCACCTGCGGCAGCGGCTGCGCGGCGGCGTCTGGTGGCGTGCCGAGGCCGAGCAAGGATGCGAGAGCGAGTGCGGGCAGTGGCAGCTTCATCGGAGATCCTCTTCAGGGCCAGGCAGCGTACAGCCCCAGGCCGATGCAGGCTGTGCCGGCGATCCAGCGGCCATGGCGCGAGCCGTTTCCCAGCCTCGGGGCCACCGCGCCGGCAGCCAGCGCGTAAGCCGCGTCGGTGGTGGCCGCGATGGCGGTGAACATCGCGCCCAGCAGCAGGCTCTGCGCGACGACCGAGCCCTCGGCGTCCAGGAAGGGTGGCAGCAGCGCGGCGAAGAACAGCGTGGTCTTCGGGTTCAGCAGCGCCACCCAGAACGCCTGCCGGGCGGGTGCCGACTCGGGTCCGGATGCGGATGCGGACGTCGAGGCTTGCGCCCATGCGGTGGCCGGCGCCCGCAGCACGCCGATGCCCAGCCACACCAGGTAGGCTCCGCCTGCCACCCGGAGGATCGTGAAGGCCGGCGGCCACAGCGTGAACAGCGCCGTGAGCCCGAGCGAGGCGGCCGCGGCGTTGGCCAGGTTGCCTGCCGCGACGCCTGCCACCGCAGCCAGCCCCGCGCGCCGCCCGGCCGCCAGCGTGCGGGCCACGATGTACAGCACGCCCGGCCCGGGGGTGACGGCCAGCACCAGGCTGGCGGCGGCGAAGGCGGCGAGCTTCAAGTCGGTCTCATCGCGGGAGTGTCGGGGAAACGTCTCGGGGAGGGTCGCGTGAAGGATCGCGCAAGGATCGCCAAGGATGGTCATCAAGAACTGTACGGATATACAGTATTCTGTGATGCCGGAACCCCCCAGCATAGCAGTCCTGTCCATGCTCCCCGGCTACGCCGAACTGCACTGCCGCAGCAATTTCAGCTTCCTGCACGGCGCCTCGCACCCTGAAGAACTGGTCGGCCGCGCCCAGGCGCTGGGCTATGCGGCGCTGGCCATCACCGACGAGTGCTCGCTGTCGGGCGTGGTGCGGGCGCACACCGAGGCCCGGCGGCTGCAACTGCCGCTCATCATCGGCGCCGAGATGGCGGTCCGGCGCACCGAGGACGACGCCGACGGCCCGCATCTCGTGCTGCTGGCGATGTCGCGCCGCGGCTACGGCAACCTGGCGCAGTGGATCACGGTGGCACGCCGGCGGGCGCCCAAGGGCGAGTACCGCGCCCTGATGGCCGACGTCGAAGGCAAGGTGCCCAACACGCCCACGCTCGCCGGCCTGCCCGATTGCCTGGCGCTGCTGCTGGCGCCGGCCGTGCTGGCGCACCCCCAGCCGTTCGAGACGCTCTTTGCCCAGGCCGTGTGGCTGCGCACCTGGTTCGGCGACCGCGCCGCGCTCGCGCTGCCGCTGCTGCACCGTGCGCACGACGGCGTGCTGCTCGAGATCACGCAGCGCGTGGCCGCGCTCACGGGCCTGCCCATCGTGGCCGTGGGCAGCGCGCTGATGCACGCCCGCTCGCGCAAGGCGCTGCAGGACATTCTCACGGCCACCCGCGTGCGGCGGCCGGTGGCCGAGTGCGGCTTCGCGCTCGAGCCCAATGCCGAGAACCACCTGCGCCCGCGCACGCGGCTGGCCGCGCTGTACCGCCCCGAGTGGCTGGAGGCCACGCTGCAGTTCGCCGGCCGCTGCCATTTCTCGCTGGACGAACTGCGCTACGAATACCCCGAGGAGATCGTGCCCGCCGGCCACACGCCCACCGGCTGGCTGCGCGAGCTGACCGAGCAGGGCGTGCTGCGCCGCTTCCCGCAGGGCGTGCCGCCGGCCGTGCGCGCCACCGTCGAGCACGAGCTCGCGCTGATCGCGCAGCTGAAGTACGAGCCGTACTTCCTGACCGTGGCCGACCTCGTCCACTGGGCGCGCGGCCAGGGCATCCTGTGCCAGGGCCGCGGCAGCGCCGCCAACTCGGCCGTCTGCTACTGCCTGGGCGTGACCGAGGTCGACCCCGCCCGCATGAGCCTGCTCTTCGAGCGCTTCATCAGCGCCGAGCGCAACGAGCCGCCCGACATCGACATCGACTTCGAGCACCAGCGCCGCGAGGAGGTCATCCAGTACGTCTACCGCAAGTACGGGCGCCACCGCGCGGCGCTCACCGGCGTCATCATCAGCTACCGCCCGCGCAGCGCGCTGCGCGATGTCGGCCGCGCGCTGGGCATCGACCTCGAGCGCATCGAGGCCGTGTCCAAGTCCCAGCACTGGTTCGACGGCCGCAGCATCGCGCCCGAGCGCCTGCAGGAGAACGGCTTCGACCCCGAGGCGCCGATCTCGAAGCTCTGGGTCGAGCTCACGTCCACGCTGATCGGCTTTCCGCGCCACCTGAGCCAGCACCCGGGCGGCTTCGTGATCGCGCGCGATCAGCTCGCGCGCCTGGTGCCCGTGGAGAACGCCGCGATGGCCGGGCGCAGCGTGATCCAGTGGGACAAGGACGATCTTGACGCCTTGGGCCTGCTGAAGGTGGACCTGCTCGCGCTGGGCATGCTCAGCGCCATCCGGCGCGCGCTGCAGATGGTGGGCGACAAGCTCGGCCGCAGCTTCGTGATGCAGGACGTGCCGCCCAAGGACGAGCCCACCTTCGAGATGCTGCAGCGCGGCGACAGCGTCGGCACCTTCCAGGTGGAAAGCCGCGCGCAGATGAGCATGCTGCCGCGCCTGAAGCCGAAGAACTTCTACGACCTCGTGATCGAGGTCGCCATCGTTCGCCCGGGGCCCATCCAGGGCGGCATGGTCCACCCCTACCTGCGCCGGCGCAACGGCGAGGAGCCGGTGGACTACCCGAGCGACGAGGTGCGCCAGGCGCTGGAGCGCACGCTGGGCGTGCCCATCTTCCAGGAGCAGGTGATGCAGCTCGCCATCCTGGCCGCCGACTTCACGCCCGGCGAGGCCGACGGGCTGCGCCGCGCGATGGCCGCCTGGAAGCGCAAGGGCGGCCTCGGCCCATTCCACGAGCGGCTGGTGGGGCGCATGGTCGCCAAGGGCTACACGCAGGAGTACGCCGAGCGCATCTTCAAGCAGATCGAGGGCTTCGGCGAGTACGGCTTCCCCGAGAGCCATGCCGCCAGCTTCGCGCTGCTGGTCTATGTCAGCGCCTGGCTCAAGCGCCACCACCCCGACGCCTTCCTGGCCGGGCTGCTGAACAGCCAGCCGATGGGCTTCTATGCGCCCGCGCAGCTGGTGCGCGACGCGCGTGAGCACGGCGTCGTGGTGCGCCCGGTGGACATTCGCCACAGCGCGTGGGATACCGTGCTGGAAGGATCCGATCCGCCCGATCCCGGCCTGCCCGCTGCACCCGCCGCAATCGGCAGTTCGCTGCGGCCGGTGCGCCTGGGCTTCAACCGCATCAGCGGTTTCCCGCAGGAGGCCGCCGAGCGCGTGATCGCCGCGCGCGCCGCCGGCGCCTTCGCGAGCGTGGAAGACCTGGCCCGCCGCGCGCGGCTGGACGCGCACACGCTGGCCCTGCTGGCCGGTGCCGACGCGCTGCAGGCGCTGGCCGGCCACCGCCACCAGGCCGCCTGGGCCGTGGCCGGCGTCGACACCCGTGCCACGCCCATGCTGCAGGCCACGCGCACCCACGAGGACACCGCCGATCTGGCGGCGCCCGACGACGCCGCACAGACGCTGGCCGACTACCGCGCCACCGGCCTCACGCTGGGGCAGCACCCCGTGGGGCTGCTGCGCGCCGCGCTGGCGCACTACAAGGTGCTGCCGGCCGCCGTGCTGAACGAGTTCCCGCACGGCCGGCTGGCGCGCGCCAGCGGCCTGGTGACGCACCGGCAGCGCCCCGAGACGGCCAAGGGCGTGGTCTTCGTGACACTGGAGGACGAGACCGGCGCCGTCAACGTCATCGTCTGGCCGGATCTCGTGGAGCGCCAGCGCCAGGCGCTGCTCGCCTCCACGCTGCTCACCGTCTACGGCATCTGGCAGCGCGAGGGCGAGGTGCGGCATCTGGTGGCGCGGCAACTGGTCGACCACACGCCGCTGCTGCAGGGGCTGGACGCCCGCAGCCGGAACTTCCGCTGAAGCGCCGCACGGGCCCTGGGCGCTGACAACGCCAACAACGCGAATAACATCCGTCCGAATCTGCGCGAGATCGTGCCCGTGCCTGCATGCGCCTTCACGCATCTTCATCAGCCTTCCCGCGCCCGAGACCCCTTGCCGCTGTCCCGCCCTTGACACCGCCCGCGCCCGAAACCCCCCGCCTGAAGATCGCCGTCGTCGGCGCCGGCCTCGGCGGCCTCAGTGCCGCCTGGCTGCTGGGCCGCGGCCACGAGGTGACGCTCTACGAGCGGCAGGCGCGGCCGGGTTTCACGGCAGCATCGGTCACGGCGCCCGGCAGCGACGAGCGCATCGACGTGCCGCTGCGCGTGTTCTACCCCGGCTACTACCCCACGCTCACCCGCCTGTACGCGGCCCTGGGCGTGCCCAGCGAGCCCGTGAGCTACGCGGCATCGTTCATGGGCGAGGACGCCCGCCTGTACTTCCGCTACCGCAACCTGCGCTGGGGCAGCCGGTCCATCGGCGTGCCGGCTCCCCAGGACCTGCTGCTCGGGCCTCGGGCGCGACGCATCGTGGCCGGCCTGCTGCGCTTTCACCGCGAGATGGTGCCCGCGCTGGCGCGCGGCGATCTCGCCGGACGCAGCATCGGCGAGGTGGTGTGCGGCTACCCGCCCGAGTTCGTCGACGGCTTCCTGCTGCCGGCCATCTGCACCGTCTGCACCTGCTCGTACGAAGCCGCCCGCGCCTTCCCGGCGCAGGTGGTGGTGGACTACATGGCGCGCGGCCTCACGCGTGAGAGCGTGCGCCGTGCGCTGCAAGGCGCCGACGGCGTGGAGCGCCTGCTGCGCGGGGGCATCCCGAGGCTACGCTGCCCCGCGCCCATCGCCGGCGTGCGGCGGCAGGGCCGGGGGGTGGTGCTGCAGCTGGCCGACGGCGGCGAGGAACACCACGACCATGTCGTGATGGCTGCGCAGGCCAACCACGCCCGTGCCCTGCTGCGCGATGCCAGCGATGCCGAGGCCGCCATGCTGGAAGGGTTCCGCTACCAGCCGGTGACGGTGCTCACGCACACCGACCCTGCGCTCATGCCCGCCCGCCGACGTGACTGGAGTCCTGTGAACCTGCGCATCGCGCCCGGCCACGCGGCACCGGAATCGACGATCTGGGTCAACGCCGTGCAGCCCGCGCTGCGCGGCCGGGAAGACGTCTTCCAGACCGTGCACCCGCAGCGCCAGCCGCGCGAGGGCAGCCTCGTCGGGCAGGCCCGGTTCGAGCGGCCCGTGCTGGACGCCGGCAGCCTGCGCGCGCTGGACGCCCTGCAGCGCCTGCACGCCGAGCCGGACCGGCGAGTCTGGTTCTGCGGCTCGTATGCGCAGGCCGGGATCCCGCTGCTGGAAAGCGCCGTGCGCTCGGCGCACGACGTGGCCGAGCGCTTCGGCCAGGGTCTGGGCTGAGGGTCTTCAGCCGAACCGTCTGCAGCAACATTGGCGGTATTCAGCGTGGGGTACGGCGCCTCATCGCGGGCCCGACGCCGCCGTGGGGCGCCGGGTTGACCGCGACTGACGGCACAGCGCCGCGACTGGCCCGTCCATGGCCACCGGGACCCGGCCATGAGCCGTCGCTGGTGAACGACTGGTGTCCACTCTCGCATCGTTTTCAGGTCGTGTAACCCTGGCCTGCCTCTGCAACGCCCCCGGCTGCCCCTGCGCGCTGTAGCATCCGACATACGGCGTTTTCAGGGCGCCCCCGGATCCGCGGGCAGGGTTGAACCCACCTGAGCAGAGATGCCCTTCGGGGCGCTCTCGATGCCCTCAGTCGGCCTGAACCGCGCGGATCGCAGGCCCTGTGACTGGGAGGCCTCATGCCTGATGCCACTTCCTCTGCGGCTGCACCGTCGGACCGCCGCCCGGGCGTTCTGCCCGACCACCCCCACCTCGACCATCTGCGCCGCCAGGCGCGGGACCTCCATCGCGCGTTGAAGCGGGGCGACGCGGTGGCGCTGAAGCGCGCGGCACCGTACCGTGTCGATGTCGGGG
>CAJAES010000111.1 GCA_903938815.1 uncultured beta proteobacterium
GCAGCAGGTCAAGCGCGCCATCGAGACCGGCGAGCGCCGATTCGAGGATCTGGCCCGCGAAGTCTCCGAGGACGGTTCCGCCGCAGCCGGCGGTGACCTGGGCTGGTTCGGCCCGGGCGTCATGGTGCCCGAGTTCGAGGAACCCGCCAGCCGCCTGGCGCCGGGGCAGATCTCCGAGCCCGTGGCCTCGCGCTTCGGCGTGCACCTGATCCAGGTGCTCGAGCGCCGCCGCACGACCATCGAGCCGGCACAGCGCCGGGAGCAGGCCCGCAACATTCTGCGCGAGCGCAAGTTCCAGCAATCCTACGAGGAGTGGGTCGAGGAACTCCGCGCCCGCGCCTACATCGAGATCCGGGAGTCCGGCCAGGGCACGGCGCAGCGGTGAGCCAGCACATCGCGCGCAAGCGCTTCGGCCAGCACTTCCTGACCGACACCACGGTCATCTCCGGCATCGTCCGTGCCATCGACCCTCGCCCGGGCCAGGCGCTGGTCGAGATCGGCCCCGGCCTGATGGCCCTGACGCAGCCGCTGCTCGAGCGCTGCGGCAGCCTCACGGTGATCGAGCTCGACCGCGACCTGGCGGCCCGCCTGCGCGGCCGCAACGGCCTGAACGTGGTCGAGTCCGATGTCCTGAAGGTGGATTTCGGCGCCCTCGCCGACCAGGCCGGCCAGCGGCTGCGCGTCGTCGGCAACCTGCCGTACAACATCTCGAGCCCCATCCTCTTTCACCTGCTGCCCTGGGCGCATCGGGTGGAAGACCAGCACTTCATGCTGCAGAAGGAGGTGGTCGACCGCATGGCCGCCTCGCCGGGCTGCAAGGACTATGGCCGCCTGACCGTGATGCTGCAGTGGCGATATCACATCGAGAGCGTGCTCGACGTTCCGCCCGATGCATTCGACCCGCCGCCGCGCGTGGATTCCGCCGTGGTGCGCATGCTGCCCTGGCCCGAGCCGTCCCAGGTGGACCCGTCCTTGCTGTCGGAGATGGTCCAGGTGGCGTTCTCGCAGCGGCGCAAGCTGCTGCGGCACACGCTGGGACGCTGGCTGGAGGAGCGCGCCTTCGGCGGCTCGTTCGACGTGCAGCGCCGCGCCGAGGAAGTGCCTGTGGCGGACTACCTGGCGCTGGCGCTCGCGGTCAGCCGGAGCTGACCGCCTGCTGCGTCGGTTTCAGGCGGCGTTCAGCCACATGGCTGTGTCGAACGCGCTGCTCATCATCGGCATGTTGGTGCCGAAATTGGGGTTCAGGCCGTTCTTCGGCGCTGCAACCTTGGCCGCCGGCTTGGCGACAGTGCTCGTGGGGGCCACCTCGGTAGCCCGCTCCCATGACCCGATTTCCTGGGAGCGGGCTACTGAAAAGAATAGAAGCACCTGAACGGTATTCGCCGTTCCCCCCAGAAATCGGCCGCGTCCCGGAAGACATCGAGCAGCTGCTCGCGTGCTTCGCGGTCGAATCGCGGGTTGTCGGGCAACTGTTCGAGCACGACGACGAAGCCCGGCTGCTGGCCGGACTTGTGCACGAGGTCGGTCATGCAGTCGTAGAGCGCATCCAGGTTCTTGCCGAAGTGCGGCGGGAACAGGAATGAGGTCGCGATGGCCTCGAGCACGTCCTGCTTGGACTGCGCGTTGGCCAGGTTGGCGTACAGGAAATGCTGGCCAGCGCCCTCGGCAGCCTGCATCAGGTCGTCCACGCGATAGGCGCGGATCGACTGCACGATGTTGGGACGGACGGTCTGCAAGAGCATGGTCTCGTTCCTCCTAGGTTCAAACAATGCGATTCCGATGTCACCGTCGGTCATGGCGCGATGAGTTTGAAGCTCGCGTAATGATCGCCGGTGTAATAGCAGGCTTGCGGGGTGGTGGGACGGGTGCCGCCGCAAACGATGCGGCGCGCGCCCCGATTCTTCGCCCCGGGTGTCTTCACGGTGTATTCGCGGTAGTAACCCCGGGTGTTCAGCGGCAACAGGCGCTCACGGTTGCCGAACACGCTGCCATCCTTGCCATAGGGGAACGGACCCCCTGCCAGGATGAGCTGGTGCGTCTGCCGCGCCTGCGGGGGCAATGTGGACAAGTCCACCGTCGCCACCACCGGAGCACCGGCTGAAGACTCACTGCGTGCCTGGGCCGGAAGCTGCGCCGCACCTGCCAGCGCAACGGTTGCGGTGACAGCGAGCGCTAACTTCCTGAGAGTCTGCCCGACTGTGACCTGACCGGAGAAGAACACGGGATAACCCTGAATGACCAGACAGGAATGCTACCGGAAACCCCCTAAAATCTCAAGTCGGCCGCCCCCCAATGGGGCCATGCATGCACTTGAGGCGGGCATCCGGGCACTGCGCAGGCAGGCGCCGCCCCCTCCGGGGAGGGCGCTGGAACGGGGCTGTCAGCGCGTGGCGAGCGCTCTGGCGGGCGCCGTCAGGTGCGCAGGGCGTTCGCGTCGGCCACGGCCAGGGCCGTCATGTTGACGACCCGGCGCACCGTGGCCGAAGGGGTCAGGATGTGCACCGGGAGCGCAGCACCCAGCAGGACCGGGCCGATCGCGATGCCGCCGCCGGCCGCCGACTTCAGCAGGTTGTACGAGATGTTCGCGGTGTCGATGTCCGGGAAGACCAGCAGGTTGGCCTCGCCGACCAGCGTGCTGCGCGGCATCACGGCCGCGCGCGCAGCGGCGTCGAGCGCCACGTCGCCGTGCATCTCGCCGTCCACCTCGAGCCAGGGGGCCTGCTCGCGCAGCAGGGCCAGCGTGCGGCGCATCTTGTCGGCGCTCGGCAGCTCGATGCTGCCGAAGTTCGAGGCCGACAGCAGCGCGGCCTTCGGTTGCAGGCCGAAGCGCAGCATCTCCTCGGCGGCCATGACCGTGATCTCGGCCAGCTGCTCGGGGGACGGGTCGATGTTGACGTGGGTGTCCACCAGGAACACCTGGCGGCCGGGCAGCAGCAGGCCGTTCATGCACGCGTAGACCTGCACGTCCTGCGGCGTGCTCGGGCTGCCGCCCGCGCGCTTGCCGATGACCTGGTCGATGTAGTGCAGGTGGTTGGCCGTGGTGCCCCAGGTGCCGCACAGCATGCCGTCCACTTCGCCCTTGTGCAGCAGCATGGCGCCGATGAGAGTCAGGCGGCGGCGCATCTCGATCTTCGCGAGCTGCTGGGTCACGCCCTTGCGCTCGGTCATGGCGTGGTACGTCTGCCAGAAGTCGCGGTAGCGATGGTCGTTGTCGACGTTGACGACGTCGTAGTCCCGGCCTTCACGCAGGCGCAGGCCGAAGCGCTCCACGCGCTGCGCGATGACGGCCGGGCGCCCGATGAGCGTGGGCCGCGCGAGGTTCTCGTCCACCACCACCTGCACGGCGCGCAGCACGCGTTCCTCTTCGCCTTCGGCGTAGGCCACGCGCTTGTTCCGGGCGTTCTTGGCCGCGGTGAAGATGGGCCGCATCGTCTGGCCCGACGCGTAGGCGAAGGACTGCAGCTTCTCGCGGTAGGCGTCCAGGTCGGCGATGGGCCGCAGCGCCACGCCGGAGGCCACGGCCGCCTGCGCCACGGCCGGGGCGATCTTCACCATCAGGCGCGGGTCGAAGGGCTTCGGGATCAGGAACTCGGGCCCGAAGGCGAGCGTCTGCCCCGCGTAGGCGGCCGCGACCACGTCGCTCTGCTCGGCCTGCGCCAGCTCGGCAATGGCATGCACCGCGGCAATCTCCATCGCGTCCGTCACGGTCGTCGCGCCGCAGTCCAGCGCGCCGCGGAAGATGTACGGGAAGCACAGGACGTTGTTGACCTGGTTCGGGTAGTCCGTGCGGCCCGTGGCCATGATGATGTCGTCGCGC